>JBOFVL010000048.1:0-89190 GCA_051653085.1 Afipia sp. | reverse complement strand
GTCAGAAAACGCCCGGCCTGAATGCGCAGGCGCAGTTCAGCATCGTCGAGCGAGATGGTCAGCGGGGGCTGGTTGTTGCCATAGATCACTGCCGGGATACGGCCAGCGCGACGTTCAGCCCGGGCGGCCCCCTTGCCGGCCTTCGGACGAGCGGTCGCCTTCAATTCCTTGACGGTCGCCATTGTTGAGTTCCTTAAGCTTTAAAAGTGAAGGGCCGCAAAGCGGCCCGGTTTCACGCAGCAGCAAGCCTCCAGGGGTGCGGGGGCTGCAAGCGTGGCGGGTTCTTAGCCCCAACGGGCCCAAAATACAAGGAAACGACGGGATTTTATTGGCGGTTTCGGGCGTGAAACTTCGCGTTTCCGCACGCGATCGATCATCCCCGCTTCATGAGGATGACCGGTTCTTCGTTTGAAATTTCGGCCGGGAATCTCACGCCGCGCCTCTCCACCTTGCCTCGGCTGAGCTTTGAATGTTATGTTATAACATAACAATAAATGGACCCACCCGATGCCGCCCCGTCGCCTCTCCCGCATCGCATTGAAAAGGCTGTTCGATTCCCATGAAAAAACTGCCCGTCACCGTGCTCTCCGGCTTCCTCGGATCTGGGAAGACGACCCTGATGAACCATGTGCTGAACAACCGGCAGGGTCTGCGGGTTGCTGTGATCGTGAACGACATGAGCGAGGTGAACATTGACGCCGACCTCATTCGCAATGGCGGCGCGAACCTCTCACGGACGGATGAGACCCTGGTCGAAATGACCAACGGCTGCATCTGCTGCACGCTGCGCGACGACCTGCTCAAGGAAGTCAGCCGCCTCGCCCGTGATGGTCGTTTCGATTACCTGCTGATCGAATCCACCGGCATCTCCGAACCGCTGCCAGTCGCGGCCACCTTCGATTTCCGTGACGAGGACGGCGCAAGCCTCGGCGACGTAGCGAAGCTCGACACCATGGTGACCGTCGTGGACGCGGTGAACCTGCTGCGGGATTACGCCTCGCACGACTTCCTGCACGATCGCGGCGAGTCGCTCGGCGATGATGACAAGCGCACGCTGGTCGACCTTCTGGTCGACCAGATCGAGTTTGCCGACGTCATCGTGCTCAACAAGATGGGCGACGCCTCGCCCGCGCAGCGCGAGGCCGCGCGCCGCATTCTGATCGCGCTCAATCCTCAAGCTGAGATCATCGAGAGCAGCTTTTCAAAAGTGCCGCTGGACAAAATCCTCAACACCGGCCGTTTCGATTTTGAGAAGGCGCAGCAGCATCCGGTCTGGTTCAAGGAATTGTACGGCTTCGCCAGCCACGTGCCGGAGACTGAGGAATACGGCGTGACGAACTTCGTCTATCGCGCGCGCCGGCCGTTCGATCCGCAGAAGTTTCACGCCTTCATTCAGTCGAGTTGGCCGGGCGTGATCCGCACCAAGGGCCACTACTGGCTGGCGACGCGCCCGCAATGGGTCGGCGAACTCAGCCAGGCCGGCGCCATCGTGCGCAATGAGGCGATGGGATTCTGGTGGGCCGCGATTCCGGAGGAGCGCTGGCCCGATCATCCGGAATGGCGCGCAGCCATCGCGAAAAACTGGTCTGACGTGTGGGGCGATCGCCGGCAGGAGATCGTCTTCATCGGCACCGACATGGACACCGCCGAACTGACGCGGCGGCTCGATTCATGCCTCGTCGCGACCACCGGCAAGGACGAGATGAATGTGGCTGCGTGGGCGAAACTTCGAGATCCGTTTCCGATCTGGCGCCGCGCCGATGAAGCAGCGTGATCAAATGCGATCGGATTCTAAAGAGCCCGTTAACGATGGGTGTTAAGGGTCGGGAACCGGTTTTCCGGTACACGTGTGGGGTGCATATCTACCAAACGCCCCGCAGAGGACGAAATGGCTGCCCTGGCAGAACTCCCGCAGACGACGAGACGTCTGCTGCTCGCATCTGACTGCGAGGATCAAAGCGAAGAACTCGCCCGCATTCTGCAAAATGCAGGAAGCGTGGAAGCGATCTCGATCTACGACCTGCCCGATCACCCGGCGAGCGATTTCGCCGGCGTCATCATCGATATCGACCTCACCTCCGCCGCCATCGTGCAGCGCGTCCGCAGCAAGCTCATCGGCGAGGCCTATCAATCGCTGCCCCGGCTGTTCGTGCTGGCGGATTCGCTTCATCACGGACCGACGCAGGCCTGGGCGCTCGGCGCGACCGATACGATCGAGCGGCCGCTCAACCCGGCGAGCATCCTGCACCGCATCCGCCATGTGTTTCCGGAAACCCCGGAGGACGAGAGCGCCGCTGACGCACGAATTCTGAGCAACGGCGTCACCGCGGCGATGGTCGTGATGTCTAAGATTTTCCGACGGCTTCCTGCCGGAATTCCGCTGACCATCGACGACGTGATGCAAGCGGAGACGCAGATCCTGCGCGCGCTGAAGCGCTGTTCGCTGCGGCAGTGGCTGGTTGCCATCAACAAGCACCACAACAAGAGCTATCGTCACACCCTGCATGTCACCGGCTACGCCGTCGCCTTCGCGCAGCATCTCGGCATGCGCGACGAGGACCAGCGCCGGCTGACGCGTGCCGCATTGCTGCATGATGTGGGCAAGGCGTACATTCCGGTGCCGATCCTCGACAAAAACACCAAACTAACCGACGAGGACATCGACATTCTCGCCCAGCACACGCGGCTCGGCTTCAACGCGCTGAAGGAACAGCGCGGGTTTCCCGGTGAAGTGCTCGACGTCGTGTTGCATCATCACGAAATGCTTGACGGCACCGGCTATCCCGACGGCCTTCAGGGCTCGCATATCAGCGACATCGTCCGCATCATCACGCTGGTGGACACCTACGCGACGCTGCTCGAACCCGACGCCGAGACGCCGGCGATGACGCCGGAGCAAGCCTTCGGGATCATGGAACTGATGGACGGCAAGCTCGACAGCGCGCTGCGGCAGGCCTTTCGCCCGGTGGCATTGGGGTTGTAGCTAGCAGCCGCTTCGGTGTTGCGGCACCATTGATTTTGCCGCCCTCCCACGATTAGATGCAATTGCAACTAATTAAGACGCGCACCGGCTTTGCATCGGTAGCGCAGGGAGGAGCCGCAATGCCGTTCGAGATTCCTTTGACGCGCCGCTCTGTGATGACAGCCGCCGCAGCACTTGGTGCAGGCCTCGCCGCGCCTGCGTGTTTGACTACGCCGGCCTTCGCGCAGGCCGCGTATCCGGCACGGCCGGTTCGTCTGATCGTTCCCTATGCCGCCGGCGGCGGCACCGATTTCTTCGCGCGGCTTGCGGCGACATCGATGAGCGCTACCCTCGGCCAACAGATCGTGGTGGAGAATCGTCCGGGCGCCGGCACGCAGATCGGAGCCGAGGCCGCGGCCAAGGCCGATCCTGACGGCTATACTGTCCTGCTGGGCGATACCTCGACCTATGCCTCGAACAGAAGCCTCTATCAGAAGCTGAACTACGATCCGCAAAAGGACCTCGCACCGATCTCGCTGACCGGCCGCTTCGCGATCGTGCTGCTCGTCAACACCGACAAACTGAATGTCGGCTTGGTGAAGGAGTTGATCGACGCCGCGAAGAAGGCGCCGGGCAGCATCGACTATGCGAGCGCAGGCGTCGGTTCGCCGTTCCATCTGGCAGCGGAACTGTTTGCTCAGTCGGCGGGCCTCAAGCTCAACCACGTTCCCTACAAGGGCGCGGGACCGGCGCTGCAGGATCTCGCGGGCGGACAGATCGGCATGATGTTCGTCGATTTCGCCACCGCGCGCTCGCAGCTCAGCCTGAAGGGAATTAAGGCCATCGCTGTTTGCTCGCCGGGTGAATTCTACGGACTGCCCGGCGTGCCGGCGGTCGCAGCGGACGTTCCCGGTTTCGAGGCATGGGCCTGGCAAGGTTTCTCGGCGCCCGCGAAAGTCTCACCCGACATCATCGCGAAACTGCGCGAGGCGTATCTGAAAGCGGTCAACGATCCCGAGACCAAGCAGAAGCTGATCGCCGCCGGCATCGATCCGCTGCAAAGCACGCCGCAGGAAATGGCGGACTACGTGACAGCTGAAACGGCGAAGTGGGAGAAGGTCATCAAGACCGCCGGCATCAAGATGGATTGATCTGCGAAAGCGGGTGCGGGTCAGCCTTGCGTTCCGCGCGCCTTGTGCTTTGCGCTTCCTCCCGCACATTGAAGCGCATCTGACGCCGGGAAGAAAGGATCCGCACCATGCCATTCGTTCGTATCGATCTCGCCAAGGGCAAGTCCCCCGAACACCGCAAGACCATCGGTGAAATCGTCTACAAGGCGATGACCGAGACGATCAATGTGCCGGCGGACGACAAATTTCAGGTCATCACCGAGCACGCGGCCGAAGAGCTGAATTATCCCAAGAGCTATCTCGGTATCGAGTACAGCAAGGATATCGTCTTCATCCAGATCACGCTCAACGGCGGGCGCACGGTGGATATGAAGAAGGCGTTCTACAAACGCATCGCCGACGACCTGCACGCGCAGCTCAAAATCCGCCGCGAGGACGTCTTCATCAATCTGGTGGAAGTTGCCAAGGAAAACTGGTCATTCGGCAACGGCATCGCGCAATACGCGTAACGCCGGAAAGCGGCCTCACGTCTCGGCGACAGGTCCGATCTTCTTCTCCAGCGCGGCGATGCGCGTCTTCAGCGCCTCGTTCTCCTCGCGGGCGAGGCGCGCCATGTCCTTCACCGCCTCGAATTCCTCGCGCTTGACGAGATCGAGGTCGCGCAGGATGCGCTCGGCCTGGTTGCGCATAACGGTTTCCACCTCGCGCTTCACGCCCTGAGCGGCGCCCGTGGCGTCGTTCATCAGGCGCGCGATCTCGTCAAAGAAACGGTTGCTGGTCTGCGTCATCATCAAACTCCGAGGGCCGATTGCCGTATATAACCTCGTCAAGACAATGGTGATAGCCACGCCGGGGCGCAAGATGTAAGACACGCCATGATTAAGGACCTCCGCCGGAAATCGTCCTGCCCATGCTGACCATCGCCTTCCCTGTCTTCGACCCCATCGCCATCGCCATCGGGCCCATCGCGATCCGCTGGTACGCGCTGGCCTATATCGGTGGCATCGTGCTGGGCTGGCTCTATGCCCGCAAGATCATCCGCAGCGAGCGGCTCTGGGGCGGCAAGGCCCCGTTCACAGTGTTGGATTTCGACGATTTCATCCTGTGGGTGACGCTGGGAATCATTCTCGGCGGACGTACCGGCTACGTGCTGTTCTACAATCTCGGTTTCTTCACCCAGCATCCGATGGAAATCTTCAAGCTGTGGACCGGCGGCATGTCGTTCCACGGCGGTTTCATGGGTTGCGTGATCGCGGTGCTGCTGTTCGGCTGGAAGCGTAATATTTCCGTCTTGTCGCTCGGCGACGTCACCTGCGCGGTCGGACCGATCGGCCTGCTGCTCGGACGCCTGGCGAATTTCATCAACAGCGAGTTGTGGGGGCGTCACGCCGACGCCAGCGTGCCGTGGGCGATGGTATTCCCGAACGGCGGCCCGCTGCCGCGTCATCCGAGCCAGCTTTACGAAGCTGGGCTCGAAGGCGTCGTGCTGTTCATCATCCTGGCGCTGCTCATTAGAAGCGGCGCACTGAAACGGCCCGGCTTCATCATCGGCGCGTTCGCGGCGCTGTACGGCGTGGCGCGCATCACGGGCGAATTTTTCCGCGAACCCGATCCGCAGCTCGGATTCCTGTGGGGCGGGCTGACCATGGGAATGCTACTGTCGGTTCCCATGATCCTCGCGGGACTCGCATTCATGATCGCGGCAATGCGGCGCGATCCACGCACAACCGGTGAACAGACGTCCAAAGCGTCATAATATTGTAGAGTCTTATTGAACATTCGATTCTGATTTCTTTGAAAGATCGCCGTGCCCGATTATTCGCCGCTCGAAACCATGATCCGGAAGCAGATCGCAACATCCGGCCCGATGCCGGTGTCGCGCTACATGCAGCTCTGCCTGACGCATCCGGACTACGGCTACTATCTCAAGCGCGATCCGCTCGGCCGCGGCGGCGATTTCATCACCGCGCCCGAAGTCAGCCAGATGTTCGGCGAACTGGTGGGATTGTGGGCGGCGTCGGTGTGGAATGCGATGGGCATGCCCCACGAAGTCAAATTCATCGAACTCGGACCGGGCCGCGGCACCATGATGGCAGACGCGCTGCGCGCGGTCCGGATTCTGCCGGCGTTCCACGAAGCGATCAGCGTGCATCTGGTCGAGGCGAGCCCCACACTGCGCGAGAAGCAGCGCGAGAAGCTGGCCGATGCCGCGTATGTGGAATGGTACGACAGCATCGACGACGTCCCCGAGGGGCCTGCGATCATCCTCGCCAACGAATTCTTCGACGCGCTGCCGATCCATCAGGCGGTCAAGCAGGACGACGGATGGCACGAACGCACCATCGAGATCGATGACGACATTCTCGCCTATGGCGTCGCCAAGGATCCGATCCCGCGCTTCGAGGTGCTGCTGCCGCCGGTGGTGCGCGCCGCGCCGAACGGCGCGATTTTCGAATGGCGGCCGGATAACGAGATCATGACCATCGCCCGCCGCCTGCGTGATCAGGGCGGCGCCGCGCTGATCATCGATTACGGCCATCTGCGCAGCGACGCCGGCGACACCTTTCAGGCGGTGGCGAAGCACGCATTCGCCAATCCGCTAAAGAACGCCGGGCTTGCGGACGTCACCGCGCATGTGGATTTTCAGGCGCTCGCCCGCGCTGCGGAAGATGTCGGCGCACGTGCCCATGGCGCGGTCGAGCAAGGGGCGTTCCTCAACCGGCTTGGCATCGAAAACCGCGCGCAGGCGCTGATGAAGAACGCGACCGAAGACGGCCAGAAGCTCATCACCGCCGGACTGAGCCGCCTCACCGGCCCGAGCCCCGAGGGCATGGGCTCGTTGTTCAAGGTGCTCGGCGTGTCGCATCCCTCGATCGAGACGCTGGCGGCATTGTCCGATCACGTTCCGGCAGCCGGAGTCAAAGCGTGACCTTCGCATCGTCGCTGCTGTCGGCCGTCCCTGGCCTGCGCCACGCCTTCTTCTCGCGCGAAGGCGGCGTCTCCAGCGGCATCTATACAAGCCTCAACGGCGGCATCGGTTCGGACGACGACGCAGCGCACGTGACGGAGAACCGTAGGCGCATGGCGGAATATCTCGGCGTCACGCCTGCGCGTTTCCTGACTGCGTTCCAAATTCATTCGCCCGATGTCGCGATTGCGACTGCGCCGTGGGACACGGCGTCGCGCCCGCGCGCCGATGCAATGGTCACAAAGGTTCCCGGCCTCGCGCTCGGCGTCACCGCGGCGGACTGCGGACCCATCTTGTTTGTCGATCCGCAGGCACGCGTGATCGGCGCGGCGCATTCCGGCTGGAAAGGCGCAATCGGCGGCGTGCTGGAGAATACGATTGCCGCGATGGAAAGCCTCGGCGCCTCGCGCGGGTCCATCATCGTTGCGATCGGCCCGCTGATCCGCCAGCCAAGCTACGAGGTTGGCGCGGAGTTTGTTGCGCGCTTCTCGGAAACAGACAAGGACAATGCACGTTTCTTCGTGCCGTCATCCCGCGCGGATCATTCGATGTTCGATCTTGCAGGCTATATCCGGCAGCGGCTGGAGCGCGCTGGCATCCTGATGATCGAAGACATCGGCGTCGACACCTACGCGGACGAACGCTTTTTCAGCTACCGCCGCACGACCCATCGCAAGGAACCGGACTACGGCCGCAACATCCACGCCATTGTGCTGGAAGGCTAACGCAACATCTCTGTCCGGCGATCTGGAAGGCGGCGGCTTGCACCAAAATCCTCGATCTTTCCGTCGTCGTGAATGGAAGCCGGCTCGGCTGGCGGCGTCGTGACGGGCGGCACGATCATCGCTGAAATCCTTGTCGTGACGCCGGGGCGACCCCACAAGCTCGCCTGGATGGTAAATTCGGAGCGTATGACCTTGGCAGGAATTTCCGCAACGCGATCCATCCAGCCCGTACAGATGACATCGTCGGCAAAACACATCGCAGCCCAGCCTTTTTCAAGCGTCGTCGGGCGTGGAAGCCCCCACGTGTACTGATACTGAAACGGCCGCTTGTAGTACGGATGATCCGGGCTGTAGAAGGCGGTGGCAAAGGCGAGGCTGTCGTCTCCGCTGACCGCCAGGAACGGTTCACCGGTTTCCTGATGCCAGCGGCGGGTCATTTCGTGCGCCGCAGCGCTCAGAAAATTCCGGTTGAGGTCGAAGGCGTTCGTGTTGCGATAGAGTGCATGGAACGGCGCAGCCGCGACGCATGCGAGGAGAAACATCAGCACGCCCGCGGAGAGATTCACTGAATCGAAGCGGTCGATCGCGAATTTCGCCGCACCGACCGCCACCACTGCCACGAGAAACAAGGCCTGCAAATTCCAGAGCGGCGGCAGATCGGTCTGTAACGCAATACTAACGATGGGCGGAAACAGCGTGGTCGCAACAAAAATCCAGAACAAGAGGATCAGGCCGGAATCGAGCTTAGTGAGATCCCGCGCGAAATTTCTCAGGTTGGACCTGATCACCAGGATCCACGCAAAAGCAGGCAGCGCCAGATAGGCGGCGATGCCCAGCAAAAACATGCCGGCTTCCCTGACTGCGATCTCGCGTGGCAATCCGCCGTGCGCCGTCATCGCATATCCGAATGGCGCGGACCCGGAGGTTGCGAGCCACCACAGATGTGGACCGAGCACCGCCAGACCGGCCAATGCCGAGACCCACGGAGCGGCCGACCGGAAGTAAACGCGGCGCTGGGGGTGAGCGATGGCCGCGACGGCGAATCCGGCGATCAAAAAGACCGAGTAGTATTTTCCGAGCATCGCAAGCGCGGCCGTTGCTCCCGCTGCGATAGCCCAGAGAAAGGTACGGCTCTCGAACGACCTCAGGAAGCAATACGTCGCCAAAGGCCACGTCGCCAGCAGAGCGGTGTTGGCATTAAAGCGCTGCGCATGAAACTGGTAGGCGGGCAGCAGCAGCAACAGCAGCAGGATGATCGCCCGGCCATCGCCGCGCACGAAACGCCGGCTCGTCAGGTCGACCGCCCATAGTGCGACGGCCGAATTCACCATCGCGAGGAGATAAAAGGACCAGTCCGTCAGCGGAAAGACGCTCGACCAGGCCGCGGCCATCCATCCCATCAGCGGCGGATGCTTTGGGTTGCCCCACGCGAACACACGTCCGATCGACCATGTTTCGAGAACATCGGGATGAAGATCGCCACCCTGATAGGCAATGACCAGAAACGCCATCCAGATCGCGACAAAACCGATCAGCAAGGCCGGAATCGCCCAGCCACGCTCGACGCCGTTCAGCCAATGTTCGAAAGGACGACGCCAGTAAGGCTTCGCGGGAACGGCTACCGCGGCGAAATCAGAAGACATTAGTGAAAATCATCCAAATCTACGTGCGGCTTCTACCGAATGTTCCGGTGCCGCAAAAGCCAATTGTGAGCTACGTCAATCAATTCTAGCTCTGCAGCCTTAATGAGCCGGACACATTCAAACCCAGCTCGCCCTAGACCTTAACGCATTTTAACGGTATCGCTCGATCCGGCCCAGCGGCGCGTCAGATGTCCGCGGGACAGGGGTTTTCGGGATGGCGTCGCGTTTGAGTTCCGGACTGCGCGCAATGCGCTGGATGTCGCTGCGCCGCCTGCGGCTCCCGGCGTTGTTTGCCGTGCTGTGCGTTACATCCGGATGCGCCGGTGGCGCCGCGATGACGGTCTCGACCGGGCAGTCTTTCGGGCCGACCGTTGCTTTCGAGTCCGTGGACGGGCCGCCGCCGCAGGTGTTCGACCGGCTGGTGCGCGCGCTGGAGACGGAATCCGCCGCCCGCAGCTTCACCATCGTCTCGCGCGAAGCCCCCGCCTCCTACCGCATCCGCAGTTATCTGTCGGCTCAGGTCCGGCGCGGCAAGACCGTGATCGCCTGGGTCTGGGACGTCTACGACCGGGATCAGGAACGCGCCATCCGCCTCAGCGGCGAAGAGCCCGCCGGCAAGGGCGGCCGCGATGCCTGGGCCGTCGCCGACGATCAATTGATGCGCCGAATCGCGCTTTCCGGACTGAACGGCCTCAACAATCTCATCAGCGGCAGCGCCCCGGCGCCGGACGACCCCGCTCCGGCTGCCCCCCGTTCAGGGCCCGCCATCGCGCAGAGCGACGAAAATCGGCCTGAAACGGCGTCCGGACAAATGCAGACGCTGGCTTTCAGCGCCCATTAAGGATGCATAGGCGACCAGACACCTGTTTTTGCAGGAAAACGTGAGGCTCCGTATTGCCAGCCTTGTTCGGTCCTTGTTATCACGCGCCTGCGAAAGCGCAGGTAACGGGTTCCATAGGCAGCAGCTAATATGTTGAAGAGCGTTTCCCCCACGTCGCGAGGAGAGGCTGCAATTTCAGCTAAGAATGGCTCCATCAAGCTGGTCGCCGGCAATTCGAACCCCGAATTGGCCGCCGAGATCGCGTCATGGCTCAACCTGCCGATGACGAAGGCGAGCGTGCGCCGCTTCGCCGACATGGAAGTGTTCGTCGAGATTCAGGAAAACGTGCGTGGCTCGGATGTGTTCATCATCCAGTCGACCTCATATCCCGCCAATGACCACCTGATGGAATTGCTTATCATCACCGATGCGCTGCGCCGCGCCTCCGCGCGCCGTATCACCGCCGTGATCCCGTATTTTGGTTACGCCCGCCAGGACCGCAAAGCCGGACCGCGCACGCCGATTTCCGCCAAGCTGGTCGCCAACCTCATCACCCATGCCGGCGCCGACCGCGTGATGACCCTCGATCTTCATGCCGGACAGATCCAGGGCTTCTTCGATATTCCGACCGACAACCTTTATGCCTCGCCGGTCATGGTGCGCGACATCAAGGAGAAGTTCGACCTCACCAACGTCATGGTGGTGTCGCCGGACGTCGGCGGCGTGGTGCGCGCCCGCGGCCTTGCCAAACGCATCAACGCGCCGCTGGCCATCATCGACAAGCGCCGTGAGCGCGCCGGTGAATCCGAAGTCATGAACGTGATCGGCGACGTCGCCGGCTACACCTGCATTCTGGTCGACGACATCGTCGACTCCGGCGGCACGCTGGTAAACGCCGCCGACGCCCTGCTCGCCAACGGCGCGAAGGACGTCTACGCCTACATCACCCACGGCGTGCTGTCGGGCGGCGCGGTGGCCCGCATCACCTCCTCGCGGCTCAAGGAACTGGTCATCACCGACTCGATCCAGCCTACCGAGGCGATGCGCAAGGCGGCCAACATCCGCGTGCTGTCGATCGCGTCCCTGATCGGCGAAGCCATCGGCCGCACCGCGTCCGAAGAATCAGTGTCGAGCCTGTTCGACTGATTTCTTCGACTTCAAAAATATTTTTTGCTCGTCCGTCGCGCGCAATGCCTGCGCGCGACTCGCTATCCGCGAATCCGATTCCGTTTTGTTCTCGTGCGCATGATCGCTGCCGCGTGAGCGTGCGTGCGATAAGCGCATGCGCGGACTCAGGAATTTGCCCGGCGCGATACGAAACTGACGCCGCGTGTGCTGGCCGCGCTTAATCTGTTGAAGAGTCTTAAAATTAACCGTTTGCCTGTGGACGGGATTCAGCACGACGTTGCGCGGATTCCGCAAATCACCGATCAATCTTGTCACAAGGTTGCCGTTGCGGCGCACGACACGAAGACCGGGTCGTCATGATCGTAAACGGAGAACTTGCAGCGACAGTTATCGCTCGTTCTTTGCGTTTCGTTCAGCGTTTCACATCCCACGCCAACTCAGGGTGAAGGCAGCATGTCCCATCTGGACATCATAACGGATTCGCGGAGCAGCCCGCTTTCGGTTGTCGAAGAGATCGCCTCCTCCAACGACTGGTCGTTCGAGCGCTCGGGCCAGGACGAGATCACCATCCTCACCCAGGGACAGTGGACAGACTATCAGCTGTCCTTCACCTGGATGGGCGAGATCGACGCACTGCATCTGGCCTGCACGTTCGACATGAAAATTCCGGAGGCGCGGCGCAGCGAAGTGCAGCGCCTGATCGCCGCGATCAACGAGCAATTGTGGGTCGGCCATTTCGACGTCTGGCTCGCCACAGGCTCAGTCATGTACCGGCAGGCGCTGATCCTGCCGGGCGGCATCACCGCAACCCCCGCGCAATGCGAAATGATGCTCGAAGGCGCGCTGCATGCCTGCGAGCGCTACTATCCGGCGCTGCAATTCGTGACCTGGGCCGGCAAAACCGCGTCCGAAGCCATGACGGCGGCGATGTTCGATACCGCCGGCGAGGCGTAAGGCCATCGACGTCATGCCCGGGCGTAGCCGTTCGAAGAACGGCGTCGCTTCCGCTAGCCTATGCCCCGGGCATCCACGTCTTCTTTCGAGATCGTCGGTTTAGAGCGTGGATGGCCGGGACAAGCCCGGCCATGACGACTATAAATCCTGCAAACGACTTTGCAGGATTATTCCAATGGCCTCATCTTCCGACGCGCTGAAAAACTTCCAAGGCACCCTCGTGCTCGCGGGCGCGGGCAAGATGGGCGGCGCGATGCTGTCCGGCTGGCTGGCGCAGGGGCTCAACGCCAAGCGCGTCATCGTGATCGAACCGCATCCGTCCGAGGAGACGCGCGGCTTCGCGGCGCGTGGGGTGAAGCTCAATCCGGACACGAAAGACATCCGTGCCGACATCCTGGTGGTCGCCGTAAAACCGCAGATGTTTCGCGACGCCGGACCGCAACTCAAAGCCCTCGTCGGCCCGTCAACGCTTGTGGTCTCGATCATGGCGGGCACCACCATTGCCGGCCTCGCGGAGGCCTGCGGCGGCAAGGTGATCCGCGCCATGCCGAACACGCCAGCCGCTATTGGACGCGGCATCACGGTGGCGGTCGCCGCACAGGGCGTCGCGCCGGAACAGCGCGCGGTCGCGGACGCATTGCTGCGCGCCACCGGCAGTGTCGAATGGGTCGACGATGAAGCGCTGATGGATGCGGTCACGGCTGTGTCCGGCTCCGGTCCTGCCTATGTGTTCCTGCTTGCGGAAGAACTCGCACGCGCCGGCGTCGCGGCGGGATTGCCGGAAGCGCTGGCGACGAAGCTCGCGCGCGAAACCGTGGCCGGCTCGGGCGAGTTGCTGCATCGCTCGGATCTCGACAGCGCGACGTTGCGCCAGAACGTCACCTCCCCCGGCGGGACTACCGCAGCGGCGCTGGACGTGCTGATGGGGCTCGATGGCTTCCACCCGTTGCTGACCCGCGCGATCGCGGCGGCGACGAAACGGTCGAAGGAATTGGCGAAGTAATTTTCTGCACTCACGGTTGCTGAAGGGAAGCAACGACGTCGCCCATTCACGATGTCGTCCCGCTTTCGCGGGGACGACCCGTGGAAACATCACGCGGCAATCTTACACCGGCACGCGCACCGTCGCTCTGAGTCCACCCATCGGACTGTCGCCAAGCGTGATGTCGCCGCCATGGGAGCGCGCGATGTCGCGGGCAATCGCGAGACCTAAGCCAGTGCCGCCCTCGTCCTGATTGCGCGCATCGTCCAAACGCAGGAACGGCTTGAAAACCTCCTCGCGCATATCGAGAGGAATGCCAGGGCCGTCGTCGTCGATGGTCACCGTCAGATAGCGATGATCGCGATGGCCCGTGATCGCAATCGCATCGCCATGCCGCGCGGCGTTCGACACCAGATTGGCGAGACAGCGCTTGAACGCGGCGGGCTTCACTGTCACCAGCGGCTGACCGTGGAACACGACGGTGGCGGTGTGGCCATGGCGCTCGGCGTCGCTGCGCAACTCTTCCAGCGCCTGCTCCATGTCGGTCGGCTGCGCCTGTTCGCCGCTGTCGCCGCGCGCGAACGACAGATACGCCTCCAGCATGCCGCTCATCTCGTCGACATCCTTGCGCATGCCCTCGACTTCAGGGCTGTCGCCGATCAGCGCCATTTCAAGCTTGAAGCGGGTCAGGATGGTGCGCAGGTCGTGACTGACGCCAGCCAGCATCGCGGTGCGCTGCTCGATGCTGCGCTCGACGCGCGATTTCATTTCCATGAAGGCGAGCGCCGCGCGGCGAACCTCGCGCGCGCCGCGCGGCCGGAAGTCCGGCACTTCGCGGCCTTTGCCGAAACTTTCCGCGGCATCCGCGAGCCGCAGGATCGGCTTGATCTGGTTGCGAAGGAACAGCACCGCGACGATCAGCAGAATCGACGACGTGCCCACCATCCAGAAGATGAAAATCTCAGAGTTCGACGCATAGGCCGCGCTGCGCTGCGCAAACACGCGCATCACGGTGTCGTCGAGCTTGATGCGGATTTCCACCAGCGACGACCGGCCTACGGTGTCGATCCAGAACGGTCGTCCGATCTGGCGCGAGAGCTGCACCGACAAGGTCTGATCGAGCAGCGAGAAGAACGGCTTCGGTCCCGGCGCGGGCATATCGTTGACGGGGAGAAAATCCACCACCAGCCCGAGACGCTGCTGCGCGATCCGCTTGATCTGCGTGCGGTCCTTGTCCTGTGGATAGGTCTTGTAGATGTCCATCAACGCGGCGACATCCTGCACCACGGCGGCGGACAGACGCCGCGTCACTGTATTCCAGTGCCGCTCCATGAACACGAAGGCGACCACCGATTGCAGCACCACCATCGGCACGATGATGATGAGCAGCGCGCGGGCATAGAGCCCTTTCGGCATCAGTTCCTTGAACCACCGCCCCAGCCATCCGCTAGCGCTGGACATGCGTTGCGACGCGGTGCGGATGAAGGTGAGGCCGGTGTCCAGCGTACTCATGACCACGCGTCCGGACTGTTCATGGCGACGCCACGAGGCGATAGCCAATGCCGCGCACCGCCTGCAGGAACAGCGGGTTGGCGGGGTCGCGTTCGATCTTGCGGCGCAGCCGGTTGATCTGCACGTCCACCGCGCGCTCGTTGACCGAGCCATCGCCGCCGGTCAGCGCGCCGCGCGGCACGGTTTCGCCCGGCGTGGCGGCAAGAATGCGCAGCATGTCGCGCTCGCGGTCGGTGAGATGGACGATCTTCTCGCCGTCGCGCAGTTCGCCTCGCTCCAGATGATAGACGTAAGGCCCGAAGGCGACGGACTCCACCGGCGGCGCGACCACAGGCGCGGCGCGCTTGAGAATGTTGGCGATCCGCAGCACAAGCTCGCGCGGCTCGAACGGCTTTGCCACGTAATCGTCGGCGCCGATCTGCAGACCTTCGATGCGGCTTTCGGCCTCGTGCCGCGCGGTCAGCATGATGATCGGCACAGCGGAAGACGCGCGGATGAAGCGCGCGAGATCGAAACCGGTCTCGCCCGGCATCATCACATCGAGGATCAGAAGATCGAAATGCAGGCCGAGCAGTTTTGCGCGCGCGTCGGCCGCACTCTTTGCGGTCGTGACGCGATAGCCTTCGTTGGCAAGAAACCGCGACAGCAGATCGCGGATGCGGCGGTCGTCATCGACCAGCAGCAGATGCGGCGCATCGTCTGCCGGCTTGGCGCGCAGTCGCTCCGGTGTTGCGAGTTCGGTCACCTTGCGTCCTTCGCCTTGCGGCCGCTTCTGAGAATCACATCCAGCACCTTGTCGGGATCGTCATGGTCGATCATGCCGAGCAGGAACTGGCGCGCGCCTTCCGCTGCCGCCGGGCTCATGCCTTCCAGCGCGCGGGTGATGCGCGCGGTCTGCAATCCGGCCAGTTTCGTCACCAGGGCCTCGCCCTTTGCCGTGGCGAAAAGAAGACGTTGCCGCCGGTCGTTGTCGCCGGCCTTCTGGACAATATAGCCCTCGTCGAGAAGCTGTTTGAGAACACGTCCGAGCGATTGCTTTGTGATCCGCAGCACGTCGAGCAGGTCGGCGACCTTGAGGCCCGGGTAGCGGGTCACGAAATGGACCACTCGGTGGTGGGCGCGGCCAAACCCGAACTCCTCCAGCACGTGATCGGCGTCGCCGACGAAGTCCCGGTAGGCGAAAAACAGCAGTTCGATGATGTCCCAGCGCAAAGGACCGGCCCCCGGCTGCCCGGAACCGTCGGCGGCGTCAGCGGGATGGGCTCCTGCTTTCATAAATTTTATGTCAGCCATATTGACGTATATCGGTCTCAATGTTACAAAAATGACGATGACGACGAAATATTAGTTCGCTTCACTCGTCATCCTTGGTCCTTAAGTTCGCACAGACGCGTGCAGCGACGACGGGTCCAAGTCGCAATTTCTTTCATCGTGCGATTGTCGAGCGGCATTTCGACAAACATACTGGACTTCGCGCCTTCCGCCAAAGCGGAAACCGGCCCTCGGGCCGGCGGGCCAGGGGTCAGACCTGAAATCGACCAGCCCGCCGCCGCGTGGACTGAAATAAAAGCCGGGAGAATACCCATGGGAGTTTCGTTCGATAAAATCGATGGCGCGATCTTGCTGAAATTCGAGATGCAGCCTGCGACGAATCCGACGCCCGAGAAGGAGCGCGCAGCAAAGCTCGTTGACCCCGGCTTCGGCCGGATTTTCACCGATCACATGGCTGTGGTCCGCTACAGTCAAGCGAAGGGCTGGCATGGCGCGCGCGTCGAATCCCGCGCGAATTTCGCGCTCGATCCAGCCACAGCTGTCCTGCACTACGCTCAGGAGATTTTCGAAGGCCTCAAGGCCTACAAGCGCGCCGACGGCGGCGTGAACCTGTTCCGTCCCGATGCCAATGCCCGGCGCTTCCGGAGTTCAGCCGAGCGGATGGCCATGGCGCCGCTGCCCGAGCCCGTATTCATCGAAGCGGTCGAGCAGCTCGTGCGCATGGACCAAGCCTGGATACCAGGTGGCGAGGGCAGTCTCTATCTGCGGCCCTTCATGATCGCGAACGAGGTCTTCCTCGGCGTGAAGCCGTCCGCGGAATACATCTTCGCCGTCATCGCATCGCCGGTTGGATCTTATTTCAAGGGCGGACCTGCACCCGTGTCGATCTGGGTGTCGGAAAACTACACACGCGCTGCGATTGGCGGCACCGGCGCCGTCAAATGCGGCGGCAACTACGCCGCGAGCCTGCGCGCGCAGGCCGAAGCTATCGAGCACGGTTGCGATCAGGTGGTCTTCCTCGATGCGGTCGAGCGCCGCTACATCGAGGAACTCGGCGGCATGAACGTCTTCTTCGTGTTCGAGGACGGTTCGCTACTGACGCCGCCGCTCGGCACGATCCTGCCGGGCATCACCCGGGATTCGATCATCGCGCTCGCGAAGGAAACCGGCACGCGCGTGCGCGAGGAGACCTACACAATCGACCAGTGGCGCGCCGACGCAGCCAGTGGCAAGCTGAAAGAAGCCTTCGCCTGCGGCACCGCGGCCGTCATCTCGCCGATCGGCAAGGTGTGTTCCGCGAGCGGCGATTTCACCATCAACGGCGGCGCAGCCGGTCCTGTTGCAATGGGGCTGCGTAAGCAACTGGTCGACATCCAGTACGGCCGGGCGGCTGACGCGCACAACTGGATCAGAAAGGTGCTGTAACCGGCAGCGGCGGAATCATTCCGCCGCCTCCCCTTCTTCACGCACTAATCGCGCGGCGCCGCGCGCCACATTCGCTCACCATGAAGTCCACCAGCGCGCGCACGGACGGAAGCAGTCCGCGGCGTGACGGGAAGACCGCGTGAATGATCCCGCTCTTGGGAATCCATTGCGGCAGGACATGAGTGAGCCGCCCCGCCTGGACATCCTGCCAGACCATCATTGTCGGCAATTGCACAATGCCGACGCCCTTGATCGCGGCCTCGCGCAGCGCGGCCATGTCGTCGGTTACAAACCGCGGCGCATGCGGGACGATGGCCGTCCTGCCATCGGACTGTTCGAGCGACCAGCTATGGTCGCGATGCGGCGGCCCCAGATCCAGACTCGGCCAGCCATGAAGATCAGCCGGACCCTCCGGATGTTTTCGCCCCTCAAGCAATGACGGACTGGCCACGAGACACTGCGTGCTCTCGTCGAGGCGGCGCATCACCAGCTCTGAATGTTCGAGCGGCGGAAACCGGACCCGGATCGCTACATCGAAACCTTCGCCGATCACATCGACCCGCCGGTTGGTGCTCTCAAGATGGACTTCGACGCGCGGGTTCTCGATCATGAATCGCGCGATCAATTCACCGAACTGAAAATTGAGCAGCGCGGTGGGACAGGCCATCCGGATCACGCCCTGCGGTTCCGAGCGCACGCGCTCGATCACCGATTGCGCGGCCTCCGCCTCGACCAGCACGGCGACGCAGCGTTCGTAATATTCCTGTCCGATCTCGGTGACCGAGAAGCGCCGCGTGGAGCGCTGGATCAGCCGCACACCGAGCCGTTCTTCCAGCAACGCGATCCTGCGGCTCAGCTTTGATTTCTGCATCCCCAGCGCGCGGCCAGCGGCGGCAAAGCCGCCGCGGTCGACCACTTGAACGAAATAGTAGAGATCGTTGAGGTCCTGCATTGTCCTATTTATAGGACGCAGCGTGCACTTTTACAAATCTTCTGAGGCCGTTGTCCGGAGAATACAACCACCACATCAGCAATCGGGGATCGCTCCGATGCTTCAGGAGATCTGAGATGAAGAAGGTTCTTGGCGTTTACAGCAATCCCAACACGCACTGGGTCGGAGACGGCTTTCCGGTCCGTTCGCTGTTTTCCTATGACACCCTCGGAGAGCATGTGAGTCCGTTCCTGCTGCTCGATCAGGCCGGGCCTCATTACTTCGATCCCGCGACCAAACCGCGCGGCGTCGGGCAACATCCGCATCGCGGCTTCGAGACCGTAACGATCGTCTATGACGGCGAAGTCGAACATCGGGATTCGACCGGCAAGGGCGGCGTGATTGGTCCCGGCGACGTGCAGTGGATGACGGCAGCCGGCGGAATCCTGCACGAGGAGTTTCATTCGAAAGGCTTCATGCGCAGCGGCGGGCCATTTCGCATGATCCAGCTCTGGGTGAATCTCCCGGCGAAGGACAAGATGAGCAAGCCGGGCTATCAGACGATCACTGACGGCGACATTCCTGTGGTCGATCTGCCCGGCGAAGCGGGGCGGGTCCGCGTGATTGCCGGCGCCTTCGACGGACGCAAGGGACCGGCGCGAACCTTCACACCGATCAACCTTTGGGACGTCAGGTTGAACCGCGATGCCACGGTCACCCTCGATCTTCCCGAGGGCCACACGACAATGCTTGTTGTTGTCTCTGGCCGGATCACGGTCAACGGCACGCAAGACGCCGGCGAAGCCGAAATGGTGATGCTCGACCGCAACGGCAGCAGCGCGACCGTCGATGCAAGCAGCGATGCCATTGTCCTCGTGCTCACAGGCCAGCCGATCGATGAGCCGATCGTCGGCTACGGCCCGTTCGTCATGAACAGCGAGGCGGAAATCCGTCAGGCGGTTGATGACTTCAACACCGGCCGTTTCGGCGCAATCGCGCAAGCATAAACCAGCAAAACACCGACTCCGGCCTGACTGAACAACAGGCCGGAGTCCTTCTCAGGAAATTCACATCGGGGCAGAGCGCTCGTCCTGCTCGACCGGCGGAGGCGTGGCCTGCGCGCGGAACCCTTGCGAGCATTTGAAGAAGGGAAAACCATCATGACCAGCGAAGCCGTCCGCGATCCGATCAAGGATCATCTGCTCACGCCGCAGAACGCAGCATTCATCGTCATCGACTATCAGCCGGTGCAGGTGAACTCGATCGCCTCGATGGATAGGCCACTGCTCGTTAAGAACATCGTCGGCACCGCGAAGACCGCCGTCGCCTACGGCCTTCCCATCGTCCACTCCACGGTCAACGTAAAGACCGGCCTCAACAAGCCGCCAATCTCGCAACTCCAGAAGGTGCTGGCGGATTATCCGACCTATGACCGCACCACGATCAATTCGTGGGAAGACATCGAATTCCTCAAGGCGGTGAAGGCGACCGGCCGCAAGAAATTGATCATGACGGCGCTGTGGACCGAGGCGTGCCTGACCTTCCCCGCGCTCGACGCGCTCAAGGACGGATACGAAGTCTATGTCGTGGTCGATGCTGTGGGTGGCACGTCGGTCGTCTCGCACGACATGGCGCTGCGCAGGATCGAGCAAGCCGGCGGCAAGATGATTACGCTCGTGCAGTTGCTCTGCGAACTTCAGCGCGACTGGAGCCGAACCGAGACCGTACCTGCCTTCCTCGACATCAATATCGAACTGGGCGGCACCGCCGGTCTCCAGTTTGCCTGGGATCAGGCCGAGCGCGCGAAGGCATAAACTATGAAGAGCGAGGCTGCACAAGCCTCGCTCTTGAATGCGCAAGCGACGTGCAGGCGTGCTGCTATCCCGCGGCCGCCTTCCACATCTTGTAGAGATCTTCTTCCCCGTCGGGACGGACGGGGAGATACGCCACTTTCAGTGACTGCTCCGATAACGGCCGCGCCAGTTGAGCGTAGATCGCCGCGGTCGACAGGCCGTAAGGCTCGCCATCCTCGTTGGAATAGGCGTAAGCAACCTCGTGAATGCCGGTGAGATGCATCGCGGCCAGACACATCGGGCACGGATGGCCGCTGGCATAGATCGCGCAACCATCAAGGCGCAGCGAGCCGAGCACGCGGCTTGCGGCACGGATCGCCTGCAATTCGGCATGCGTGGTGGGATCGCCGGTTGCCGCAATCTCGTTCACGCCGGTTGCGATTGTCTTGCCGTCCTTGACCAGCACCGCGCCAAATGGCCGGCCGCCACGACGGACGTTGTCACGCGCCAGTTCAATCGCCTCGCACAAGAAGCGTTCCGCCGACATGCGACCTCCCTTCCAGGTTAGAGCGCCTCGGCCGGGATCCAGAACACCTCGCCGTCGGACTCTTCCGTGTCGAGCCACAATAGCGGCAGGTTCGGATAGGCGTCTCCGAGCACATCGCGGCCGCGGCCGATCTCGCACAGCAAGCCGCCGTCCGGCGTCAGATGATCCTTCGCCGCGTCGAGAATTCTGCGCACGATGTCGAGGCCGTCGTCACCGCCGTCGAACGCGATCTGTGGCTCATGCAGGCATTCGCGCGGCAGGCCTTCCATGCCCTCGGCATCGACATAAGGCGGATTGGTGATGATGAGATCGTAACGCTCGCTACCAACGGCTTCGAACAGATTGCCCTGATACAGCGAGACGCGATCCTCGAGGCCGTAATCGGCAACATTGCGCGCGGCCACCGCCAGCGCATCTTCTGAAATATCCACCGCATCGACGGTCGCGTTGGGGAAACTCTGACACGCGAGGATCGCGAGGCACCCCGACCCGGTGCACAGATCGAGCACGCGCGTGACATTGCCCGGATCGTCGATCAGCGAGCCGCCCTCTTCCTCGATCACGCCGCCGAAATGCGAATCCAGCAACTCGCCGATGAAGGAGCGCGGTACGATCACCCGCTCGTCGACATAGAACGGCAGCCCGCGCATGTAGATCTTGTTGACGAGATAGGCTGCGGGTTTCCGCGTGGCGATGCGCTTGTCGATGAGCGCGAGAATCTTTGCAGCCTCATGCGAGGTGACACGTGCATTGGCGAACATCTCGAACTGGTCGGGATGCAGATGCAGCACCTCGCACACCAGGAACGCCGCCTCCGCCACCGGATCGCTGGTGCCGTGGGCGAAAGTCACGTCTGCTTCCACGAACCGGCTCACGCCATAGCGCACCAGATCGAGCAGCGTCAGCAATTCGCCGGGTGCGACCTTGATCGGCTTCGCGGCCTTCAATGTTTTTTTGGGTTTTGCACTCGCGCGCTTTGCGGGTGCTTTCTTCGCGGCAACGGACTTCGATTTCTTCGCCATTACTTCTTCCACCGCGCCGCTGCATTGTCGTCATGGGCCTGCGCATCGACCCACACTTTGTTGTCCGCGCGTTCCTCGGATTTCCAGAACGGCGCGTTGGTCTTGAGATAGTCCATCAGAAATTCCGCGGCCTGAAACGCCGCCTCGCGATGCACCGAGGCCGTCAGCACCAGCACGATGTTGTCGCCCGGCACCACGCGGCCATAACGGTGGATCACCGTGACGCCGGTCAGCGGCCAGCGCGAGACCGCTTCCTCGACATGCCGCCCAATCTCGGCTTCGGCCATGCCGGGATAGTGCTCGAGCGTCATCGCGGCGATGGCGTCCTTGCCCGCGCTGCCGCGGCAGATGCCCGAGAAGGACACCACGGCGCCGATATCGGTGTTGCCTTTGGTCAGCGCCGCGATCTCCGCTGCGATGTCGAAATCGGCGGACTGGATCCGGATGGTGACGGGGACCGTCATTGGGCTTTTTCAGTTTTGCGCATGATCTTATCGGAAAACCGGTTTCCACTTTTCCGGATCATGCGCGTCAACCGCCGGTCATCGGCGGGAAGAATGCGATCTCGCGCGCGCCCGCAATCGCCGTGTCGGGCTTCACGTGGGTATGGTCGATGGCGGCGCGGATGGTGCGCGGAGATGCAAAGGCGTTGGCGTATTCCTCGCCGCGTGCCACCAGCCACTGCATCAGGTCGGACACCGTGCGCACGCTCGCCGGCGGCTCGACGGTTTCCTCGGTCTTGCCGACGCGTTCACGCACCCATGCGAAATAGAGAACCTTCACCGGTCTTCCTCGGTCAGATGATGGATTCCCGCACGCAGGTAATCCCATCCGGTGTAGATGGTGAGAATTGCCGAAATCCACAACAGCACGATGCCGATCAGGACGGTCGGCGGCAGGATCATTTCGCCTGCCTCACCCGCGATCAGGAACCCGATGGCGACAAGCTGCACCGTCGTCTTCCATTTCGCCAATTGCGACACCGGTACGCTGATGCGGATGACAGCGAGATATTCGCGCAGGCCCGACACCAGGATCTCGCGGCACAGAATCACGATGGCCGCCCACAGCGACCAGCCGCGAATGGTTTCGTCCGCCGCCAGCATCAGCAGGCACGACGCCACCAGCAGCTTGTCCGCGATCGGATCCAGCATCTTGCCCAGCGACGATTGCTGATCCCAGATCCGCGCATAGTAGCCGTCGAGAAAATCGGTGACGCCCGCGGCGATGAACACGAACAGCGCCACCCAGCGCAGCCACAGCGGCGCGCCCAGGATGGACTGCGCATACATGCAGCCGACCACCACCGGGATGGCGGCGATCCGGGAATACGTCAGGATATTGGGCAAAGACAGCGAGCGCTTCGCCGGCTTCGGGGTGACAAGACTGACCATGGGGTTACCAATACTGCGAAAACGCCCCCGTCAACAGCCCGACGGACGCATTTCGGGCAAGTCCAAAATGAAGGCGGCGGCGACGCTGTTACCCGCTGCCCGGATGGAAGAAATCGAAGATTTTGCGCGCACTTTCAGCGCTGACGCCCGGAACCTTGCCGAGATCGGCCACCGAGGCCCGCTCGATCTCCTTCAGGGTCCCGAAATGATGGAGCAGCGCACGTTTGCGTGACGGCCCGATGCCTGGGATCTCCTGCAATCCGGCCTCGCGGATGTCCTTCTTGCGCAGCTTGCGGTGCGAGCCGATGACGAATCGGTGCGCCTCGTCGCGCAGCCGCTGGATGAAATACAGCACCGGATCGCGCGGTTCGAGCTTGATGGACGGCCGATCGGACATGAAAAGGGTTTCGCGCCCGGCGTCGCGGTCCGGCCCCTTGGCGACCGCGATCAACGAGACCTGCGACAAATTGAACGCGGTGAATATCTCCCGCGCTGCGTTGAGCTGGCCCTGACCGCCGTCGATGATGACCAGATCAGGCCATTGCGGCACGGTATCGTCGCTCGGCTTCCTCCCTTCGGCCGCGTCGTTGATGAGCCGCTTGAAGCGGCGCTCCAATACCTCCCGCATCATGCCGTAGTCGTCGCCCGGCGTGAGGTTGTCCGACTTGATGTTGAACTTGCGGTATTGATTCTTGAGGAAGCCTTCCGGCCCGGCAACGATCATCGCGCCGACGGCGTTGGTGCCCTGGATGTGGCTGTTGTCGTAGACCTCGATCCGCTGCGGCACGCGCGGCAGATTCAGCGCCGTCGACAGCCCCTGCAGCAATCGCGCCTGCGTCGCCGTGTCGGCGAGCTTGCGGCCCAGCGCCTCGCGCGCATTGGTCAGCGCGTGCGCGACCAGTTCTTTCTTCTCGCCCCGCTGCGGCGTCGAGACTTCGACCTTGTATCCGGCCTTCACGCACAGTGCTTCGGCAAGCAACTCCTGATCGTCGACGCGATGCGACAGCAGGATCAGTTTCGGCGGCGGCTTGTCGTCGTAGAACTGCGCGAGGAACGAACCCAGCACTTCCTCCGGCGGCATCGCCTTGTCGGCGCGCGGGAAGTAGGCGCGGTTGCCCCAGTTCTGACCGGTGCGGAAGAAGAACACCTCGACGCAGGAATAGCCGCCCTCCTGATGGATCGCGAACACGTCCGCTTCTTCCACCGTGCGCGGATTGATGCCCTGCTGCGACTGGATCGCGGAGAGTGCGGCGAGACGATCACGATACAGCGCCGCGCGCTCGAACTCGAGATCGTGCGAGGCCTTTTCCATCTCGCCGGCGAGTTCCTGCTTCACCAGCCGCGAGCGGCCGGAGAGAAAGTCGTTCGCCTCACGCACCAGTTCGGTGTAGCCGGGAAAATCGATCTCGCCGGTGCACGGTCCCGAGCAGCGCTTGATCTGGTACAGCAGGCACGGCCGCGTGCGGCTCTCGAAGAACGAGTCCGTACAAGAGCGCACCAGAAACGCGCGCTGCAAAGCTGTGATGGTGCGATTGACCGCGCCGACCGAAGCGAACGGCCCGAAGTAGCGGCCGGGTCTGGTTTGCGCGCCGCGATGCTTGACGATCTGCGGCGCCCAGTGATCGCCGGTGATCAGGATATAGGGAAACGACTTGTCGTCGCGCAGTTGCACGTTGAAGCGCGGCCGCAGTTGCTTGATGAGGTTGGCTTCCAGCAACAGCGCTTCGGTCTCGGTCGCGGTGGAGACCATCTCCACATTGACCGTGGCCGCGATCATCCGCGCGATGCGCGCGGGATGGCCGGTGGGACGTGCATAGGACGCGAGCCGCTTCTTCACGCTCTTGGCCTTGCCGACATAGAGCACGTCGTTGGCCGCATTGAGCATGCGATAGACGCCGGGCGAGGTCGGCGCGAGTTTCACCGCGCGCTCGATCGCCGCGCGGCCGATCGCGAGGGTGCCCTCGGTCGCGAGTTCGCCGGATTCGTCGACCGGTTCCGGAAGGCGAGGCTCTTCGTCCTCCTCGGCAGCCATCGAGGCCGGATCGACATCCTGCCCGCGAAGGTTCCGTGCGGACGGTTCCGGCGCGGGGACGTCCGGCGCCGGCTGATCCGGCTGCTGCGTCGGGTCGGAGGTGTCGTGAATCATGACCAGAACTTAAGGGCTGCGAGCCAATTCATCCAGCAGGCGCGGACGCGCGGAGGAACCGGCACGGTTTCCGGCACGGCGGCGCCTCAGCGCGATTTGTAACACTTTCTTAAGGATGTGAATGGGGCGGCGGACCGCCTTAACGACCGCTTAACGTAAAACTCTCGATAAATTTTATGCAGAAAAAGTGGACTTCCGTAACCATGCGGGTCCGCCGCCTCGAAGGATTTGGCGACCGGCGAAGTCGGCGTGCGTGAGGAGAGTTTAAGATGAGCAGACTAGTTTTTGGCGCGATCGTCGCCGCAGCAACCTGCGTGACGGCATCCGCGCAGGCGGCCGACATGTATGGCCAGCGCCCCTATGCGCAGCCCTATACGGTCAACCAGCCGCTCGCCAACAGCTGGATGGGTCCGTATATCGGCGGCAATCTCGGCTATGGCTGGGGCGAAATCAGCAACAATGGAATGAAACCATCCGGCGTGCTCGGCGGTCTTCAGGCCGGCTACAACTGGCAGTCGGGTCCGTTGGTATTCGGCGTCGAGGGTGATCTTCAGCTCAACGGCGCGGATGACACCTTCGCGGCGTGGAAATTCTCCAACCCCTGGTTCGGCACAATTCGCGGCCGCGTCGGTTATGCCTTCAACAATATCCTGCTCTACGGCACTGGCGGTCTCGCATTCGGCACGCTGAAGGCGGAGATGAGCGGCTTCTCGGAGAGCCATACGACCGCAGGCTGGACGGCAGGTGTCGGCGCGGAATATGCGATCAACCAGAACTGGTCGGCCAAGATCGAATATCTCTATGTCGATCTGAGCGAAAAGAACTTCCTCATGACCGGCGTGTCGAACGGCTATCAGTTCAGCACGGTTCGCGTCGGCGTGAATTACCGCTTCTGATCGAAGCCACCGATCTTCCACAAATCATCAATCCCGGGCCTCGCGCCCGGGATTTTCATTTTGCGCGGCATGATCCCCGAAAGGCATGCCACTCAGATCAGCGAAGCTGAATCAGACTCGTGAAACAGACTCGGTCGAGTCATGCGCCGCGCCGTCGCCGTCTGCAGCGACATGCAGTTTGCATCTGATGCCCGCCGTCGTGTTCCGCTCAGGGCGAAACCACGAGATCGACCGCCTTCGGTCCTTTGCCCTTCTTGTCGGGCTCGACTTCGAAAGTGATACGCTGTCCTTCGGTCAGATCTTTCAGTCCCGCGCGCTCGACCGCCGTGATATGCACGAACACATCGCGCCCGCCATCGTCCGGCTTGATGAAGCCGTAGCCGCGCTCGGCATTGAAGAACTTGACCGTACCCGTCATTGCCATCGGGAACCCCTCCCCGCATTGCTCCGCCGCCGCGCCAACGCGCACCGGCCTGGCCGGCATTCACTGCCGGAAAGCATTGGCCTTGGGAGCGGCCCGGAAAAACCAGACGACGCTCGGGGCCTCGTCATTCCGCCGCAACCATTCGCGGACGCGGGAGGTGAAGCCAGCCTCACGACCGTAGCATAATACGGTTCCCGGCAAATTGACCATGGCGCTTTCGAGTTATTCGCAGGCACGCCTCAATTCAGGGCAGTGCGGCAACGGCTCGCTTGCATTACCCGGCATCAGGCCCTGACAGCCTCGATCCGGAAGCGGCCGGCGCCGCCCTGGCCAAGCGGCTTTTCGAGTTCGTGCAGGATCGCTTTCAATTCCGCAGCCAGGGTCCAGGGCGGATTGACGATCAGGAGCCCGGCGGAGACCAGCCCCGCTTCGGGCGTCTGCGGCGCGACGCTGAATTCGACGCGCAGGCATTTGGCTTCACCGCCGCCGGCATTTGCCACGCGCGCGACATGGTCCGCCAGCGTGTCCGTGGCGCGGCGCTCTTTCACCGGATACCAGAGCATGTAAATGCCGGTCGGCCATTTGGCATGCGCCGCACTGAACCCGTCCGCGAGCCGGGCGAATTCATCGCGGCTCTCGAACGGCGGATCGATCAGCACCAGCCCGCGCCGTTCGTTCGGCGGCACAAATGCCGGCAGCGCAGTCCAGCCGTCGAGATCGACGACGCGCGCCTGCTCATCGCGGCGCAGCGCGGAGATCAATTGCTTTCGTGCGATCGGCTCCAGCTCGCAAGCGACCATGCGATCCTGCGGCCGCAACAGCGCGCGCGCCACCAGCGGCGATCCCGGATAGGCGGTGAGATCGCGTTGCGGATTGAATGCGCGCACGATGTCGAGATAGGGCGCGACCAGCGCCATCACCGGCTCGGACAACCGCGCCTGCATCAGCCGCGCGATGCCGGTGCGCCACTCGCCGCCACGCTCGGCCTCGCTGCTGGTGAGATCGTACAGCCCCGCGCCGGCATGGGTGTCGATCACGCGAAACGCGGCGGGCTTTTCGTGCAGGTAGGTGAGGATGCGCGCCAGCACGATGTGCTTGATGACATCGGCGAAGTTTCCGGCGTGAAACGCGTGACGGTAATTCATGCCGCAGGTGTTACGACATCAGGCGACGAAAGTAACGCTCCGCGCGCCGCTCATCCGCCACGCACGGGCGGCATGATGACCTTGTCGCGGCGGCAGGAGCGGCGATCGATTTCCTCGCAGGTGCGGAACTGCAAATCCTTGCTCATGCAGATGCGCACTTCGCTGAGACGCTTGCTGTCGCACGTCACCGCAATGGCCGAACTGGAGAGGCCCGGATTGGCCTTGATGAAGGCGTCCTCGATCTCGGCCGGCGCCACGCTCTTGGTGTCGGCGAGTTCAAGATAGTCGGAGGGAATCTTCACTGCGGCGCGGGCCTTGCGGATGGTCTCAAAATAGGCGCGCTCGCCAAGGCCCGAACAGGTGCCGTGCTTGTCCCATTCGTTGTAGATCAGCCCCGGCGCCGGCATCAGGTCGAGCATCGAGGTCATGATGTTGCGCGCGAGGCGCGGCGCGGGCCGCTGACAGTAATTCGGAAAGCCGCGCTCGTATTGCGGCCACAGCCCGTGCACCACGAAGGAATACGGCCGGCCGGCGCATTGAGTCTGAATGCCGCGGCTGGAATTGCCGCGCTCGCTCGCCGCCTGGCAGAACGACGGCGACCACGATAGCGACAGGACGTAGAAGTCGAACTCGCCCGGCGCATTCTGGCGATGGTCCTGCGCCGACGCGGAGCCCGCGATCAGTCCGGCCATCACGAGGCCGAGCAGCGGGGCGATCAAGCGGCGGGACAAATCGGCAAAAGAAAAACCAGCGGTCATCGAACCAGACTCAGAACCCGACATAGCTACGCTCCCCAACCCCATTTGCTCGCGCATATTCTGATCGCAAAACTGGTGCCCACCCTCGGGTCACGCCCGAGGGCATGCTTTTGCGGAATATGCGCCCGCCTAAAGCCTAGTCAGCACTAGAGAACATTTCAAGAACAAAAACGCCCCGCCCACAGCGAAGCAGGCGAGGCGCTTTCATGTGACGAAAAAGATTCGCGAAGCTCAGGGCTTCGCGGCCCGGCAGGACGGGTTGTAAGCCCAGTTGCGATCGAGACCGACCACGCACCACTCGACCCCCGAGTCGAATCCGGCGAAGCCGCCGTCCTCGATGATCGAGTAATGCACCTGACGCGCGCGGCCATCACTCAGCATGGCGCTGGCGGTGCAGAAACGGCGCGGAATGGCATCGCTCGCCCAGGCCCGGAAAGCCACTTCGTGGACGTTGGCGTAGCCGGTGATCTCAAGGGCCGAATTCCAGAACTTGCCCTCTTTTTCGGCGAACTGCTGGGAAATGGTGCCAAGCGCCTCGCTGCAGCCGCGCATCTCGCCGTCGTAGCGCGGGCCGGACAGCCAGATGCCTCGCTCGATCACGCTGGCAGCTTCGGCCGCAGGGCTGAGCACCATGAGTCCCGCCACGGCGCCCAGCGCCACGGCAAGAGTGAGTTTTCGCAATGTCGAGAAAAGGTCGCGCATGGAGCGGTCCGCCGGAATCCGGGATGATGTGGCCCGGAAGGTGCCGCGAAGCCGCCAGCCGGTCAAGTGCAGCGCGGCAACACTTGGCAGCCATCCCCTTCAAGGCGGCACTGGCGTTCTTTCCATGTCCGGCCGGGCACTCTATTGTAAGGCGAGATTCCAATGGAGAGTTCGATGCGAACGACGGTTATGGCGATCTTGGCTGCGGCCCTGGGGACGCTTGTGTGTGCACCGGCTAGCGCCTGGTTCGACATCGACACGGTGCCGCCGTTCAAGGGCAACGACACCGGCGGCATCATCGCCTATTCGCTCTACAAGGAAGGCGCGGACGTCAAGGCGCTGGCCGTCAATCACTGCGCTCGCTACGGCAAATCGGTGAAACTGACCGGCGCGGATACGCAATACGGCGGCTACATTTCATTCGCCTGCGTCTGGGTCCATCCGGGCCATTATCAGCGTCCGCTGCGGACGGCGTACTGAATTCGTTTCGGCGGCGTCATTTCGCGTTCATGCGCTTAACTCACCGCACCGGAAATGGGGCGGCGGCTATGGCCGACGTGATCGCTTAAAAACTACTTCCCGATCTTCCAGGGATCGTACTTCTCTTTCGAATCCGGAACGGTCTTCATCGCCGCCTTGGCGGCCGCCTCTTCGCGGGCCATGCGCTTTTGCGTATCTTCGCCCTTCGCAGCTCCTCCGGTGTCACCGCTTGGCCGATGCTTGCCCTGCGCAAAAGCCTGACCGGACAACAAAACGACGGCGGCCACAGCAATCAACACGAATCTCATCGGTGTCTCCATTCGAGGCGAAGAACGTAAAAGCACGGGCATGATCCCGAAAAGCGGGACCGGTTTTCGAAAAAGCATGCCCTCGGGCTCGGCCCAGGGGATCACGCCCAAAAAGATATCGCCGTTTCAGGCTATTTCACAACGACCGTGCGGCAGGCTCATCAGAAAATCGTGAATCCTGCCGCATCGCGGCATCAGTCCACGCCGAACCGCTTCTCGAAGGCAGCGACGTTCACGACGCCGCGCCGGTGCGTGCCGTCGCCGATCTTGCGGTCGCCCTCCCAGGCCTCCACCGCGAACAGCACGCTCTTGGGATCGACCTCGATGACGCGCGAAACCGTGCGAACGGTCCGGCCAACCGGCGTCGCCGCGAGGTGCCGGACATTCACTTCCATGCCGACGCTGACATAGCCATCCGGCAGATATGGCTCGATGGCATCCCCGGAGGCCTTTTCCATGTAGAGGATCATGATCGGCGTCGCATAGACCGCCGGCATGGTCGACAGAAAATGCGCCACCGTCTTGTCGTGGGTGACGGTGGTGTTGTTTTCCGCCGTCAGGCCGACAGTGACTTTTTCAAGCACGTTCATTCTAGCGTCCTGAATCCGAAGTTCGCTTCATGTTGCAGCACCTCCCGTAGCGAACTTCGGATTCGAAAGGACGCTAGAAAATATGATTCTAGTGTGGTTTTGGTTCGCAAATCCGCAAATGAAAGTGCCGTGGACGGGATGCGGACTTGCAAACCACCACACTAGGCTTACTTCGCAGCGGCCTTGCGCTCGACGAAGGTCTTGCCGCCCTTCATCTTGTGGGCCAGCGGTGCCTCGTTGATCTGGACGGTGACGGCTTCCGCATCGACGCCGAGGTTCTTCACCAGCGCCTGGGTGATGTCGAGCATCATGCCCTTCTTCTGTTCGTCGGTGCGTCCAGCGGCCATGTTGATGGTTACCTCGGGCATTGATTGTTCCTCTTCTTGATGCGACGGCGGAATGCCATCAGGTGTGAAACTTCAATCCATCGACGATCTTGTCAACCACCTTGCGCTCGGCGCGGAACGCCAGCCCGACCAGATTGAGATCGGCGCGAATGACCGCTTTCACCGCGGCGCGGTTGGCCTCGTCATGCGTAGTCTTGAACATGTCCTCGGTATAGACCGCAGGCTTCACATCCCGCGCCAGCGCGCGTTCAAGCGCCCGCGACAGCGCCGGTCGGTCCGCGCCGTAAATCAGGATCGGCTGGCCGATCAGCGCGTGATAGCGCGTGCCCGAGCCATCCTCGTATGCTTCGCCGATGGATTCAGGAAACGAGGCCGCCATGCCGCTGGCGAGAAACGCCGCGACGTTCAGCTTCTGCCAGGCTTCCAGATCATGGCGGATGACGAGAGCAACCTTGGTGTCGAACTGCATGCGCGACCGTTGTTGTTTTTAATTTTTGGCCCAGGGCACGTTGTGCCGCACGAGAACCTTGCGCACGGCGTCCACCAGTTCGCTTTCCTTGGCCGCGACCTGCGCATCAGCCTGCTTCTGCAAATAATCCTCGCGGTCACCGCTCGCGCCCGCGATTTCCGCGCCGAGGATCAGATCCTTGATCTGCACTTCGCCCCTGGCCTTCTCGTCGCCGCCCTGAATGACAACGCACGGCGAATTGCGCCGGTCAGCATATTTGAATTGCACGCCGAGATTATTCTTCGGATTGCCGAGATAGAGTTCGGCGCGGATGCCCGCGTTGCGCAGCGTCGCGACGAATTTTTGGTATTGCGCGATCTCGTTGCGATCCATCACCACGACGACGACAGGACCGAATTCGGGCGTGGTGTCGATCTTGCCGAGCATCGTGAGCGCAGCCTGCAATCGCGACACGCCGATGGAGAAACCCGTCGCCGGCACCGGCTCGCCGCGAAAGCGCGAGACGAGTCCGTCATAACGTCCGCCGCCGCCGACCGAACCGAAGCGCACCGGCCGGCCCTTCTCATCCTTGGTCTCAAGCAGCAGTTCAACTTCGTAGACCGGGCCGGTGTAGTATTCGAGACCGCGAACGACGGAGGGGTCGATGCGGATGCGGTCCTCCTTGTATCCTGCCGAACAAAGCAGCTTCGCAATGTCCTCCAGCTCTTGGACGCCCGTTTGATGAGTCGCTGTTTCGTTCGCTGATCCGCGAATGCCATCAAGCGTCTGCTCGTTGGTGTCACTATCGCGCCGCAACCGACTCAGAATTTTTTCAGCCTGCTCGTCCGTCAGGCCAGCTCCCTTGGTGAAATCGCCTGAGGGATCCTTGCGTCCAATGGTCAGCAATAAATGAACATCCGCCTCTGAGAATTTATCGAGCTTGTCTATAGCTCGCAGAATCGTGAGGCGCGTGAGCACATGTTCGTCGCCACCAAGGCCTAGCCCTTCAAGCGTGCCATCGAGCACCTTGCGGTTGTTGACCTTCACCACATAGGAGCCGCGCGGAATGCCGAGCGCTTCCATCGTGTCCGCCGCCATCATGCACATCTCGGCGTCAGCGGCGGGCGATGCTGAGCCCACCGTGTCGGCGTCGAACTGCATGAACTGGCGAAAGCGGCCGGGGCCCGGCTTCTCGTTGCGATAGACGTAACCGTGACGATACGAGCGATACGGCTTCGGCAGCGTGTCGAAATTTTCCGCGACGTAGCGCGCCAGCGGTGCGGTCAGGTCGTAGCGCAGCGAGATCCACTGCTCGTCGTCGTCCTGGAACGAGAACACGCCCTCGTTGGGCCGGTCCTGATCCGGCAAAAATTTTCCGAGCGCGTCGGTGTATTCCATGGCCGGGGTTTCCACCGGCTCGAACCCGTAGCGCTCATAGACCTCGCGGATCTTCTCGACCATCACGCGCGTGGCGGCGATCTCGGCGGGCGTGCGATCCACCAGTCCGCGCGGCAGGCGGGCTTTGAGTTTCTGCGGCTTTTTGGGTTTCTTGTCGGACATGAGGCTCGATGTATCGCGGTGTAGGGCGACGTCACATTACAAATGATACAACGGGTTATCAGCCGACGTGGGGGCGGGCAAGCATCCACATCGTCATGGCCGGGCTCGTCCCGGCCATCTACGTCTTACTTGTTGCATGATCACAAAGATGTGGATGGCCGGAACAAGTCCGGGCATGACGAACGAGAATTCAGTGATCTCAATTCACCAGCACCGCGCCGTCGCAGCGGACGCCGGTCACCCAGCTATCCACCTGCCCGAGGCCAATGCCGAGCGTCTGGAGCACCGAATTGAGCAGCGTGTCGATCGATCCCGTCGCGCCGCCGATGATGCCGAGGACCAGTGCGCCGATGCCGGGGATCGGCAATCCAAGCGGCCCGAGTTGCACGCCGAGTTGCAGATCACCGAGCAGGCTCTGCGTCAGCGACGACGTGAAGTTCGTGGTGTTCACGGTCTTCTTGGTCTGTGCCTGAATATCGGCGTAGCTGAAGGTTACCGGCGTCGGCGCCGTATTGGCCATGGTCGCATGCGCCCTGCCCGTGACCTGAATGATTCCAAGATTGACGATATTGACCGCCGGCGGATTCGGCTTGGTGGAAAAATTCGTCATCATGGCCGACGTCACGTTACCGATCCACGCGTCCACAATGCCCGGCGAGACGCCGAGCGTCACCGACGAGTTGCTGACGCTGGGATAGCCGCAGGAGATGGCGTTGAGTGTCGCGGTGCCCGCTGCGATCTCGACATAGACTGGAAGATTGACCACCGACACCGAGCCGCTGCCAATGAGCTGAATCTGAAGCAGGATGCGCGTCTGCGCGGTATGCACGCTGGCGCCGGTCGAGCCGACCGTGATCCAGCTTGTGCCGACCGGCCGTTCGCCCACGGTCGCCATCAGCGTCACGCCTGCAATTCCCGGCAGCGACAGGTTCAGTCCCGCCGCGATCTGGTTGGTCCCGTTGGCGAGCGAGGCCGTCGCCGCCAGCAGATCGTAGGCGGACACCGACACGCCGATCTTCGGCTTCTGCCCGACGGTGAGGTTGGAGTACGGCCCGAGGTCGATCAGGGATTTCGGAACGATCTTGTTCGTGGTGGCCGTCAGCATGGACGATACGCTCGAGAGCGCCGAGGTTGCCGCGTTGTTGCCATTCGCGGTGAGCAGTGCGGCGACGATATCGGCGACCTTGATGTTCGAGCTGAGCAGCGTGTCATAGGTCACGCCGGTCAGGTTCAGGCGCGTCGCCAGCGCGGAGAGAAAGTCGAACGCATCGATCTTGGAGGCGAGTAGCGCATTATAATCCATCACAGACAGGGACAGCGTGGTGCCGAGCATATTGCCAAGCAGTGTGTTCAGAAGACCGCCGTTGAGCGACGCCAGCCGCGAACCGATCGCGAAAGTCGCGAGTTGCGTGGTGCTGGCGGTCGCGGTCGCGTTCACATTCCACTGGCTTTGGCCGGTCAGCGCCTTGCCGAAATAGAGCGGCGTCTTGGTCTGCATGGTGACGCGCACGGCATTGGCGGGCGTTGCCGCCGCCACGAAGCGCTGCTGCGGCGTCAGGGACGCGTCGGCCTTGTACACACCAGGCTCGACAGCCACGAGCGAGTCCGGCGGGTAGTTGTTCTTGGCGACGGTCGCCGCAGCAGCGCGGGACGCATTGGTCAGGTCGCTCGCGGCGACAATTGCCGCGAGATCGGCGGCGCTCTGGGTCCGGCGCTTGTCGGCGAAGATGCTGCCGACATCGACGCCCAGCGCCGCGCAGGCGATCACCAGCAGCAGGCTCGCCGCGCTCATGATCGCGATGTTGCCGCGCTCGTCGGCGGAAAAGCGTCGAAGCAAGTTGCGCATCACAACCTCCCTGACTTCTTCTTGTGCTCAATACCCGCCGCGCGGGATCGCCGCCGAGCGCGCGATGGCCGGGGACGGCATCGGCACGAAGGTCGGCAGTGAATAGAGGAACATCTTGGAGGCGTCGTAATTGACGGTGACCACGAACACGTTGGCGTCGGAACTCGATGTCGCCGCGTTGACGGTGAGATGGTTCGGATCGATCAGCGGATAGGCATTGACGTTGCCGGTCACGTAAGCGTTGGCGAGCGAACTGCGTTCGGTTTCGCTCAGTCCCGCGATCGAGGACCGCGCGGCTTCCGCGGCCAATTGCTGCACGCCATGGATGACGGCGAGATACGAGCCGTACATGAGGATGCCGAACACAATCATCAGGAACACGGGCGCTATCATCGCGAACTCGACGGCGATGGCACCATCGCTCGAAGCGCGGAATTTACGGAGGAATGCGAGTGCCTGTTTCATGCTTGCATTTGGGCATACAACCTTTAAGGGTGCATGAATCCAACTGCATACTATAGGTGGTACAGTCGTCCGGTCCGCCATCCGTGCTGATACGTAGCTGCGACCATGCGCGACGATGCGTTCCGGATAGCGCGAGAAGCTGATAGGCTTGTGACTTAAGAAACTTGCTCCTTGCCGGAAGGAATCTCCCTTGAATATTCAGCACCCTCGCCCGACCGTTGCGACGCCGAACGATCTTGACGCCTACTGGATGCCGTTCACGTCCAACAGGTCGTTCAAGCGCAAGCCGCGCATGCTCGCCGGCGCCAAGGACATGCACTATTTCACCACCGATGGCCGCAGCGTTCTCGACGCGGTCGCAGGCATGTGGTGCTCCAACGCCGGCCATTGCCGGACACAGATTTCCGAGGCGATCGCGAAATCGGCGGCCACGCTCGACTACGCGCCGCCGTTCCAGTTTGGCCACCCGCAGGCGTTTGAACTGGCCAGCCGCATTGCCGCGCTGGCGCCCAAGGGGCTCGAACACGTCTTCTTCTGCAATTCCGGCTCGGAAGCGGTCGATACCGCGCTGAAAGTGGCGCTGGCCTATCACAACGGCCGCGGTGAAGCCGGACGCACCCGCCTGATCGGCCGTGAGCGCGGCTATCACGGCGTCGGCTTCGGCGGCATCTCGGTCGGCGGCATGGTCAACAACCGCAAGATGTTCGGCTCGCTGCTGACCGGCGTCGATCACCTGCCGACAACCTATGACCGCGAGAAGCAGGCCTTCACCAAGGGCGAGCCGGAATATGGCGCGCATCTGGCCGATGAACTTGAACGCATCGTCGGTATCCATGGCCCCGGCACCATTGCCTCGGTCATCGTCGAGCCGATGGCCGGCTCGACCGGCGTGATTGCCGCGCCAAAGGGCTATCTCAAGCGCCTGCGCGAGATCTGCGACAAGCACGGCATCCTGCTGATCTTCGACGAGGTCATCACCGGCTACGGCCGTCTCGGCTATGCCTTCGCGGCGGAACGCTATGGCGTGCTGCCGGACATGATCACTTTCGCCAAGGGCATTACCAACGGCGCGGTGCCGATGGGCGGCGTGCTGATCCGCGACGCGATCTACGATTCCTTCATGAAGGGACCGGATCACGTCGTCGAACTGTTCCACGGCTACACCTACTCGGCGCATCCGCTGGCCTGCGCGGCCGGTCTCGCCACCCTCGATATCTACCGCGAGGAAGGGCTGTTCGAGCGCGCCCGGCAGCTTGAGCCAAAGTTCGCCGATGCCGTGATGGAATTGCGGAAGGAACCGAACGTGGTCGACATCCGCACCGTTGGTCTGACCGCAGGTATCGACATGGCGCCGAAGAAGGACGCCGTGGGCCTGCGCGGCTACGAAGCGCTGGAAACCGCCTTCCACGACCAGGACCTGATGGTCCGGGCTGCTGGCGACACCATCTGCCTGACTCCTCCCCTGATCGTCTCGGAAAGCCAGATCGGCGAGATCATGGACAAGGTGGCCAAGGTGATCCGCGCGGTGGCGTGATCGCCTCAGCGGCACGATTTTACGGCGGCGCGAAGTAACAACTTCGCGCCGAATCAAACTTGGTGCTAAGCTCAGCCCGTTCGGGGCTGGGCAGGCATCATGATCCGCATTTCGACGATTTTCATCGCCATCTGCATGGTGCTGATCGCAGCGTCGCTTGGCCTCATGGTCTATGCGCTGGCAGGCTTCACGGTTTCCGAATCCGCCATCGTCGCGCTCGCCGCCCTGACCTTCCTGATCCTTTACAACGCGGTGTCGATGCGCCTGCGCGACCGTACCGACGTCAGCGGACAGATCGCTGACCTGTCGCGCGGCACCGCAGACTTGGCCCGCCAGGTCGCCGAGTTCGGACGCCGGATGGCCACCATCGAGGCGCGCCTCTCCACCACCGACGCCAACGGACAGGATCGCGTCCAGACCGTTGCTGCCGAAATCAGCGAGTTGGGATCGCTGGTCAAGCAACTGGCCGATTCCGTCGCCGCGCACGATGAAATTCTTGCGACCGCCGTCAGCGCCCTCAACGTGCAGGCATCCGGCGAACCGCAAACGGTGGCGAGCACCGAAACGCCGTCCGTGCCGGGCATCGCCGCCAAGCCCGCGGAGCCGCCGAAGCCCGCCAACATCAACAACGCCCAGCTTCTCGTGGCCGTGAAGAACGCCATTGAGGCCAGCCGCATCGATCTCTTTCTGCAGCCGATGGTGACGCTGCCTCAGCGCAAGGTGCGGTTCTACGAGGCCGTGGCGCGGCTGCGCGACGACAAGGATCAGGTGCTGACCGCCGGCGATTTCGTCGGCACGGCGGAAGCCGCCGGCCTGATGGGCCAGATCGATCACATGGTGATGCTCCGCTGCGTGCAGGTGCTGCGGCGGCTGATGGTGCGCAGCAAGGACGTCGGCGTGTTCTGCAACGTGTCGGGTGCGACGCTGAGCAATCCATCGGTGTTCGGACAGTGCCTCGATTTTCTTGAAGCCAACCGCGTGCTGGCGCCGTCGCTGGTGCTCGAGTTCAAGCAAAGCACATTCCGCCATCTCGGTCCGGTCGAGAGCGAGCATCTCGCCTCGTTGCAGCGTCTCGGCTACGGCTTCTCGATCGACAACGTCACCGACCTGCGGTTCGATCCGCGCGAGCTCGCCGATCGCGGCGTGAAATTCATCAAGGTCTCGGCGTCGATGCTGCTCGACCAGAAGCAACTGTCGGCTGCCGACATTCACGCCGCCGACCTGTCGGATCTGCTCGGACGTTTTGGTATCGATCTCGTAGCGGAACGGATCGAGGGCGAGCGCGCCGTGGTCGATCTGCTCGATTATGATGTCCGCTTCGGACAGGGTTTCCTGTTCGCGCCGCCCCGGCCACTGCGTCCGGAAGGCGCAGCCTCTTCGCCTGCGGAACCCACTTCTGCCGCTCCAGCGGTTGACGCGCACGCCCCGACCGACCAAAAAGCCGCAGCGCCGGAAGCCCATCAGCTTACCGGCAATGCCGCGCTGGTTCGCCGCGCATCCGCACAGAAGTGATCTTTTTCCATGAAACTGCCTGATGCCGCCGCGTTGCGATTCGCCGATCGTTTGCGCGATCTCACAACCAGAGTGGATGTCATTCTCAGCGACGTCTGGGGCGTCATTCACGACGGCATTCATGGATTTCCGGACGCCTGCAAGGCGCTGCAATCGTTCCGCGCGCAGGGCGGCACGGTGATCATGATCACCAATGCGCCGCGCCCGGCGGAGTCCGTGCAGCGCCAGTTGCGCAAGATGGATATTTCCGACGAGACCTATGACGCCATCGTGTCGTCGGGCGATCTCACCCGCAACTACGTGGCGTCGCATCTCGATCAGTCGGTCTTTGTGATCGGCCCGGAGCGCGACAATCCGATGTTTCGCGGACTCGACGTGAAGCTCACGCCGCTTGAGAAGGCCGACTACATTGTTTGCACCGGCCCGTTCAACGACGAAATCGAAACCGAGGAAGATTATCGCGGGATGATGGAAGAGGCGCGCAGGCGCAATCTCACCTTCGTCTGCGCCAATCCTGACATGGTCGTCGAGCGCGGAGACCGCCTCATCACCTGCGCCGGCGCCATCGCCGAACTGTATCGCAGCCTCGGCGGCGACGTGATCTTCTACGGCAAGCCGCACCGGCCGATCTACGACCGCGCGCTGGAACTCGCGACGAGCAAACGCGGCAAATCCACTTCCGCCGACCGCATCCTGGCCATCGGCGATTCCGTCCGCACCGATCTGATCGGCGCGAACACGATGGGGCTGGAGTGCCTGTTCATGACCCGCGGTATTCATTCGGCGGACTTCGCGGATCTCGATGTCGTCGATGAATTCACGGTGCGGCGGCTGTTCGGCGAGGCGAAGCCTCCGCACGCGCTGATGCAGGATCTGAAGTGGTGAGACAGTCACGAACAAGAGCGCCGGGCGGCTCTTGAGCGGAGATGCAGTATGATCAAATTGGCTCTGCCGATCTTCCTAGCAATCGCAGCCGGCGCGAGCATCGTGGTCCAGCAGGTCCTCAACGCCAACCTGCGGACAGCACTGAACTCCGCTGCATGGTCGGGTTTCGCGAGCTATTTTGTCGGGCTGATCTGCATGGCGGTTCTCGCCATTGCATTGCGTGAGCCCGCACCGCAGATCGCGACAATCGCGCGGATTCCCTGGTGGGCCTGGAGCGGCGGTTTATTCGGCGCCATCTTCATTGGGCTCGCGATCTTGCTAATCCCATCTTTGGGAGCCGCGACATTCATCGCGCTCCTCGTTACCGGACAGATGCTGGCGTCAGTGACATTCGATCACTTCGGCTGGTTGGGGCTCGCGCAGCGCTCGATCGATCTGCCGCGTTTGATCGGCGTCGCGATGCTGATCGGAGGCGTTATTCTCATCCGGCGCTGACCGGCAGGCGATTGCCACCAGTTCGCGAGCCAGCCGTAACGGACTAAAAAACAAAATGCCCGGCGCGAGGCCGGGCATTGAAACGCTGAAAGCGTTTTGAAAAGCGTTTACGCCGGCACATTATCCGGGAACACCGCTTCGATCTTGGTCTTGAGCGTCGCGGCGTTGAACGGCTTCACGATGTAGTTGTTCACGCCGGCCTTCTTGGCGGCGATGACGTTTTCGGTCTTCGATTCAGCCGTGATCATGATGAAAGGCGTGGTGGCGAGATTGGGGTCGCTGCGCACTTCCTTGAGCAGGTCGTAGCCGGTCATCGGCTCCATGTTCCAGTCGGAAATCACGAGGCCATACTTCTTGCCGCGCATCTTGTTGAGCGCCGCCGAGCCGTCGCTGGCGTCGTCGATATTTTCAAAACCGATTTGCTTGAGAAGATTGCGGATGATGCGGATCATGGTGTTGTAGTCATCAACCACCAGAACCGGCATCGACAAATCCATGGCCATCGCTGTTTTTCTCCCTCGAACGCAGCAACCGGCATGCGTTATCAACAATTTGCGGGCAACCTTCTGCCGCCCGCAGTCCCCCGGACCCTAGCACCAGCGGCTTAAACAGCCCGTTAATCGGGTTGCATTCAAATTACTTTAAGTTGCGGCTGCTTGACTTCACAGGCCACCATGGCCACGTTCCGGGCCGATTTCTCAAGCGGATTCCTGCCGGTATTCATGACCACAAGCTTCTCAGTCATTCGCGACACGACGCCCGAAAGCGAGATCGTCAGGGGCGCGGTTGTGGCGATGGGCAACTTCGACGGTGTCCATATCGGCCATCGCGTGGTGATTGCAGCGGCCATCGACATGGCGCGCAAGCACGGCAAACCTGCCTTCGCCGTGACGTTCGAGCCGCATCCGAGCCGTTTTTTCAGCCCCAACACACCGCAGTTCAGGCTGACCGATGAAGCCGCCAAATTGCGTCTGCTTGCCGGGACTGGCCTCGATGGCGCGGTAGTGATGACGTTCGACGGCGCCCGCGCCGGCACCACCGCTCAGGATTTCATTAACCACGATCTCATCGACCGGCTCGGAATCAGCGGCATCGCGGTCGGTTACGATTTTCATTTCGGCAAGGGCCGCGGCGGCTCGCCCTCGTTGCTGGCCAGTGAAGCGCCGCGGCTGGGCATCGAAGTGCACATCCAGCCTCACGTCGATATTCTGGATCGCCCCGTCTCCTCCAGCGCCATCCGTATGGCGCTGGCCGAAGGCCACGTCACAGACGCAACCGCCATGCTGGGCGGGCCATGGTTCGTCTCCGGCGAAGTCATTCACGGCGAAAAGCGCGGCCGCGATCTCGGCTATCCCACTGCCAACATCCGTCTCGACAAGCACTGCGGCCTCAAGCATGGCATCTATGCGGTGCGGGTCGGCATCGGTAACAAGCGCTTCGACGGCGTCGCGAGCTTCGGCCGCCGCCCGACCTTCGACAACGGCGCGCCGCTGCTGGAAATCTTCCTGTTCGACTTCAAGGGCGATCTTTACAGCCAGCGGCTCGATGTCGCGTTCATCGGCTTCATCCGTGACGAATTGAAGTTCGACGGCATCGACGCGCTGGTGCGCCAGATGGACGATGACAGCGCAAAAGCCCGCGCTCTGCTCGCCGCGGCCCCGAATGCGTTTCCGAAACTCGGAATTGTCACGAATTGAGCGGCTTACGGGCCTTTCCGATACCTCTCATGCCTGCTATCTAGGCCCCATGTTGGCGCGGCGCACCATAATCGGCATTAGCGGCCCGGCTTCCGTCTGAGCAGCACGCTCGGCGCAAGACCGGGATCGATTTCATCGTCGCACGTTCCGTGCACGCCAGCGCCATTCGAGCCAAGCCAGAGCATCCATGTCCGACAAGCCTCAAAAGTCCGTTGCCCCGAAAGCCGACGGCAACGATTACTCCAGCACTCTTTATCTGCCGCAGACGGACTTCCCGATGCGCGCGGGCCTGCCCCAGCGCGAACCGGAAATTCTGGCGCGATGGAACGAAATCGGCCTTTACGAAAAGCTGCGCGAGTCCGCGAAGACCCGCGCAAAATTCGTGCTGCACGATGGCCCGCCCTACGCCAACGGCAACATCCATATCGGCCATTCACTCAACAAAATCCTGAAGGACGTGGTGACCAAGAGCCAGCAGATGCTGGGCTTCGATTCCAACTACGTGCCGGGCTGGGATTGTCACGGCCTGCCGATCGAATGGAAGATCGAGGAACAGTACCGCGCCAAGGGCAAGAACAAGGACGCGGTGCCGATCGTCGAATTCCGCCAGGAGTGCCGGGCCTTCGCGCAGAAGTGGGTCGACATCCAGCGCGAGGAGTTCAAGCGGCTCGGCGTGATCGGGGACTGGGCGCATCCCTACACCACCATGAGCTTCCCCGCTGAAGCGCAGATCGCGCGCGAACTGATGAAATTCGCCGCCAACGGCACGCTGTATCGCGGCTCGAAGCCGGTGATGTGGAGCGTGGTTGAGAAGACCGCGCTCGCCGAAGCCGAGATCGAGTACGAGGACTACACATCCGATGCGGTGTGGGTGAAGTTTCCGGTGAATGCCGCGCATGGCCGGCTCGCCAAGGCGTCGGTGGTGATCTGGACCACGACGCCATGGACGCTGCCCGGCAACCGCGCCATCAGTTTCTCGCCGAAGATTTCCTACGGCCTCTACAAGATCACTGACGCGCCTGCCGACAACTGGGCGAAGACCGGCGATCTTTTGATCCTCGCCGACAAGCTCGCGGACGATGTGTTCAAGCAGGCGCGCGTGACCTCCTTCGAGAAGGTGAGCGACGTCTCCGCCGATATTCTCGACGCGGTCGAATGCAGCCATCCGCTGAAGGGCCTCAACGGCGGCTACGAATTCACCGTGCCGCTGCTCGCAGGCGACCACGTCACCGACGACACCGGCACCGGCTTCGTACACACGGCGCCGAGCCACGGCCGCGAGGACTTCGATGTCTGGACCGCCAATGCACGCGAACTCGAAGCGCGCGGCATCAGTTCGGTCATCCCCTACACCGTCGATGCCGACGGCGCGCTGACCGAACAGGCGCCCGGCTTCACCGGCAAGCGCGTCATCACCGACAAGGGCGAAAAGGGCGACGCCAACGAAGCCGTCATCAAGGCGCTGGTCGAGCGCGGCATGCTGCTCGCGCGCAGCCGCCTCAAGCACCAATACCCCCATTCGTGGCGCTCGAAAAAGCCGGTGATCTTCCGCAACACGCCGCAATGGTTCATCGCAATGGATAAACCCATCGAGGACCACGGCAAGGCAAAGCCCGGCGACACGCTGCGCGCGCGCGCCTTGCAGGCGATCAGCGTCACGCGCTGGGTGCCGGAGCAGGGCCAGAACCGCATCACCGGCATGATCGCAGGCCGCCCGGACTGGGTGATCTCGCGCCAGCGTGCGTGGGGCGTGCCCATCGCCGTGTTCGTGCGCGAAAAGGGCGACGGCTCCGCCGAGATTTTGCAGGACGAGACCGTCAACAAGCGCATCGCCGACGCGTTTGAAAAAGAAGGCGCGGATGCCTGGTACGTCGAGGGCGCGCGCGAGCGCTTCCTCGGATCACTCGCCAATGAAGAGTGGAAGAAGGTCAACGACATCTGCGACGTCTGGTTCGACTCCGGCTCCACCCATGCCTTCGTGCTGGAAGATCCGGCGCATTTCCCGGGCCTCGCCGGCATCAAGCGCAAGGTCGATGGCGGCAAAGACACCGTCATGTATCTCGAAGGCTCGGACCAGCATCGCGGCTGGTTTCATTCGTCGCTGCTGGAAAGCTGCGGCACCCGCGGCCGCGCGCCCTATGACGTGGTGCTGACTCACGGCTTCACGCTGGACGAGAACGGCCGCAAAATGTCGAAGTCGCTCGGCAACACCGTCGAGCCGCAGAAGGTCATCAAGGATTCCGGCGCGGACATCCTGCGGCTGTGGGTCTGCGCCACCGACTATGCGGACGACCAGCGCATCGGCCCGGAGATCCTCAAGAACACCATCGAAACATATCGCAAGCTACGCAACACCATCCGCTGGATGCTCGGCAGCCTCGCGCATTTCCGCGACGAGGATCGCGTCAAGGCCGACGACATGCCCGAGCTCGAGCGGCTGATGCTGCATCGGCTGGCGGAGATCGACGGAATCGTGCGTCCGGCCTATGAAAACTTCGATTACAAAACCGTTGTCGCGACGCTGGCGAATTTCATGAACACCGAACTGTCGGCGTTCTATTTCGACATTCGCAAGGACACGCTGTATTGCGATCCGCCGTCGTCGGTGGCGCGCAAGGCATCCCTCACGGTGATCGACTATCTGTTCCGCGCTATCACGACCTGGCTCGCGCCGATCCTCAGCTTCACCGCCGAAGAAGCGTGGATGTCGCGCTATCGCGATGCCACCGTCTCGGTGCATCTCGAACTGTTCCAGAACGTGCTGGCGGCTTGGCGCAACGATGCGCTTGCGAAGAAGTGGGACACCATCCGCGACGTGCGCCGTGTCGTGACCGGCGCACTGGAAGTCGAACGCGCCGCCAAGCGCATCGGCTCGTCGCTCGAGGCTTCGCCGATGATCTATTACAGCGAAGACCTGATGCCGAGCCTGTTTGATGTGGATTGGGCGGAAGTCTGCATCACTTCCAGCTTCACCGTGGTCATCCTGAAGGACGGCGACGCGCCGCCCGCCGATGCGTTCGCGCTGAACGACGTGCCGGGCGTCGCGGTCGTGGTCGAAAAGGCCGTCGGCACCAAATGCGCGCGGTCGTGGAAGATTCTGCCGACAGTCGGCGACGATCCCGAGTATCCCGACGTCTCGCCCCGCGACGCGCAGGCGCTGCGGGAATGGAAGGCGCTGGGAGCCGGCGTGTGAGCCCTCTTCTCCGCTCAGGATTGATCGCCGCAGTCGCAGCGCTCGTGCTCGATCAGGCGTCAAAGCTCTGGCTGCTGAACGTGTACGAACTCGGCCGCCGAGGCTCGGTGGCGGTGACGCCGTTCTTCGATCTGGTGCTCGCCTGGAATACCGGCATCAGCTACGGCTGGTTCCAGGATACAGGCCCCGTCGGTCAGACCATCCTGCTCGCGATCAAGGCCCTCGCGGTGATCGTGCTGGGAGTCTGGATGGCAAAATCCGGCACCCGCCTCGCAGTCATTGGCCTCGGACTCATTATCGGCGGGGCTATCGGCAATGCCATCGACCGGCTGGCCTATGGCGCGGTGGTCGATTTCGCCCTGTTTCACGCCCAGATCGGCGGAAAAGCCTATAACTGGTACGTGTTTAACCTTGCGGACGTGGCCATCGTTGCCGGGGTTGCCGCCCTCCTGTATGACTCCTTTGTGAGCCCCGATGCCGCAAAAAGGCCCCGATAACCGGGGATACGCTTAGGGCCCAAGATTTGGGTCCAAGTTATTGTTTTCAGGCAGTTTGGGCGCGCGGTAACCGGATCGCGGCGACTGGCGGCGCCCCTCGGACAACGGATCAGACGGATCAGGATGAACGCAATGCGTGAGACCGGCTTCGGTTCAGGTTTGCAACTTTCATCGCGCCTCGCGACGCGCGCGCTGCGGCTGGCTGCCATCTTGCTCGGCGTCGGCCTGGTGCTGGGCGCGGGCCCACTTCACGCGCAGACCGCGGACGAAGACGAGGGCGATGACGGCAAGACCTTCGAGCGAAAGCTGATCGACAACCTGATGAGCGGCCTCGGCGGCCGCAAGATCGACGACGGCACCATCGACTATCGCGAGCGCTCGCCGCTGGTGGTCCCTTCCAAGATCGCTCTTCCGCCGCCCGAGAGCGGCAAGAAAAAGCTCGCGCCGAACTGGCCGAAGGATCCCGACGAGGCCGAACGCAAGGCCGCGCGCGAAGCATCCAAGCAGAAAGAAAAGACACCCGAAGAACAGCGCATGCCGCTGATGCCGAGCGAAATGGCGATGAAGAAGCCACGCGGCGCCAAGAGCGAGCCCGTGACGCCGGGCGGCAACAACTCCAACAGTCCAATCATGATGCTGCCTTCGGAGCTGGGATATTCCGGCGGGCTGTTCCAGAATCCATTCTCCAGCCTCACCGGCGCCAAGCCCGAAGCCGAGAAGTTCGTCAGCGAACCCGAACGCACAGAGCTGACACAGCCGCCGAGCGGCTATCAGACGCCGTCGCCGAATTTCGCCTATGGCACCGGTCAGACCAAGGCGCCAAAGGAAGTCTGCGATTCAGGCAGCGGCCGATGCGAGAAGCGCTGGGAGTGAGCGCTCCCCTCGTGACGTCGCGCCGATCGCCGCCGTCCCAATGATCGCGATCCGCCCGCCTTCTATCTTTCGAGGTGCGATCGTTTCAGATCCCGCAGCGTCGCCTCTCGCGGATCTGGATGTTTTCCGGGCGATAACTCCGCGGTCCGATCCAACATGACAATCTCCCGCCGATTCGTTGTCCGGGCCTTCACGGCGCTTGGCATTCTGTGCGCGCCGGCCATCACTCAAACCGCGACGGCGCAGCAGGCCACATCGCAGCGGCCGGCAACCTTCACGCTCGGCAACGGCCTCCATGTGGTGGTGATTCCCGATCGCCGCACGCCGGTGGTCACCCAGATGATCTGGTACAAGGTCGGCTCTGCCGACGAGACACCGGGAAAATCCGGGCTCGCGCATTTTCTCGAACACCTGATGTTCAAGGGCACCGCCGAACATCCGGCCGGCGAATTCTCCCAGCTTATCGCCCGCATCGGCGGCAACGAGAACGCCTTCACCTCCTCCGATTACACCGCCTATTACCAGCGCGTGCCACGCGACCAACTCGCGGCCATGATGGAATTCGAGGCCGACCGCATGACCGGCCTCATTCTCAAGGACGAGAACGTGCTGCCCGAGCGCGACGTGGTGCTGGAAGAATACAACATGCGCGTCGGCAACAGCCCCGATGCGCGGCTGACCGAACAGATCATGGCGGCGCTGTATCTCAATCATCCTTATGGCCGTCCGACGATCGGCTGGCGGCAGGAAATCGAGAAGCTCAACCGCGAGGACGCCCTCGCCTTCTACAAGCGCTTTTATGCGCCGAACAACGCAACGCTCATCATCGCCGGCGATGTCAGCGCCGACGAAGTCCGCCCGATGGTGGAAGCGGCTTACGGCAAGATTCCGCCGCAGCCCGCGATCCCGGCGCAGCGCATCCGTCCGCAGGAACCGACCCCGGCCGCGCCGCGCACCGTGACGCTGTCCGATCCACGCGTCGAACAGCCGAGTGTCCGCCGCTACTATCTCGTGCCGTCCTCGGTCACCGCAGCTCCCGCCGAGGGCTCAGCGCTCGAAGTGCTGGCGCAACTGATGGGCTCAGGCAGCAACTCCTATCTCTACCGCGCGCTGGTGATCGACAAGCCGCTCGCGGTGAGCGCCGGCTCCTGGTACCAGGGCACGGGCGTCGATCCGACGCAGTTCGGAATCTCCGCTTCGCCGAAACCCGGCGTCGAATTCGCGCAGGTCGAACAGACTATCGACGAGGTCATCGCCAAACTCGCGACCGATCCCGTGCCCGCCGAAGATCTCGAACGCATCAAGACGCAGATGATCGCCGAGTCGGTCTATGCGCAGGACAGCCAGACCACGCTGGCGCGCTGGTACGGCGCCGCCATCACTGTCGGCCTTAGTGTCGACGACATCATCGCATGGCCGGACCGCATCCGCGCGGTCACCGCCGAACAGGTACGCGACGCGGCGCGGACATGGCTTGAGAAGAAGCGCTCGGTCACCGGCTACCTGATCAAGGACACCACCGCGACCACCGCCAAGCGCGAGGAGAAACGCTCGTGACCTTTACACGCCGTCATCTCCTTCAATTCACCGCAGCGCTTCCCTTCGCGGCGTCCGCGCTTTCGCTTCTGTCCGCGCCGGCCTTCGCGGCCGCGAAAATCCAGCGCGTGACTTCGCCGGGCGGTATCGAAGCCTGGCTCGTCCAGGACGCCACCGTGCCGCTGGTCGCGCTGGAATATTCGTTCAACGGCGGCTCGTCGCAGGATCCTGCCGACAAGCCCGGCACCGGCAGCTTCACCGCCAACATGCTCGACGAGGGCGCGGCCGATCTCGATTCCAAGGCGTTTCACGAGCGTCTGGAACGGCGCGCCATCGAGATGAACTTCTCGGTGACCCGCGACTATCTGCGCGGCTCGATGCGCATGCTCAAGGAAAACCGTGACGAGGCTTTCGGCCTTCTGAAACTCGCGCTGACCTCCGCACGATTCGATTCCGAGCCGCTGGAGCGGGTCCGCTCGCAGATGGTCTCGAACGCACGCCGCGAAACCACCAATCCGGTGTCGATCGCAGGCCGCAAATTCTGGGAACAGGCCTACGGCACGCATCCCTATGCGCGCGCGCCAAACGGCACCGTCGAAAGCCTTCCGGCCATTCAGGCCGCAGATCTGAAAGACTACGCCAAGCGCACGCTGGCGAAGGACACGCTGAAGGTCGCCGTGGTCGGCGACATCGATGCGGATGCACTCGGCAAGCTGCTCGATACGGCGTTCGGCGCTCTGCCCGCGAAGGCGGACCTGACGCCGGTGCCCGACGCTACGTTCGGGAAAGTGCCGCAGCATTCCTTCACCATGCTCGACGTGCCGCAGACGTCGATCAACTTCGGCGCGCCCGCGATTGCGCGCAACGATCCGGATTTCATGGCCGCCTATATCGTCAATCACATCCTTGGCGGCGGCACGCTGTCGACGCGGCTCTACAAGGAAGTGCGCGAAAAGCGCGGGCTGGTCTATTCGGTGTCGGAATCGCTGATCTGGATGAAGAAGTCGTCGATCTTCGCGGGCTCAACCGCAACCCGCGCCGACAAGGCGACCGAGACGCTCGATACCATTTCCGCCGAGATCGCCCGCATGGGCAACGAAGGCCCGACGCAGAAGGAACTGGACGAGGCCAAGTCCTTCCTCAAGGGCTCGCAGATGCTGGCGCTCGACACCTCGTCGAAATTCGCCACCGCGTTGCTGCAATATCAGAACGACGATCTCGGCATCGATTACATCGACAGGCGCAACGGCCTTGTCGATGCGGTCACGCTGGACGATGCCAGGCGCGTCGCTAAGCGGATCTGGGGGCAGGGTCTTCTGAGCGTCAGCGTCGGCCGCGCCACCCAGGCGTCGGCGGAGCCGGCGAAGAAGTAAGGTGCTAGCGCGCTATCCTCTTTTGTCGTGACCGGGCTGATAAAGTTGAAGTCCGGAAGACTGATGTCTGCCGCCTACTTGAACAGCGGCGTGCCGGGCACGAAGGCGTCGAACGCCGCCCAGAACTGCTGACGGTAGCGGTCCTGCTCCTGAAGGATTTCGTGCTTGGAGCCCGCGATCACCAGATGCGCCCCGGCGCGCAGATGATAGGCGAACTCCTCGATGGCAGCCGTGGATACGACGGTGTCGCTGCTGGCCGCCAGCATCAGGATCGGCTGGCGGATGTGCGAGGGATAGTCCATCTCGCGAAACTGCATCATCGCCTTGAACGCGGTATCGGCCCACGCGATCGTCGGCGATGCGATGCCGAGCGTCGGGTCTTCTTCATAGATTGCGGCGTTGCGCGCGTAGCGCACCGGATCCGATGTCACCGGATTGTTGACAAAGGGCGTGGTGCCGACCAGCGCGCCGTTGCCGCCGGGCACGTAATTGCCACCCATGCCGAGCCAGCGTAGCGACCGCACCAGCATACGCGTCGGCAGCTTGGTGGAGTAACCCGGCAGATCGATCATCGGCGCGGACAGCACGATGCGATCGAACCAGCGCTTGCCGGCATGCGCCACGCGCAGCAGCACCGCACCGCCCATCGAATGCGCCAGCGCATAATAAGGTGGCGGACAATCCGGCAGCATCACCTGCTGCACGAAGGTTTCGACGTCGACCTCGAAATCCGAAAACTTGCGGACGTAGCCCTTGCGCGGATCACGCAACTGCCGCGACGAGTGCCCCTGCCCGCGCCAGTCGATCATCGCCACCGCAAAACCGCGTTCGCGCAGTTCGCGCACGGTCTCGAAATATTTCTCGATGCATTCGCCGCGCCCGGTGAAGACGCAGACCGTGCCTTTGCGGTTGGCCGGCGGCTGCCAGCGCGCGAAGCGCAATTCCGCGCCGTCCGGCGTCTTGATGGTGCCGCTCACGACATTGTCGGGAACCGGATTAGCGGGGATGGAAACGAGCGTCATGCGGGGGACCGGTCAAGGGCAAAGAATCGGCGGGACAAAGGATATTGAGGGCAAAAAAGTGGGACTGGATACCCTCTTGAACGTCGAAAGGCCCCTCCCATATCAGTTTCGTGCAGGCCAGTTAAGGCTGCACGCAGAACGAAAACCCGGCCCAATGGCGGGTTGTCTGCTCTTTGGAAAAGAGTGGCGCGTTGTGCATGCGAGACGGTCCTGGGCAATGCCTGCATTGCTCAACAATGCATCCGTATCGCCTGAAAAACGCGCTGGTCGCTCAAATTGGAGGACTAACCATGCGTACTTTCGACCTCACCCCCTTCTATCGTTCCACCGTCGGCTTCGACCGCCTGTTTTCGCTGCTCGACCAGTCCGCCAGCGAAAGCTCGCCGGGCTATCCGCCCTACAACATCGAGCGCACCGGTGAGAACAACTTCCGTATTTCGGTCGCCGTCTCCGGCTTCTCCCAGAATGAAATCTCGATCGTCGCCAAGGAAAACACCCTGACGATCAAGGGCGAGAAAGCGGCCAACGAGAACGGCCAGACCGCTGAAGTGCTTTATCGCGGCATCGCGTCGCGCGCCTTCGAGCGCCAGTTCCAGCTTGCCGACTTCGTGCAGGTGAAAAACGCCTCGCTCGAGAACGGCCTGCTCCACGTCGATCTCGTCCGCGAGATTCCCGAAGCGGCGAAGCCGCGCCAGATTCCGATCACCACGTCGGCCCCAGCGCCGCAGGTGACCGAGACCAAGGCTGCGGCCTAAGCGATCGGCTCTCCAACCTCCCAGACTGCAACGCCCCGGTGCCCCGGGGCGTTTTTTTGTGCGCGACTAGCCCGCGCTAAATGCCCTTTTCCCAAACGGAGACCTACGCGGGCTGCCTTGAACCAGCCATCCTTTCCGGATTAGAGATGTGCGTCAGCAATTTCAGCAGGATGTGTGCAGCAATGGATTTCACCCGGACAACAACGCCGCTTCGCTTTGTTTCCCGGGAGATGTTTGTCCATGTCTGCTTCCATCACGATTTCCGGCCTTTCATGGTCGACGCCTGACGGCCGGGCCCTTTTTTCGAATCTTGATCTGAATATCGGCATCGAGCGCGTCGGCCTCGTAGGCCTAAACGGCGTCGGCAAATCCACGCTCCTCAAGCTCATATCCGGCGAACTCGCCTCGGAATCGGTGCGCGTGTCCGTCAACGGCAGACTTGGCGTCCTCCATCAGAGCGTCCAGCCCGGCCCGGCTGAAACCGTTGCCGATCTGTTTGGCGCGACCGAAGGTCTGGCCATTCTGCGCCGGGCGGAAACCGGTGAAGCCACCGCAGACGAACTGGCCCTCGCTGATTGGACACTCGAAGCGCGCATGATGGACGCGCTCCAGCGCGCCGGATTGCAAACGGATCATGAAGCTCCCCTGACCGCGCTGTCCGGCGGCCAACACACCCGGGCCGCTCTTGCAGCTCTTGTTTTTACGCAACCCGACTTCCTCCTGCTCGACGAGCCGACCAACAACCTCGATCGCGACGGCCGTCGGGCAGTAAACGATCTGCTCGCCGGATGGCGCGCGGGCGCCATCGTCGTAAGCCACGACCGGGAACTGCTCGACGCCATGGACGCGATTGTCGAACTGACATCGCTGGGCGCCGCACGCTACGGCGGCAACTGGAGCTACTACCGGGAGCGCAAGGCACTCGAACTCGCAGCGACGCGGCATGATCTGGCGAACGCTGAGAAGCGCGTGGCAGAGATCGATCGCAAGGCACAGGCAGCAACCGAGCGGCAGGCACGCCGGGATCAGGCGGGGCGAAAGACAGCCGCCAAAGGCGGGATGCCGCGCATCGCCCTCGGCGGACTGAAGGACCGAAGCGAAGGCACGGGCGGCGAAAACGCCCGTCTGGCGGAACGCCGGCGCGCGCAAGCGCTCGAAGCCGCGGCCAGTGCTCGCGAGCGAATTGAAATCCTTCAACCCTTGTCGATGACCATTCCGTCCACCGGACTTCCGGCCGGCAGAACTATTTTGGGGATGGACGCAATCGTTGCGGGCTACATATCCGGTCAGCCTGTCATTCGCGATCTGTCCTTCGCCATAACAGGCCCGGAGCGCGTCGCGGTGACCGGCCCCAACGGCTCCGGCAAGACGACCTTGCTGGCGCTTATCACTGGCAAGCTGCAGCCCTGGCAGGGAACCATTCGCGCCGTCGCCGACTGCGCCATGCTCGACCAGCAGGTCAGCCTGCTCGATCCTGCGATGTCGATCCGCGACAATTTCCGGCGGATCAATCCGGGAGCGAATGAGAACGCATGCCGTGCGGCGCTGGCCCGCTTCATGTTCCGCGCCGAAGCAGCCCTGCAGATCGTCTCATCACTGAGTGGAGGCCAAGTGCTGCGTGCCGGGCTCGCCTGCGTGCTGGGTGGCTCAACGCCGCCTGCCCTTCTGATTCTCGACGAGCCGACCAACCATCTGGACATCGATTCGATCCAGGCCGTCGAAGCCGGCTTGCGCGGCTACGACGGCGCTCTGCTGATCGTCAGCCACGACGAGGCTTTCCTGAAAAACACAGGGGTCTCGCGCAGGCTCGAATTATCCCCGCAGCGGTGAGAAGGTTCATTCCAGCGGCTGCACGTCAGGCATCGCCTGCGTCGGCCACAGTTTTAGCGTGGACGGCGCGGCTGCAGTGGCTGCCCCAACCGTCGCCGCCGCGGATTTGTTCTCCACCACTGCATTCGCCGGTGCCGGTTTCGCAGCCGCTGACGGCTCGGCAGCCTGCTGCGTGGGCGCCGCAGCCTGTTGAGCAGGCGCGGCCGTGGATTGCGGCACCCGGCTCGCGGTCTTCGGTGCATTACGCTGGGCTGCATGCGGCACCGGAGAAGGCGGACGCGGCGCGCGGCGCAAGTCCAGCAGCGATCCGCGCCGGTTTTCGTAACCGGCATAGGTCACAGGCGGTGGACCGGGCGGGCCGTAGACCATCGCCATCCGGTCGTTCAGCCGTTCATCCACCGCCATCGCCGGGATGAAGCGCATGATCCGCCCGGTGCGCGCGTCGATGATCAGTCGGCCGTCGTCACCGTTCCGATCGATGGCCGCGACGGTGTAGATCCAGCCGCGCTGGGTCATCTGACCGAGCGGCGAATAGCCGGTCGAGCGCAGAACGGCGACCACCTGCGTCGGCGGCAACACCGGACGGGCATCGACCGCCGGCCGGTTGTATCTCGCCGAGGGAATCGCCGCATAAGGCCCCGGCGCGTAGGGACCGGGCCGATAGGGCTGCTGCGAATAAGGCCGTTCGTAATAGGGCCTTTCGTATTGGGGGGCCGGCGGCGCCTCGTCATCCTCCAGCACCCGTGGCATGGGGATACGAATATCATCCACGATCGGCAGGTCGTCAGCCGCGCGCGCCGGCGGGACAACAGCCATGCCCACGGCCAGAATCGCGCCCGCCGCAACGGCGCATCCCGTCAATTTTGTCCTAGACAACAACGTCATCACCCATCGCTCCTGTCACGCCCCCGGCAACGCCCGCTTTGGCGGGTCTAAGCCGGGTTGAAAGTCGTTTCCGATTTCGGCAGAGCTAGGACCGGACCGCGGCGGCAATGCCTTAATCCTGCGGCGGAGAGCGTTCGCGACAGGGCTCTCCCGGCGCATCCCACCGAGGACTCTCACGCGCTTGTGTGATAGGAAAAAGTTTGGCAGTCTGGCGGTTAGGACAGGACCGCTGTCCTAATTCCGGGTCAATCTCGGCACAGCGTTTGCAGCGCTGGTAATATCAGGCAGGCCGCTCGGTAGCCGGAAACGGCCGCGGGTTGCACTTTCTAAAGCGAGGCTCGTGACAGCGAGCGGTGGCCCCAAGGAAAATTCCGAAGGGTGCCGCAAACGCCGAAGCTGCGGCCAAAATGGGTTAAAATAGACTGCCTCTAAAGAGGCGTGAGGATGAGAATGAGCGGGTCAGAGTTCGAGCGGAATGAAATCGAGGTGGATGCGCCGATGGCGGACCCGGCCTTGAAACCGCGCGAGCATAACTGGCGCCCGGCGGCCGAGGGTCTGTACGATCCGTCGCTGGAAAAGGATTCCTGCGGCGTCGGTTTCATCGCCAACATCAAGGGCAAGAAATCGCACCAGATCGTGTCCGACGCGATCAGCATTCTTTGCAACCTCGAACATCGCGGCGCTGTCGGCGCCGATCCGCGCGCCGGTGACGGCGCGGGCATCCTCGTGCAAATTCCGCACGCTTTCTTCGCACGCAAGGCGAAAGAAGCCGGCTTCACGCTGCCCGGCCCCGGTGAATACGCCGTCGGCTCGCTGTTCATGCCGCGCGAGAAGCCGTGGCGCGAAGTCATCAAGGGTATCGTCAAGGACAAGATCAAGTCCGAGGGACTCAAGCTGTTCGGCTGGCGCGACGTGCCGGTCGATAACTCCTCGCTCGGCGAAACCGTCAAGCCGACCGAGCCGCACTGCGTGCAGGTGTTCATCGGCTGCGGCGACTGCGCCGACGAGGAAGACTTCGAGCGCCGTCTCTACATCCTGCGCAAGGCGATCTCGAACGCGATCTATCAGCGCCGCGAACGCGCGCTGGCCGGTTACTATCCGGTGTCGATGTCGTGCCGCACGGTCGTCTACAAGGGCATGTTCCTCGCCGACCAGCTCGGCAAGTACTATCCCGACCTGCACGAGCCGGATTTCGAATCCGCGCTGGCGCTGGTGCATCAGCGCTTCTCGACCAACACTTTCCCGGCGTGGTCGCTGGCGCATCCCTACCGCATGGTCGCGCATAACGGCGAAATCAACACGCTGCGCGGCAACGTCAACTGGATGGCCGCACGTCAGGCCTCGGTCTCCTCCGAGAAATTCGGCGAGGACATCGAGAAGCTGTGGCCCATTTCGTATGAGGGCCAGTCCGACACCGCCTGCTTCGACAACGCGCTCGAATTCCTCGTGCAGGGCGGCTACTCGCTGTCGCACGCGATGATGATGCTCGTGCCCGAAGCCTGGGCCGGCAACCCGCTGATGAGCGAAGAGCGCCGCTCGTTCTACGAATATCACGCCGCCCTGATGGAGCCGTGGGACGGCCCCGCTGCGATCGCCTTCACCGATGGCCGCCAGATCGGCGCGACCCTCGACCGCAACGGCCTGCGCCCGGCGCGCTATCTCGTCACCAAGGACGACCGCATCGTGATGGCGTCCGAAATGGGCGTGCTGACAATTCCCGAAGACCAGATCATCACCAAGTGGCGCTTGCAGCCCGGCAAGATGCTGCTGGTCGATCTTGAGCAAGGCCGCTTGATCCCGGACGACGAGATCAAGGCCGAACTCGCCAAGAGCCATCCCTATCGCAAGTGGCTCGACAACACCCAGATCGTGCTTGAGGACATGAGCGAGGCGCCGGCCAAGGCTGCGCGCTCCAACCTGTCCTTGCTCGATCGCCAGCAGACCTTCGGCTATTCGCAGGAAGACCTCGGCATCCTGATGGCGCCGATGGCCACCACCGGCGAAGAAGCCGCGGGCTCCATGGGCACCGACACGCCGCTGTCGGCGCTGTCGAGCAAGCCGAAGTCGCTGTTCACCTACTTCAAGCAGAACTTCGCGCAGGTGACCAACCCGCCGATCGATCCGATCCGCGAAGAACTGGTGATGAGCCTCGTCTCGATCATCGGCCCGCGCCCGAACCTGTTCGACATCGAAGGCCTGTCCAAGACCAAGCGCCTCGAAGTGCGTCAGCCGATCCTGACCGACGCGGACCTTGAAAAGATCCGCTCGATTTCGGACGTCGCCGACAACCACTTCAAGTCGCGTGCGCTCGACACCACTTTCCATGCCGGCCTCGGGGCCTCGGGCATGGAGCAGGTGCTGGAAGAATTGTGCGGCCGCGCCGAAGCTGCGGTGCGCGAAGGCGTCAACATCATCATTCTGTCGGACCGCGCTGCTGGTTCTGACCGGATTCCGATTCCGTCGCTGCTGGCCTGCGCCGCCGTGCATCATCACCTGATCCGTACCGGCCTGCGCACCTCGGTCGGCCTCGTGGTCGAATCCGGCGAGCCGCGCGAAGTGCATCACTTCGCCTGTCTCGCAGGCTACGGCGCGGAAGCGATCAATCCGTATCTGGCATTCGAGTCCATCATCGCGATGAAGGACCAGTTGCCCGCCAAGCTCGACGACAAGGAAATCGTCAAGCGCTACATCAAATCGATCGGCAAGGGCCTGCTCAAGGTCATGTCGAAGATGGGCATCTCGACCTATCAGTCCTATTGCGGCGCGCAGATCTTCGACGCGGTCGGCCTCAAGGCCGATTTCGTCGCGAAGTATTTCGCCGGCACGCATACCCGCATCGAGGGCGTCGGCCTCGCCGAAATCGCCGAGGAAACCGCGCGCCGTCACACGGAAGCGTTCGGGGATTCGCTGGTCTACAAGACCGCGCTCGATGTCGGCGGCGAATATGCCTTCCGCTCGCGCGGCGAGGACCATGCGTGGAACGCGGAAACCGTGTCGCTGCTGCAGCACGCGGTGCGCGGCAACTCGCAGGAGCGCTACCGCGCCTTCGCAAAGGTGCTCAACGAACAGAACGAGAAGCTGTTGACGCTGCGCGGCCTGTTCCGCATCAAGAGCGCCGAGGAAGACAAGCGCAAGCCTGTAGCGCTCGACGAGGTCGAGCCAGCGAAGGACATCGTCAAGCGCTTCGCCACCGGCGCGATGTCGTTCGGCTCGATCTCGCGCGAGGCCCACACCACGCTGGCGGTCGCGATGAACCGCATCGGCGGCAAGTCCAACACCGGCGAAGGCGGCGAAGAAGCGGATCGCTTCAAGCCAATGCCGAACGGCGATTCGATGCGCTCGGCCATCAAGCAGGTGGCGTCGGGACGTTTCGGCGTGACGACGGAATACCTCGTCAACTCCGACATGATGCAGATCAAGATGGCGCAGGGCGCGAAGCCCGGCGAAGGCGGCCAGTTGCCCGGCCACAAGGTCGACGCGACCATCGCCAAGGTGCGCCATTCGACGCCGGGCGTCGGTCTTATTTCGCCGCCGCCGCATCACGACATCTATTCGATCGAAGATCTCGCGCAGCTCATCTACGACCTCAAGAACGTCAATCCTGACGGCGCGGTCTCGGTGAAGCTGGTTTCCGAAATCGGCGTCGGTACCGTCGCCGCTGGCGTCGCGAAGGCGCGCGCGGATCATGTCACCATCTCGGGCTTCGAGGGCGGCACCGGCGCATCGCCGCTTACCTCGATCAAGCATGCCGGGTCGCCGTGGGAACTCGGCATTGCCGAAACCCATCAGACCCTTGTGCGTGAACGTCTGCGCAGCCGCATCATCGTTCAGGTCGACGGCGGTTTCCGCACCGGCCGCGACGTCGTGATCGGCGCGCTGCTCGGCGCGGATGAAATGGGCTTCGCCACCGCGCCGCTGATCGCGGCCGGCTGCATCATGATGCGCAAGTGCCACCTCAACACCTGCCCGGTCGGCGTTGCGACGCAGGACCCGGTGCTGCGCAAGCGCTTCACCGGCCAGCCCGAGCATGTCATCAACTTCTTCTTCTTCGTCGCCGAGGAAGTGCGCGAGATCATGGCCTCGCTCGGCTACCGCACCTTCCAGGAGATGGTGGGCCAGAGCCAGATGCTCGACCAGTCGACGCTGGTGGCGCATTGGAAGGCGAAGGGTCTCGATTTCTCGAAGCTGTTCTTCAAGCAGAAGGCCCTGCCCGGCCAGAAGATCTATCACGCCGAGGCACAGGACCATCATCTTGAGAACGTGCTCGACCGCACCCTCATCAAGGAAGCGCAGGCGGCGATCGACCGCGGCGCGCCGGTCAAGATCCAGGCCGAGATTCACAACACCGACCGCAGCGCGGGTGCGATGCTGTCGGGTCTCGTCGCAAAAACCTACGGCCACACCGGCCTGCCCCACGACACCATCCACGTCAGCCTCAAGGGCACGGCGGGTCAAGCGTTCGGCGCGTGGCTGGCGCGCGGCGTCACCTTCGATCTCGAAGGCGAAGGCAACGACTATGTCGGCAAGGGCCTGTCCGGCGGACGCATCATCGTCCGGCCGCCGAAGATTTCAGGCATCGTGCCGGAAGAATCGATCATCGTCGGTAACACCGTGATGTACGGCGCCATCGAAGGCGAATGCTACTTCCAGGGCGTCGCCGGCGAACGCTTTGCCGTGCGCAACTCGGGCGCCGTTGCGGTCGTCGAGGGCGCGGGCGATCACTGCTGCGAATACATGACCGGCGGCATCGTTGTGGTGCTCGGCAAGACGGGCCGCAACTTCGCGGCCGGCATGTCCGGCGGCGTGGCCTATGTGCTGGATGAAGACGGCACGTTCGAAAAACGCTGCAACATGTCGATGGTCGAGCTCGAGCCGGTTCTGTCCGAGGAAATGATCAACGAGACCGCGTTCGGTCTGATGGGCGACCTCGAAGCGCATGGCCGCGTCGATGTGTTCGCGAACCTGCTCGGCGAGGACATCGAGCGGCTGCACGTCCTGATCTCGCGTCATGCCAAGCTGACGGGTTCGGCGCGTGCGCAGCACATCCTCGCGAACTGGAAAGACTACCTGCCGAAGTTCCGCAAGGTGATGCCGGTCGAATACCGCCGCGCGCTGAAAGAACTGAAATCGCGCGAGCCAGAAGAGCCGAAGATCGCGATCGGCGCATAAGCAAATCAACTATCGAATTCTCGTTTCGGGGCGTCGGGTTTAAAATGGGTAAGGCTACAGGTTTTCTTGAGATCGAGCGTCACGACCGCAAGTACGAGCCGGTCGCAGAGCGTGTGAAGGATTTCAAGGAATTCGTCATTCCACTGAGCGAGAAGGACACGCGCGACCAGGCCGCGCGCTGCATGAACTGTGGCATTCCCTATTGCCACGGCACCGGCTCGGTGCAGCCCGGCACGCCCGGCTGTCCGGTCAACAACCAGATCCCGGACTTCAACGACCTCGTCTACAACGGCAACTGGGAAGAAGCTTCGCGCAACCTGCACTCGACCAACAACTTTCCCGAGTTCACCGGCCGCATCTGCCCGGCGCCATGCGAAGCGTCGTGCACGCTGAACATCGACGACAATCCGGTCACCATCAAGACCATTGAATGCGCCATCGTCGACCGCGCATGGGACAGCGGCTGGCTCAAGCCTGAAATCGCCGCAACGAAGACCGGTAAGAAAGTCGCCGTGGTCGGCTCCGGTCCCGCAGGCCTCGCCGCCGCGCAGCAGCTCGCACGCGTCGGTCACGAGGTCCACGTGTTCGAGAAATTCGCCAAGGCCGGCGGCCTGCTTCGTTACGGCATTCCCGACTTCAAGATGGAAAAGGGCATCATCGACCGCCGCGTGGCGCAGATGGAAGCTGAAGGCGTTGTCTTCCACTACAACACGCCGGTCGGCGGCGCTTACGCCGGCGCGGTCGATCCGCAGGATCTGCTCAAGATTTACGACGCGGTGGCGCTGACCGGTGGCGCGGAAGCGTCGCGCGACCTGCCGATCCCGGGCCGCGACCTCGACGGCATTCACTTCGCGATGGATTTCCTGCCGCAACAAAACCGCCGCGTCGGCAACGAGCCGCTCGGCGACGTCCGCGAAATCCTCGCCACCGGCAAGGACGTGGTGGTGATCGGCGGCGGCGACACCGGCTCCGACTGCATCGGCACGTCGATCCGCCAGGGCGCAAAGTCCGTGACGCAGCTTGAAATCATGACGGCGCCGCCTGAGCACGAGAACAAGGCGCTGACCTGGCCGAACTGGCCGCTCAAGATGCGCACCTCGTCGAGCCAGGCTGAAGGCGCGAAGCGCGAATACGCCGTGCTGACGCAGAAGTTCTCAGGCCACGACGGCAAGGTCGCGAAGCTGCATTGCGTCCAGGTGGATGAGAAATTCCAGCCGATCCCGGGCACCGAGTTCGAGCTGAAGGCCGAGCTGGTGCTGCTGGCGATGGGCTTCGTGCATCCGGTGCATGAGGGCCTCTTGAAGAAGCTCGGCGTCGAACTCGATCCGCGCGGCAACGTGCGCGCCTCGACCAACAACTATCAAACTTCGGTGGCGAAGGTGTTCTCTTCGGGTGACATGCGCCGCGGGCAATCCCTCGTCGTCTGGGCGATCCGCGAAGGCCGCCAGTGCGCCGCCGCGATCGATCAGCATCTGATGGGTTCGACCACGCTGCCGCGATAGATCTTTTGTTGGGCATGGTCTTTTCCGAAAACCGGTTTCCACTTTTCGGGATCATGCCCTCATGACTGCACTGATCTACATCGCAGCAGCCCTCGCCGAGATCGCGGGCTGCTTCGCGTTCTGGGCGTGGCTGCGGCTGGACAAATCCATCTGGTGGCTTGCCCCCGGCATCGTATCGCTGGTGCTGTTCGCTTACTTTCTCACACTGGTCCCAAGCGACGCCGCCGGACGCGCATATGCGGCCTATGGCGGCGTCTATATCGCTGCATCGCTGGCGTGGCTCTGGGCTGCGGAAGGCGTGCGTCCCGACCGGTGGGATGTCGCAGGCGCAACGCTGTGCCTCGTCGGCGCCGCGGTCATTCTGTTCGGCCCGCGCTCGGTTTAGCCGCGCCAAATCGCAAACGAAGAACCGGCGCGCTGCTCAAAACGTCTGCATGATGCCGACGCGGGAGACGTAGGTGGCCTGCTGATTGCCCGGCACCAGCGCCGTCAACGAGAGCGTCAGCGCGCCGTCCTGCCACGGCGACAATCGTAAGCCGCCGGTGATCTCGGCCCAGTCCGGTGCCGAGGTCACGCCGGGGACGGTCATGCTGAAGAGGCCGATCAGCGTTCCCGACACATCCACGCCGCGCCCCTCGTCGAGACGATGCGCGAAAGCAAGCGTGCCCCACGCCCAGTTGCGAGGCGCAAAGGTGTAACGGACATCGGCGCCCAGCCGCACGGTCTGCACCGTCTCACGCAAGGCGTCGAACTGCGCCGGGAAAGGCCCGCCGGTTTCGGTGTAACTGCCGAAGCGCACCGTGGACACGGTGTAGGACGCAAACGGCGTGAGTTGCGTCAGCGGCACCGGGTTGAACACCCATCCCAACCGCGCCACGCTGCCATAACCCGTACCGCTGGTATGTCCCGACGATGTGGTCGGCGCACTGCCGTTGAGATAGCCGCGCGTAATGTCTCCGCCCAATGTCAACGCGCTCGCACCGACAAGCCATTGCAGCCCCGCACCGGGCATGCGCGCAACAAAGACGCCACCGCCACCGCCGCTCATGCGTGACTTGCCGCCATCCACCATGTCCGTCCACACGGTGCTCGCGCCCGCCGTCGCACCGGCGATAATGTCGCGGCCAAGCATGTGAGTCATGCCGAGCATTCCCGAGGCCGCCGGATCGCTGTCATAGGCCCCAAACGCGAAGACCGAGTATGGTTTCCCGCCGTTGTCGCTCGCGTCACGGCCCTGGGTGGCAAGCTCGTTCATGATGCCCAGCGTGCCGTTGACCGCTGCGCCCGCGGTCTGCCTGACCGCGCCCTGACCGGCGAACGAACGCGCCACGGCCGCCGACGTGATGATACCGGTGCCCATGATCGGCGAGAAACGCGCGATCCACGCCTGTTGATCGCCGTTGCTGTCAGTACCGGAGCCGACAATAACGGAGCCGTCGCCAGAGACACCGGTCGCGCTGTCGAGATGCCAGCCCGTGATATTGACTCCCGCAGCCGTCAGCAGTGACTGAACCGACTTCATGCCGGTGGACTCGGTCCACCGGAACGCCGTGCTCACCCATGAATCGTTGCGCGAGTATCCGACGATCACGCTGCCGTCGGCACTGACCGCCAGTGCATTGCTCTCGATATCGCTGGGCGCCAGGGTGCCCAGGCCGACCATGCCGGTGGCCTGCGTCCAGCGGAAGGCTTCGCCGCTGGACATGAAGATCGGGTCGATCACCGTGTTCGAACTGCTCTGGCCGACGATCACCGATCCGTTGGCGTTCACCGCATTAGCAACAGAATAGGAGCCAAGCGCCGTCCCGGTTAGCGTGCCCAGACCAACCATGCCGGTGCCTTGCGTCCAGCGAAACGCTTCACCACGCATCTGGTAAGTGTCAGAGGTGCTGTTGCCGACGATCACCTGCCCGTCCGCGCTCACTGCCGTCGCCTTGCTGGACGCGCTGACGTTGGCCATGGTGTCGAGCGTGCCGAGACCAACGCTCCCCGTCGCCTGCGTCCAGCGAAATGCTTCGCCCGCCTGAAATTGCGTCGAGACTCCCTGCCCGACCACAACCGATCCGTCGCCGCTGACGCCGAAAGCACTGGACCCGTAATTCCATCCGCCGCTCGCGGGATCACCACCCGGCAGATATGGCAGTCCGACCATGCCGGTCGCCTGCGTCCAGCGAAATGCCCGGTTGCCGCTGGTCCCGACAACCACGCTGCCGTCGGCATTGACCGCGGTGGCGAACGTGCCCGAGGTCACTGCCCCGAGATAGCCGAGGTCACCCGCTGCCCCGGATCCTGTCCAGCGGAATGCAAACATAGAGCTGTTGGGATCGATGTAGCTACCGACTACGGTGCTGCCGTCGGCGCTGATGGCCGACGCGCTGCCGAACATGCCTCCGGCCGGCATGGGAATCGCGTCGAAGCTGTCGGCCCATGCGGCACCGGCCATAACAAGCACCGCGGTGGCAGGCAGATATTTCGCCGCACGCCGGGCCATTGGCGAACCGCATCGATTCACACTAAACAAGGCTCATATTCCCCGCCGGGCGCGCACCCTGCGCGCTCCATCCTCAATTCACGGGCATTGAAGGCTGCGGAGACCGAGATTCAATGTACATCTTTGACCGCATCCGGGACGCGACGTCGCAGCCAGCAACAACGACCTTGCGTTGAGGCTGCCCGTGAACCACTCCCGCATGATGCCGTCATCACCGCCGTTGAGACTGTCCGCGGAAGCCATCGCGCAGTTGCAGCAACATCCCGATTTCACCGATGCGATCGTTGCCGCGGCACGCGGGTCGCTGGAGCTTCACCGGGCCGGGCGGCTGATGAACTGGATTCTCAGTGACCGCGCCCGTGCGCTCCTGCCCTTTCTGCTGCTCTACCTCGACGCCACCACACAGCCGGGCGATCCGCGTTCCGGAGTGACCACGAGCCGCATGAAAGCCTTTTGCGTCGAGACAGAGCTTTGCAGTGAGGGGCGCGCCACCGCGATGCTCGCGCTGATGCGGCTCAGCGGATTCCTTGAGCCCGTGCCCGGCAAGGATGACAAGCGGGTGCACCGCAGCCGTCCCACCCACAAGCTCCTGGAGTCGGTGCGCGCCCGCCTCACCCGGCAGTTCAACGCCATGGCGCTTGTCATCCCGCAGATGCGCGACGCCGCGCACCGGATCGGCGATCCGCATTTCGAACGCGCACTGTGGCGATTGCTCGGAGAGCAGTTCCTCAGCGGAGTGCGCATCATGGACTACGCACCCGACCTCGCCTTCTTCGCCGAACGAAGCGCGGGCATGGTGATCCTCTTCAGGCTTCTTCTGTCCGGTGAAGCCGGCGACACCCTTCCGCCGTCGAGGCCACTGCCGATTTCGATCGCGGCGCTGGCGAGGGAATTTAAGGTGTCACGCACGCATGTCCTTCGGCTGTTGCGCGATGCAGAAGCCGCCGACATTCTGGAACGGCGCGGGCAAGAGGAAAGCCTCGTGCTGCGTCCGAAACTGACCGCGGCCGCTCTTGATATGTTTGCCGCGATGTTTCTGTTCATGTGGGATCCGGTCCGGCAGGCCCTCGACGAAGTCAAGCACGGCGGCACTTGACCGCTCTCGGCGCTTTCATTGAACAAGAAAAAGCCCCGTCGCGAGGACGGGGCTTTTCTGCTCGCGAACATCGATCAGTGTCACTCGATGACTCGGATGATGCGGCGCGTCTGCGGATCGACGATGACCCGCTGGTTGTTCACGACCGCATAGTGAAACTTGCCATAACGCGGGACCGGACGCAGCACGACGTAATCAGGGAGCGCCTCGCCGACGGCCACGAGCTCCCGCACCATGATGGACGGATTGTTCACACCGGTAACCGCGGAAATCACAGCCTCCGGAATATCGATAGCGGTGCCGACCGCGGCACCCACCGTTCCACCAACGGCGCCACCGACCGGACCGCCGATGGCGTTCCCCGTTGCCGCGCCGTCTCGTGCGCCTTCCTGTGTCGCGGTCTGGGCGAGGGCGAGGCCCGGCGTCAGTACGATCGCCGCGACCGCCATTGCCATACGGATTTTCATGTCATCCTCCTCTTCGGTTGAGACGGTGACTAACGGTTCGCGGAAGGGGCTGTTCCGGAAACGGTCGATGGAACCGCGTGGATTTCGTGCAAGAAACTGCGGGAACCCAACACCATCATCATGGCCGGGCTTGCCCCGGCTATCCACGTCTTGAGAGCAAAGCAGAAAACGTGGATGCCCGGCACAAGGCCGGGCATGACGAACATTGAACCAACTTGGAACTGCGCAATCAGTTCTTCTGAATCCAGAACTGATACATCTGCGCGAACGTTGCGGGATTCTCGTTCTCGAACGTCGCCCAGTTCGCAAGATTGGTCGCAGCCTTGTCGTCCGGGAATTGGCGCAGATAACTCGTCCGCGCCGGCGTCTCGAATCCGAGAAACGTAAAACCGGCCTCGCCAAGGAAGTCCGCGATCTGCGGAATCGTGAACTGGTGTTCCTGCACGTGGAACAGCAAGTCGCGGCATTCGCTCGTGCTGAAGAAATCACTGAACTGCGTGATATTGTGCAGCGGATCGCCGTCAGGCCGGGCGGCGAATTCTGCGCGCAGATTTCTGACTTCCGGAATTGAGTAGTCCCGCCCCTGCTGCACAAGATAATCACGCGCGGCATTGATGTCCTTGCGCGCGATCGCGCTGTAGAGCCCGATATGCATCAGCCCGCCGGGGCGCACGAGGCCGGCCAGCCTGCGCCAGCCGTCGAGCGGATTCTTCAGGTGATGCAGCACGCCGCTGGAATCGATCACATCAAATTTTCTGTCACCGCTCAACGCCAGAATGTCCGCCTGCGCATAACGCAGGTTCCTCAATCCAAGCTCTTTCGTCTTCCGGATCGCGTAGCTGAGGCTGCTCAGGCTGAGATCGATCGCCAGCACATTGGCCTGCCTGAACAGCAGCGCGCGCTGGATCGCATGCATGCCGGTGCCGCAACCCGCGATCAGAATTTTGGGGGCGCTGTCGCCGATGGCCTTGTAAGGCGCCCCCGGAAATCGCATCCGGATGTAGTGATCGGCTGGCAGCGCCTGATTTTCGGCGAACAGCTTGCTCCAGCGCGGATATGGATTTTCCTCGTATTGCTGCCGGACTTTTTCGGAAACGTCATCTTCGATCGCCGTCAGCCGCTCGATCGTGGGCCGGATCGCCTGCTCGTCGCGGGGATTCACGATCTGCTGCACCACAAGCGGAGCGAGCGGCCCTTCGCGCGACACGAGTCGCTCGGCACCAGCGAGCGTGTGGAGCGGCAGATAGCTGGCGAGGATCGCAACCTTGATCGGCTCGGCCGCCTCGCCCCGCTCCAGCGCGCCAGCGACGGCATCGCGAAGTTTTTGAACCTGATCGTTTTCTGCGTCGGTAACGTCGAAGACGTATTCGTTGAGGAAGCTTTGCTGTCCGAGAGCGGACGCCAACGGCAACCACATCTCCGGAGCTTCAAGTGCGCCCGCATCGAGCGCGTTGAGCAAGGCGCGGCGCACGGCTGTCAAAACCCGCTCCATCGCCATCGTGATGACGGGCGAAGTCGTCAACAGCGCATCCAGCAGGCCATCATCCTTGAGCGCAGCCAGATCGCTCGCACCGAACAGTTCGTTCAGCCGCACCGGACCGGTTTTCGCGATCAGTGCAACACAACGGGTCATTGACGGAAGGCGCAGCAGGATCGCGCCCGCAGCCGCCGACAGATCGCGCGGACGGCACCACGGCTCGGTGAGCGCGCGCACAAGCAACTGAACGACATCCTGCTCGATCTGAACAGTTGTGGGGTCCAGCGACCGCAGCGCCATTACGAAGGTTGATTTGAGGCTAGCGCTATCGTCGAGCTGCAGTCCCTTCACCGCGACAGCCAAAGCCTCGGCCGGCTTTCCGTGCAGCAGCAGAAGCGCTGCGAGATTGGTGTGTGCGCCGGGATAGTCCGGCGCGATCTCCAGCACCTTGCGATTATGCACGATCGCGTCGTCATCGCGGCCGCAATCGGACAACACACGCGCCAGATTGTAGTGCGGCTCCGGATTGCGCTTGTCCGAGGCGATGGCCTTGCGCAGGAGGTCGATGCCTGCGTCGCTGTGCCCCGATTGATGGGCGAGCAGGCCGAGATAACCGAGCGCGCCGGCATGACGCGGATTGGCGCCGAGCACTTCGCGGTAGCCAGCCTCCGCATCGCGCAGCCGCCCGGCCTGATGATGGCCCAGAGCCTGCCGGAACAGCGTGTCTTCGAGAAGTCCGGATGAGCGAAGCATCGGCCGTCCGGCCGCATCCTTGCCGGTCTTTCCTTCAGCCCGGCGTTGTTTTCTGTTCACGATCTCGACCTGAAGAAAATTTCTGAACCAGCGGCGCGGACACTACGTCATCGCCATGAAGCGATCCAGATGGCGCGTCTCGATGGTGCTGTTGCGTCCCGCGCTACCAGCGCCCGCCAAACAGGCCACCGAATCCGAACGGCGGAAAGCCGTTGCTCGGGCGTGGCGGAGGACCATCGCGGCCCGGCGGCCGCTGCTGACGCACGACAAAGCCCGGCGGGACGCGGCTGGTGTCCTGCGCGGCGTAAGTTTCCGCAGGCTGCGGACGCTTCGGCCTGGGCTTCTGCGCGGCTGCCGGCGCCCCGTCAGGAGCAACAGCCGCTACGGCGGGATCGTTAGGAGGCGCGCTGAGCGTGCCGACCTCGCGGCGCGGCCAGGCGAAATCATCCGCGCGTCCAGCCGGTGCCGCGAGCGGTTCGCCCTTCACCAGCGTCCGTGCCGCGAGTGCGTCCACCGAAGCGGGCCGGGTGCCGACACCGCCGAGCAATTCGTCGGTGCCGACGGACGAAGCGATCAGCGGCAACACCGGCCCCATCAGCGGGCGCGGACCGGCTTCGCCCGGCCGGATGTTGGAATCCGGGGCGAAGGATTCGCTCGGCAGTGCGACGGGCCCACCGCGGGTCGCGAGCACGCGGCGGATTTCACGCTCGGTGTAATGCGCGAGCTTGCGCGCGCCGGCCTTGGTGAAATAGACGCCGTCGTTGGTGCGCAAGCGGCGCGTCTGACCTTCGAAGTCGGGGCCCTGCTGCGCGAACCGTCCGGCATCGTCGACAAAGCCGTCCCAGACATCGACATAGGTGATGCCGGCCTTGCCTGCGACATCCCGATAGAGCGCGTTCAGGAACAGCATGTCCGACGTCGCCTTGGGACCGCGAACCGCCGGCAGGCCGACCCACACCACCGGCACGCCCTTGGACTTCAGGACCGCGATCATCTCCTCGATTTTCTTCGAGTAGAGTTCAACCCAGCGTTCCTCGCGGAAATCGTACATGCCGCCAGCCGAGCGCCCTTTCTCAGGCGCGAGAATCTGCGGCGTGACGTCGTCATCACCATCAGGCGCGACCTCGGTTTCGGCCGGCTTGTTCTCAGCAGCTTTGTTCTCGGTGCCCGCATCCGCGGGCTTGTCATCAGGCTTCGCCGCATCGGGCTCGCCCGGCTTCGCGCGCGCATCCTTCTTAGCGCCCTTCGCCTTGTCGCCCGGCTTGGCATCGGCCTTCTTTTCCACGACGGGTTCGCGGATCGGAATGCGGTCGTTGAGACCGAGCATGACGACGATGACGTCCGGCTTCTCGGTCGCGAGAATTCCCTTCGCCGCGGCGACCCAGTCGGACGGCTCGCCCTTGGGCTGATACTTCAAAAGTCCGGACACGGTCTTGTGCTTGCGGATGACGCCGAGTTCGGGCGTTTCCGACAGCGCGTCCTCAAGGCCATAGGCCAGCCAGTCCGCCATCGCGTCGCCGAGCACCAGCACGTTACGCTCGGCAGGGACCTCCCGCTTGACCGGCGCGGGCGCGCGCGAATAATCCACGCGAGGCGCCTGCTGCTGTCCTGGCCCGAACGTATCGTTGAACGGAGCGAAGAAGCCACGGTCGCGCGGCTGTTGCGGAACCGGCGCGGAAGGCCGGCGGCCAAAGCCGCCAAACCCGAAATCGAAAAACTGCGCCGAGGCCGGTCCCGCCACGCCGAACAGCATGCACCCCGCGACCGCCAGAACGATAAGGGGTCCGCGTTCGGTGAGCAGGCGGAAGAATGAAGTCCGTTTCGGCATGCGTCTCACAGCGGCGCGCAAAAGAGGAACGTCAGAAATAATAGCAGATTCAGGCCCCAAGTGGGCGAAAACGCTGGCCATAAACAGGGCCGGCGGGGGCTGCGTCAAGGGCTGGAACCAGCAGTATCCCGGCAACGGCAGCGATAAAGGAGTCGGGTGCTGTTTACGTGACCGATAGACAAGCACTAATATATCCATTATTCTGGATATATGGAATCAGAAAACGCCATTCTCGCGCTCGCGGCTCTCGCCCAATCGACCCGGCTCGACACCTTCAAATTGCTGGTGAAACACGAACCGGACGGGCTGGCGGCCGGCGACATCGCCAAATCCCTCGCCATTCCGCAAAACACCATGTCCTCGCATCTGGCGATCCTGACGCGCGCGGGTCTGGTGGCCGCGAAACGATCCGGCAGATCGATCGTCTATCGCGCCGATCTCGCGCGCTTCCAGCAGGTCGTGCTGTTCATGCTGCAGGATTGCTGCGGCGGCAAACCTGAAATCTGCGCGCCGCTGATCGAAAGCCTCGCGCCCTGCTGTCCGCCGCAGAAGAAAAGGAAAGCAAATGTCTGACCGCATTTACAATGTTCTGTTTCTTTGCACGGGCAACAGCGCACGCTCAATTCTCGCGGAATCGATCCTGCGCAAGGACGGCCACGGACGGTTTCGCGCATTCTCCGCCGGTAGCCAACCCAAAGGCGCAGTCAATCCCTTTGCGATCAAGGTTCTCAAGAGCGCGGATTTTCCCGTCGAGGGCTTGCGCTCGAAGAGCTGGGAAGAGTTTGCCGCTCCCGATGCGCCGGTGATGGATTTCGTCTTTACGGTTTGCGACAACGCGGCAGGTGAATCCTGCCCCGTCTGGCCGGGCCAGCCGATGACAGCGCATTGGGGAATTGAAGATCCCGCAGAGGTGGAAGGCACGGACCTTCAAAAGGAAGCGGCGTTCGTCGCAGCGCTGCGCTACATGAAAAACCGCATCGCAGCTTTCACAAGCTTGCCGCTGGGCAGCATCGACAAACTGTCGCTCGGCACAAAGCTGCGCAACATCGGCCGCGCCGAAGGATCGACAAACGGCAAGGACAAAGCAAGCTGATGCCGGGCTTCGATCTGCAACGCCGCCTCGCAGCGGAAGGTTTTGGCACGGCGTTTCTTGTCGCGACCGTTGTCGGCTCCGGCATCATGGCGGAGAGTCTGACCAGAGACACGGCGCTTGCCCTGCTGGGCAACACGCTTCCAACCGGCGCAATCCTTGTGGTGCTGATCACCATTCTGGGTCCGATTTCCGGCGCGCATTTCAATCCGGCGGTGACGCTGGTGTTCGCACTCAAGCGCGAATTGTCCGGCCGCGATGCACTGTTGTATGTCGCAGCCCAGATCATCGGCGGCATCGCCGGAACGATGCTTGCACATGGCATGTTCGCGCTGCCGGTGCTGGATCTGTCGATGAAAGCGCGCACCGGCGACGCGCAATGGCTCGCGGAGGGTGTCGCCGCCTTCGGCCTGGTTACGACGATCCTTGCAGGCCTGCGCTTCGAGCGGGCGTCGATCCCGTGGCTGGTGGGTCTCTATATCACGGCGGCCTACTGGTTCACCGCCTCAACATCTTTTGCCAATCCCGCCGTCGCCATCGCGCGATCATTGACCAACACATTCTCCGGTATACGCCCGCAGGATCTTCCCGGCTTCATCGCTGCGGAACTATCGGGCGCGGTCATCGCCCTTCTGTTTGTAAGCTGGCTTCTGCGCGAAGCCGCCGATCCATCCCCACACGTCGAGGCCAAACCATGAGCGTCACGATCTATCACAATCCCGATTGCGGCACCTCGCGCAACACGCTGGCGATGATCCGCCAAAGCGGCGAAGAGCCCGCTGTGATCGAGTATCTGAAAACTCCGCCGAGCCGCGAGCGGCTTGTTCAGTTGATCAAGGCCATGGGCATTTCACCGCGCGGCCTGCTGCGCGAAAAAGGAACGCCCTACGCGGAGCTTGGGCTGGCGGATTCGAAATGGACCGATGACCAGCTTCTGGATTTTATGCTGGCCCATCCGATCCTGATCAACCGACCCATCGTGGAAACGCCGAAAGGCACTCGGCTCTGCCGGCCGTCGGAGCTTGTGCTCGAGCTGTTGGACAATCCGGTGACGTCCTTCGTCAAGGAGGACGGCGAAATCGTGACAGCGAGGACCGCGCCGAATGCGGGTTGACCTTCCGAATATCGATCAAGAGATATTCGCACGGCCGGATGTTTCCGCGCTGCGCCCTTCCCTGTCGTCTCACCGCCCGCGCATTCTCTTGCTCTACGGCTCACTGCGTGAACGTTCCTTCAGCCGCTTCCTGACGATGGAAGCCGCGCGGCTGCTGGAAGCGTCCGGCGCGGAAACCCGCATCTTCAACCCGTCCGGCTTGCCGCTGGCCGACGATGCCCCGGCGTCGCATCCGAAGGTGCAGGAGCTTCGCGAACTATCGGCGTGGTCCGAAGGACAGGTGTGGTCGAGCCCCGAGCGCCACGGCGCAATGACCGGCATCATGAAAACCCAGATCGACTGGGTACCGCTTGCGCTTGGCGCGGTGCGGCCAACGCAAGGCAAGACGCTCGCCGTCATGCAGGTGAGCGGCGGCTCGCAGTCGTTCAACGCCATCAATCAGATGCGCGTACTCGGGCGATGGATGCGCATGATCACCATTCCGAACCAGTCTTCGGTGGCGAAGGCCTATGAGCAGTTCAACGACGCGGGGCGAATGAAGCCTTCAGCCTATTACGACCGCGTGGTGGACGTGATGGAAGAACTGATGAAGTTCACGCTGCTGACCCGCGATGCATCCGCCTACTTGACGGACCGCTACAGCGAGCGAAAGGAAAACGCGGCGGACATCTCCGCACGCGTCAACCAGCGATCGATCTGAGAGCGATCAGCGCCCGCGCAGCCGGTCCAGCACGCCGGACGAGGCGAAGCCGTCCGCAGGCAAACCGGCCGCAGCCTGGAAGTTGCGCAGCGCCTTGCGGGTCTCGCCGCCGAGGTTGCCGTCCGGCTCGCCGCGATAGAATCCGCGCTGCGCCAGCAACTGCTGCAACTCGAACCGCTCGTCGCGGGACAGCACCCGCTCCTGCCGCGGCCATTGCCCGACGAACGGCGTACCGCCACGCAGGCGATCCGCGAAGTGACCGATGGCGAGTGCATAAGCTTCCGACGGATTGTAGCGCATGATGGAGCGGAAATTTCCGAGCATCAGGAAACCCGGCCCATCCGCACCGGCTGGAGCCAAGAGAAACGCCTTGTCGGTCGCGCGCGGGAACGGCTTGCCGCCGGCGCGCCTCACACCGAGATGCTCCCACTGCGCGATGGTGTAGTTCTTCGCGCGATCGGCATGCAGATAGTTGAAGCCCTGCGGCACCTCGACCTCATAGCCCCAGGTTTGTCCCGGCACCCAGCCATCCTTTTTGAACTTCGCCGCCGTGGATGCGATGATGTCCGGGATGTCGTCAACGGTGTTGCGCTTGCCGTCGCGATCGAAGTCTACCGCGAATTTCTTGAACGCGGTCGGCATGAACTGCGTCGCGCCGAACGCTCCGGCCCATGAGCCGCGCATCTGCTGCGGCGTCAGATCGCCGTGGTGAAGAATTTCCAGCGCCGCCAGGAACTCGTCCTTGAAGTAACCCTGACGGCGGCCGATGCAGGCCAGTGTCGCGGTCGAATTCAAAACGCTGCGGTCGCCGCCTTGCGTGCCGTAGTTCGATTCGATGCCCCAGATCGCCGCGATGATATAGCGGTCGACACCGTAGGCTTTTTCAACCGCGGCGAAGGTCGCGGCGTTTTTCGCCAGCACCTCGCGGCCGCGCGCGATCCGCGCGTCGGTGACGAGAATGTCGAGATAATCCCACACCGCCTTGGTGAACTCGGGCTGCGAATCCATCAGGTCCATGATGCGCAGGTCCGGCGACAGATCAGCGGTGAAGCGCTCGAAGCTCGCCTGCGAGACGCCGCGGCGCGCGGCCTCTGGCCACATCCCGGCCACGCAGCGGTCGAAATTCGCGGCCGAGCGGCGGATGGCGTCCGCCGTCATCAGCGGATGTCCGGATGCACCGTCCTCGCCGCTCCATTCTTTCGGCGGCGATGCCTGCGCCATGCGGCGCGGCGGCGGCGCGACCTGACGCGGTGCGGAATTAACCTGCGGGATCGCGCCGGTGATGTCCGCGCGCGACGGGGCCAAAGCGCCGCGTCCCGACGCGGTCTGCCCGTAAGCAGGGGCGGCCAGCAGCATGCTGCCCGCAACCACCGATATGGTCAGGGCCGCGCCCGCGGCCATCAGCCACGCGCTTTCCTCGCGATCGATCCGTGTCATTTCAATCCGCACCTGCTCAAGACTATCCCGGATACAGGAGGCCCGGACAGGGTTTCCAGCCGATTAACAAAGCGGCATTTTTCGGCGACGAAATGGCGCAGCGCTCCTCGCCCGCCTCTCTTTCCCCTCTCCCCTTGTGGGAGAGGGCAAGAAATCCCGCCACAAAAAGTCCTTAAGGCGCTCAGACCCTGTTCATCCGCTAACCTTTACGGAACTCCCTGCCCGCCCGGCGGTTCTTCAAGGCCGCAAAATCTGCTACCACCGCCGCACGTCAATTCACGCCATATCAAAAGAGCCTCATGAAAATCCGCAAAGCTGTCTTCCCCGTCGCTGGTCTTGGCACCCGCTTTCTCCCTGCCACCAAGGCCATGCCGAAGGAAATGCTCACTGTCGTCGATCGCCCGCTGATCCAGCATGTGGTGGATGAGGCGCTGGAAGCCGGCATCGAGCATCTCGTGTTCGTCACCGGACGCAACAAGGGCGTCATCGAAGATCATTTCGACCGGCCCTATGAGCTGGAAGACACGCTGAAGGAGCGCAACAAGCTTAAGGAAATGGACATCCTCGAGCGCGACCAGCCGCAGCCCGGCGCGACCTCGTTCACGCGGCAGCAGGCGCCGCTGGGCCTCGGCCATGCGGTGTGGTGCGCGCGCGACATCATCGGCAACGAACCGTTCGCCGTGCTGCTGCCGGACGTGCTGGTGAAGCACAAGCCGAGCGGCCTGAAGCAGATGATCGACGCCGCCGTTGCTGCGGGCGCGGACAAGGCCAACATCGTCGCTGTCGAAGAAGTGCCGATGGATCAGGTCCACATGTACGGCGTCGTCGGCGTCGGCAAGCCGAAAGGCGACATGTTCGAACTCAACGGCATGGTGGAGAAGCCGAAGAAGGAAGCCGCACCCTCGAACCTCTCGATCACAGGGCGTTACATTCTGCAGCCGGAGATCTTCAACATTCTGGAAACGCAGGAGCGCGGCGCGGGCGGCGAAATCCAGCTCACCGACGCCATGCTCGGCCTCGCCAAGACGCAGGCGTTCTACGGCTTCAAGTTCAAGGGCAAGAGCTACGACTGCGGCTCGAAGTCGGGCTTCCTCGCCGCCAACATTGCGTATGCGATGGACCGCGAGGACCTGCGCAGCGATCTGCTTGCCGAGATGAAGAAGTATATTTGAGACGGCGCGCTCTCAATTGTCATGCGCGGGCTTGACCCGCGCATCCATCACTTTTCATAAATACTTTTGCGAAGAAGATGGATCACCGGGTCAAGCCCGGTGATGACGGCTGGTTGTGACCTGCGCCCAGCTCGTCTGCACCAGCCTCATCCAGCCAAAAATCCGCCGTCGGTGCACAGGATGTGGCCGACCACATAACTGGCCTCATCCGACAGAAGCCAGCACACCGCCGCGGCGACTTCTTCCGGGCGGCCCATGCGGCGCAGCGGTAATCCGGCTGCGACCTGCCGCATGTCGGCGATGCCGGAGGCCAGCATCATCTCGGTCACCACGCGGCCCGGCGCCACGGCGTTGATCCGTACACCCTGCGGGGCATATTCCATCGCCGCCGACCGGGTGAGCGTGATGGCCGCCGCTTTCGACGCGGAATAGAGCGACAGTCCGGGATTGGGATTGCGCACGCCGCTGACGCTGGTGTTGTTGACGATCGTGCCGCCGCCGCTTCCCAGCATCGCGGGAATCTGGTGGCGCAGACAATGAAAGACCGCGCGTACATTGGTGTCGAACACCTGCGTGTAGACCGCGTCCGTCTGCTCGGCCAAAGAGGCGCGCTTCTCCTGAAAGCCTGCATTGTTGAATGCCGCATCCAGCCGCCCGAAGCGCTGCACGACCGTCGCGACCAGCCGCTCCGCATCCGCTTCCTGTGTCACGTCGGTCGCCACGAACACGCTTTCGGTCCCCGCCGCGCGCAGCTCCGCAGCCACGGCGTCTCCCAGCGCCTGCCGCCGCCCGCCGATCACCACAGCCGCGGCGCCCTCATACGCCATGCGGAGCGCAGCCGCCCGGCCGATTCCGCTCGCGCCGCCGGTCACCAGACACACCTTGTCCGCCAGCCTGCCGAACGGGCGCGAGACCGGAGCGGGACCGGCCAGCGTTGTGAGAGTGACTTCATCCATGGTGGCGTCTCGGCATAGAGCTGGCGTCTTCATTCCGGCAGGCTTCGAGCGCACGCGCATAGGCGGCCATGCCCTCAGCCAGGCTGCGGCGGGTCTCCGGCGACATCCGCTCCAGCGCGGTCGCGACCTGATGCCGCGCAAAGCTGTCGATGCGGGCCAAGGTCTTTCGTCCCTGAGGCGTGAGCGACAGCGGCTTCGCCCGGCCATCCGTGCCGCTGGCGCCCTCTGCCAGTTCACCGGCTTCAATAAGCTTGCGCACCATCCGGCTGACGCTGGATTTTTCAAGAATGAGAACGTCGCAAAGCTCCGCCGCCGTCATCGATCCGCGCGCGCCGATCTCCACCAGCGCATGCACAGCGGAGGGCGGCAGGTCGGTGCCCGCCAGGGTCGTCCGCATGAAGCCAAGCTCCCGGACAAGCCGGCGAGAGGCATCCCGGATCGGGCCGATGTGGGACTCAAGCGCGTGCGTGGTCATTCTCATGCCTGGCCATATAGTTGTATTATACAACTATATGGCCTTTCCCTCTGCGGCGCAAGGGTTGCTGCTCCTCATTGCGAGCCAACGGGTCGGCGCCAAAAGCGCGTTCACGCGCGTCTTTAACGCGCGATGTCGCCGCCCGATGACAGGCTCCGCGAAGCAATCCAGCTTTCTGGAAAGAATGGATTGCTTCGTCGCTACGCTCCTCGCAATGACGTTGGTTGAACTCGCCATTGTCTCGTCGCGCGGGCCACTGAGCGAGCAACACTCCCGACCGTCATCACCGGGCGTCTCTCCCGGACTCGATCCGGGAAGCCCCGGTGATCCACGACTTTGCTTCCCAACTCGTCGTCCAGATCGATCTCGCTTGGAGGCAACACCCGCTTTGTCAAAAACAAAGCCGCGCCACGGGGGTTACGTGTGGCGCGGCTTCATTGACGAACGAAGGAGTTTTCCCCGTTCGGTTTCCTTTGCGCAACATTGGGGGTTCGCTGAAGGATGGCTGGCTGTTTACGCGCCCCGGATTACAGTATGATGAAATTTAGTATTTATCATACCGCATGTCAGGCGCACACGCCGGGAACGGGTTAGACAAAACGCGTACCGTTGCGTTGGTGCCGCAGCCAGAAACCGGCAAAAGAAGCTGCGTCCGTCATCCCCGTTGCGGCCGGTTGTCACCCGGCGCATGCGAGGATAACGCGGAGAGGCGTGGGAAGTTCGGGGGCAGCTGTGGCTCGAAGGCAGGTTCCTTTTGCCAACACCGCTTCCGCGGTGGATCGCGAGGACCCGCGCAGCGATCTACTCACCTAGACAAAGAAGTGTATCAGAGACGGCGCTGTCCCCGTCATTGCGAGAGAAACGAAGCAATCCCCGCTGAACGCACCGCTCTCCAATCGTCATCACCGGTTCGACCCGGTGACCCGGTCGTCATGTCGATCACGACATCCAATCGTTCACTTATCAACCGGGTGATCGCTCTACGTTCAAAAGCGAAACGAGAAAACTTCGCTGATTACTAATATCAGACTCTATAGATCGCAGAAGTTTCGCCACGACTTTCTTATGACGGGAAAAGTATCCAGGAATCCGAGTCGTCCTTAGCCAATTCTCATCAGATTTATTGATTCTAATGGTGCCAGATTGCTTTCGATTTCCTCTTTTAATGTTCGCGATGACTCGGGGATCGCCTCCCGATTCCATACCCTCAAGCGCCACCTTTATCTTCTTCTTATCTGAATTTACTTGGCGGGCAGTCCACTTGTTAGTTGCCGCGAATTCATCGCCGTACAAGTCTGCAATAACACTCAGCACACTTCCGAGCGACGAAATATGGCTATATGCAAACTCGCCCGGAACTCCGTTTCGATACCACAAGTCTAATGGACCGAAAATTCTCTCAACGTACTCGATCGGACTCAAATCAGGGTCAACCTGAGAAGAGAGATGCATAAACTCAGTTAGTCTTGGAATGATCCATTCACGTTCGAGCAGACTTCTATTCATGGCAAACGCCATTCTTACGAGGTCGTCTTCTCGCCTTCTTGAAAATTGATCCAACATCGCTGGAATGCCTGCAGCAGGACTGCGAACAATATAGCAAGCTGCGAAGTATTCTTGGAACGAACGATGAGTGAAGCTGTATTCGGTGCCTTCAATTTGAAGGAGGCAGGTAGATTCTACGAGATCGCTGATGAGATTAGGGATGTCGATAACTTTCTTTTCCAATTGCAAAGCCTGCGCAATATCTTCGCGCAACTCTGCGGAAGTGAAAGAAAATCTCTCCTTAATGTATGAAACAATGCAAAAAGCAGATAGGCAATTTCGGAATTCATCAATGGGGAGATCGGCATAAGTCTTTCTTTTATAGACGCCTTCTTTTGCCGCGTCGTGCAGAAAGAAAAGAGCATCAAACGCCTGCTCATAAAAAATATGCATCTTATCAGGGATGTGCCCTGTTTGCTTGAACGTAATAAGCATCATAATGCAAAGCAGCGGATTGGATAGAAAGCTATTGTGAGTTTTGAAAAGGCTTTCTTTTAACTGCTTCAAAAACTTTCTTTTGGTATCGACATCATAGTCGATCTTCTTGATCAATTCAGTCGTTTGAACTTGATCCATAGGACAGACCTGACACACATGAAATCGACTCCATGATTGGAACCGATTGTCAGGATCTGGTCGGCTAGAAATAATCAGAACAATTTCAGGATACTTCTCGCGCAACTCTAATATCTGCCGCTCAATACTCTTCCTCTGATCGACATCGACCTCGTCGAAACCATCCAAAATTATTGAGAACGTGCCGTGCCGCAACCCTTCATCAAACTGTTCTCTTGTCAGAACCGCTCCCGAGCCGACAACTGAATAGAAGATAAATGCCTGAAGGTCTTTTATAGCAAAGCTATTTAAGTTGCGGAGTTCAATAAAAAGAGGAATTCGACCAAATCCCTTCTCACACATGGAAACAAACAAATACCTCATAAACATTGATTTCCCGGACCCCGCAAAGCCGGAAATCACTGCGCTCTTCATACCTACAAGAAGTGGGATGAAATCGTCGTCTCTTAAGGTTTTCCCATGAGCCTTAATCTGCGTGTGAACGTAAATATCAAAAAGGTATGTTGGTCTGTCTCGATTAATTACAGGCGTCTTGACATGACAACAACGATCGATGGTAGTCGTGAGATAAGGTCTCAACGTCCTGGAATAGCTGTCGTGAACCCTTTTAAAAAACTCTCGAACCGTAGAAGTAAGAGCTTTGGTTGTTTCTGATAATGCCTTGCTAATTACTTCCGCAGCAATTTTATTGGCATCTAATTCGCTCGACATCATGACCTCAATCTTTGATTCACGATCTGCATTGCATCGGTGAAACCGAGACTGTTCAAGAGATTGTAATTATTTTCAACTGCATAACTATTGACTCACTTGCGCTATGGGCTTATATTCCTATCGCTTCATTCATGAGGGGCGCTTCTAGAGGCGTTCTTGGAGTGGAATGAAGCGCGGCGCCCGCGCGCGTGGTTCGCAGCCACGCGCCCGGGAGGCTAGGGTCACCGTCCGGGCTCACTATGGAGCTCTGCCGTTCGCGGCTGGACGAGGTGGCGGACGAAGGCGGCGAAAGCCGGCCGGATCAGGGCGACTAGCTCCCCATCCCCACCCGGAAGTACGGTCCCTTCGCTTAAAAGACGCCGCGAATGGAGCGCCGCAAGGCGATGCGCTTCCGGAGTTTCATCGTGTCGCAAGCGATGCCGGAAGCGAAACGAAGACAAGGTGCGCCTCGCGGCGCTCCATCTCCCCTCGTATTTTGAGGGGCACGATCGAAAACTCAACTCGCGCAAACGCGCGCGGGAGCGATGACGCGTGTCTTTCGTCGGCGCGAATGGGGCAAGCCCCACACGCGCATGCTGTTTGAAAAATGAATCGGAAAACCGAAGTGACGCATGCTGTCGCATCACACTCAACCGTCGTCCCCGCGAAGGCGGGGACCCATAACCACCGGACTTGGAGAGCTATCGCCGTCATCCTGAGGTGCGAGCACTTGCGAGCCTCGAAGGACGACGGCGACATACGGCTGCGCATCCTTCGAGGCTCGCCGTAAGTGCGGCTCGCGCCTCAGGATGACGCAACATCGTTATGTTTCGAGGGGCAATCGAACGAGTTGAAGCGAACTCACCGCTGCACGCGGATGCCGAGCATCACGACGGTCGCATTGGTGCTGGCGCCGGAAACCGAACTGTCGACCCAGTCGTGCCGCACCTGCCCTTTGATCTGGAACGTGCGCGACAGCTTGTAGACGAGGTCGCCTTCCACGAAGTAGCGCCTGTCGAAGCGCAGGCCCTCATAGTTCGTGGTGCCGGTGCCGACCTTGGCGGTACCGATCAGCCAGCGGCGGAACGCGTGATCTACCTGCAGCGAGTAATCGTGCGAGAGCGAGCCCGATACGCCGGGCAGCGTGGTCTCATCGATCGAGGATGTCGCGTCGAACCGCACCGTGGTGAGGCCGGTCGCAGTCCAGATCAGCGACGCGCTCGTCAGAAGACCCTGCAGATCGCTGAGGCGCGGATCCTGATAGGTCCGCAGCGAATAGCCGACGGCGGCCTCGCCGGTCAGCAGCCGCGAGAACTCGAACGTCGAACCGGCCTTCACATAACCGCCGTTGGAATCGCGCTGGTAACCGTTGCGGTCGAACTTCAGGTCGTGCATGCGCGTATCGGCCTGGAATTCTCCGAACGGCTTGAGGCCCGGCATCAGGTCGTAGCTCACGCGCGTGAGCGCGCCGAACTGGTTGAAGTTGCGGTCGTCGTTGGGCGTCGCCGAGCCGTCCGTGAGCTGCGACCACTGATACGTGGTGCGGTCGGCGAGGCCCGAGACCCTCACCTCCAGACGGTTGAAGTCATGCTCGACGCCGACGGTGCCGCCGATATTCGTCGCCAGCGGATATTTCGTGAGGCCCGCCTGGATGTTCGGCGAGCCGGGATTGTCGGTGAACACGCGCATGCGCAGTTCGGTGTTGATGCGGGTGTCGCGCTGGGCGTCGATGCGGCCCCTGATCTTGCCGTCGAAACCCGGCGTGTCGATGCTGGTCGGCACCGGCGATGGGACCGGCACTGGCGGATTACAGTTGCAGTCGAATGTCGGCGGGAACGTCGTGCCGTAGCCGGTGAACGTGCCGCGCAGATCGGCGATCAGCGAATGCCGCTCCCAGTCGGATGTGATCAGCAGTTCCGGCGCCACCGTATAGAACGCCGAGCCCCTCGGCGGATCGGTGCGGGCGGGATTGGAATTGTAGCCGCCCCAGACCTCGACCGCGGCCTTGGTGAGAAACGTGCCGGCGTGGAAGCCGACAGCGGCGAACGGATCGGGGTCATACTTCAGCAGGCGGCGCGCGGGCTGGCCGGGAAACGCGCCGGCGACCGACGGCGAAACGGGAGCCGTGACTTTTCCTCGTGGCGCGGACGGCGGCGAATTGCCGGGGCCGACGAACTTCGGCTTCGGCGCGCCGGGATACGGCTTCGCCTTCTTGCGCGTGCGGTTGAGCGAATCAAAACCGCTGTCCGATGCGCCGGAGGCAGGCGGAACGCCATAGACCGGAGTCGCGAAGATGCGCGAAGACGCCTTGGGATTCTGGGTGGGGTCCTGATCGTCACCTGTGTTCTGCGCGGTCCGGCGCAACAGCGACTGGTCGCGCGGCGCGAAGCCGCCCTGTGTCGGGTTCAGCATGTCGGGCGTCAGGGATTGCGCGGCGGCCGCCGGCGGGTGCCACAGGATCAGCAGGCCGCACACCGGCAGCGCGCGCCATGGGGGCACACGCCAGCGATGGTCCCACAACCGGACAGGTTGCCGCCGACCTGGCACTTTTCACTCACCTCTCAGTCCCGGGAACAGCCTGGGACCGCGTCGAAAAACAGAACAAATTCAGGGAACTGCGGGCAAAAACGCCGCCGCCCGGCGCCGGAAAACGCCGTTAACAGAGTTAAAACAATTATGGTTAACAGCGCGTTGAGGGCGGCTGGCCCGTTCGCCTCAAGCACTTGGCCGTGCTAAAGGCAGCACCTAGATAGGACGAGCCTTCCGCTCCTTTTGGAACCCGACATGGCGATCTCGAAACCGCGGACGGCCCCACCTTCCATGACGCATTCCACATCAGCCGCCATCGAATCCGCGCTCCGCACCCTCGACGCCGAAGCCAGCGGCATCACGGCGCTGGCGACCGCGCTGCAATCCGATCTCGGTCCCGCTTTCGAGGCCGCCGTGGAGCGCATCCGCGACGCCAAGGGCCGCCTGATCGTGACGGGGCTCGGCAAGTCCGGCCACATCGGCAAGAAGATGGCCGCCTCCTTCGCCTCCACCGGCACCCCCGCCTTCTTCGTGCATGCGGCGGAAGCCAGCCACGGCGACCTCGGCATGATCACCGCCGACGACGTCATCATGGCAATGTCGTGGTCCGGCGAAACCGCCGAACTGAAGAACCTCATCAACTACTCGCGCCGTTTCCGCATCGGCCTGATCGCGATCACCTCCGAGGCCGACTCCACGCTGGGCGCCGCCGCCGACATCGTGCTGACGCTGCCGAAGGCGCGCGAGGCCTGCCCGCACAATCTCGCACCGACCACGTCGTCGCTGATGCAGCTCGCGCTTGGCGATGCGCTGATGGTGGCGCTTTTGGAAAGCCGCGGCTTCACCGCGCTGGATTTCAGCGCGCTGCATCCCTCCGGCAAACTGGGCGCGATGCTGAAGTTTGTGCGCGACCTGATGCACAAGGACACGGCGGTGCCGGTCAAGCCGCTCGGCACCAAGATGTCCGATGCGCTGGTGGAGATGACGTCGAAAGGTTTCGGTTGCGTGGGCATCATCGATGCGCGCGGCGAGATCGTGGGCATCGTCACCGACGGCGACCTGCGCCGTCACATGCGGCCGGACCTCATGACCGCCACGGTCGATGACGTCATGACGAAAAATCCAAAGACCATCAGCCCGGACCTGCTCGCCAGCGAGGCGCTGGAAATCCTCAACTCGTCGAAGATCACCGCGCTGATCGTGACGGAGGGCAAGAAGCCGGTGGGCATCGTGCATCTGCACGACATCCTGCGCGCAGGCGTCGCTTAAGTTTTCGCTTAAGCGGGCCCGACCTGAAGATTCGCACCGTCGGCGCTCACGATCTTCACACGGCTGCCGGCCGGCGCGTCCGGTCCCGACACGCGCCACACCGTATCGTTGATCTTCACCGTACCGACGCCGTCGATAATCGGCTTGTCCAGCGTGAAGACACGCCCGACCAAGCCTTCCGCGCGCTTGTTCAGGAACGGCTTGTCGGTTGGCTTGGCGTTGCGCCCGGAATAATATCGCCACAGCGGCACCATCGCGATCGATAACGCGGCGAAGATGATGATCTGCGTCTGCCACGACCAAGCCACGCCGAACGACAGCAGCCCGACGATCAGCGCCGCAAGCCCGAGCCACAGCATGAACACGCCGGGTGCGAAGGTCTCGATGGCCATCAGCACGACGCTGAGGATCAGCCAGTTCCAGGTCCCGAGTTTCGACAGAAGCTCGCCCATGGCGATCACGCCTTCGGTGTATTGGTGTTCGGCACGGTCGGCGGACGGCGCGGCGCGGAAGCCGATCCACCCTCACCGAACGTCGCCTTGGCAATCTCGGCGATGCCGCCGAGCGTCGAGAGAACGCCGGTCGCCTCAATCGGCAGCATGATGATCTTCTGGTTCGGCGAGTCCGCGATCTGGCTGAACGCCTTGATGTACTTGTCGGCGATAAAATAATTCAGCGAGGCAACGTCGCCACTGGCGATGGCGTTGCTGACCATTTCAGTGGCCTTGGCTTCCGCCTCGGCAGCACGCTCGCGCGCCTCGGCATCGCGGAATGCTGCTTCCCTGCGGCCTTCAGCTTGCAGAATCTGCGCCTGCTTGGCGCCTTCCGCGCGCAAAATTTCCGACTGCCGTTGTCCTTCGGCTTGCAGGATGTCGGCGCGCTTGACGCGCTCAGCTTTCATTTGGCGGCCCATTGCCTCAACGAGATCCGCCGGCGGCACGATGTCCTTGATTTCGATGCGGTTGACCTTGAGGCCCCACGGCGAAACCGCGGCATCGACCACGCGCAGCAGACGTTCGTTGATCTCGTCACGATGCGACAGCACCTGATCGAGGTCCATCGCGCCCATGACCGAGCGGATGTTGGTCATGGTCAACGTCACGATCGCCTGATTGAGGTTTGATACTTCGTAGCTGGCCTTGGCCGCATCAAACACCTGATAGAACGCAACGCCATCGACAGAGACGGTCGCATTGTCCCGGGTGATGACTTCTTGCTCCGGAATGTCGATCACCTGCTCCATCATGTTCACCTTGCGGCCGACGCGATCGAAATAGGGAATGATGATGTTGAGGCCTGGCTCGAGCGTGCGGGTGTATTTCCCGAACCGTTCGATGGTCCAGTCGTAGCCCTGCGATACCGTTTTCACGCCTGCAAATAACGTAAAGATCACGAGCAGAACGAACGCGATCGCAAAAATATCGAAACCGGACATTGAAAACTCCCTGCAGATGAAACTGAAGCGCCGAGATACCTGTCGCGATCAGCCTAGCACGGACATACGACAGCCGCTCTGCCCTTGATCGGCCAAAGCAGGAACACGGTTCGAAAGCGGAAGAAAACTACACCCGGAATGCGCCGGCCCCGGCTACTCAACAGTCTTTTAAATCCAGCCTTGCAGCTCGCGCAGCACGATCTGGCGGATCACATCCATACCTTCGTCGCTATCGTTCAGACAGGGAATGGCGGAGAAGTCCTGACCGCCGGCCTTGTGGAAGATCCCGGCATTCTCCAGCGCTATCTCTTCAAGCGTTTCGATACAGTCAGCAGAGAAGCCGGGCGTCACGATGGCAATTCGCCGGACACCATCCTTGGCAAGCTGTTCGATGGTCTTGTCGGTATAGGGCTGCAGCCACGCGGCATATCCGAACCGCGACTGGAAGGTGAGCATCAAGCCCTTCTCGTCGAGACCCATGCGCGCACGCAAGGCGTTCACCGTCGCGACGCATTGCGCCTGATAGGGATCGCCCTTATCGATATAGGATTGCGGCATGCCATGGAACGAGCACACGATGGTCTCGGGCTTATAGGGCAGCTTTGCAAGATGCTGTTCGATCGAAACCGCGAGCGCATCGATGTAGCCGGGATCGTCGAAATACGGTGGCGTGAACCGCACCGTCGGCTGCGCGCGCATGTCTTTCAGAGCTAGCGCAACCTTGTCCACCACGGTGGCGGACGTCGAGGCCGAATACTGCGGATAGAGCGGCATCACCAGAATCCTGTCGCAACCCTGCGCCATCAGCGCATCGATCCGCGACTTGATCGACGGATTGCCGTAGCGCATGCCCCAGTCAACAACGACATGCTTCTGGTCCGAGATCGATGCGGCGAGCTTTTCCGCCTGCGAGCGCGTGATTGTCTTCAGCGGGGATTCATTCTTCTCGGTGTTCCAGATCTTCAGGTAGTCCTTCGCCTTGCGGGCAGGCCGGATGCGCAGAACAATTCCGTTGAGGATCAGTTGCCAGATCAGCCCCTGATTTTCGATCACGCGCGGATCGGACAGGAACTCTTTCAGATAGACGCGTACGCCTTTGGCGTCGGCGGTGTCGGGCGTACCGAGATTGACCAGCAGCACGCCGACGCGCGACGGCGCGGCCTGCGCGGCTGGGCGGTGTGCATCAAGAGGAACAACCACTGTCATGATGGGTTTGGCATCGCGCGTTGACCAAATGTTGTCAAGGCAAGTCGCATCAGAAGCAGGTGACGCGTTCCGCGGCAATATATCCCAGCAGCAGCCCGACGCCGAACAGCAGCACCAGACCCGCCGCCCCGAACTCGATGCCGCGCAATAGGATCGCCCCGCCGCCGTCACGGCCTGAGGCGATACGGCCGGCAATGCCCTTCGCGGATACGGCGATGATCGCAATGGCGGACACGGTGATCGCCGTGCCGAGCCCCATCAGCAGTGTCGCGGCCACGCCCGCCCAGAACAGCCCCTGCACCAGCGCAAACACCAGAACAAGGATCGCGCCGGAACATGGCCGGATGCCTACCGTCAGAACCGCGCTGAGGCCACGCGCCCAGCCGCCAGGACCCGCAAGCTCACTCGGTTCCGGCCCGTGCGAATGACCACAATGTTCATCGTGAACGTGACCCGCATGATCGTGGGCGTGATGGTCATGAGCGTGATGATGCCCGTGATCGCCGTGCGCATGGTCGTGATGAGCATGCGCCGCGCGCGCGTGAGCAGCGCCGTGTGAGTGCGCATGGTCATGATCGTGCGAATGATCGTGATGGCCGTGGTCATGACCATGCGCCATCGCGGGAACGAGTTGCGGCACGGATGCACCGCGCCATGATTGCAGCGCCCGGAAGAAACCGCCGCCCTTGCTCCAGACCAAACGCGCACCGAAGGCCGCGATCAGGCCGTAGCTCGCGATCTCGATGACACGCTCGGCGCCACACATCTGACCGGCTGTGACGTTGAGAACAGCCGCACCAATGCCGACGATCGCAATCGCGACCAGCGCCTGCATCAATGCGGAAACGAACGACAGCGCGATGCCGCGCTTTGCGGTTTCCTCATTGGCGATCAAATACGATGAAATCACCGCCTTGCCGTGACCCGGACCGGCTGCGTGAAAAATGCCATAAGCGAAAGAGATACCGAGCAGCGCCCACACCGCGCTGCCGTCGGTCTTGGCGGCGCGGATGGTCGCCGACATCTGGCGGTAGAATTCAGATTGCTTGGCGAGCAGCCAGCCCACGATGCCGCCGACCTGCGAATCCGGCGCGGCGCCCTTCGGTGCGCCGAACGGATTCTGCGCGAAGGCCGCATGAACTGCGCAGTCCAGAACCAGCGCAGCGGCGAGAACCGCGAGGCAAATCGGCGCTGCACGAAGGATCGGACGAACTGTTGTCATGGAGCGCAACTCACATTGATCTTGTTGGCGAACATCGAGCCGTAATTGGAGTTATCGCCGTTGAGAAATGTCTGCTCGTTCATCGTCTGCGCCTGCGCGCTTCCATCGGTCGGCCGCTCGACGGTGAGCTTGCAACTGGCGGGAGCGCCGACCAGCGTCACCGGGTCCTTCTCGTTCAACTGAAAGTCGATGAAGTAGGACGGATCGAATACCTCGACGGCGAGAGTATCGGCCTTGAAGGGCGTCTTGAACGGCAGCGTGAAATGCAGCGTCAGCGCGGAATCCTTGTAGTCGAGATAGTAGTCGACCGGATCGGTGAATTTTTCTTTCTTCTGGCTGCCCTTGGGGCCGATTTTGGCAAAGGTGAAAAAGCCATATTCTTTGAGCGACTCCACGTTGGTCTGCGCCAGCGGCTTCAGCTCCTCGCGGGTGTAGACGCCCTTGGTTTTGGTCTCGATGCCCTGCAGCGCATAGGTCGAGAACATATCGTCGAACGTCCATGCATGGCGCACGCCGGTAATGGTGCCGTCAGGCGCATAGACCAGTTCGCTCTTCGCGACGATCCAGACATGCGGATGCGCCTGCGCGGCGCCAACGCCGAGCGCAAATACCGCAACAAGACTCAGGTACTGAATAAGGCGGCGCATCGTGCTCGTCATGATCAGGCAGCTTCTGGTTCGCTGAGCAGGCCGCGGCGGCGAAGCAGCGCGTCAGGCTCGGGCTTGCGGCCGCGGAACGCAATGTAGGCGTCTTCAGGATCGCGTGACCCGCCCGACGAGTAGATGTCGTCGTGCAGACGCTTCGCCACCACCGGATCGAAGATGTCGTGGGCTTCCTCGAACGCGCCGAAGGCATCAGCGTCCATCACTTCGGACCACATGTAGCTGTAATAGCCCGAGGCATAGTGATCGCCGGAGAAGATATGGCCGAACTGCTGCGGCCGGTGGCGCAGCGCGATTTCCGCCGGCATGCCGATCTTGTCCAGTTCCTGCTTCTCGAAGGCGCGCACATCGGTGATCGAGGCCGCGGGCTGGGTATGGAATTCGAGGTCCATCAGTGCCGACGAAACGAACTCCACCGTGGCGAATCCCTGGTTGAACTTGCGCGCGGCAATGAAGCGCTTGAGCAGGTCTTCCGGCAGCGGCTCGCCGGTCTGATAATGTCGTGCGAATTTCTGCAGCACCTGCGGTTGCTCCTGCCAGTGCTCGTAAAGTTGCGACGGCAATTCAACGAAATCGGTAAACACGCTAGTGCCGGACAGCGACGGGTACATGACGTTGGACAGCATGCCGTGGAGGCCGTGGCCGAACTCGTGAAACAGCGTGCGGGCGTCGTCGGGCGACAGCAGCGACGGCTGACCATCGGTGCCTTTTGAAAAATTGCAGACGTTGATGATCAGCGGCGCGACATCGCCGTCGAGCTTCTGCTGGTCGCGCAGCGAGGTCATCCACGCCCCGGAGCGCTTCGAGGGCCGCGCAAAGTAGTCGCCGTAGAACAGCGCCTTGTGGTTGCCCTTTGCGTCCTTCACCTCCCAGACCCGAACGTCGGGGTGCCACACCGGCACGTCCTTGCGCTCGGTGAAGGTCAGGCCGAATAACCGGTGCGCCACATCGAAGGCGGCGTCGATCATGTGGTCGAGCGCGAGGTAGGGCTTGATCGCGGCGTCGTCGAAATTGGCGCGGCGCTGGCGCAGCTTCTCGGCGTAGTAGCGCCAGTCCCAGGCGGCGAGCTTGAAGTTGCCACCCTCCTCCGTGATGAGACCCTGCAGGGCATCGCGGTCGGCCATGGCGCGGGCGCGGGCTGGCTTCCAGACCCGCTCCAACAGGCTGCGCACGGCCTCCGGCGTCTTGGCCATGGAGTCTTCCAGACGATAAGCGGCGAAGCTCGGATAGCCGAGCAGCTTGGCACGCTCCTCGCGCAGCTTCAGGACCTCGAGGATGATTGCGCTGTTGTCGTTGTCGTTCTGGTTGTCGCCGCGGGCGGTGAAGGCCTTGAACACTTTCTCGCGCAGATCGCGGCGGCCGGAGTCCTTCAGAAAAGGCTCCACGAAGGACCGCGACAACGTGACCACCATCTTGCCGGGCAGGCCGCGCTCATCGGCCGCAGCCTTGGCGGCAGCAACGAAGCTGGCCGGCAGGCCCGCCAGATCGTCCTGGCCGAGCTCCATGGTCCAGTCCTGCTCGTCGCCGAGCAGATGGTGGCTGAAGGAGGTGGCAAGATGAGCGAGCCGCTCGTTGATCTCCGCCGTCCGTGCCTTCGCAACCTCGCTGAGGCCTGCGCCGGCGCGATGGAAGCCCGTCCAGGTCCGCTCCAGCAGCCGCGTCTGCTCGGGCGTCAGCTTGAGCGAAGGGGCCTTGTCGCGAAGCTTGGAGACTTGGCTAAACAGCGTGGCGTCCATGCTGATCGGATTCCAGTGCCGCGCCTGCTTCAGTGCCACCTCCGATTCGATCTTGAGGAGCTCCGGGTTCGAGTGAGCGCCCACGAGGTCATAGAACACCGCCGACACCTTGGAGAGCAGCTTGCCCGATCGCTCCAGCGCGGTGACGGTGTTCTCGAAGGTCGGCTCGGCCGGGTTGACCTTGATCGCCTCGATCTCGGCGGAGTGGTCGGCGAAGGCCTTGTCGAACGCCGGCAGGAAGTGCTCAGGGCGGATATCGGCGAAGGGCGGCGTCTCGAACGGCGTCTGCCAGGCCACCAGCAGCGGGTTGCCTCCTGAAGCTGGCGATGAGGACGCGACGGCAGCCGTTGAGGACGCTTCTGACATGGTGAGGCCTTATTTCCAGCGATTTTCCCAAACTTCTCTATACCACCGCGTGGGGCTTTTTTGCGCCCTTACAGCTTGATTGAGACGGCGATTTCGCAGAGATTGCGGGCCGAAACGGGATCACAAAGTCATGAACGCCAAGAAGCTCGAAGCCAACGCCCGCGAAATCGCGTGGCCCAGCGTCATCACCGTCATCAGCGCCGCCATTCTGATCGGCGCCGAGGTGTTCGGCGCGGCCTTTGCCGGCGGCTGGGCGCTCGCGATCCTGTTCGGCCTCAGCGACACCGCCGCTCACATCGTCCAGATCGTGCTCTTCCTGATCGGCGTCGCCATCATGATCGCCTTCGTGCGCGGCGCTCAGCGCGTCGAGCCGTTTACTCGCAAGATCTGAGGCCGCACGCGCTGGCTCCGAGCGCTTCGCGCGCTGGAAAACTTAACGCTCATTCATCTTTCTCGGCTTCTGTTAACTCACGCGCGACATTTCGATCACGCCGTGGGGAAAGTTGCCTCGCGTGCAAGAAAATACTTGCACCACCGAGTCAAAACTCATATTTCACCCTTGCCCAATTTCGCACGTGCCTGTGGTCGTGTGTCAGTCGGTAGGTATCCGGACAAGAGGCCGGACAGCCGCCAAGGGGAAGAAGAACCGAGGGTCGCTTAAGTCGCGAGACTTCTGAGGCCAGCATCTCTCTCAAGGGATGCCGTTGAAGGTGACTTCTCTCCTTGCAACCGTGACTGGCAGCCGGAGGCGAACCGGCGCACCCCGCTCTCAACGGGGGACGCGACTTAAAGCAACGACGGATCGGGCTTTTTT
>JBOFVL010000047.1:0-28620 GCA_051653085.1 Afipia sp. | reverse complement strand
GGCCCCCACGACGTAGAGGATGAATTATTTCACGAGGCCACGCGATGCGCTTCCAGCTTGACCATGCAACCCCACTGAGGGATTGTTCACGGAATTAGCGACCTGAGCATTTCATTTTATGGATACTTTATGCGCATTCCGTCGTATCGAGATTTTTTGAACAGCGCGGCCGACCCATTTCGGAAAATCATTTCACCTACAACAATCAACGACCAGGAGCAGCTTGGGAGCGGGTATTCCCGAAGGGCCGTTCTTCGTGATCTCTGGCGAACGCTCCTGGCTAACCGCTACGCGCTCGTTTTTCCGACGCTCGCTGTTTTCCTTCTGGCCGTTATCGCCGTCAATTTGATCGACCCCACTTACACCTCGAACACCCGTCTTCTGCTCGGTATTCATGCCGGAGCGGATTCGAACTCTGTCACGGACAGGTCAGCGACAGACATAGACATCCAGAACCAGATCCAGTTGTTGTTGTCGCGAGATTTTGCGATGGAAATCATTCGAAGCAACAAGCTAGACAACATGGGGGAATTCGATCCCGTGCTGAGCGGAGTATCGCCATTTAAGCGGTTACTGGCCTTCATCGGTATTGGCTCAGATCCGCTTCAAATGGTTCCACAGGCGCGTGTATTGGAGGCTTGGTACGATCGCTTGAAGGTCTATGTTGTCGGTCAGTCCAGCGTGTTAGCGGTGGAGTTCAATTCAAGAGACCCGGAATTGGCGGCTAAAATCACCAGATCGATTGCCGATGGTTATGTCGGCATGAAACAGTCAGCAGTTCAAAGGCCAGCGGTCCAGATCATTTCTCAAGCCCTGACTCCGGGCATTCAAACCAGTCCGAGGAAATTTCGCATCATTGTGTCAGCAACGGCCGGAGCACTGTTTCTGATTATGATTTGCGTTTTGAGATTGGTCCTCTTGCGGGCAATCGGTTTGCCTCGTACGACTGCGACGATCTCCCCATAATTCTGAGCTATCCCAGCGACACATCATCACTTAAGGCGACTATGGTGCTTGAGCTGCGAGAACGCACTCTTTGCGCCTTTGAACCGGATTACGACGCCACGCGATGCGCTTCGGTATGCAGCCGCGCGAGAATTGCGGAGGCGGTGTCGCCCGGCATCAGCGTCGCAACGGTGACCTGCGGATCGAGCCGCTGATCGCGCTTGGTGCTGTACATGGTGTGCTTCAGCACGCTGGCGAGACGCCGTGCGATGGCGTGCGCGTTGCGCAGGTCGGTTTCCGCGAACACGATGTAGATAGTACCGTTGTCGTCGAGCGTGGCGAAATCCATCCGCCGCATCAGCCGGCTGAGAATGCGCGCGGCATCGAGGCGCATGCGCTCCGAGGTCGAGCCGTGCACGAAGGTGATGCGGACGATAGACAATCCTGCGCCGCGTGTCTGGGTTTCCGTGACGGCAGTCTCGAAGTCGCGGCTGAAAGCCTCGTTGGTCAGCAACCCCGTGCGCGGGTCGAGCAGTCCGCCGACATCGATCGATTTCAGTGCGCGGTTGACGCGGGCCTCGAACGCCTGCTGCCGGATCAGCGGGACGGCGTGCGCCGCGACCGTGCGCGAGTCGCCACTCACGATTTCAAGATTGGGCAGGTCATGGTCCGCGAGCAGTCCTGAAGGCCTTGCGACCACCACCGGAAGGTTGCGGAACCGGGAGTCTTCCGAGAGCACGGTCAGGAAAGCGTCCACAACCCGGTCCGTGAAACCCTCTCCGATGATGATGCCGTCGAGTTCTCGCGCGTTGAGGTGTTTGGCGGCTACCTCGATACTGAGCGCGCCGATGACGCCCATCTGCTCCCCGAGCGCGACCGAAAGCGCGGGATACGATCCGCCGCGTCCGAGCAGCAGCACGGTCGCATCCTCGATCGGGTCGTTTGCCGGCATCCGCGTGGCAGTCCGATTGTTGAACAGGCGGCGCAGCAGCGTGGCGTGCAGGGAGCGGACGCGCAGCGCGGCATTGAGGCGGCCGACCAGACGCTCCGGGCTTCGGCCTGCCTGCGTGAAAGGAAGAACATTTTTCGGCAGCGTTGCGCCGGGATCGAGCGCAATCAGCGGCAGGTAGGGTTCGGCGCGGGCGGCTTGCTGCGCAAGCGCCGTCAGCGCGGTCGCGTTGCCCTCAACGTCGCTGACAAGAACGGCAGCGGGGCGCAGCCGCATGAGAGCGCCCACGGCGTCCGCCCAGCCAACATCCACAAGTGGAAACGTCCTTACCTGTGCAACCGCGTCGGCAAGCGCGTGACCTTCCCGATTTGAAACAGTAACGATCGGGCCTTGCTGCGACATAATGCTGCCAACTCATAGAATATGGGACAGCCGCATGTGTCGGCTGCGCGCGAAATCCTAGGCCGCAGGCCTTAATGGCAGGTCAATGTGATCGCGGAAAACTCTTCTAGCTGGAACGGTCGCGAAACGCTTCGACCATCAGTGGGTTAAGCCCCAATTCTCCAAGCGCTTCGCGGGCGCGGCGGTTGTCTGTGGCGCGTCCGGCAAGGCGGAAGCCGTTCAACTGGTCGGGCAGTGCGGTCAGCATCGCACCTGCAGCAAGGCGCTTCGCCCATTCGTCGAGGTCTTGCGAGAGAAAACGGTAGCCGCCGACACCGACGATCCCGACGGGCGGTGCGGTGATGTTGAGTGCGCCCGTCGTGCGATCGAGGTGCGCCGCATAGCCTGTATCCACGTAGTCAGGTTGCGATGTTTCCGTGAGCGACTCTCCCGGCGGCGGGCGATAGGCCGTGACCGGCACCATCGCGCCGCGCAGAGCCAACGTCGCCTTCGGCGTGAGGATGATTTCGCCGATGGATTTTGAACTCGCCGCAGCGCGCGGCGCGCCGAACGATCCCGGTGCGATCGGCGCGGGGGAGCCGTCCGCTGATCTTCGCGCGGCGAATAGACCGATCTCGCCGAACAGATAGACATCGGTGAGTGTCGAACTCGCCTCCTGCCAGTCGTCGCTCGCCATCACGCGGTCCGGCGTGCGCCACAGGCCGATGACATTCCTGATCGCCGTTTGCGGCCGCGCGAACACGCCGCTCTCCGCCAGCCGAAGTGCGAGCGGTGCGGGCGCGATCAGGGTGTCACAAGGACCATCGACGATCTGCTTTTCGAGAACCTGCAAGTCCGCCGGATGATGCAGCGCCAGCGAGCTGCCGCCGAGAAGCCATGTCACGACCGAAGCCGTGAAGCTCGCGAACGAGGCCGGCGCCATGGCCGAGAGCAGCCGCGCTCCCTGCGGCAATCCGCTTTCGAGGAAGATCGCAAGGCCGCCCGATATCAGTTGCAGATGGTTGCGCGGGATCGCGCGAAATCCATCCGCCGTGATGTCGAACGAGATGATCGCCGGCCGCCGCGCATCCGGAGGCGCCGGCGGCAGCCAGCCGTTCATGCCGCTCGTCACGATAGCGAGCGGCGCCATGCCTTCGGGCAGATCGCTGCCGAAGCCGAAGACGTTGCGGATGGAAAACGCTTCCGCCGCTGCGTTCAACGCCAGTTCGGCATGATCGACGATCTCGATACGGCTGACGCTCACGATGGCGCGCGCGCCGATCCGGTTGAGCGCCGTGGTCAATTCCGATTGCCGCCAGAGTTGCGGCAATAGCGCCACCACCAGACCGGCGCGAAGTGCCGCCATCGCCGTCACCACGAACTCGATGGTGTTCGACATCTGGATGGCGATGATCGAGCCCTGCGGCAGTCCGGCCTCGACGAAGCGCGCGGCGATGGCGGACACCGCCTGATCGGCTTGCGCGAAGGTCAGTTGCTGGGGCGAATGCCCGGTGACGCGCTGCTTGTTCGGCGGATCGATCAGCGCGACGTCGTCGGGCTGGCGCAGCACCGTGCGGCGAAACAGGTCGTCCAGCGTCAGCGCCGTGCCGGATGAAGTCGCTGCTGAGATCGGCGCGGTCAAAGGCTCGCTCACATCGTTCCGCTTACGGCGCTTTCGCGCCTTGCTTGGACCACCACGTTTCCGGCAGATAACCGGTGACTGCAGTCGCCTTGGGTCGTTCTATCCGATTCCACCGCGCGATCCATTGCTGTTGAACGTTATAAAGCGGGATAGCGTAGAAGCCCGACATCAGCGCGCGATCGAGTGCCCGAACTGCGGGCACGAAGTCGGTTCTTTCCCGCGCTTCGAGCATGGCTGCGATCATGGCGTCCACGGCGGGGGATTTTGCGCCCATGTAGTTGCGCGTGCCTTGATTGTCGGCAGCGGCACTTCCCCAGTAGAACGCCTGCTCGTTGCCCGGCGACAGCGACTGGTCCCAGCGGTTCTGGATCATGTCGAAGTCGAAGGAGAGCCGGCGCTGGTCGAATTGGACCGCATCGACGGCGCGCACCGAGGCGTTGATGCCGGCGCGCTTGAGATCGCGCAAATAGGCCAGCGCGATCCGCTCCTGATCGCGCGTGGTGACAAGGATTTCAAATGTCAGCGGTGTCCTGCTGCCGCGCTGGCGCAACACCGTGCCGTCGAGGTCGTATCCGGCTTGTGACAGCAGCGCCAAGGCCGCGCGCAGCGAGGCGCGGTCGCGGCCCGATGCGTCGGTGACGGGCAGGCGATAGCTGCCGTCCATGATGTCGGGGCGGATGTCGCGGGCGTAGGGCGCAAGCAGCGATTTTTCCCGCGCGTCGGCCGGGCGCGTGTAGGCGGACAATTCAGACCCCGCGAAGTAACCCGCCGAGCGGCCATACAGGCCGAAGAAGTAATTGCGGTTGATCCACTCGAAATCGAACAGCAGGGTCAGCGCCTGGCGCACACGAATGTCCGCGAACATCGGCCTGCGCGTGTTGAACACCAGATATTCGGACGGCTGCGGCGTGCCGGGCCTGATCTCGTCGCGGATGACCTCGCCGCTGCGCGCGGCCGCGAAATCGTAGCCTTCGTGCCAGCGCAGCGGCTCGTTCTCGACGCGGAAGTCATACAGGCCACGCTTGAAGGCTTCGAACGCGCCGTTGGCTTCGCGGTAATAATCCAGCCGCACCTCGTCGAAATTCCATAAGCCGCGATTGATCGGCAGGTCGCGGCCCCAATAATCCGGATTGCGTGTCAGCGTCACGCTCTGGCTGGCGCGCACGCTGGTGACACGGTAGGGGCCGGAGCCGACAAGGCCGGTGAGGGACGTGTCCTCGAAGGTCGCGACATCGACGGCGTGCTTTGGAAAGATCGGCATCAGGCCGAGGATCAGCGGCAGTTCGCGATCGTTCGCGTCGCCGAAATCGAACCGCACGGTGCGCTCGTCCAGCGCCTTGGCTTTCTCGACCTTGGCGTAATAGAGGCGATGGTTGGGACGGCCCTTGTCGCGCATCAACTGCCATGAGAACAGCACGTCCTCGGCCAGCACCGGCTTGCCGTCTGAAAATTTTGCCAAGGGATTAAGCCGGAATGTGACGTAGCTGCGTGCGGCGTCGGTCTCGACGCTCTGCGCCAGCAGGCCGTAGAGCGTAAACGGCTCGTCGTTGCCGCGCGCCATCAGGCTCTCGATCACGTAGCCGCGGATCTGCTGGACCGCGATGCCTTTCACAATAAAGGGATTGAGACTGTCGAACGTTCCCAGCAAGCCGAACACGATACGGCCGCCTTTTGGCGCGTTCGGATTGGCGTAAGGCATGCTGGCGAAGGCGGCGGGCAGGGCCGGAACCCCATGCATCGCGATTCCGTGAGCCGGAACTGGTGCAGGCTGTGCCTGGGCCTGCGTAATGGCGACACCCGCCACGGCCAGTGCACCGCAACAAAGCCTCCACGCGCCGTTTTTGAGGCTGTGGCGCACCGCGAACAGAACCCTGCTTGATTCGGCTGAGGTCACATGAAAATTTACCACGACAGCCCCGATAATACGGGTTGCGCGCGTCAAATATCGCTGTCGGCATTGATCTTTTCGTGCGCCGTTGTATTGAAGGCGGGCAATTCGGGGCTGGCCGCGCGATTTGTCACGTATCCGCCTCAATTCGCTCAGAGACAGCCGCCGAACAAGCAGGCGTTCGCGCTTCCGCGAGGGGCTGGGCGTTCAGGTTCAGAAAGGGTTTTCCGCAATGAATTTCCGTATCTTGGCCGCGCAGGCCTCGCCGCGCAGCCGGGTGTTTGCCGCCTTGACCGCCGGTGCCTTTTTGGCCGCCGCGACCATTTCCGGCGCTGATGCCCAGACCCCTGCGCCGGCCCCCGGCGCCCCGGCACCGAAGGCCGCTCCAAAGGCTGCACCGAAGGCCGCACCGAAGGCTCCTGCTCCCGCTGCTCAGCAGCAGGCGCCTGCCGCCGGCGCGCCGCAGGCAGCTCCAGATCAGCAGGTCCAGTTGATCTATCAGCCCTGGACCAAGTTCTGCATGAAGGGCCAGGACGCCGGCGCCAAGCAGGTTTGCTTCACCGGCAAGGACGGCCGCATCGAATCCGGCCAGCCCGTCGTCGCCGCCGTCATCATCGAGCCGGAAGGCGAACCGAAGAAGCTGCTGCGCGTCACGCTGCCGCTCGGTATGCAGCTCGTGCACGGCACCCGCCTCATCGTCGATCAGAACGCGCCGCAGCAGAGCCCTTACGTGATCTGCTTCGCCAACGGCTGCATGTCGGATTACGAAGTGACGCCCGAGTTGCTCGCCAACATGAAGAAGGGCCAGAACCTCGTGGTTCAGGCGATCAACGCCAACGGCGCACCGCTGACGCTGGCGCTGCCGCTCGCCGAATTCGCCAAGGCCTATGACGGTCCGCCGACCGATCCGAAGGTCTTCGAAGAGACGCAGAAGAAGCTGCAGGAAGAATTGCAGAAGCGCGCGGCGGAAGCCCGCCAGAAGCTGGAAAACGCGGCACCGGCCGCCAATCCCGCCGCGAAGTAACGCGGTCTTATCTGCAAACAGAAAAGGGCGCGCAGCAATGCGCGCCCTTTTTGTTGCGTCACGCGTGAACTAAATTCGCCGCCAGGTTGCCGCCGTTGCAGGCGGCTCTACCGGTCGCGCGGTATCAGCTTTGAAACCGCACGGTCAGTCATCCGGTCGCTCGACATGAGGCCCTCCGCCACGCCCTCGCGATCATCCGCGCTGCGGTTCTGACTCACCTTGCGCTTGCCTTCGAGGCGCGAGATCGGAAGCCGGAGGCCGACGATGCCCTTCAGCTGCGACTTGATGAATGATTCCGGGGCGTCCGTCACCGCCCAAGGCTGAGCGCGCGGATGCTCATAGAGGTTGGTGAGGCGCGTGACCGCTTCGCGCAGCCGATCCTCGTCGTCGAAGAATTCGACGTGTCCATAGGCATGCACGGCCACGTAGTTCCACGTCGGCACGACCTTGCCGTGCTCCCGCTTCGCCGCATACCAGGACGGCGTCACATATGCGTCCGGCCCCTGGAAGATAGCCAGCGCTTCCCCGGTGACAGGCAGCTTCCACTGCGGGTTGGCCTTTGCGAGATGGCCATAGAGCACGCCATGCTCTCCCTCGCTCGCGTCGAGAATGAGAGGCAGCGGGGTCGCGATCAGGCCCTCGGGTGTCGCCGTCACAAGCGTTGAAAGGCGGGCCTCGCGCATGACCTGCCGAAGCATGGATGGATCATCCTCACGAAATGCCGGTGGCACATACATCGGTTTATCCTTTCGATCTTATCTCGCGAACTTGCGTGCTCCGGCCACGCACAGGATGACGGCGACGGTAACGACGAGCATCATCCAGGTTACGGGTTCGTGCAGCAGGGTCGCGGCCAGCGCCAGACCGAAGAACGGCTGCAGGAGTTGCAATTGCCCCACTGCGGCGATGCCACCCTGCGCGAGGCCGCGATACCAGAAAACGAAGCCGATCAACATGCTGAAGAGCGAGACATAAGCCAGGCTGACCAGAGCAGGGACTTCGATGCCGGAGAATGTCGGCGGGAGACAGGCGAACGTCGTGGCGATCATGATCGGCAGCGACAGGACCAGCGCCCAGGAGATCACCTGCCAGCCACCGAGCGTCCGGGATAGCTTCGCGCCTTCTGCATAACCGAGCCCGCATACGATGATTGCAGCGAGCATCAGCGCATCGCCGACAGGCGCCGCTGCGAGGCCCTGCGACAAGGCGTAACCCACCACCAATGCGCTGCCGAGCAGGGAGAATATCCAGAACGCCGGCTTCGGCCGTTCGCCGCCGCGGACGACACCGAAGATCGCAGTTGCCAGTGGCAGCAGACCGATGAAGACGATCGAGTGCGCCGACGTCATGTGCTGGAGCGCAAGCGCGGTCAGCAAAGGGAATCCGACCACGACGCCGAGGGCGACAATCACCAAGGATACGATGTCCGAGCGGGCAGGCCGCTTCTCCCTGAATGCAAACAGCAGGCAGAGCGCCAGGATGCCGGCGATGGCGGCCCGGGCGACGGTCAGGAATACGGGATCGAACTGCATCACCGCCACACGCGTGGCAGGGAGCGATCCGCTGAAGATCACCACACCAAGAAACCCGTTTGTCCACCCGGCCGCCATCCGGTCCATGCCGCACTCCTTCGATTGTGCGGCTTTATCTGCTGCACCCGCTGGCGTTGCCAGTGACAGTACGATACGGTTTACCAAAACTGTTATGGCAAAAGGTGCAGTACAGATGGATGTGCCCGCGGCGGGAAACACCCGAACGGGGATGGTCATGGCCACGATCCGGCAACGCATCGCCGGACGCAGTCTGACACCCGGTGCGAAACTGCCGTCGATCCGAGAACTGGCCGGGACGCTGAAGGTGTCGACCTCAACGGTTGTCGAAGCCTATGAGCGCCTGGTGGCTGAAGGCGTCATTCTTTCCCGGCCCGGTTCTGGTTTCTATGTTGCGAACCAGACGGCCCCATTGTCCCTCTCGGGCATGAGCCCGAAACTGGACCGCGCTGTCGATCCTTTCTGGGTGTCACGGCAATCGCTGGAGGCGGGCGACAGTGCCCCCAAACCGGGGTGCGGATGGCTTCCTCCCTCGTGGCTTCCCGAGGATGGTCTTCGGCGCGCGCTGCGGAAGCTGTCCCGTGCCGAAGGTTCGGCTTTGGCCGACTACGGTTCGCCCTTGGGCCTGCCGCCGCTGCGCCAACTCATTGCCCGGCGCATGGCCGAGCGGGGCATCGAAGCCTCGCCGGATCAGATCATGCTGACTGAATCCGGAACGCAGGCGATCGACCTGTTGTGCCGGCTTCTGCTCGAACCCGGCGATACCGTGCTGGTCGACGACCCATGCTACTTCAACTTCCACGCCATGCTGCGAGCCCACCGCGCCAAGATCATCAGCGTGCCTTACACGCCCTCTGGCCCCGATATCGAGCTCTTCGCAAAGGCGCTGGCTGAACACCGGCCAAGGCTCTACATCACGAACTCCGCGATCCACAATCCGACAGGCGCGACGTTGTCGCCCGTGGTGGCTCACAGGGTGCTGAAACTCGCCGATCAATTCGCTCTCACCATTATCGAGGACGACATATTCGCAGACTTCGAGCACACACCGGCGCCGCGCCTTGCGGCGTTCGATGGGCTGGCCCGCGTCATTCACATCGGTAGCTTCTCCAAGACTTTATCCGCATCGGCCCGCTGCGGTTTTGTCGTCACGCGGCCGGAATGGATCGAGGGTCTGACCGACCTCAAGATCGCGACGTCGTTCGGCGGAGGCCGGCTTGCTGCGGAATTGGTCCTGAACGTGTTGAGCGACGGGAGCTATCGCAAGCATGTCGAGAGTCTGCGCAGCCGCCTCTCGCGCGCCATGTTTGATGTCGCCGCCAGGCTGAAAGCTATTGGGATCGTGCCCTGGCTCGAGCCGCAGGCAGGCATGTTCTTATGGTGCAGCCTGCCGGAGGGTCTGGACGCTGCGGAGATCGCACGTGCTGCGCTCGCGAAGAACGTTGTGCTGGCGCCGGGGAATGTATTCAGCCTGTCGAAGTCCGCGACGAGCTTTCTGCGGTTCAACGTGTCGCAGACCCTTGATGGCCGCGTTTTCAGTGTGCTGCGCGAAGTCATGCGGGCCAGCAAAACCGGCTCGTGCTGAGGCGTCACCACCAGACAAAAGGGCGCAGCAATGCGGGCTTTTTTATTTGTGCCGCGAGGAGCAAAATCTGATCCGTTGTCCTATCTCAATACAGTACGCCGCCGTTTTGCTATCATCGGCCCGCAACAAGGAGACAGTAGCCTATGTCCGACTACAGCGCGCTTTCGCTTCCTGAACTTGAGGACCGTATCGCCATTGTGCGGGACAACATCCGGCAATTGATCGAGCAGGCGGCGGCGGTGTCGGGCGGACAGAACGAGGAGCGCAATGCCGATCGTATCGCCCAGCAGACAGACGAGCTCGAAGCGCTGGTGAAGGAGCGGGATCGGCGCGCGCGCGCCTAGGCCGGAGCCGCGGCCGTCAGTTCAGCGACGGATTGCGCGGACGATAGCTGCCGGACTTGTCCTTGACGAAAATCTCGGCGACCTGCGAATGGCGGATCGGCTCGCCTGAGTCGTCAGGCAGCAGGTTCTGTTCCGAAACGTACGCGACGTATTCGGACTCGGAATTTTCGGCCAGCAGGTGATAGAACGGCTGGTCCTTGTGGGGCCGCATTTCCTCAGGAATCGACAGCCACCATTCCTCGGTGTTGTTGAATTCCGGATCGATATCGTAAATCACGCCACGGAAAGAGAAAATCCGGTGGCGGACGATCTGGCCGATCTGAAACTTGGCGGTGCGCGCTTTAATCATCTTCCGTCGAATAGACCATGATTGTGGCCGATGCTAGGGGTTGGAACACGAATCCGCCCGGCGAAGGGCACCCCTGCGCGGGAGCCGGTTCTCTGGTGCTGCGCGGCATAATAAGCATATCCCAATGATCGATATTCTAAATCTTGCCCTTCCGTATTTCGGGCTGATCTTCATCGGCTACGCGTGCGGAAGATACAGGCGGCTGCCCGAAGCGGGGCTGGAATGGATGAATTTCTTCCTGCTCTACGTCTCGCTGCCGGCCCTGTTCTTTAGAACGCTTGCAAAGACGCCGTTCGCGGAGCTGAACAATCCGCCGTTCGTGATCGCCACCACGCTCGCGACCGCGAGCGCGTTCTTCCTGTCGATGTTCGGCGCGAAGTTCATCGCCAAGCTCTCGACGCGCGAGGCCTCGATGGCCGGGCTGGGCGGTGGCTACGGCAATATCGGATATATGGGGCCGGGGCTTGCGCTGGCGACGCTGGGCGCGAAGGCGACCGCGCCCGTCGCGCTGATCTTCTGCTTCGACACCGTCTTTCTGTTTACCATCGTGCCGCTGCTGATGGTGCTGACCGACGGCGAGCGACGTCCGCTGCTGCCGACGGTTCTGCTGGTTGCGAAACAGATCCTGCTGCATCCGCTGATCATCGCGTCCTATTTCGGCGTGCTGGTCGCGGCATTCCATGTTCCGGTGCCGGTGGCGCTCGACAACATGTTTCAGTTTCTGCAAAGCGCAGCCGCGCCGGTTGCGCTGTTCGCGCTCGGCGTCACCGTGGCGCTGCGCCCGTTCGAGCGCGTGCCGTGGGAGGTGCCGGGCGTCATCGTGGTGAAGCTGATCGCGCATCCACTGATCGTGTTCGGGTTGCTGATGCTGCTCGGGCCATTCCCGCCGGAATGGGCGGCGACCGCGCTGTTGCTGGCCTCATTGCCGCCGGCGCTCAACGTGTTCGTGATCGCGCGTCAGTACGACACCTGGATCGAGCCGGCCTCGACGCTGGTGCTGATCGGCACCTTCGTGTCGGTGGTGACGCTGACCAGCGTGATGTGGATGATCAAGACCGGCGCGCTGACGTTCCCGTAACGGAAAGACACTCGCATAGCCGGTTCACGTCGGCCGTACTCCCGCTGCAAGCTGTGGTATGCTTGGCGGAGAGCAGGGAGTATTTCCGATGACGGTTAATCATCCCAATGCCAGGAATATCTGGACGACAATTGAAATAGACAAGGACGGCGTGGAGACGGTCCTGGTTGTTGAAACCGACCTTGAACTGAATGCTGCCGCCCCCGCATTTGATGTTGCCAAGGTCGATGCTTTGATTGATGCCGCAACGAAAAGTTTTGCCGCCAGCGGCGGAACGATCGACCGCGTTCATTTGGTGCCAGTTCGCTGAGGACAATGTTTCGCGACAAATGCCGCCGATAGCTGACGTGCTATCGCCCTGTCGGCCTTGGGCCGAAAGTGGGCATACCGCCTATGTGTTCACACCTCCGGTCTTGCTTGACGGCCGATGAACCGCAAATATTGAAACTCCTTCAAGCCTCACTGGGGAATTTCAGACCAATGCTATTCGATGACGTGATCCTCGGCCGCCGGAGCATCCGCGGATACAAACAAGATCCGGTACCCAAGGTGCTGATTGAGGAAATTATCGGTTTGGCGATGCGCGCCCCGTCATCGATGAATACCCAACCTTGGAATTTCTACGTCATCACCGGCGAGCCGCTCAATCGAATCCGCATGGGAAATACCGAGAGGATGTTGGCAGGCGTACCGCAATCGCGCGAATTCCGGACAGGCGTGGCATTCGCAGGTCAGCACCGCGACAGGCAGGTTGGCGTCGCCAAGCAATTGTTCTCCGCAATGGGGATCGCGCGCGATGATAAGGATATGCGGCAAGACTGGGTTCTGCGTGGCTTTCGTCAATTCGACGCGCCTGTATGCATCATCGTGACTTATGATCGCGTGCTGGACGGCAGCGACGATACGCCGTTCGATTGTGGCGCCGTGGCAACCGCCTTGGTCAATGCCGCCTGGTCTCGAGGATTGGGGGCTGTGATCAACAGCCAAGGCATTATGCAGTCACCGGTGGTACGTGAGCATGCCGGTATAGCCGACGATCAAGTCATCATGAAAAGCATCGCATTGGGGTGGCCGGATGAAAATTTTCCGGCAAATGCGGTGGTGTCCGAACGAAAGTCAGTCAAAGAAGCCACGGTGTTCGTGGGTTTCGGCAATTAACCCCTAACGCCCCCGCCACGACGGCGACAGGCCTTCACGCATTGCGAGGCGGCGGATCGGACCGACGGTGTTCAGCACGTGCATTCCGGCAGCACGCAGCGATTGCGCGGGCAGGAAATCGCTGAGCAGGGTGCGGTTCGCCATGTCCACCACGAAGGTGCGACTGAACACATCCGCGCGGCGCGCGCGGGCGTAAGCGCGCAGGGCGGCGTCTGCGCCGGGATCTTGTCCCTGCAACAATGCGCCGCGCACGATCTCCGCAAGATCGGCCGCATCGCGCAGACCCATGTTGAGACCCTGTGCACCGATCGGCGGCAGCACATGCGCGGCTTCACCGACCAGCGCGATACGTTGGGCGGCGAGGTGTTCGGGGTTCTCGATGGCGAGCGGAAAGACGTGACGGCCCGGTGTGATGGTCAGCTTGCCGAAGATCGAATGCGATTGCTTCTCGAGCGCGAGTGCGAGCTGATCGTCGTCGAGCGCTTTCAGGCGTTCTGCCTCGGCAGGCTTCACCACCCAGACGACGCTGGACCGCTGGCCGGGAAGGGGCACGAACACGCACGGGCCGGACTCGGTGTGAAATTCGGTCGAGCAATCGTGATGCGGACGCGCATGCGCGATGTTCAGCGTCAGGGCAGATTGGCCGAGTTCGCGCCGCTTGAGTCCAATGCCTGCCGCTTCACGGCAGAGCGAATGCCGTCCGTCTGCACCGACGACAAGGGCGGCGGAGAGCGATTGACCCTGCTTGGTCGTGATAGTGACGTCGTCGGCGGCTGTGACGACCGATTGCGCTTCGTCGTCGATGCGGACCAGATTTGGGAGTTCGGCCGCACGGTCTTCCATCGCGACCATCAGCAGGCGGTTCTCGATGTTGTATCCGAACGCCTCCATGCCGATCTCATCGGATGAGAATTTCACCTCCGGCGAGCGGATCAGGCGGCGCGTATCGTCCACCAGCCGCATCACGCGCAACGGTGCCGCGTCGGTGCTGCATCGGTGCCAGACTTCCAGCGATTGCAGAAAATCCACCGAGCCGCCGAGCAAGGCGGTGGTCCGGTTGTCGGCATAGGGCGAGCGCCGTGCGACCAGCGCCGTGTTCACGCCGGCCTGCGCGAGCGCAATGGCGGTGGCCAGCCCGGCGGGGCCGCCGCCCACCACGGCGGCCTGATAGAATGGGGAAGACGAAGTGTCAGTCATGAGGGCTATCTATGGTCGGAATTTCCCGCTGTCACAATCGAATTTGGCAATCATTCTGAACGGTATTTAAGGCAAATTCGGTTCGTGATGTCGTCACCATAGCGTGGCGAAGGACCGGATATGCAATCCACAGGGAATCCTGATAGTCACAACGCTATATGAGCGAGCCCGAACAGCAGGACCAGCCGACGTTTCCCGCCAAGACACGCCTGCGCGCGTTCGGCGTCCACATCTTCACGGCGCTGGGCGGCGCGATCGCGCTGATCGCCATGCTGGAGGCGGTGAGGGAGCACTGGGCCGCGATGTTCGGCTGGCTCGGGCTGGCGCTGATCGTCGACGGTCTCGACGGGCCGCTTGCGCGGCGGTTCAACGTTGGCGAGGTTTTGCCGAACTGGTCCGGCGACACGCTCGATCTGGTGGTCGATTTTCTCACTTACGTTTTCGTGCCGGCCTATGCGATCATCGCGAGCGGCCTGCTGGTTCCGCTGACAGCGCCGCTGCTCGGCGGCGCTATCGTCATTTCCGGCGCGCTGTATTTCTCCGACCGGCGCATGAAAGCCGACGACAATCATTTTCGTGGTTTTCCTGCGCTGTGGAATGGGGCGGCGTTCTATCTGTTCCTGCTGAAACCGCCTGCGGCGGTTGGCAGCATCGTGCTCGCCATTCTCGTGGCGCTCACCTTCGTGCCGTTCCATGTGATGCATCCGCTGCGTACCACGCGATTCCGCAAGCTGAATATCGCGTTGATCGCAATCTGGGCGATCTTGGCAATGATCGCGGTTGCTGCCAATTTCGAGGTGTCGCCGTGGATCTCCGCGGCGTTGTGTGTCATCGGCGTCTATGTTCTCTTGAGTGACGTGTTGATCCGATTGATGGGCTGGAATCGCGCATGATGGAATTACTCACGAGCCCGGAAGCCTGGGCTGCGCTGCTGACGCTGACGGCGCTCGAAATCGTTCTCGGCATCGACAACGTGATCTTCCTGTCGGTGATCGTGTCGCGCATTCCGCCTGCGCAGGCGGAGCGCGCCCGCAAGATCGGCCTCGCGCTGGCGCTGGTGTTCCGGATCGCGTTGCTGAGCATCCTGGTCTGGCTGATCGGTCTCACGCAGCCGGTCATCACCGTCGCCAAGTTCGCGCTGTCATGGCGCGACATTATTCTCATCGTCGGCGGCCTGTTCCTGATCGCCAAGGCGACACATGAAATTCATGCCGAAGTCGAGGCGCGGGACGAGGTGGAAGAAGCCAAGGCAACGCCGAGTGCGTTCTTCTGGGTGATCATGCAGATCATCGTGATCGATCTGGTGTTCTCGATCGACTCCATCATCACCGCCATCGGCATGGTGCAGGAGATCGAAATCATGATCGCGGCGGTCATCATCGCCGTCGGTGTGATGTACGTGTCGTCGGGGCCGGTTGCGGCCTTCGTGAAGGAACACCCCACCACCAAGATGCTTGCTTTGGCGTTCCTCGTCCTGATCGGCGTCGCGTTGGTCGCGGACGGATTCCACTTCCACATTCCGCGCGCTTTCATTTACGTCGCGATCTGCTTCTCGGCGGCGGTGGAGTTCTTCAACATTCTGGCCAAACGCAATCGCAAGAAGCGGGCAAGGAGTGCAACTCCGGCATAATGCATTGCGGCTTTGGTCCGCGTTGACAATTCGCAGCCGATGGACTTCGCTCCCGGTTGAGGTCGCTTAAGAAAAGGCTCGGGAGAAACCATGACCAAGGCTGTGCGCGTCCACCAGGTGGGCGGTCCGGAAGTGATGATCTATGAGGACGTGGACGTCCCTGCGCCCGGAAACGGCGAGGTTCGCATCCGCCAGCACGCCATTGGGTTGAATTTTATCGATACCTATTATCGCACCGGCCTCTACAAGGCTCCCGGCCTGCCGTTCATCGTTGGCAACGAAGCCTCGGGCGAGGTGGTTTCCGTCGGTCAGGGCGTGACCAATTTCCATCCCGGCGACCGCGTGGCGTACTATTTCAATCTCGGCGGTTACGCGACCGAACGCAACATTCCTGCAGACAAGCTGGTGAAGCTTCCGGATCATATTTCGCACGAGCAGGCGGCGGTGCTGATGCTCAAGGGACTGACGGTCTGGTACCTGCTGCACAAGACCTTCAAGGTGGAGCCGGGCCATCGCGTGCTGATTCACGCCGCAGCCGGCGGCATCGGCCTGCTTGCGTGCCAGTGGGCCAAGGCGCTTGGCGCGAATGTCATCGGGACCGTCGGCACCGAGGACAAGGCGAAGCTGGCGCTGTCGAATGGCTGCGACCACGTCATTCTTTACAAGCAGGAAGATTTCGCGGAGCGCGTGAAGCAGATCAGCCGCGGCGAGTTGTGCGACGTGGTCTATGACGGCGTCGGCAAGGATACGTTCGCCGGATCGCTGAAGTCGCTCAGGCAGCGCGGCCTGTTCGTGTCTTTCGGCAACGCGTCGGGGCCGGTGCCGCCGTTCTCGATTGCCGAGTTGAACAATCACGGCTCGCTGTTCGCGACGCGGCCGAAGCTCAACGACTATGTCGGAACGCGAAAGGAATTGATCGAGGGCGCAGACGCATTGTTTGCCGCCGTGCTCAGCGGCACGCTGCATGTGCCGATCAATCACGCCTATGCGCTGAAGGATGCGCAGAAGGCGCACCGCGATCTCGAGAGCCGCGTGACGACGGGATCAGGTATTTTGAAGCCGTAACTTTTCTGACCCTCCCCTTGAGGGGGAGGGTAAAGAATCAAAACCCCGCGACCGTCCCGTGCAGGTCGTACTGATCCGCGCGGTCGATCTTCGCAGTGACGATGTCGCCGACTTTCAGCGGGCGGCGGCTGGACACATAGACATTGCCGTCGATCTGCGGCGCATCGGCCTTCGAGCGGCCCTTCGACACCGTCGGACCGACCTCGTCGATAATGACCTGCTGGCGCGTACCGACCTTGCGCTTGAGGCGTTGCGCAGAGATTTTCTGCTGCCGCGCCATCAGCGCGTTCCAGCGCGCGGTCTTGATCTCGTCCGGCACCGGATTCTCGATGGTGTTCGAGGTCGCGCCCGCGACAGGCTCATACTTGAAGCAACCGACGCGGTCGATCTGCGCTTCATCCAGCCAGTCGAGCAGATACTGGAAATCGGAATCGGTCTCGCCGGGGAAGCCGACGATGAAGGTCGAGCGCAGCGTGAGGTCCGGACATTCCTCGCGCCACTTCTTGATACGGGCGAGCGTCTTGTCCTGCGCCGCGGGACGGCGCATCTGCTTCAGCACATCGGGAGAGGCGTGCTGGAACGGGATGTCGAGGTAAGGCAGCACCTTGCCTTCGGTCATCAGGCTGATGACTTCGTCCACATGCGGGTAGGGGTAGACGTATTGCAGCCGTACCCATGCACCGAGTTCACCGAGTTCGCGTGACAGGTCGAAGAACTTTGCGCGGACCTCGCGGTCCTTCCAGAGGCTCGTCGCATACTTGATGTCGACGCCGTAGGCCGAGGTGTCCTGCGATACCACCAGCAATTCCTTGACGCCGGCGGCCACCAGCTTCTCGGCTTCCAGCAGCACGTCCTTGGCCGGGCGTGACACCAGATCGCCGCGCAGTTTCGGGATGATGCAGAAGGTGCAGCGGTTGTTGCAGCCTTCGGAAATCTTCAGGTAGGCGTAATGCCGCGGCGTCAGCTTGATGCCCTGCGGCGGCACCAGATCGAGATGCGGATTGTGCAGCGGCGGCAGCGCGCGATGCACGGCATCCAGCACGCTTTCATATTGCTGCGGGCCGGTGATCGACAGGACATTGGGGTAGGCTTTCTCGATCTGCTCGGGCTCGGCGCCCATGCAGCCGGTGACGATCACCTTGCCGTTCTCGGCCATGGCCTCGCCGATGGCGCCCAGCGATTCCTGTTTGGCGCTGTCGAGGAAGCCGCAGGTGTTGACGATCACCAGATCTGCACCGTCATGCTTGCGCGCGAGCTCATAGCCTTCGGCGCGCAGGCGCGTGATGATGCGCTCGGAATCCACCAAGGCCTTGGGGCATCCAAGCGACACAAAACTGACTTTTGGGGCGACGCCCTGTTCCATTGCTTCCGACCTGTTGGGAGAATGCAGGAGCTATCCCCGATTACTCGCAAATACAAGGCTTTAAGCTCGCTGCGGGTGCATGCTATGGTTGTTTTGCCGGAATGTGAGTGCTGAATGGCCGCGGATTCGTCGTTCAAGATAGTCATCGTCGACGAAAGCCCGATCAGAGCCGCAATCCTGAAAGAGGGGTTGCGCGACGCGGGCTTCACCAGCGTCGAACACATCAGCGAAATGCATAACCTGTTGGCGCGCATTTACGCGATCGACCCCGACGTCATCCTGATCGATCTTGAAAACCCCAGCCGCGACGTTCTGGAACAGATGTTCCAGGTCAGCCGCGCCGTGCGGCGGCCGATCGCCATGTTCGTGGACCAGAGCGACGCCGCCTCGATCCAGCAATCGGTCGAGGCCGGGGTGTCGGCCTACATCGTCGATGGCCTCAAGAAGGAGCGGATCAAGCCGATTCTCGACCTGTGCATTTCGCGGTTCAACGCCTTCTCCAAATTGCAGGACGAACTGGATCGCACCAAGTCGGCGCTGGAAGATCGCAAGATTCTCGACCGCGCCAAGGGTCTGCTGATGAAGGCGAAGGGCCTGACAGAAGAAGAAGCCTATGTGCTGATCCGCTCGACCGCCATGCGGGAGAAAAAGAAGATCGGCGAAATAGCCCAATCGATCATTACCGCGGCGGAGTTGCTGAAATGACGGATACACCGCTCAGGATCGGATTCATTCCGCTGGTCGACGCCTCCGCGCTGATCGTCGCCGTGGACAAGGGCTTTACCGCCGCCGAAGGGCTCGATGTCACGCTGGTGCGCGAAGTGTCGTGGTCGAACGTGCGCGACAAGCTCAATATCGGGCTGTTCGACGCGGCGCATCTGTTGGCGCCGGTCGCCATCGCGTCGACGCTCGGCCTGTCGCAAGTCAAGGTGCCGATCGTTGCGTCGTTCAACCTGGGTCTTAACGGCAACGCCATCACGGTATCGCCGGCGCTGCATGCCGCGATCATGGGCGAAGCCGACGGCGATCCGGTCAATCCCATGGTGACGGCGAAGGCGCTGGCGCGGGTCGTCGCAGCGCGGCGCAAGAGTGGCGCGGAGCCGCTGACCTTCGGCATGACGTTCCCGTTCTCGACCCACAATTACCAGTTGCGGTTCTGGATGGCTGCGGGTGGCGTCGATCCGGACGAGGATGTGCGGCTTGTGGTGCTGCCGCCGCCTTACATGGTGGACAGCCTTGCCAATGGCCATGTCGATGCGTTCTGCGTCGGCGCGCCGTGGAATTCGGTCGCGGTCGATCTCGGCGTCGGCCACATCCTGCATTTCGTCTCTGACATTCTGGAGCGCGCGGCGGAGAAGGTGCTGGCGGTGCGCGAGAAGTGGTCGCTGGAAAATCCGGCGATCCTTGCCAAGCTGACGCGGGCGCATGGGCACGCCGCGGACTTCATCGAGAACCCGGCCAACCGGGGCGAGGTGTCGCGCATCCTCGGTGCGCCCGAGCGCATTGGCGTCGATCCCGAGGTGATTCAGCGCACCCTCGACGGCAGGCTGAAAATCTCCCCTGACGGCACATTCCGCGAAAGCGGCCGCTACCTGCTGGTGGGGCGCGAAGGCGCGGCGCGGCCCGATCCGGTGCAGGCGGCGTGGCTCTATGCCCAGATGGTTCGCTGGGGGCAGGCGGCCTATTCACCGGAGGCGCTGGAGACTGCCAAGCGGGTGTTCAGGCCGGATCTTTACGACGCCGCATTGGGTGAGCCCGCCCAGCCAGCGCACACCCTCAAGGACGGTGTCGGAGCGTTCGACGGCGCTCCATTCGACCCTAACGACATCGCCGCGCACCTCGCGTCGGTGACAATCAAGCGGCCCCCTCCGAAATAGCGAATTTTGGTTCAATTGCCTCTGCCTATTTTTTGTGCGCTGCACATGGGGCAGGCAATTGCCGTTTGCAGAGGCCAAAGTCCGGGCCGCGCTGCGCGAAGGCTTTCCTTTAAACGATTGTAAATACTGCACTTGGTGCACCGCACCCGACTGGCACGATCCTTGAATAGGTAGTTGCAGGCCGAGACGAAGGCCCCGGGTCCATCGATGGCCCACGCAGCAAAGCCGCTGTCCCGACGAATGCGCACCCGCGCGTCTCGGGCGCGGCTTTTGCTTTTGGGGCTTGAGGGATTGGCGGACGTAACGCGGCGACATGGACAGTTCAGGCACCGACACGGTCGAAAGGACGACAGACACAATGGCTACCAGACAGGGCAAGGATGGAATGATGGGCCGCAAGATGAGCCGCCGCGCGCTGCTCAAGGCGGGTGCGGGAACGACGGCGCTGCTGGCCGCCGCGCGACTGAATTTTCCCGGCGGTGCGTTTGCGCAGACCGCCGGACCGGAAGTGACCAAGGCGATCTTTGGCTACATCGCGCTGATGGATGCGTCCGCGCTGGTGATCGCGAAAGAGAAGGGGCTGTTTGCGAAGCACGGCGTGCCTGACGTTGAAGTCAACAAGCAGGCGTCATGGGGGGCGACGCGCGACAACCTCGTGCTCGGCGGCGAGAAGAACGGCATCGATGGCGCGCACATTCTGACGCCGATGCCGTATCTGATTTCGGCCGGCAAGGTGACGCAGAACAATGTGCCGACGCCGATGTATATCCTCGCGCGCCTCAACCTCGATGCGCAGGCGATCTCGGTCTCCAACGACTATAAAGACCTCAAGGTCACAGCCGACTCGTCCGCGCTGAAGGAAGCCTTCGCCAAGAAGAAAGCCGAAGGCAAGGAAGTGAAGGTCGCGATGACCTTCCCCGGCGGCACCCACGATCTCTGGATTCGCTATTGGCTCGCTGCCGGCGGCATCGATCCCGACAAGGATGTCTCGACCATTGTCGTTCCGCCGCCGCAGATGGTGGCGAACATGAAGGTCGGCAACATGGACGCGTTCTGCGTCGGTGAGCCGTGGGGCGAACAACTCGTCAATCAGGGCATCGGCTTCTCGGCTTGCTCGACCGGCGAGATCTGGTCGAAGCATCCGGAGAAGGCGCTCGGCATCCGCGCCGAGTTCGCCGACAAGTATCCGAAGGCGACGCAGGCCATCCTGATGGCCGTGATGGAAGCCCAGCAGTGGTGCGACAAGCCCGAGAACCGCGCCGAGATGTCCGAGATCGTCGGACGCCGTCAGTGGTTCAACGTGCCGGTCGCCGACATCATCGGCCGCGCCAATGGCGACATCAACTACGGCAACGGCCGCGTCGAGAAGGGCACCAAGCAGTTCATGAAGTTCTGGCAGGACCACGCGTCCTATCCGTTCAAGAGCCATGACGCCTGGTTCGTCACCGAAGACATCCGCTGGGGCAAGTTCGAGCCGACGACCGACGTCAAGGCGCTGGTCGACAAGGTCAACCGCGAAGACATCTGGAAGTCGGCGGCGAAAGCGCTCGGCGTCGCTGCGGCCGACATTCCGGCAAGCTCGTCGCGCGGCAAGGAAACCTTCTTCGACGGCAAGATTTTCGATCCCGAAAATCCGTCGGCGTACCTGAAGAGTCTGTCGATCAAGCGTATCGAAGTCTGAGACCCTGCGGGCCGCCCCGCGCAAGTGGTCCGGTTCTAACATTCGCATCCCGTTTCAGCAGGCATTCCTGCGAATGTTAGAACCGAAGGACCACTTGCCAATTAAAATTCTGGTGGAGTTATGGATTTGACATTCGCTTTACGAACGCGCTGCCGAGTGATTGGCGAATGTCAAATCCACTCCACCAGGGGCGGCCTCGCACCTAACGCAACCGAGGCACTCTCATGAACATGCCGCTCGTCAAGACGACCAGCACCATCCCGACAACGACGCCGTCGCCGGCTCCGACCGCGGCCGTTGTTCCGCTGCCAAAATCATCCCGGAGTTTTGTGACGGACATGTTGCTTCCGAATTTGCGCGCACTGGCGGCGCGCGTCATCCCGCCCATCATCATGCTCGTAGTGATCTTCGGCATCTGGCAGATCCTCTGCATGAAGCCGGGTGCGACGCTGCCGTCGCCATCGCGCATCTGGGCGGACGCCAAGGATTTGATCGTCGATCCGTTCTTCGTCACCGGCCCGCAGGACATCGGTCTCGGCTGGCGGGTGCTGACATCGCTGCAGCGTGTCGCCGTCGGATTCGGCCTTGCAAGCGTCGTTGGTGTGCTGGTCGGCGCCATCATCGGCCAATCAATCTGGGCGATGCGCGGCCTCGATCCGATCTTCCAGGTGCTGCGCACCGTGCCGCCGCTGGCCTGGCTGCCGATCTCGCTGGCCGCCTTCCGTGACAGCAATCCGTCCGCGATCTTCGTGATCTTCATCACCTCGATCTGGCCGATCATCATCAACACCGCAGTCGGTATCCGCAATATCCCGCAGGACTATCGCAACGTCGCGGCCGTGGTGCGGCTGAACCACCTCGAGTTCTTCTGGAAGATCATGATCCCGTCGGCGGCGCCGTACATCTTCACGGGTCTGCGCATCGGCATCGGCCTGTCATGGCTCGCCATCGTCGCGGCAGAAATGCTGACCGGCGGCGTCGGCATCGGCTTCTTCATCTGGGACGCGTGGAATTCGTCACGGCTGTCCGACATCTTCGTGGCGCTCGCCTACATCGGCATCGTCGGATTTGTGCTCGATCGCATTGTCGCCTTCGTCGGCAACATCGCGACACGCGGCGCGCAGGCAAGCTGAGGACAATGGCAATGGCTTATCTTCAACTCGATCACATCGACAAGGTTTTCACCCGCGGCTCCACGCAGAGCGAGGTCCTGAAGGACATCAATCTGACCGTGGAACAGGGCGACTACGTCTCGATCATCGGCCATTCCGGCTGCGGCAAGTCCACGCTGCTCAACATCGTCGCCGGGCTAACCAACGCGACGCAGGGCGGCGTGCTGCTCGAAGGCCGTGAGGTGAACTCGCCCGGACCGGATCGTGCCGTGGTGTTTCAGAACCACAGCCTGCTGCCGTGGCTGACGGTCTACGACAACGTTCGGCTCGGCGTCGACAAGGTGTTCGGTTCGACCAAGACCCGCGCGGAACGCGACGAATGGGTGATGCACAATCTCAACCTTGTGCAGATGACCCACGCGAAGGACAAGCGGCCTTCGGAAATCTCAGGCGGCATGAAGCAGCGCGTCGGCATCGCCCGCGCGCTGGCGATGGAGCCGAAGGTGCTGCTGCTCGACGAGCCGTTCGGCGCGCTCGATGCGCTGACCCGCGCCCATCTGCAGGACTCGGTGATGGCGCTGCACCAGAAGCTCAACAACACCGTGATGATGATCACGCACGACGTCGATGAGGCCGTGCTGCTCTCGAACCGCATCGTGATGATGACCAACGGTCCAAGTGCCCGCATCGGCGAGGTGCTGGAAGTGCCGCTGCCGCATCCGCGCAAGCGGCTCGAGCTGGCGTCGAACCTGATCTATCTCAAGTGTCGTCAGCGCGTGCTCGAGTTCCTCTATGAGCGTCACCGGTTCGTCGAGGCAGCTTGATCGAGGTATGGGTGTGAGGACCGCAACGTGAGCGAACCTCTTGTCATCATCGGAAACGGCATGGCGGCTGCGCGCCTTGTCGAGGAAATGGCGAAGCGCGCCCTCGGCCGCTACGCCATCGCCGTGATCGGTGACGAGCCGCGTCTTGCCTACAATCGCGTGCTGCTGTCCTCGGTGCTGGCGGGCGAAGCGACCTCGCAGGAGATCGAACTGAAATCCGCCGCGTGGTGGCGCGACCACGGCGTCACGATCACCTACGGCTGCGCGGCGACGTCAGTCGATCTCGCGAAACGTACGGTGCATCTCGCGAACGGTACGAATGTCCCATTTTCGAAACTGGTCTTCGCGACCGGCTCGATGCCGTTGCGGCTGCCGGTGCCCGGTTCGAATCTTCCGGGCGTGCACACGTTTCGCGACAGCCGCGACACCGACCAGTTGCTGCAACTCGCGGAGGCCAAAGCGCGCGTCGTCGTCGTGGGGGGCGGACTGCTGGGTCTTGAAGCGGCTTACGGTCTGGCGAAGGCGGGTTCAAGGGTCACGCTGCTGCATCTGATGGACCGCCTGATGGAGCGGCAGCTCGATGCGCCTGCCGCTGCACTGCTCAAGCGGCTGGTCGAGATGAAGGGCGTCGAGGTGCTGCTCGGTGCGAACACCAAGCGAATTCTTGGCGAAGGCAAAGTCGAGGGCGTCGAGCTTGTTGACGGGCGCAGCATCGCTGCCGAAGCCATCGTATTTGCTGCAGGCATTCGTCCAAACGTAACGCTCGCGAAAGAGGCCGGCGTGCCGGTTAACCGCGGCATCGTGGTCGACGACCAACTCCGGACCGGCAGTGCCGATGTCTACGCCCTCGGCGAATGCGCGGAACACCGCGGCACCTGTTACGGCCTCGTGGAGCCTGCCTACGAGCAGGCGAAAGTACTTGCCGATCATCTGGCCGACGGCGCGAAGGATTATTCCGGCAGCGTCATCGCCACCAACCTGAAAGTCTCAGGAGTCAGCGTGTTTTCGGCCGGCGATTTTCTCGCCGCTGACAACAGCGAAACCCTCGTGTTCAACGATGAACGGCGGGGCACTTACAAGAAACTGGTGGTGGCCGATGGCCGCCTCACAGGAGCGGTTCTGGTGGGCGATACCCAGGACGCGCTCTGGTATCTCGATCTGATCAGGACAACGGCGTCCATCGAAGCGATCCGCGGTGACATCATGTTCGGCCGCGCGCTCGCACAACCGAAGGCTGCCTGAAATGTCCGGTGACTTTTCTCCCGACCAGAAGCGCTATCTCGAAGGTTTTGTGTCCGGTCTCAGCGCGTCGCGCGTGGCGCGGACGAATGCTCCTGCGAAGTCCGAACCGGTCGGACCCGACGCCATTCACTTCAAGGCGCAGGACCGCACTGTTGCTGCGGGCGGCAAGCTGGTCGATCAGGAGAAATGGAAGCGCGAGGAGCATCCATTCGATGCCTATCCGCGTCTCGTCAAGCAGGCGGAGACGAACGAAGCGCCGAAACCGGCGGACAACTTCCGCTGGCGCTACTACGGCATCTTCTACGTTGCGCCGACGCAATCGTCCTACATGTGCCGCATGCGGATTCCAAACGGCATTCTCAAGCACTGGCAGTTCGCGGGTGTTGCCGATCTGGCTGAGAATTTCGGCGGTCCCTATGCCCATGTGACGACGCGCGCGAACCTCCAGCTCCGCGAGATCGAGCCGAAGAACGCCATCAACATCATCGAGGGACTTCAGGATCTGGGTCTGTGCTCGCGCGGTTCCGGCGCGGACAACATCCGCAATGTCACCGGCACATCGACAGCGGGTGTCGATCCGCAAGAGCTGCTCGATACGCGGCCCTATGCGAAGGCGTGGCACTATCACATCCTCAATGAGCGCGCGCTGTATGGCCTGCCGCGCAAGTTCAACGTCGCGTTCGACGGAGCAGGGCGCATCGCAACGCTGGAAGAAACCAATGACATCGCCTTTCAGGCCGTCGAGGTCCGCGAAGGCTTTGGCGTCGATGCCGGCATCTACTTTCGCCTGTCGCTCGGCGGCATCACCGGCCACAAGGATTTCGCCCGCGACACCGGCGTCATCTTGAAGCCGAATGAAGCCATCGGAATCGCCGACGCGATCGTGCGTGTGTTTATCGAGAATGGCGACCGGACCAACCGTAACAAGTCGCGTCTGAAGTATGTCCTCGACTCGTGGGGCTTCGACAAATTTCTCTCGGTTGTTGAAGAGAAGCTCGGCCGCAAGCTGGCGCGCGTGCCGGCGGAAGCCATCGCGCCGCGTCCGGCTTACGATCGTCTTGCGCATATCGGCGTGCATCCGCAGAAGCAGGCGGGGCTGAACTGGGTCGGCGTCGCGCTGAAGCTCGGCAAGCTGTCGCCGGAACAAATTCGCGGTCTTGCGAAACTCGCCGCTGATTTTGGTGACGGCGATGTTCGCCTGACCGTTTGGCAGAACCTGCTGATATCAGGCGTCGCGGATGCCAATGTCGCAACCGTTGTCGCGGCTATCGCGGCGATGGGCCTTTCGACGGTAGCCTCGGCGCTGCGTGCTGGCCTGATTGCTTGCACCGGCGCGACTGGCTGCCGGTTCGCCGCCGCCCACACCAAGGAGAATGCCGACGAAATCGCCGCTTGGTGCGAAGAGCGCGTGCCGCTGGAGACGCCAGTGAACATCCACCTCACCGGATGTCATCATTCCTGCGCGCAGCATTACATCGGCGACATCGGCCTGATCGGCGCGCGCGTGCCGATCAACGACGACGGCGATACGGTTGCGGGTTATCACGTCCATGTCGGCGGCGGGTTCGGCACGGATGCAAAGATTTCACGCGAACTCATTCAGAACGTGAAGGCCGAGGACGCGCCGAAAACCATCGAGCGCATGCTGAAGGCCTATGTCGCGAACCGGGCCTCCAATGAGGAAACCTTCATCAGCTTCGCCAGCCGTCACGACGTCAATGCGCTGCGCCAGCTGATCGGTGAAGGAGTGGCGGCATGAACCAGATGTCTCCGCAGCCGAACTTTGAGATCATTCCCGATACCGCGCCGTTCTCGCCTGAGCAGCGCTCCTGGCTGAACGGCTTCTTCGCCGGACTTGTTTCGCTCGACAACGCCGTGACGCCGCTGTCGCCGGAGCAGGGTGCTGCGGTGATGAAGGGAGCCGCTGGGGACGGCGACGACGGCGAAGCGCCGTGGCACGACCAGACCATGCCGATGGCCGAGCGCATGAAGCTCGCCGATGGCCGCCCGCTTCGCCGCAAGATGATGGCGGCGATGGCGCAGCAGGACTGCGGCCAGTGCGGCTATAACTGCCATGATTATTCGGAGGTGATTGCCAGCAAGGCGGAAGCACGACTGAATCTCTGCGTTCCGGGCGGCAAAGAAACCGCGCGGATGCTCAAGTCTCTTTATGAGGAGCTTGATAAGGCCCCCGCCGCTGCCACGCCGGCTGCGCAGCCTGCGCCGAGCATCGCCGCGGCACCTGCCGGAGAGGCGGGCCGCTCGCGCGACAATCCGGCGAAGGCGTCGTTCCTGTCGCGGCGTCTGCTCAACAAGCCCGGTTCGGACAAGGAGACCTGGCACATCGAGTTTGATCTCGAACAGGCGGGACTTGATTACGTCGTCGGCGATTCATTCGGTGTGTTCGCGCGCAATGAACTGGGTCTCGTCGATCAGATCATCGCGATGCTCGGCGCGTCGCACATGACGGAAGTCAACGGCAAGCCGTTGCGCGAAGTTCTGCTCAACGACGTGTCGTTGGCTCCGGCACCGGACACGCTGTTCGAACTGATCTCGTTCGTCACCGGCGGCGCGCAGCGCGAGAAGGCGCGGGCGCTCGCCCATGGCGACGATCCGGACGGGGATGCCGCCAATCTCGACGTGCTGGCGGCGCTGCAGAAATTCTCCGGCGTGCGACCACATCCCGAAGCCTTCATCGAAGCGCTCGAGCCGTTGCAGCCTCGGCTCTATTCGATCTCATCGTCGAACAACGCTACGCCCGGCCGGTTGTCGCTGACTGTCGACGCGGTGCGCTATGTGATCGGCAAGCGCAAGCGTCTCGGCCTTGCTTCAACGTTTCTGGCCGAACGCATCAATCCCGGCGACGAACTCGGCGTCTATGTGCAGAAGGCTCACGGCTTCGGGCTGCCGCAGGACCCGAATACGCCGGTCATCATGATCGGTCCCGGCACCGGCATCGCGCCGTTCCGCGCCTTCCTGCACGATCGGAAAGCGACCAAGGCGCCGGGCCGCAACTGGCTGTTCTTCGGCCATCAGCGCAGCGACTACGATTTTTTCTATTCCGACGAGTTGAACGCGATGAAGGCATCCGGCGTGCTGACCCGTTTGTCGCTGGCGTGGTCGCGCGACGGCGCGGAGAAGTTCTACGTGCAGGACCGCATGCGCGAAGTCGGCCGCGAGCTATGGAACTGGCTCGCGGACGGCGCGCACGTCTACGTCTGCGGCGATGCCAAGCGGATGGCGAAGGATGTCGAGCGCGCGCTGGTGGATATCACGGCGCAGTTCGGCGCGCGCTCCACCGACGAGGCGATCGCTTTCGTGGCCGATCTGAAAAAGAAGGGCCGCTACCAGCAGGACGTCTATTGATGAACGAGGGGGGTGGAACTCTCATTTCGGCGGAGACAGATCGTTCTCTGCGCGGCCCGGCGGGAGGAATTTTCTCTCTCCCGCAGCGGGAAGGGGCAAGTTTATCGTCTTTTCGGGCGGCTTCTTGTAAGTCACTGACGAAACATCTCAATATCGCATCTGATGATCGATTGGAGATCGACGATGCGCGATATTGTGTCAGGGATCGAAGCCCATGCCCGGGCAACCTCCGCGTCCGAGGAATCGGACGACCGCTTCCACACGCTCGCCATCTACGGCGCGTTCGCGCTGATCGCCGCCATCGTGTTCGGCACGCTGTCCTATCATCCGTTCTGATTTCTGATCCGGTCGTCATGCGGGTGACCGCATG
>JBOFVL010000046.1:0-78420 GCA_051653085.1 Afipia sp. | reverse complement strand
CGCGTTCTTGTCCTCGATGAAATCGCCGAGATGCGAATCTTCCTCGTCGCCCACCGGGGTTTCGAGCGAGAGCGGCTCCTTGGCGATCTTGAGAACCTTGCGCACCTTCTCCAGCGGCATGCCGAGCTTTTCGGCGAGTTCTTCCGGGGTCGGCTCGCGGCCGATCTCGTTGAGCATCTGGCGCGAGGTACGCACGATCTTGTTGATCGTCTCGATCATGTGCACCGGAATACGGATGGTGCGCGCCTGGTCGGCGATCGAGCGCGTGATGGCCTGACGGATCCACCACGTCGCATAGGTCGAGAACTTGTAGCCGCGGCGATATTCGAACTTATCGACCGCCTTCATCAAACCGATGTTGCCTTCCTGAATGAGATCGAGGAACTGCAAACCGCGGTTAGTGTATTTCTTGGCGATGGAAATCACGAGGCGGAGGTTGGCCTCGACCATTTCCTTCTTGGCCTGACGCGCTTCGCGCTCGCCCTTCTGCACGCCGTGGACGATCTTGCGGAATTCGCCGATCTCGAGGCCGGTGAGGCCCGCGAGCTGCTGGATCTCGTGGCGCAGTTCCTTGATGCGGTCCTTCTCCACCGCGACGAAGTTTTTCCAGCCCTTTGCCGCAAGCTTCGAGACGCGGTTGAGCCAGCGCGGATCGAGCTCCGAGCCCTGATAGTTGCGCAGGAAGTCCTCGCGGCCGACGCCGTGGCTGTCGCCGAGGCGGAACAGGCGGCCTTCGTAGGACACGAGCTTCTTGTTAATGTCGTAAAGCTGCTCGACCAGTGAATCGATGCGCGCCTGATTGAGCCGCAGCGACTTCACCTCGACGACGATTTCGTCCTTCAGCTTCTTGTACTTGCGCTCCTGTGCAGGCGAGAGCGTCTCGTTCTGAAGCTGGTTCTGGATGTCCTGCTCCTGCAGGCGGCGCAGCTTCTTGTACTCGCTCGCGATCTTGTCGAAGGTTTCAACGACCTTCGGCTTCAGCTCGGCCTCGATGGCCGCGAGCGACATCTGGTTCTCGAACTCGTCGTCCTCGTCCATGTCCGCTTCGGCAGCGGCTTCGCCGGGACCCTTGGCGTCATCGCCCGCGGGGCGGAACGGCGTCGCCGACGGCGGCGCTGCCGGCGGCGCAGGCTGCACGGCCGCGATCACCTGCACGGTGCCGTCGGCATTGATGACAGCATTGGTCGGCTGACCGTCCGGCCCGACAGGGCCAGCGATCATCGCAGGGTTCATGTTGTTCTTGGCGTCGGGACCGGCGTAGGTGGCTTCGAGATCGATGATGTCGCGAAGGAAGATCTTTCCTTCGTTGAGTTCGTCGCGCCAGATGATGATGGCCTGGAACGTCAGCGGGCTTTCGCAGAGACCCGCGATCATCGCTTCGCGGCCGGCCTCGATGCGCTTGGCGATGGCGATTTCGCCTTCGCGCGACAAGAGCTCGACGGTGCCCATTTCGCGCAGATACATGCGCACGGGATCGTCGGTGCGCTCACCCGGCTCGGACTTCTTGGTTTCGGTGACGGCCTTTGAGGTGACCTCGACGAGTTCGTTGTCGGTCTCGTCCGCTTCCTCTTCCTGCTTCTCTTCGTCTTCGTCGTTCGCGTCGTCGGACTCGGACACGTTGATGCCCATGTCGGAGAGCATCGCCATGATGTCTTCGATCTGTTCGGGCGAGGTCGTATCCGACGGCAGCACTTCGTTGAGCTGATCGAAGGTCACGAAGCCGCGCTTCTTGGCCTGCTTGATCATCTTCTTGACGGCGGCGTCGGAAAGATCGAGCAACGGTGACGGAGCGTCTGCGCTATCCTTCTCAGGAGTCTCGGCGGCCTTCTGATCCTTGGCGGTGTCTTTGATCGCTGCCGTCTTTGCCTTGGTGGCCATTCACTGCTCCTGAAACGCGCTCACGACGTGGGCGCACAGCCCGCGTATTTTGTTGGTCCGCGTGATGCGGAAAGGGCGGCGCTTTTGAGGGCACCACCCGGGCCGATTTGATCTGTGTCCCAAACTCTTAATGCGAGGCCGTTAAGCCTAGATTAACCCTGTTTTTGGGGCGAAAATCCCGGTTTGGCGAGTCTTTTTAAGGCCTTGGCGGCGGGTTTAAAGGCCTGCCGCAACGTTTTTTCTCAGCTTGTCCGCTGGAACCGGCCAGAAGATTCGCCGAAACCTTCGATTAGCGCCTCAAGGCCGTCCACTTCGGCAAGCCGGGCTTTCACATCGCGCAGCCAATTCAGGTTCTGATCGCTGCTGTCTTGCCCAAGCGCCAGTTCGGCATCCTTGAGTTCTCTAAGTAAGGAGTGCCATTGGCGATGCAAGGCAACAAGCTGATGCCAGGTGGCAAGAACATCCTCATGCGCCGCGCCCGGCTGGGCGCCCCACACATTCTTGGTGGTGAGCGCATGCTCAACTCTTTGAATTTGCTCGTTATATCCGCTCTTCTCAAGAGCCGCCCGCAATCGCGCGCTTTCCGCCGCCGGATCGTCGGTGTGCGAATAATTTGAAAAGGCCCCGATAATTCCGGCGCGCAGCTTGATCGCCTCGGGATGCGCCAGTTCGAGAGCGGCAACTTCCTCGAGATGATCGTGCAAAAGCCAGGGGTGATTGATCAGCGATTGCAGGATCAGGGCCTCGCGCCGGGACAGGGCGCTGCGCTGGCCGCGCATGATCGAGGAACCCGCCAGCTGCGGGCTGGCGACCTGATAAGGCGAGCGGTTGATGGTGCGCGGGCCTGTGGATAGTCCGCCCCGGCCGCCGCTTTGTCCCGGTCCTCCGGGCTGAAACGGCGCTCTTGGCTGAAAACGCCGCCCTGATTCGCCGCCGAACCCGCCCTGATTGGGTCCCCGGAAGCCGCCGCCGCGAGCGCCGCCCTGATACCCTCCTTGATAATTTCCGTGAGGCGCAAAAGCATTGCGCAGCCGCTCGGAAAAATCCTGCCGGTAATAGCGCCGCACAACTTCATCGCGGACGCTGTTGGTCAGTTCACCGATACGCGCTTCGAGCGCCGCGCGGCGTTCAGGCGTGGCGAAGCTGCCGCCTTCGATCTCGCGCGACCACAACACTTCGGCGAGCGGCTTGGCGACACCGAGCACTTCCTCGATCGCTGCGCGCCCGCCGGAGCGCGCGAGATCGTCGGGATCCTGTCCCTCGGGCAGCAGCGCGAAGCGCAGACTCTTTCCGGGTTTCAAATGCGGAAGCGCCAGATCGGCCGCGCGGAACGCCGCGCGCTGGCCCGCGCCGTCGCCGTCGAAACAAAGGATCGGCTCGTCGGCCATCTTCCACAGCAGCGCGAGCTGGTTTTCGGTGAGCGCTGTACCGAGAGGTGCCACGGCTCCGGCAAAACCAGTCGTGACCAAAGCGATCACGTCGACATAGCCTTCGGCAACGATGAGCGGCGCGCCGTCATGCGTGGCCTGCCGCGCGGTGGCAAGGTTGTAGAGATTGTCGCCCTTGTGAAACAGCGGGGTTTCCGGCGAGTTCAGATACTTCGCGGGAACGCCCTTCTCCAGCGCGCGGCCACCGAAGGCGATGACGCGGTTGCGTACGTCGGTGATGGGAAACATCACGCGGTCGCGGAAACGATCATACGGCACGGGGATGTCGTCGCCCGCGATCAGCAATCCGGCCTCGACCATGTCGTCGACCGGAATGCCGAGCGAGCCAAGATGCTCCTTCAGCGCGAAACGCTCGCCCGGCGCGTAGCCGATACGGAACTGCAATTGCGTCGCCGGCGAAATGGCGCGGTCGCCGAGATAGCCGCGCGCCTTGGCGCCGTTACGCGACGCCAGCGTGTCAGCGAAGAATTTCGCGGCGAGGTCCATCACGTCGTGCAGCGTCTTGCGGCGCTGCTCGTGGCGCGCCGCATCTGGCGTTACCGCCGGCAGCGGCATGCCCGCCATCGACGCAAGGCGCTCAACGGCTTCGGGGAAGCCGACGCCTTCGGTCTCCATCACGAAGGAGATGATGTCGCCGTGCTTGTTGCTGGAGAAGTCGTGATAAAATCCCTTCTGGTCGTTGACCGTGAAGGACGGCGTCTTCTCCTGGTGAAACGGCGACAGTCCCTTCCATTCCTTGCCCGCCCGCTTCAATTTCACGCGCTTGCCCACGACTTCCGAAACCGGAAGCCGGGCGCGCAGTTCGTCGAGAAATTGGGGCGTGAAGCGCATGAGACTCAGGGGTTTGCCAACCGATCATCAATATAGGCTCGCGCGGCGTTTGGCCCAATCCCCGCCGGATTGTCCCCGCTGACCACAAGCCTTATTGTCCGGCACCTGTCCGAAGTCGCCCTTTTATTCAACGAAAGCAAGAAAAATGGCCGCAACCCCGAAAACGCTGCTCCAGATCGCCGGCGCGCCGCTCCATCCGAGCGCGCTCGACAAATCCGCCTTCGTCATCATCGACGCCCAGCTTGAATACACCAAGGGCGGCCTGCCGCTGGACGGCGTCGACGCCGCCATCGTGGAAGCCGCCAAGCTGCTGAAGCTGGCGCGCGAACACGGCGTTCCGGTGTTCCATATCGTGCAGCACGCGCCATCGGGCCGTCCACTGTTCGCCGAGGATGGACCTTATGCCGCGATCGTCCCGCTGCTGACGCCCGCAGCGGGCGAAGTCGTGGTGCGCAAGAACTTGCCGAACTCATTTGCGGGCACCGATCTCGATGCGCTGGTGAAGAGCACTGGCCGCACTGAACTGATCATTGCGGGCTTCATGACGCATATGTGCGTCAGCGCCACCGCCCGCGCCGCGCTCGACCTGAAATATCGCACCACCGTGGTCGCCAACGCGACAGCAACCCGCGACCTGCCTGATCCACTGGGCGGCACCATTCCTGCGAGTGTCGTGCATCGCGTGGCGCTGACCGAACTCGCGGACCGCTTCGCTATCGTGGTGAAGGACACCGCGGCATTGATGGCAGCGGCGAAGGCGGTCGCCTGAACGTGACCGCACGATGATGCGTTCGACCTTTGGCTAATCTTGCCGTGGCCGCGTCAGCGATTAGGTAGGGAGCGTTCCCTCCCCGCCTTTCGCCCGGCGAGCCGCCTCAAGAGATTATCATGTCATCCACGCCGCAAGAGGGCGCGCCAACCGCAGCGCCCAGCCCATGGCTTGTTTTCGCACTCGCCATCGCCTGCGGCGCCACCGTCGCCAATGTCTATTATGCCCAGCCTCTGATCGGGCCGATCAGCCAGTCGTTCGGCCTTGATATCTCGGCGGCAGGCCTCATCGTCACGACGATCCAGCTCGGCTACATCGCCGGGCTGTTTTTTCTCGTGCCGCTTGGCGATCTGGTCGAAAACAAGCGGCTGATCCTGACCGTGCTCGGCGGCCTGATCTTCAGTCTCGTCGCCGCAACGCTCTCAAGACAACCCTGGATTTTTGTTGCCTGCTCGCTGCTGCTGGGCGTTACCGCAACAGCCACGCAGATGATCGTTCCGCTCGCCGGCCACATCGCGCCCGAGCGCATTCGCGGAAAGACCGTCGGCACCGTGGTGAGCGGCCTGCTGTTCGGCATCCTGCTCGCGCGTCCGGTCTCGACGCTGCTCGGCGGCGAGTTCGGCTGGCGCGTGATGTACAACATTTCCGCCGCGATCATGTGCGCCACGCTGCTGATGCTGGCGTTCGTGCTGCCGAGGCGAAATCCGAAGCCTGACCTAAGCTACGCAGCTCTGATCGGCTCGCTCTGGCATCTTCTGCTGACGGAGCCGGTTCTGCAGCGCCGCGCGGCCTATCAGGCCTTTCTGTTCGGCGCATTCACGCTGTTCTGGACGTCGCTGCCGCTGCTGCTTCAGGCGCCGCCGTTCTCGCTCGGACATTTTGCGCTTTCTGCGGTGATGCTGAGCGGTGTCGCGGGCGCTTTCGTCGCGCCTTACATCGGGCATCTGGCCGATCATGGCCACAGCCAGAGAGTTACCGGCATCGCCATCGGTCTGGTTGCGCTCGCCTTCGTGCTGACGTGGCTCGGCGGCGCGCATTCGGTGGCGATCTTCGTCATCGCTGGTGTCGCGCTCGACGCGGGCGTGCAGGCGAATCTCGTAATCGGCCAGCGCGCGATCTTCGGCCTGCATCCGGATATCCGCAGCCGGCTCAACGCACTCTATCTCGCCGTGTCTTTCCTCGGCGGCGCGCTCGGATCGGCGTTAAGCGGCTATGCGGTCGCGCACGGCGGCGTGGCGACATTCAGCATCATCGGACTGGCATTCGCATTGGTGACCGCGGCCTTGTTCGCGACGGAATTCCGCGCGCGACGCAATCCTTAAACCGGATCTGCCACGTCGAACCGGCCCGACTTGATCCATTCCAGCTTCTCGACGGGCAAATTGTAGACGTAGACCCACGCCTTCACCTGCGTTCCGCTCGACAGCGTCACGTTCTGAAGAAGCCGCAGATATTGGGTGGGCTCGGCATCGTCCGGGCCGCAGCCTTCGTAACGGTCCAGCGCCGTCAGAAGATCCGGGTCCCGCAGCGTGAAGACATCGCCGTACACCCATTCATCAGATGCGGTTGAAGCAATGACACCGGGATAATGCGTGACGCGGTAAAGCCGGCCATTGTAACGCGCCCCATCGAGATAAGTCGCGCCAGCTTCCAGTTTTCTCGCCATCGCATGCTGTGAACTGCGCATCAGGGTGCCGTAAACAAACAGACGCTCGCTCATCGAAATTAGCTGACCTTCGTTTCAATGACTTCGTCACTCACGATGACGAACTTGTTCAGCACCGTCTGCCCGAAGGTGGTCGAGATTGCAACGTCGGCGGCGTCGCGGCCCGTCGCCATCAGGATGCGGCCGATGCGCGGCATGTCGTGGCGCGCATCGAACGTGTACCACTTGCCGGAGAGATAGACTTCGTACCAGCCAGACAGATCCATCGGCGCCGGATCGAACGGAATGCCGATGTCGCCCATATAGCCGGTGACGTAGCGCGCCGGAATGTTCATGCAGCGGCACAACGTCAGCGCCAGATGCGCGAAGTCGCGACAGACGCCCTGCTGTTCCTCGAAGACGTCGAACGCGGATTTCGTCGGCCGCGCCTGCTGGTAGTCGAACCGCACATGGTTGTGCACCCACGTATTGATCGCCTGCACCCGCGCCCAGCCGGGCGGCGTGTTACCGAACTGCGCCCAGGCAAAATCGGTGAGCCTGTCGGTTTCGCAATAGCGGCTCGCCATCAGATAGAGCAGCAATTCGTCGGGCAGTTGCTCGACCGGCATCTGCTGTGCTTCGGGTGCGATCGCATCGGGCACGCCGGTGTCGCGCACCAAAGCGTCGCCGCGAAACGTGATGCCGCCGGGCGGCGCGGTGAGCCGCCCGCAGATGTTGCCGAAAGTGTCGTGATAATAGCGGATGCGCACGTCGGGTTCGGTGACGATGGTTTCCTCGCCGACGATGTCACGCGCGCGCGAGGGATGAATCCGCATCATGACAACCATCGGCGTTTCCGCCACGGTGCCATAGGAAATCTCAAAACCCACCCGGATCAGCATGCCCGGTGTCCTGAATCCGAAGTTCGCCTCATTTTGCAGCATCCTCTATTGCGAACTTCGGATTCTAAAGGACACCGGGAAATTATAGCTCTAGTGTGGTTTAGGTTCGCAAGTCCGCAAAAGAGTGAGTTGCAGAAATGATGCGGACTTGCGAACCACCACACTAGTCCTCCAGGTCTTCCCCGACCGAGAGGACGTGAATGGTGACGTCCATTCCGAGATGGGCGTCGGCCGATCCCACATAAGTGCCGTGCAGTGGAACGGCCTGTTGCGGATCGCGCGACACCGCGACGCGAATGAGATCGCGGCTGCCGACAATGCCGTTGGTCGGATCGAACTCGACCCAGCCAGCCCCAGGCAGATAGGCCCGCACCCAGGCGTGGGTCGAGCCGCCGCCGACATAACCGTGTGCCTCATCGCCGGGGATGAAGATGTAGCCGCTGACGAATCGCGAGGCGATGCCGAGCCGCCGCAGCGCCTCGATCATGAACAGCGCGAAATCGCGGCAGGTGCCCGAACCGATGCTGAGTGTGTCGAGCGGATGCTGCGTGCCGTGCTCGTGGCGTTTGCGGTAGCCGAACGATTCCCGGACGCCATGGGTCATGCCGACCAGCAGATCGAGCGTCCTGGTCCGGCTTCCGTCGCTGAGAAACTGCCGCGCCCAGACCGCCAGCGCGCCGTCGGGATCGCAGTATTGCGGGGTCATTGACGACGCCAGGTCCGTCAGTTCGTCATGATCGTAGACGAACGGGTAGTAATAGGCCTGGTCATCGGGGGTCAGGACGATGTTCTCGAGGGGATAGTGATCGACGGTGACGGTCGAATCGAACACCAGCCGGTCCGACTCGGTGTCGAAATCGGCGATGGCGACGCTGTTGCCGAAGACGTCGTGAATGCGGCGCAGCGAAGACGGTTGCGGCGAGATGTCGAGCCGCTCTGACAGCACACGGATGTCGTGACCGTCGCGCGGGCGCAGCATGATCCGGTGCTCGCCGAACGCCACCGGACGGTCGTAGCGATACTCAGTCTTGTGGTGAATCGTCAGCAGGGGCATCGTCTTGTTCAAGCCGATTGAATTCGTCTGCGAATCGTACATGCTGTTTTTGCTGCATTTCCGGCTAATTGTTGGGCTTGGATGCCGCCGTGATAGGCAACGAAAGCAAAATGGCCCTGCCCGCTCCAGCCGACACTTTACGACTCCTGGACAGCGACGAAGTTCCCCCGGTCATCGAGGAAAACGTCGAAAGCCGTTCGCCCTTCTTCTTCACCTGCGATCACTATGGCCGGCTGATTCCGCGCGCGCTCGGCGATCTCGGGGTGCACGCGGGCGAGCTGGAACGCCATATCGCATGGGACGTCGGCATCGCTGGCGTGGCGACCTTGCTGGCGAAGGAGATGGACGTCCATCTGATCGCGCAGCGCTATTCGCGCCTCGTGATCGACTGCAACCGGCCGTTCGACAGCCCGGGATCGATCCCGCTGATCAGCGAGGCGACGGAAATTCCCGGCAACGGCGGGCTGACCAGCGAGCAGGTCGCGGCGCGGCGGCGCGCGGTGTTCGCGCCGTATCATACACGCATCGCGCAGGCGCTGGATCAACGGAAGGCCCAGGGGCTGCCGACCATTCTGGTGTCGCTGCATTCGTTCACGCCGGTCTATGCCGGCATCGCGCGGCCCTGGCACGTCGGCACGCTTTACAATCGCGACAACCGGCTGCCGCATCTGTTGCGCGACATGCTGCGCCACGAAGGCGATCTCGTGGTCGGCGACAATGAGCCTTATGCGGTGAGCGACGCGACCGACTACACCCTTCCGGTGCATGCCGAGAAACGCGGCCTCATGAATACCGGCATCGAAATCCGGCAGGATCTGATTGAAGATCAGTCCGGTCAGCATCAATGGGCGGAGCGGCTCGCGCGGCTGTTGCGTGGGATCGAAGAGGCGCTGCATGCCCGGAAGCTGATGCCCGCTGAGTAAGCGCTAGCCCTTGATCGCGATGTAATACGCCACACCCCAGATCACGATGGCGGAAAGCCAGAGAATCCACACGCCGGTTGCGCGCGTCTCCAGCACCGCCTGCGACGGATTCTCCGGATTGACGTGAACCTCAACGACCTTGCCGTTGGGATATTTTTTCGCGAGGCGCTCGATCATCCAGCGCGATGTGGACGTGACCTGCCCGCCATAGCTCGCCTGCGTGCCGGAATAGTCGATATTGTTGTAGCGATAGGAATACAACACCTTTGACTGGAATTGGGTCGCGCCACGCGCGCGGCCTTCCTCGGGTGCCGCGCGAAACTCCTCCAGGCCGGATGTCTTGATCTTTCCCGGCACCACCGGCCATGTCCTCACCTTCGCAGCCTGCCGATGGAACGCCAGCGCGAACAGCGCGATCGCCGCGCCGAACGCCCCGAGCGCCACTGTCATTCCCGACATTTCAGGACGGGGAAGTTTCGTCGAGATGAAATCGGTCAACTTGTGAAAGCCGATCGCGGAGCCGAACACCAGCACGACCGTGATCGCCACCATCCAGCCGATGCAGCCCCACATGCCCTGCGGCATGTCGCGATCGAGCACGGCATCGCTTCGCTTGTTCGGATTGTAATAGACTGTCACCGCCTTGCCGATGGGATAGCGCGCGATGGTTTCCGCGACCTCGAAGTTGCCGCGGTCCTCGCCGATGGTGACGCGGTTGTTGCGGTACGTCTGCCCCGCGACCGAATACTCGTAGGTGATGTTCGCGAAATTGCGCTCCTCGAAGCGGTGCCCCTCTTCGCGATCGCTGTCGATCACTTCTACTTTCCGGACCTCGGATTTCGAAATCACCACCTTACCGGGCACGCTCGGCCAGTCGCTCGCGGCGCGCACCTCAAGATATTTGTAGATCGCCGCGAAAACGATGAGCCCCACCGGAGCCAGCAGCATCGCATAAACGAACCACGGAATATCCGGCAGCATGATTATCTCGCGCGCGTGAGTGCGAGCCAGACGCCGCCGCCGATCATGACGCCGCCGGAGATGCGCGACACCAGCCGCACGCGCTGCGCCGACAGCAGCTTGCCTGCGCGGCCTGCCAGCAGCGCATAGGTCCCATCGGACAGGGCGGCAATGACCATGAAGGTGATCCCGAGCAGCGCGACCTGCGGCAGGTGATCCTGTTTCATGTCGACGAACTGCGGAATAAAGGCGCCGAAGAACACCAGCACCTTTGGGTTGCTCAGCAACACCAGAAACCCCTGCAGGAAGAAGCCGCCCCGAGGCGGAGGCGGCGGCGCGTCCGTCGCCGACACCACGCCTGTCGACCGGAACAGCTTGATGCCGAGCCAGATGAGATAGGCGGCGCCCGCAAAACGCACCCATTCGAACCAGTAGCCCATCGTCGCCATCAGCGATGTCAAGCCAACCGCAATGATTGCGATCACGATCGCAAGTCCGGCCTGCGCGCCGGCGATATTGGTCAACGCGGCGCGCGTGCCATGGCGAAGTCCGTTGGCGATGACCAGCGTGACGATCGGGCCTGGCAGGATCGCGAGCGCGACGCAGGCAGCGACGTAAGCGAGATAGAGCTGAAGCGACATGATGTTCCCCGATGCACGAGCGGCATCAAAGAATGAGACGTCGCGGGAAAGCAAGCGGTTCACCCCGACGACGAATGATTTGAGGTGCTGCTTGACAGGCAACCATTTGGTTGCCTATTATCCTGACCATGGATGAGGTCTTCAAGGCACTGGCCGACGGTTCAAGGCGCTCACTGCTGGACAGGCTTCATGCCCGCAACGGCCAGACGCTGCTTGAACTGTGCGACGGCCTCGCCATGACGCGGCAGGCCGTGACCAAGCACCTTGGGATTCTGGAAGCGGCGAACCTTGTCACATCGATCAGGCACGGCCGCGAGAAGCTGCACTACCTCAATCCCGTTCCGATCCACGAGATCGGAGAACGGTGGATCAGGAAATTCGAGCGCGGCAAGCTTGCGGCGCTCAGCGAGCTGAAAAGACAACTGGAGAAGCGTGATGCGTAAGCCGGAGTTCGTCTACACGACCTTCATCAAGACCACGCCGGAAAAGCTCTGGCACGCCCTGACCGACACGGAGTTCACACTGAGCTACTGGTTCGGATGCAGCCTGACCTCGGACTGGAAGGCCGGCTCTCCCATGCAGATGCACATGGGCGGCAAGGTGGTGAACGAATGCGTCATCCTGGAGTCCGATCCACCGCGCAGACTGTCCTACAGCTGGCATTCAGTGTTCGACGCGGAGATGATCAAGGAGCGCCCCTCCCGCGTGACGTTCGCGCTCGAACCGGACGGCACCGCCGTCAAGCTCACCGTCACCCACGAGGACTTCGCCGAAGGCAGCAAGACGTTGCCCAGCATTTCCGGCGGATGGCCGCTGGTGCTGTCCAGCCTCAAGAGCATTCTCGAAACCGGAAAGCCGCTCGACTTCGATCTGGCGCGCGGCGCGTGAGGATCGTCATGGACATCAGCAAGTTCAAGCCCTCTCTCGTCTACACCATCTATATCGCTTCAACGCCGGAGAGGGTCTGGGAAGCGCTGACCTCCGCCGAGTACAGCAGAGAGTATTTCTCGGGCTTCGGCGTCGAAGTCGAAGACAGGGTCGGCGGCGCCTTCGTGCTTCGTGCACCGGACGGCGCGGTGCATATCGACGGCGAAGTCATCGCCTACGATCCGCCGCGAAAGCTCTCGGTGACGTTCAACGTCAACTGGAAGGGACTGGTCGAGGCGCTCGGCGTGACGCTCGTGACCTACGACATCGAACAGGCTGGCGACGCGGTGCGTCTGACGATGACGGAAGCTAACGAGCACGAAATCAGCGAGGACATTCTTTCGGGCGGCCGCGCGGGCTGGCCGGCTATTCTCTCCAGCCTCAAGAGCGTGCTGGAAACCGGCAAGCCGCTGGTGGTGAAGATGGAGCCTCCGGTGCGGATGCTGGAGGCGCTGAAGAAGCTGGGAGTGGAGATTCCGTCTTAATCCTTAGCGGCCGCCACACACTCAATCGTCATACGCGGGCTTGACCCGCGTATCCATCCTGCTTCGAAAAGATGGATTGCCGGGTCAAGCCCGGCAATGACAACTTTCTAACGCGGTCGTCTACCCCAGATTTCGCAATTCCCGCCGCAGCACCTTGCCGGTCGCCGTCATCGGCAAGGTGTCGGCGAACTGGATGTGGCGCGGGTATTCATGCGCGGCGAGTTGCACCTTGACGAAATCCTGAATTTCCCTCGCGAGCGCATCGCTCGCCGCAAATCCCGGGCGCAGCACGATCCACGCCTTGATCGCTTCGGTGCGGATCGGATCGGGAATCCCGACCACGGCGGACATCGCCACCGCGGGATGCTTCATCAGCGTGTGTTCGATCTCCGACGGGCCGATGCGATAGCCCGCGCTGGTGATGACGTCGTCCTCGCGGCTGACGTACCAAAAATAGCCGTCGTCATCCTGCACACCAAGATCGCCGGTCAGAAGAAAGCCGCCGGCATATTTTTTCGCCGTCGCGTCCGGGTTCTTCCAATATTCGAGCATCATCACCGGGTTGGGCGCCCGCACACCGACGATGCCGCGCTCATTGCGCGGCAATTCCTCACCGTGTTCGTTGACGATGCGCACATCGAAGCCCGGCGTCGGCTTGCCCATCGATCCGGGCTTGATCGGAAACAGGCTTGAGTTGTTGCCGAGCACGAGATTGCATTCGGTCTGGCCGTAGATCTCATGCGCGTTGACGCCGAAGGTGGCGCGCATCCAGTCAAGCAGCTCGGCACCGAGCGACTCGCCGCCGCTGAAGATGCTGCGCAGCTTCACACCGTCATGCTTGACGCCGGCCTGCCGCATCAGCTTCAGCGCGGTCGGCGGCAGGAACACGTTGCGCACGCCGTGGTCCGCCATCAGTTGCATCGCCGCTTGCGGTTCGAATTTCTTGGCGCGATGACCGAGCATCGCCACGCCGTGATACCAGGCCGGAAACAGAGCATCGAACAGCCCGCCGATCCATGCCCAGTCCGCAGGCGTCCACATCAGATCGCCAGGCTTCGGGAAGAAATCATGCGCCATCTCGACATTCGGCAGATGGCCGAGCAGCACGCGATGAGCATGCAGCGCGCCCTTCGGATTACCGGTGGTGCCTGACGTGTAGATGATGATGGCGGGATCGTCCGCACTGGTCTCGACAGTCGTGAAATCCTCCGAGGCATCCTCGATGGCCTGCCAGAACGATTTCGCGCCGGCATGGAGCGCGCCGCTGGTGACGTAGATATCCTGCAGATACGGCAGGCGATGGCGGATTTTCGACAGCTTCTCCCAGCCGCCTTCGTCCGTAACGACGGCTTTCGCGCCGCTGTTCGAGAGGCGAAATTCCAGCGCGTCCTCGCCGAACAGCGTGAACAGCGGCACCGAGATCAATCCAGAGCGGAACGCGGCCAGATGCGCGATCGGCAATTCGACCGATTGCGACAGGAACACCGCGACGCGGTCGCCGCGCGCAAGCCCGTCGGCCTTCAGCACATTGGCGAAGCGCTTGGACAGATCGCTGATCTCGTCGAACGATAGCCGGCGCGTGCCGCCGTCCTCATCGACATAAATCAGCGCGAGCTGGCCCGTGCCGTCGGCATGGCGGTCGCACGCAACCGTGGCGATGTTGAACGCCGCCGGAATGTCCCAGCGGAAGTTGCGATACAGCTCGTCGTAGTTGTTGGTTTCGGTGAGCATGGCGAATATCCCGCAACAGGCGCGATACCAACCCTCTCCCCTTGTGGGAGAGGGTGGCGAAATCAAGCGAAGCGAGATTGAGCCGGGTGAGGGGTCAGCGCAATATCGAGAAATTCAGACCCCTCACCCGCCCTCGTTTCACTCGGGCACCCTCTCCCACAAGGGAAGAGGGAAAAACTCACCCCGCCAGCGCGGCCTTCACCAGTCCGCTGGCCTTGCCGAAATCCATCTGCCCGGCGTACTTCGCTTTCAGCGCGGCGATCACCTTGCCCATGTCCTTCATGCCGGCGGCGCCGGTGTCCTTGACGGTGGCGGCGATGGCGGCCTTGATCTCGTCGTCCGACATCTGCTTCGGCAGATAGGCCGAGATCACCGCGATCTCCTCGCGCTCCTGCGCTGCGAGTTCGGGCCGGCCGCCCTTGTCGTAAAGCGCGACCGATTCCTGGCGCTGCTTGATCATCTTTTGCAGCACGCCGAGAATATCCTCGTCCGACAGCGGCGGCTTGCCCTGCCCGCGCGCCTCGATGTCCGAATTTTTCAGCGTCGAATTGACCATGCGCAGCGTCGAGAGCTTGCGCTCATCCTTCGCCCTCATCGCGTCCTTGACGGCGTTGTTGATGTCATCGCGCAGCATGGGATTCTCCTTCACGGCGCGGCACTCGCGCCATCAAATAGTTGCCGTTGATTTAGGGCGTTTTGTGCGTCGGCACAACCAAGACAGCTACATCTCCAGCCAATCGAGCAGCGCCTCCGTCACAGCCTGCGGCTTCTCTAGCTGCGAAAGATGGCCGCAATCCGCAATCTTCACCAGCTTCGCGCCTGCAATGCTGTCGGCGATTTCGGTTGAAAGTTCATTCGGCACCATGTTGTCAGTGTCGCTGGTCAGGACCAGCGTCGGGCATTTGATCTGCGCCAACGTCGGGCGGGAATCCGCCCGCGTCATGATCGCCTCAAGCTGCCAGACAAAGGCATCAGGTCCGACATCATCGGCCATGTCGAGCACAATCCTGTGCAGGCGCTCATCGCGCGCCAGCGCAGGATGCACGAAGTTCGCGAACAGCCGGTCCATCACGGCGCGGTAGCCGCCAGCCTTGACCTCGGCGATCCAGCCGCGGCGACGCTCGGCGGCTTCGGGCGTCTCCGGCCGCGCCGAGGTATTGAGCAGCGCCAGCCGCGCGATGCGTTCGGGCGCCTGCCGGAACATTTCCAAAACGATGTAACCGCCCATCGAATGACCGGCCAGCGCAAAGCGCAACGGCGCTTCGGCGAGAATGCGGCGCGCGATCGCAGCCATGTCGCCGCCGCGGGCATGGTTGGCGAGAAACACCGGACCCTGCCGCCACAGCGCGGGAATCTGCGGATCATAGATACGCGGTGAACACGCAAGGCCGGGAACGAGCACGACGGGAAGTGAAGTGGGCACTGCCGCCTCTTTCAAGATTGGATGGCCGCTGATTGACGGCGTCTCACAAGCTGGCACAACTCAGGCTACATCTCCAGCCACTCGAGCAGCGCATCGGTCACAGCCTGAGGTTTTTCGAGCAGCGACAGATGACCGCACTCCGGCACCGTCACGAGCTTCGCACCTGCAATGCCGTCTGCGATCTCGACCGACATCTGGCTCGGAACGCTGTTGTCGGTGTCGCTGGTCATCACCAGCGTCGGGCACTTGATGGCCGCAAGCGTCGGCCGGGAATCCGCCCGCGTCATGATCGCCTCGACCTGCCAGACGAAGGCATCGGGTCCAACATCGTCGGCCATCTTGGTCACGATGCTTTTCAGGTTTGCGTCATCGGCCCGCGACGGATGCACGGCGCCCGCGAACATCTTGTCCATCATCGCGCGGTAGCCGCCCTGCTTCACTTTTGCGATCAAGCCGCGCCAGAACTCGGCGAAGTCCGGCGTCTCGGGCCGCGCGTAGGTGTTGAGCAACGCCAGCCGGGCGATGCGCTCGGGCGCCTGCCGGAACATCTCGAACACGATCGCGCCGCCCATAGAATGACCGGCGAGAGCAAAGCGTAATGGCGCTTCGGCGAGAATGCGCCGCGCGATCGCCGCCATGTCACCGCCGCGGGCGTGATTGGCGACGGCCACCGAACACACACGCCACAATGCCGGAATCTGCGGTGCAAAGATGCGCGGCGAACACGCCAGACCCGGGACGAACACGACGGGAAGCGCGTTGGGCATGAGGGCTCCAGAATATCCCTGAACACTCAACTCGTCATGCCCGGCTTTATGCCGGGCATCCACGTCTTCCTTTGCGATCAATCAAGACGTGGATGGCCGGGACAAGCCCGGCCATGACGGCTGATAGATCACTCACGCTACGCCGCGCTTGCGGCCTTCCCAATAGGGCGCGCGCAACGCCTTGCGGTCAATCTTGCCAAGGCCCGTCACCGGAATCACATCGACAAAATCGATGGTCTTCGGTGACCACGGCGCACCGCGCTTGTCCTTGACGTGCGCCTGCAATTCCTTCGCATCGTTGTTGGCGCCGGGCTTCAGCACCACGAAAGCTTTTACAGCCTCGCCCCATTTGTCGTCGGGGACGCCGATCACAGCGGCGGACGCCACCGCATGATGCGACATCAGCGCGTCTTCGACCTCGCGCGGATAGATGTTGAAGCCGCCGGAGATGATCATGTCCTTGGTACGGTCCACGATATAGAAGTAACCCTCGGCGTCCTTCACCGCGACGTCGCCAGTGTGCAGCCAGCCGCCTTTCAGCGTTTCGGCATTCGCCTCCGGGCGCTTCCAGTAGCCGTCCATCACCAGCGGTCCGCGCACGCAGATCTCGCCGGGCTCGCCGACCGCGACCTCGCGCATGTCCGAATCGAACAGCTTCACATCGACACCCGGACTCGCACGTCCGCAGGAACCAAGCCGCCCCGGCTTGGTCTCATCGTGATCGATCTTGCGCATCGAGGTGATGACCTGCGGCGCTTCGGTCTGGCCATAAAGCTGCACAAACACCTTGCCGAAGATCTTCATGCCTTCGAGCAGGCGATCTGGCGACATGGGTGCCGCGCCGTAGACGATCATCTCCAGCGACGACAGGTCGTGACGCTTGCGCAGGTCCTCATTGTCGATCAGTGCGTAGATCAGGGTCGGCACCAGGAAGGTGGAATTGATCTTTTCGGCAGCAACCACGCCGGCATAGACCTCCGGCTCGAAGCCCTGCACCAGACGCATCAGCCCGCCACGCATCATCACCGGAAACAGCGTGACGCCTGCGGCGTGGCTGATCGGGGTCGCGGCAAGGAAGCGGATCTGCTCGGGCCAGTCCCAGTCCGAATACAGCAGCAGCGTCATCGTCACCAGCGCGCGATGCGACAGCATCACGCCCTTGGAACGGCCTGTGGTGCCGCCGGTGTAGGCGAGGAAGGCGATCTCGTGCGCCTCGCTTTCATCGACCAGCGGCGCAACTTCAAACTTCGCGAAGTCAGCGAATATGTCGCGCACGCCGTCCATCGGCCCGATTGAGTAGAGATTTTTGAGCGACGGCACCCGGCTCTTGATGGCGAGGCCACGCGGGCCGAATTTCGCACCCTCAACAATTAGGAGATCGATCTCGGCGTCCTCAATGATGAAGGCGTGATCGTCCTCCGCCGCCATCGGATGCAGCGGCGTGTAGCGCACGCCCATCACCAGCGCGGCGCAAATCGCAGCCCAGGATTCCGCCCGGTTGCTGGCCAATATAGAGAGCGCGCTGCCCTTCTTGAGGCCGAGCGAGCGGAACAGGCTGATGAACCGGCCAACGGTGTCGCCGAATTCCCGATAGTTCCATCTCACCTTGCCGTCGGCAATGGCGGGCTGGTCGCTGAATCGCGCCACCGCATTGACGATCAGATTGCCAATCGTTCCGCCCGAATGAAGGTGTCGCAAATCCGGCGCAGCGCCCGTTGAGCTCATGAATTCATCTCCCACCCTGTCGCGGCTCTTAGACCGGCCGCGTGGGCGCAGATTAGGGTTCTCTTGACACCTGTCAAATTTTCTCAAAAACGCCGTGGGATTGCAGCCGGATGCCTTTGACGCGCCGCGGCACAGGGGTTATGTGATGGGCTTATGACCACATCCGATAATTCCCAAGCTTGGCCGGACCTGAAACCGACCGCGCTCCTCGTGCTTGCCGATGGCACCGTGCTGGAAGGCTTTGGCCTCGGCGCGGAGGGCCAGGCCGTTGGCGAAGTCTGCTTCAACACGGCGATGACCGGTTATGAGGAAATCCTCACCGATCCGTCCTATGCCGGGCAGCTCATCACCTTCACATTTCCCCATATCGGAAATGTCGGCACCAACGACGAAGACATCGAGACGGTGAACATGGCGGCGACGCCGGGCGCGCGCGGCGTGATCCTGCGCGCGGCGATCACCGATCCGTCGAACTATCGCGCCGCCAAGCATCTCGATGTGTGGCTGAAGGCGCGCGGCATTATCGGCCTGTCGGGCATCGACACCCGCGCACTCACCGCGCTGATCCGCAGCAAGGGCATGCCAAATGCCGTGATCGCGCACGCGAAAGACGGCCAGTTCGATCTGCACGGCCTCAAGGAAGAAGCGCGCGAATGGCCCGGACTTGAGGGCATGGATCTCGTGCCGATGGTGACCAGCGCGCAGCGCTTCACCTGGGACGAGACGCCGTGGGAATGGGAAAAGGGTTTCGGCAAGCAGGACAAGCCGGAGTTCAACGTCGTCGCCATCGATTACGGCATCAAGCGTAACATCCTGCGGCTGCTCGCCGGCGAAGGCTGCAAGGTCACGGTCGTGACCGCGAAGACGTCCGCCGAAGACATTCTGGCGATGAAGCCGGACGGCGTGTTTTTGTCGAACGGCCCCGGCGATCCGGCAGCGACCGGCGAATACGCCGTGCCTGTCATCAAGAAGGTGATCGACTCCGGCACGCCAACGTTCGGGATTTGCCTCGGCCACCAGATGCTCGGCCTCGCCGTCGGCGGCAAGACCATGAAGATGCACCAGGGCCACCACGGCGCCAACCATCCGGTGAAGGATCTCACCACCGGCAAGGTCGAGATCACCTCGATGAACCACGGCTTCGCGGTGGACAAGACCACGCTGCCGAAGAACGTCACGCAGACGCACATCTCGCTGTTCGACGACTCGAACTGCGGCATCGCTCTGGAAGACAAGCCGGTGTTCTCGGTGCAGTATCACCCCGAGGCGTCGCCCGGCCCGCGCGACTCGCATTATCTGTTCAAGCGGTTCGCGGACCTGATGCGCGAGAAGAAGCGGGCTTGATCTAGGTTAGCGCAACTCTTCGTGAGAATTCGATCTCACAATCGACACGTTCAAACCATCAGTTCTTTCCGATGAAGAAGCCCGGCTTTTTAACAATAGCCGGGATTTTCATGGGGTGCGCGCACGCCTGAACCACTGAAATGTGCGCTTGCCGGATCGGGGCGAAGTGCATGCGTTGGTTCTATGAACAAGTCCGTTGAAAATGGCCTGAGCAAGGTTCCCGAGATTACCCTAGCCTTTTGGGTGATCAAGATCGCCGCAACGACATTGGGTGAGACGGCCGGCGACGCCGTGTCCATGTCTCTCAATTTAGGCTACGCGGTCAGCAGCGTGATCTTCATCGGCATCTTTGTCGCCGCCATCGCCGCGCAGATGTCCGCGAAATCGTATCATCCGTTCCTGTACTGGGCGGTGATCGTTGCCACCACGACGGCTGGAACGACCATGGCGGATTTCGCGGACCGTTCGCTCGGCATCGGTTATGCCGGAGGAACGTCGATCCTGTTCTTGCTGCTCATGACCGCGCTCGGCGTCTGGTATCGGTCGGCTGGGTCTGTTTCGGCCGACAAGATCACTTCGCCCAAGATCGAGATATTTTATTGGGCTGCAATTCTGTTTTCCCAAACACTGGGCACGGCCCTCGGTGATTGGATGGCTGACACAAATGGACTCGGCTACGAAGGCGGAGCGATTGTCTTCACCGCAGGTCTGTTGGCGGTTGTAGCGGCCTATTTCCTCACGAACGTGTCCCGCACGCTGTTGTTTTGGAGCGCGTTCATTCTCACCCGCCCCCTTGGCGCCACGGTTGGAGATTTTCTCGACAAGCCCATCGCCGATGGCGGCTTGGCTTTTAGCCGCTTCTACGCATCCGCACTGCTCGCAACATTCATGGTCGTCTGCATCTTGTTGTTCTCGCAAAGAGCCTGCAAGCCGGGGCCCCAAGAGACGGCATAAACCTCACGACTTCACATCGCGCTGAGTTCGGCACGGTCGAACTCGTCCTCGAGGCGGTGGAATGCGGCGTCACCGATGTCGCCGTTGTTGCGCATGTCGAACAGCTTGCGCCGTGCCGCGACGATACCCTCGCGCCGGACCGGATCGCCCGGCAATTCGCTTGAGGTCAGACCGTCGGGATTGCTTTCCGCGTCCTCCAGCATCTTGCGGTATTCGAGCCGAACGAACTCCGCCTCCGGCGTGGTGTTGCCGTCGATCGCTTCCAGGGCGGCGTGAAACGCAGCGCGCCGCGCCCAACTCACCTCCTGCCCCACCGGATCGTCGTCATCCAGTGCCAGCAGGCTGATCAAGGGCCGCAGCGTGACGCCCTGAATCACCAGCGTGCCCAGCACCACCGCGAACGCCGTCAGCAGGATCAGTTCGCGATAGGGAAATCCCTGCGGCAACGCGAAGGCCGTCGCCAGCGTGACGATGCCGCGCATGCCGCACCACGAGACCAGAAAGCGGCTTTTGAAGACCGTGCCGATATCGTCGTCGGACTTCCTGAAGTATCCGAAAAAGAGCTGCAGCAAAGTGCTGTAGCCGAGCACCCAGGCAATCCGCGTGACGATGACCACGGCCAGCACCACGCCGGCGAAGATCACTGACTGGGTTCGCAGCGAACTGTCGAGGCCGAGCCAGATCGGCTGCAACTGCATGCCGATCAGGATGAAGGCAAGCACGTTGAGGAGATAGACCGCGGTTTCCCACACTGCGTAGGACGGCACGCGAAGCTGCGCGGAAATCCGCGCAGACGCGCTGCGCGCCACGGTGATGGCATAGACCACGATGGTCAGGATGCCGGAGATCTGCAGTTTCTCGGCAATAAGCCAGACCACGAACGTGCTCAGAAACTGCATGATGATCGAACTCGGCACGTCGTGAATCCGGCCGATCGTTACGGACGACATCCGGGCCAGCACGTAGCCGACGACGAAGCTGCCGAACACCGTGACAAAGAGCGTCGGCGCGATGCTTGAGACATCCAGCGTGGCAGCCATCGCCGCACCCACGGCGATACGGTAGATGATCAGCGCGGTCGCGTCGTTGAGAAGGCTTTCGCCTTCAAGGATGGTGAGCAGCCGGTGCGGCAGCTTGAGCGTCTTCAGAACGGCGGTGGCGGCTGCCGCGTCCGGCGGCGCGACGATGGCACCGAGCGCGATCGCCACTGCCCACGGCATCCCGGGAATCAGCCAGCGCGCGACCGCGGCAACCACGATCGTGGTTACAGCCACCGCCCCGACCACGAGGGCGACAACCGGAAACCAGTTTCTGCGCAGATCGCGCAACGAGGTATCGAACGCGGCGTCGAGCAGCACCGGCGCGACGAACAGCGCCAACGCGAGATCGGGCTCCAGCGTCCAGTTCGGCGCGTTGGGAAGAAACGCAATGGCAACGCCGCCGAGCGCGAGAAAGGTCGGATAGGGAACGCCAAGCCGCCGCGCCAGCGCCGACAGCAGCATAGCGCCGAGCATCAGGCCGATGAACCATTCAAATGCGTGCAAATTAGCGTCCTATTGTGTGGTCCCCGCGAAGGCGGGACCATACTCACTAACCCATCGTTGAAAAATATTCTAACGCCAGTGAGCCAAAATCGAGACGGGGATTATGGGTCCCCGCCTTCGCGGGGGCGACGTGGATAGACGGCAAAACATCACCTCGTCAGCTTACGTGGCCGCCCGCACTTGCGGACGCGGAATGAAAATTCTAGATTGAATGATCATGATCATCTAATAACTGCGAGCGCGATCACATGACAACTCCGCCGATCTCAGGCTTGGATATTTTCAACGGCATCAAGAACGGCACGGTGTCCCCGCCGCCGATGGCGCAACTATTCGGCATCGACGTCATCCATGTGGAGCCCGGCTATGTGGTACTGACCGCGACACCGAAGCCCGAACACAACAATCCGATGGGGATTACGCACGGAGGCTATGCCTCGATACTGCTCGACACCTGTATGGGCGGCGCCATCAATACATCACTCAAGCCCGGTCAGGGCGTGGTTACGCTCGAATACAAGATCAGTTTCATGCGACCGATGTCGCCGAAAACCGGGCCGGTGCGCGGCGAAGGACGCATCATCCATGTCGGCCGTCAGGCGGGAATGTCGGAAGGACGTCTGTTCGATTCCGCCGGCAAGTTGCTGGCCCACGGCACAACAACTTGCCACATCGTTCAGATGGTGGAGTAGAGACTCCCATTGGGCATGATCTGATCCGAAAGCCGGTTTCCACTTTTCGGGATCATGCCTTTAGGCCTCGTTGCCACCTTCCTGGCGGCTGGCCTCGAACAGAAACCAGGTCCGGCGTTCGGCAGCGTCGATGAAATTCTCGAGAATGCTGGTGGTCGCCGAGTCGTCGTACTTGTCGGCGACTTCGTGCGCCTTGCGCATGGCAACGATGGTCTTCTTGTTGTCTTCCATCAGTTCGCGCAGCATCTCGCGCGGCGGAACAAACTTCTCGTCGTTGTCCTTGATGCTGGTCAGCTTGGCGAGATGCCCGACGGAGCGCAGCGTCGTGCCGCCGATCTTGCGGACCCGCTCCGCCAGGTCGTCGATCGAACCGAAAATCTGCTCCCCTTGCTCATCGAGCATCAGGTGATAGTCGCGGAAATGACGGCCACTGACGTGCCAGTGGAAATTCTTGGTCTTGATGTAAAGCGCGAAGGCGTCGGCCACCAAGGGGTTGAGGGCCGCGGTGATCTTGTCGACCCCTTCCTGGGGCAGATCGGTGGGGGTGTCGAGATCGGGGGAAACATTGGACTTGGTTTTGCTCACGGCGGGGCCTTCCTGCTAGGAGATACAAATCGGGCGATGGACAGGGATCGCCGGACAATCTAACGCATCCTGCGCCCGCCAAGTTCCCCGGCGGGAACCCCTCATTTTGGAGGCATGATTTTCCTGAAAACCCTTTCGGTTTTCGAGATCATGCCCAGTCCGGACAGGCCGATGGACGACTGGATCGATTATTACGATTCAACGCACACGATTTATGTCAGCAAGCTGCATCGCGACGTGCATTTTCGCGTGATCGCGAATGACATTCTTGCATATGTGCCATCGCCGGACGCCGTGGTCCTCGATTATTCCTGCGGTGAAGCACTGTCCGCGGCGCAGGTCGCCGCGGCCTGCCAGAAGCTCATTCTTGCCGAACCTGCGCCCGGCGTGCGCGGACGACTGACCGCCCGCTTCGGCCCGAATCCGAAAATCGCCGTCCGCTCGCTCGATGAGCTTCCACAATTGCCGGACGGTTCGGTCGATCTCGCGGTGATGATTTCGGTGGCGCAGTACATGACGCCGGCTGAGCTCGATCGGGCCTTCGCCCTGATGCGGCGTCTGCTGAAGCCCGGCGGCAAGCTGGTGGTCGGCGATATCCTGCGCCCCGAAGTCGGCGCTGCAACCGACGTGATGGCGCTGCTCAAACTCGCGGCCAAAAACGGCTTTCTGACTGACGCGCTGTGGGGGCTAGCGCGCACCGCGCTGTCGGATTACTGGCAATTGCGCCAGAGCATCGGACTGCAGCGCTACGGTGAGGCGGCGATGATCGCAAAGCTCAATGCCGCCGACTTCAACGCAACGCTGGCCAAAGCCAATGTCGGCTACAACCCGTCCCGCATGACCTTCGTCGCGACGGCCCGCAACTAAGGGGAATCCGGCCGCATTAGGGTTAAGGCGCTGTCCTTGTAGACACCCCATTTCGTTAAGGTAGCGTCGCATCCGGCCCGGTGGCGGAAGCGTCGACGCGGAAGCTGTGCAAGGCTTTTCATCCTGGTTCAAATCCAGGCCGGGCCTCCAATCTCTCCCTCCTGAATTTGCGGATCGCAGGCGATCCGGGAAATGCGCCGGAGGCGTCGCGGGCTGCTTCGCGGCGGCCTCGGCACTCACCCGGTGGCGCACAGGGCAGGAAAGCCGGAAACTGCATAAAAATGCCGGTTAATTGCGGCCTTAAAAGCCTTTCAACGCTCGGGAATCTGGTCTAAAGACACCCCCGCGCGCATTGGCTAACCCCAAGCGCCGGGTTCAAAGGACGCGCGAACGCGCGCCCTTTTTTTATGCCCAGTTTCCGCATCGATTCCCTGCCGTGAGACTTAATGCCTAAAAGAACTGACATCTCGACGATCCTCATCATCGGCGCTGGCCCCATCGTGATCGGCCAGGCCTGCGAATTCGATTATTCCGGCACCCAGGCGGTCAAGACGCTCCGCGAGGAGGGCTATCGCATCGTCCTCGTCAACTCCAATCCGGCCACCATCATGACGGACCCGGAACTGGCGGATGCGACCTATATCGAGCCGATCACCCCGGAAATCGTCGCCAAGATCATCGAGAAGGAGCGCAACGTGAAGCCCGGCGGCTTCGCGCTGCTGCCGACCATGGGCGGCCAGACTGCGCTGAACTGCGCACTGTCGCTGCGCCGCCAAGGCACACTGGAAAAATTCGACGTCGAGATGATCGGCGCCACCGCCGACGCCATCGACAAGGCGGAAGACCGCCAGCTGTTCCGCGAGGCGATGACCAAGATCGGCCTCGAGACGCCAAAGTCGCGGCTCGCCAACGCTTCGGATCTGAAGAAGCAGTATCGCGACCAGTATCTTGCCGAGAAGGAAAAGCTCTCCGGTGAGGCGCTTGCCGAGCACGAGCGCCAGTGGGCGCTGCATGAAGGCGACCGGCGCAAGCGCTATCAGGAGCACGCGCTCGGCCAGGCGCTGATGGCGCTCTCCGAGATCGGCCTGCCCGCGATCATCCGTCCGTCTTTCACCATGGGCGGGACCGGCGGCGGCATTGCCTATAACAGGGAAGAATTTCTCGACATCATCGAGCGCGGCCTCGATGCCTCGCCGACCAACGAAGTTCTGATCGAGGAATCCGTTCTCGGCTGGAAAGAATACGAGATGGAGGTTGTCCGCGACAAGAAGGACAACTGCATCATCGTCTGCTCGATCGAGAACCTCGATCCGATGGGGGTGCATACCGGCGACTCGATCACCGTCGCCCCTGCGCTGACGCTGACCGACAAAGAATACCAGATCATGCGCGACGCCTCGCTGGCGGTGCTGCGCGAGATCGGCGTCGAGACCGGCGGATCGAACGTCCAGTTCGGCGTCAATCCGGCGGACGGCCGCATGGTCGTCATTGAGATGAACCCGCGCGTGTCGCGCTCCTCCGCGCTGGCCTCGAAAGCAACCGGCTTCCCGATCGCCAAGGTCGCGGCGAAACTTGCGGTCGGCTACACGCTCGACGAAATCGCCAACGACATCACCGGCGGCGCGACCCCGGCATCGTTCGAGCCGACCATCGATTACGTTGTCACCAAGATTCCGCGTTTCGCCTTTGAGAAATTCCCCGGCGCATCGACCACGCTGACCACATCGATGAAGTCGGTCGGCGAAGTGATGGCGATCGGCCGCACCTTCCAGGAAAGCTTGCAGAAGGCGCTGCGCGGTCTTGAGACCGGTCTCACAGGTTTGGACGAAATCGAAATCGAAGGCCTCGGCCAGAGCGACGACAAGAACGCGGTGCGCGCTGCGCTTGGCACGCCGACGCCCGACCGTCTGTTGCAGGTGGCACAGGCGATGCGGCTCGGCTGGTCCAACGACGAGATCTTCACCTCGTGCAAGATCGACCCGTGGTTCCTCGCCGAGATGCGCGGCATCGTCGAGATGGAAGCCAAGATCAAGAAGCACGGCCTGCCGGGCAACGCCCACAGCATGCGCACCTTGAAAGCGATGGGCTTCTCCGACGCGCGTCTTGCAGTGCTTTCCGGCCAGACCGAAGCCGAGGTGAAATCGCTGCGGCGGACGATGAACGTGCGCCCGGTCTTCAAGCGCATCGACACCTGTGCCGCGGAGTTCGCATCGCCCACCGCTTACATGTACTCGACCTACGAAGCGCCGTTCGCGGGCAAAGCTGCGGACGAAAGCGCACCATCGGACAAGAACAAGGTCATTATCCTTGGCGGCGGACCGAACAGAATCGGCCAAGGCATCGAGTTCGACTATTGCTGCTGTCACGCTTGCTTCGCGCTGCATGACGCCGGCTATGAAACCATCATGATCAACTGCAATCCGGAAACGGTCTCGACCGATTACGACACCGCGGATCGTCTATACTTTGAGCCGCTGACGGCCGAGGACGTGCTGGAAATCATCGACACCGAGCGCAGCAACGGCAAGCTGCACGGCGTCATCGTCCAGTTCGGCGGCCAGACGCCGCTGAAGCTCGCGCATGCGCTGCAGGCTGCCGACGTGCCGATTCTCGGCACCTCGCCCGACGCCATCGATCTTGCGGAAGACCGCGACCGCTTCAAGCGCGTGCTCGACAAGCTGCGCCTGAAGCAGCCCAAGAACGGCATTGCCTATTCGGTCGAGCAGGCGCGCCTCATAGCCGCCGACCTTGGTCTGCCGCTCGTCGTGCGCCCATCCTATGTGCTCGGCGGCCGCGCCATGCAGATCATCCGCGAAGAGTTCCAGCTCGGCGACTATTTGCTCGGCACGTTGCCGGAACTGGTGCCCGCCGACGTCAAGGCGCGCTATCCGAACGACAAGACCGGCCAGATCAACACGGTGCTCGGCAAGAACCCGCTGCTGTTCGATCGCTATCTGTCGGACGCGACCGAAGTCGATGTCGATTGCCTTTGCGACGGCAAGGACACCTTCGTGGTCGGCATCATGGAGCATATCGAAGAAGCCGGCATTCATTCCGGCGACTCGGCCTGCTCGCTGCCGCCGCACTCGCTCGATGCCGCCATGATCGCCGAACTCGAACGCCAGACCCGTGAACTCGCGCTCGGCCTCGACGTGGTCGGCCTGATGAACGTGCAGTACGCCATCAAGGATGGCGACATCTACGTGCTCGAGGTCAATCCGCGCGCGTCACGCACTGTGCCGTTCGTCGCCAAGGTGGTCGGCATTCCGGTCGCGAAGATCGCCGCGCGCATCATGGCCGGCGAGAAGCTCGCCGACTTCAAGCTCAAGCCGCGCAAGCTCGACCATGTCGGCGTCAAGGAATCCGTGTTCCCGTTCGCGCGCTTCCCCGGCGTCGACACCGTGCTCGGGCCGGAAATGAAATCGACCGGCGAGATCATGGGCATCGATCGCTCGTTCGCGGTTGCCTTCGCCAAGAGTCAGCTCGGCGGCGGCACGCGCGTGCCGCGCAAGGGGACGGTCTTCGTGTCGGTCCGCGAGATCGACAAGGCACGCATTCTTGACGCGGTGAAGATGTTGTCCTCGCTCGGCTTCAAGGTGATCGCCACCTCGGGCACACAGCGCTTCCTCGCCGAGAGCGGTGTTCCCGCCGAAAAGATTAACAAGGTACTGGAAGGCCGGCCGCACATCGTGGACGCCATTACCAATGGCGACGTGCAACTCGTTTTCAATACCACTGAAGGACCGCAGGCTCTGGCTGACAGCCGTTCCTTGCGACGTGCTGCCCTCTTGCATAAAGTGCCATATTACACCACTCTTTCAGGTGCGCTGGCAGCCGCACAGGGCATCCGGGCCTATCTGGGCGGGGATCTCGAGGTCCGTACCCTGCAGGGTTACTTTCCCGATCTCTAAATTTTGTTTGACCGGTCTCCGCGGCCGGCATGGTATAAAACGGAACCAGCGGCAGGAACCGCCCAGTCGTGGCGATGTTCTCTTTTGTTCCCCGGCGGCTGCAAGATGCCAACGGGATCACATCGAAAATGTTTCGTGCTTGCGGCAAATGTCCACCGCGCGAAATTCAAGGACGACGACGAAATGGTTGAAAAGGTACCGATGACACAGGGCGGTTACGCCGCTCTGGAAGTTGAATTGAAGCAGCGCCAGTCGGTGGATCGCCCGCGCATCGTTGAGCAGATCGCCGAAGCGCGTTCGCATGGCGATTTGTCGGAAAACGCCGAGTATCACGCCGCGAAAGAAGCGCAGTCGCACAACGAGGGCCGCATCGCGGAGCTCGAGGACAAGCTTGCGCGCGCCGACATCATCGACGTCTCGAAACTCTCTGGCGACACCATCAAGTTCGGCGCGACCGTTACGCTGATCGATGAAGACACCGAGAAGAAAGCCGTCTGGCAGATCGTCGGCGAACCCGAGGCCGACGCCAAGAAGGGCCGCATCTCGATCACATCGCCGCTCGCGCGCGCGCTGATCGGCAAGAAGAAGGGCACGTCGGTGGAAGTCGTGGCGCCGGGCGGCGCCAAGGCTTACGAGATCACCAAAGTGGACTGGAAGTAAGCGGGCCACCCGCTCACGATTGCTTTTAAGCAAATGGCCGGGTTGCTCCCCGGCCATTTTTGTATCCACAGCGTCGCACTGATTGAGCAGGACAATCCGGAGTGGAGAGACCTGTCCGACATGCTAAGCTGAAGAAAGATGGGTCCCCGCCTTCGCGGGGACGACGATGGTTTATTACATGCCACGCTCTCGCCTGACGCTAATACTGGCGGTCGTTCTGACTGCTACCTGTGCGCGCGCGGCCGAGATCGACATTCCACCGCCCGCCAAACCGAAAGAGCTGTCGGTTCACGTCAATCAGCCGAGCTGCGCGCGCTGGACCGATGAATGCGTGAACTGCACGCGCGGAACAGACGGGCAGGCGCCGACATGTTCGAACATCGGTTTCGCCTGTCAGCCGAAGGCCATTCGCTGCATCGGCGCGGAGATTCCGCAGAGCGAGCCGCAGAAGAAATAGCCGGGCCGGTATCGCACCGGAAACCAGGGCACACGCATAACACTGTCTATCCGGAATTATTCCAGCCCGTTCCACGGAATCGTTATTGATTCCCGGCTGCGGCCAGCTTCCGCTTCCCCGTCCGACGCGATAACAAAGTGTGTGGAATCAAACAGGGGGTTGTCCATGCAGTTCGAATTTCTTGCGCCATATCGACCGCAGCTTCTCAGCGTGCTGCGCATCATCACCGGCCTGCTGCTGTTTCAGTATGGCGTCGCCAAGCTGTTCAAGTTTCCGGTACTGCCGTATTTCGCCAACATCCCGCCGCTGATCACGGTAGCCGGCACCATCGAACTGGTTCTCGGTGCACTGCTCGTCCTCGGCCTGTTCACGCGCCTGACCGCTTTCATTCTCTCCGGTGAAATGGCGTTCGCCTACTTCATGGGTCACATGTTCAAGACCGGCGAACCGGTTTGGCACCCGCTGAACAACGGCGGCACCGGTGCGATCCTGTTCTGCTTCACGTGTCTTTATCTGGCGAGCGCAGGTCCAGGCCCATGGAGCATCGACGCGTCGCGCGGCAAGTCTTGATGGCTTGACCGTTATTTAAGAAAGAACACGACAGTCAAACCCGCGCCGACGGCCACCACCGCGGCGCGGATTATTTTTTCCGGCACGATGCGCGCGAGACCGACGCCGTAGTAGCCGCCGAGCGACGATGCGGCGATCGTCACCAGCGCCTGCGGCCAGTGCACCAGACCGCCCGCGATCAGCAGCACGGCCGACACTACCTGGATCAGGAACGCCATGAGGAGCTTGGTCGAATTGGCCTTGTGGTAGTCGCCGCCCGCGATGATCGCCAGCGCCGCCAGCATCATGATGCCAATACCGGCTCCGAAGAATCCGCCGTAGATCGCGACGATCATCATCACACCGTAGGCGACGAGCTTGGCGGTGGTGTGCTGACCTTCGGACCATCGTGCAACGAACAGGCGAATCTGCCTGCTGAATGCGAACATCAGCGTCGCAACGAGGAGCAGCCACGGCACCAGTGGACGAAAGCCGCCATCGCCGAGCCAGATCAGCAGCAGGGCGCCGACGCCACCGCCGATGAGCCCGATAAACGCGAACGGAATCATCTCGCGGAAATGCTCGCGCACTTCGGCGCGATAGGCTGCGACGCTGGTGAGATTGGACGGCGTCAGCGCCACCGCGCTGGTCGCGTTGGCGTCGAGCGTCGGCAATCCGCTGAAGACAAGCGCTGCGAACGTCACGAACGTGCCGCCACCCGCAATGGCATTCATCGTACCCGCGACGAATCCCGCCGCCGCGAGCACGGCGATCTGAAACAAAGTCAAACGTTGGCCCCTTCACGCAAGTGGGCGCGAGGGAAGCGCCCGGCAGCGCCGCTTCTATATCACCAGGTCACGAAGGAGAATGGCGTCCTTCGAAGGGACGCCATGTTGAAACGTTATTCTTTTGCAGTCATTGCTGCAGTCAGCCTGTTCGGCAAGAAGCGCAATGCCCGATCACAGAAGCTGCGTTCAGCCGTGCGGGACTTTCAATTCCAAAGGCACGTCCGGCGCGTCCTTTGAATTGTGCAGCACCAGTGATGTTCGCACGTTGCGCACGTGCGGCGCGGCTGTGAGGTGCGAGACGAAGTTCTGAAAGGTCGCCATGTCCGGCGCGACGCATTTGAGAATGAAGTCGACCTCGCCCGACAACATCCAGCATTCGCGCACCAGCGGCTCCTTGCGGACAAAATCCTCAAACGCGCGCAGATCGGCGTCGGCCTGGCTCGACAGATGCACCGAAGCGAACACGGTGACATCGAAGCCGAGCGACGGCGGGTCCAGCAATCCGCGGTAGCCGCGGATATAGCCCTCCTCCTCCAGCGTCCGGACCCGGCGCAGGCACGGCGGAGGCGAGATGCCGACCCGCTTGGCCAGTTCCACATTGGTGATCCGGCCGTCGGCCTGAATTTCACTGAGGATTTTCAGATCGATTTCGTCGAGGCTCTTTGACACGGGTGTCTCAATTTTTGAGCGGCCGGGTTTTCCAGCCGATTCCGGCACAGTTCTAACCAGCAGCCGCGCTTCGCGCAATTTTATTTCGCGACTGCGGTATGTCATGCCGAGTTGGGGAAAATTTCAGGATATGGGTTGCATATCTTGCATAGCTCGCAAGAAAGCCTACATTCGGAATGGACACTTTCTATGCCGCAGCGATGCCTTTGCGGGCATTTCCCGCCTCTTCGCTGACCAACCCATGCAACAAAGCTACTAAGGGTCGCGTTATGGCCGCTCCCATTCATGCCAAGGTCGTCATCATCGGATCAGGGCCTGCGGGCTACACTGCCGCCATTTACGCCGCGCGCGCGATGCTCGAGCCGGTGCTGATCCAGGGCATTCAGCCCGGCGGCCAGCTCACCATCACCACGGATGTCGAAAACTATCCGGGCTTTGCCGACGTCATCCAGGGCCCCTGGCTGATGGAGCAGATGGAGAAACAGGCGGCGCATGTCGGCACCAAGATCGTCACCGATCACGTCAACAAGCTCGAATTGAGTCAGCGTCCCTTCCGCATCACCACCGACAGCGGCGACGTCTATCTGGCTGACTCTGTGATCCTGTCCACCGGCGCTCAGGCGCGCTGGCTCGGCATTCCTTCGGAAGAAAAATTCAAGGGTTTTGGCGTCTCCGCCTGCGCCACCTGCGACGGTTTCTTCTATCGCAACAAAGAGGTCTTCGTGATCGGCGGCGGCAACACCGCTGTCGAGGAAGCGCTGTTTCTGACCAACTTCGCCTCGGCCGTGACGCTGGTGCATCGCCGCGACAGCTTGCGCGCCGAGCGCATTCTGCAGGACCGCATGTTCAAGCATCCCAAGATCAAGGTGATCTGGGACAGCGAGATCGACGAAATCCGCGGCTCGGAAAACCCGTCGAAGGTCACGCATGTGCGCCTGAAGAATCTCAAGAGCGGCGCCGTGACCGAATACGCTGCCGACGGCGTGTTCATCGCCATCGGCCATGCGCCGGCGACTGAGCTCGTGACCGGCCAGTTGAAACTGAAGCCGTCCGGCTATGTCGAGATCGCACCGCATTCCACCGCAACTTCGGTGCCCGGCGTTTTCGCGGCGGGCGACGTCGCAGATGAAACCTATCGCCAGGCGGTGACCGCCGCCGGCCTCGGCTGTATGGCGGCGCTGGAAGCGGAACGCTTTCTCGCTCACAGCGCCACAGAACGCGCAGCGGCGGAGTGATCATGCCACGAACACGCGATGGATTAAGCGATATGGATTGGGACAAGCTGAAGGTGTTTCACGCCGCCGCCGAGGCGGGCAGCTTTACGCATGCCGGCGAACAACTCGGCCTGTCGCAGTCGGCCGTCTCACGCCAGGTCAGCGCGCTTGAGCAGGAACTGTCGGTTTCACTGTTTCACCGCCACGCGCGCGGGCTGATCCTGACCGAACAGGGCGACCTCCTGTTTCGCACCGCGCATGACGTGTTCATGCAACTGCAGGCGGCGCGCGCCAAGCTCACCGACAGCCGCGAGCGGCCGAGCGGCGACCTCAAGGTCACCACGACACCGGGCGTCGGCATCAACTGGCTGATCCCCCGGCTCGGCGAGTTCACCGCGCTGTATCCCGAGATACGTATTTCGTTGATCGTCACCGACGAGGAACTCGACCTGTCGATGCGCGAGGCCGATGTGGCGATTCGCACCCGCAAGCCGACCCAGCCGGATCTGATCCAGCGCAAGCTGTTCTCGATGGGCTTTCACGCCTATTGCTCGCCGGAATACGTCAAGCGCTATGGCACGCCGCGTACGCTGGATGAACTGGACTCGCACCGCATCATCGTGCTCAGCGACCAGAATGTTCCACAGCACTTGCAGAACCGGAACTGGCTGGTCGAGGCCAACCGCAACGGCTCCGGTCCGCGCGAGGCCGTGTTCCGGGTCAACAACATCCTCGGTCTGGTCCGGGCCTGCCAGCAGGGTCTCGGCATCGCGGCCCTGCCGGACTATCTGGTCGAGGACAACAACCGGCTGGTGCAACTCTTCGGCGAGGCCGACTCGATTCAATTGGATACGTATTTTGTCTATCCCGAAGAATTGAAGTCGGTGGCGCGCGTGCAGGTCTTCCGGGACTTTATCGTCAGCAAAGCGCAGCGCTGGCCGGGCTAGCATCCCGTATCCGACGTTTGCTTCATCTTACAGCGCCATCCGAGCAACCGTCGGATACGGAAGAACACTAGCAAACCAGTGTTCTAGTGATCCTTTGGTTCTGCCTGCGAAGGATATGATCCGAATGTCAGAATCGGATCACTAGCCCGTTCAAACAGACGTTTGAGCTTCCCATCCTAAGCATGACTGACATACCGGGATCGGAGTTGTCCGCATGGGACGGCGAGGATCATACTCCCTTCACACTGAGTGAGCGCGTTCGCACATTGTCCCCCTCCTCCAGCGGCGTGCGCATTCAGTTATCCCTCTTGGAAGGTGATTGTGTCGGCCTCACGTGGCCAAAAACTAAACAGGCCGGGCTCTTTAGCCCGGCCTTTTTTCTGCGCACCCGTTCCATATCATTCGGACATCGTCCGATAAGAATTACGAATGAAGCTTTGCGCGTGACAAACGCAACGCATTGCCAATCACGCTGACCGACGACAGCGCCATCGCTGCAGCGCCCAACATCGGCGACAGCAGAATTCCGAACGCCGGATAAAGCACACCCGCCGCGATGGGAACACCGGCCGCGTTGTAGAGAAACGCGAACAGCAAATTCTGGCGGATGTTGCGCATGGTCGCCTGCGACAGACGTCGCGCTTCCACCAGCCCCATCAGATCGCCGCGCAGCAGCGTGATGCCGGCGCTCTCGATCGCCACATCCGTGCCGCTGCCCATGGCGATGCCGACATCGGCCGCCGCGAGTGCGGGCGCATCGTTGATGCCGTCGCCGGCCATCGCCACCACGCGGCCCTCGCCGCGCAGCCGCGTCACCACATCGCTCTTGCGCTCGGGCAGAACGTCGGCCTCGACCTCGGCGATGCCGAGCGTCTTCGCCACCGCCTGCGCAGTCGTGACGTTGTCGCCGGTCAGCATGACGATGCGCAGCCCGTTCGCGCGCAACTGCTTCAGCGCCTCTTGTGCACTCGTCTTGATCGGATCGGCGACGGCGATGACGCCCGCCGCGCGGCCATCGACCGCCACATAGATCGCGGTGGCGCCACGCTCGCGCTGATCTCGGGCATCCTTCTCGAGCACCTTCGTGTCGATGTTAGACTGCTGCATGATCACCGCGTTGCCGAGCACGACGCTGCGGCTATCGACGATGCCGCTTGCGCCCTTGCCGGCCGGTGAATCGAAATTCTGAACATCGCGAAGCGCAATGCCTTGCTCCTTCGCCGCGTTCAGGATCGCAAACGCCAGCGGATGCTCGCTACCGCGCTCGACACTGGCGGCAAGCCGCAGCAACTCGTCACGCTCGAAGCCATCGGCGGCAATCACAGCGACCACCTTCGGCTTTCCTTCCGTCAGCGTGCCGGTCTTGTCGATCACCAATGTGTCAACCTTCTCCATCCGCTCCAGCGCCTCGGCGTCGCGGATCAGAATGCCGGACCGTGCACCGCGGCCAACGCCGACCATGATCGACATCGGCGTGGCGAGGCCGAGCGCACAGGGGCATGCGATGATGAGCACCGTGACCGCTGCGACCAGCGCGTAGGTAAAGCGCGGCTCGGGACCGAACACGGCCCAGGCGGCAAAGGCCGCAAGCGCCGCAGCGATCACCACCGGCACGAACCAGCCCGCGACCTGATCCGCCAGACGCTGCACCGGCGCGCGCGAGCGCTGCGCCCGCGCCACCAGATCGACGATGCGCGCCAGCATGGTGTCGCGGCCGATCTTCTCGGCGCGGATCACAAGACCGCCGCTTTGGTTGACGGTGCCGCCGATCACCTGCGCACCTTCGGCCTTCTTGACCGGCATGGCTTCGCCGGTGACAAGGGATTCATCGACCAGCGACGATCCTTCGGTGACAACGCCGTCGATCGGAATCTTCTCGCCGGGCCGTACGCGCAAGAGATCGCCGACCGCAATGGCGTCGATATCGATGTCCTCGTCGCCGGTTGCCGCGATGCGCCTCGCCGTCTTCGGCGCGAGGCCGAGCAGTGCGCGGATCGCGCCAGACGTCTGTGCGCGGGCCCGCAGTTCGAGCACCTGTCCCAGCAGCACCAGCACCGTGATAACGGCGGCGGCCTCGAAATACACCGCGACCGCGCCGTGGTGATCGCGGAACGCCTGCGGGAACACCTGCGGCGCCAGTGTCGCGACGACGCTGTAGACATAGGCGACGCCAGTGCCCATGCCGATCAGCGTGAACATGTTGAGGTTGCGCGTGACGAGCGAGCGCCAGCCGCGCTCGAAGAACGGCCAGCCGGCCCAGAGCACGACAGGTGTCGCCAGCGCGAATGAAACCCAGTTCGCAGTCTGTGCAGGGAGCAGTTGGATGCCGCCGAGATGCGCGGTCATGTCGATGACGAACACCGGCAACGTCAGCACGAGCGCGATCCAGAATCGCCGCGTCATGTCGATCAGTTCGGGATCCGGTTTGTCGTCGAGCGAGACGGTTTCGGGCTCGAGCGCCATGCCGCAGATCGGGCAGCTTCCCGGCCCGACCTGACGCACCTCGGGATGCATCGGGCAGGTGTAGATGGTGCCTTCGGGCAGTTTCTCTTCCAGCGCAGACGACTTCGGCGCCAGGAATTTTTCCGGCTCCGCCTCGAATTTCGTAACGCAGCGCGCGGAGCAGAAGAAATAATCCTGATCCTTGTATGCAAAGCGATGCTTCGCCGTCGCCGTATCCACGGTCATTCCGCAGACCGGATCGATCGCCTGGGTTGAGGCGGTTTGATCCCGACCAACGCGTCCGTGACCCGGCGCATGTGAATGACTGTGCGCGCCGTGAGACGCATGCTTGTCGTGGTTGTGACCGCCGGAACCTTGATTGTTATGTCCGCCGCAGCAACTGCCCTTACCGTCGTCCAGATGTTCTGCTGATGCCACGATCCTAAGTCCTTGCTTGCAATTGATACCCTATGGGGGTATATAGTATCCCATGCGCAAGGAAATCAAGTCGTCGTGCCTGAAAAGGCTGAAACGGATCGAAGGCCAGGTTCGCGGTCTCGCGGGAATGGTCGAGGACGATCGCTATTGCATCGATATCGTGACGCAGATCGCCGCCGCCCGCGCAGCGCTGCGGCGGGTCGAGGAGGAAATCCTGCGCGATCACGTCGCGCATTGCGTGGAGCATGCGATCACGTCGGGCGACAAGGCCGACCAGCGCCGCAAGATCGCGGAACTGATGGATGTGGTGAGCCGCGCAGACCGATAGCTGGCGAGAGAAAGATCATCTCATCGTCATATGGTTTATTGCGCATTAGCCATTTATCCCGCGAGAGATATCTCGTTCGCATACGAGAAGTGACTGCGGCACAGCGCTCATCGGAAATTGTTCGCCCTGCGTACACGCAGGTCGGTGACAGCGCATGCGCTGTGCCGGCCGACGTGTCGGACTTGCACCGCCGGATTTACTTCTTCTTACGCAATTCCCCTTACGTGCCGATGCAATAGCGTTGTTCGCGTTGCAGGTAGCAGAATGCTGAAGGTTTATAATTGTATCGCCACAGCCCATGACTTGCGGCTTGTGGGTCTCGCCGCTGTCATCTGCTCTCTGGCTTCGCTCGCTGCGATCAACCTGCTCAGACATGCCCGCCTGTCTGCCGGCCGCATGCGCATCGTGTGGCTGACAGTGTCCGCCATCTCGACCGGCTTCGGCATCTGGTCCACGCATTTCATCGCAATGCTCGCATTCTCGCCCGGGATTCCGAGCGGCTACAACATATCCTTGACCGCGTTGTCATTGGTCGCTGCCGTTATCCTGACAGGCGTGGGCCTCGCGATGGCGATGTCGCCCGCATGGCGGCTTGGGCCGTGGCTCGGTGGCGCCGTGGTCGGCGGCGGCATCGCCACCATGCATTATCTCGGCATGGCCGCTTTCGAAATCGAAGGCGTTATCCTCTGGGACCCGGTGCTGGTGGCAGCCTCCATCCTGCTCGGGACCTTGATCGGCGCAACGGCCTTGCCGGCGGGACTCCGCAGCCAGTCGGAGCGATGGAAGGCCGCCGGCGCGCTGCTCCTGACGCTTGCGATCTGCAGCCATCATTTTACCGCGATGGGTGCCGCATCGATCATCCCCGACCCGACCATGAAGGTGTCACAACAGGCCCTGCCCGCCGCGTGGCTTGCCTTCAGCGTCGCTGTCGCCAGTTTCACGATCATCGTCCTGGCGCTGGCCGGCCTCGCACTGGACATCCGCGATCAGCGCCGGTCCGTTCTTGAAGCCGACCGGATGCGCGGTCTCGCCAACGCCGCGGTCGAAGGCCTGCTGGTCTGCGACGGCGACGTCGCCGTCACCGTCAACACCAGCTTTGCGAAGCTCGTCGGATCGTCGTCCGAAAAGCTGATCGGCACCACGCTTGAAAGCTACATTCCTGACGCGGGTGCGCGCGCGAAACTGTTCGCGGCACCGAACCAGCCCATCGAGGCCGACCTGCGCCATGTCGACGGGTCGATGATTCCGGTCGAACTGATCCTGCGCCCGATCGATTTCGCCGGAGAAGCGCATCACGTCATCGCCGTCCGCAACCTGCAGGCGCGCAAACAGGCCGAGCAGCACATTCGCTATCTCGCGCATCATGATGCGCTGACCTCGTTGCCGAACCGCGGCACGTTCCATGCGCGGCTCGATCTTGAAATTGCAGCGACGCTGGCGGGCGGACAGAAGTGCGCGGTGCTCTGCTTCGACCTCGACAGGTTCAAGGAAGTCAACGACCTGTTCGGACACGCCGCCGGCGACAAGGTCCTTCAGACCGTGGCCTCACGCGTCACTGCGATTCTCGACCAAACGTGCATGGTCGCGCGCCTCGGCGGCGACGAGTTTGCTGTCCTTATCCCGGGACTGTCCAGCCCCGCAACGGCGGGCCGGCTGGCCGATCGCATCCTCGATGCGCTGCGATCCGATGGCGACAAGTCCGACAGCGACAACATGACCTCGTGCAGCATCGGCATCGCGATCTGCCCGGACGACGCGGACAATCGCGAGGCGCTGCTCACCCACGCCGACACGGCGCTCTATCGCGCCAAGATGGAAGGCCGCGCCACCTATCGTTTCTTCGAAGCCAAGATGGGCGCCGAAGTTCACGACCGCCGGGTGCTGGAGCACGATCTACGCCAGGCGGTGGTTCGCGGCGAATTCAATCTGGTCTACCAGCCGCAGGAAGACATTCAGACCAAAACCGTCGTCGGCTTCGAGGCCCTGCTGCGCTGGACCCACAAGACCCGCGGTTCGATTTCTCCGGCTGTGTTTATTCCGATCGCGGAAGAAACCGGCGCCATTCTCAGCATCGGCGAATGGGTTCTGAGCGAAGCCTGCAAGCAGGCCGCGAGCTGGCCGCAGCCTCTGACCATCGCCGTCAACGTTTCGGCGGTCCAGATCTACAACGAGAATTTCGTGCAGCTCGTGCATGAGGTGCTGCTGGAAACCGGCCTCCCGCCGGGCCGACTCGAGCTCGAGATCACCGAAACCGCACTCGTTCGCGACCTCAATCGCGCGCTAACGACGTTGCGGCGTATCAAGGCGCTCGGTGTGCACATTGCGATGGACGATTTCGGCACCGGATACTCATCGCTTTCGAATCTGCGCGCATTCCCGTTCGACAAGATCAAGATCGACGGCTCGTTCATCAAATCGGTCAACACCAACGAACAGGCCGCGACCATCGTGCGCGCGGTGCTCGGTCTGGGGCGCGGCCTCGGTTTGCCGGTGCTTGCGGAAGGCGTCGAGACAGCTGCGGAACTCTCGTTCCTGCAATCCGAATTCTGCAACGAGGTTCAGGGCTATCTGGTTGGACGTCCCGCGCCGATCGAGACTTTCGCGACGCTGACGCATGCGGGTGCCGCAGCGGCGCTCGGCGACGACCTCCTCGCGTTGGCCCAATCGGCCTGACGAGCCTGCGGTTCGTGTTCGCGGCGTGAAGTCTGGAAAGCGGGAATGGTACAGTTGGGTGGGATCGAACCACCGACCTCCGGATCCACAATCCGGCGCTCTAACCAGCTGAGCTACAACTGCATTTTCAATCGAACGGCAGCCAAAGGTCTGCCCCGCCAGCGGCGGCGATTTCGCGGGAAACTAGGTGCAACGCCGCGCTTTGGCAAGCCGCTTTGGCAGGAGGATGAGCGCCGTGAACAGCCCGGATATTGGTGACGGCCGGGGTACAATCGGTTCAGCGCGCGGCATAGTCAGCCAAGATAAATGCCTAGGAAACGGAGCGCGACCGTGCCGCGCCCCGATAGTTTCGCCCTGAGGCGGCGTCAGACGCCGGTCTTGAACACCTTTGCCGCGCCGGCCTTGATCGGCTCGACAGTGTCGGTCGCAACTCTCTGGGTCAGTGCGGCAAGATCCTGGGACTGCGCGGTCAGGACTTCGAACTGCTTATGGGCATGCGCGTTCACCAGCGCAAAAGCTTCCGGCAGCGACTTCACGCCGAGCAGGTTCTGGGCGAAATCGAATGCCGATTCGGTGTTGGTCTTGGCGATGTCGATCACCTTCGCAGTGAAGTCGCCGGCACCCTTGGTGGCCGATGCGTAAACGGCTTCAAGCGCCCCGTTGTTGGATTCGGCCGCTTCCTTGAGCTTCTGATAGCCCTCGCGAGCTTGCGAAACGCCCTGCTCGGCCAACGCGCGGACCTGCTCGGGAACCTGGAACGGGGTGACATTCGAAAACGGATCGTGCGCGCTCATGGAAACGTCCTTGTGCTGGAATTCAGGCCGCCAGCCTAAGGCTAACGGCGCAACTGCCCGCGACAGGCTCACAGCCCGCCACAGGATCAGCGTCGTCGGCCACTATATGAAAACTTTTGTGCGTTGCAACAAGATAGCGCGCATGCCTGATCCGGCAGGTCCGCCGGATCAGAATACGGTTAAGGCCCAGATTGCCAGGCAGACCCCTTTTTTTGCGGCTATCTGGGCTTGGCAGCATCCATGGCCGCGCGGGTCACGGTCTGGCCCATCTCGCTGGCCTGCTCGGCCAGGACACGCATCTGGGCCTGCACGTACTCGGTGTGGAGGCGCATGACCTCGGTGAGATCCTTGGCATGAATAAGTTGCTGCGCGTAGGCCAGCGAGGCCTGTACGTTCTTTTCGGCAAAGGCGATCGCCTTGGCGCTGATCTCCTTGGCCGCGTCGCCGGGGCCGCCTACCGTTGTGCCGCCGAAGGCAGCCGCCGTCTGCTGCGCGGTGCTGATGAAGGATTCGAACGCCTTGCGCGCCTGATCGAGGCTGGTTTCCGCCATTGAACGCATTTCCTTCGGGATTTCGAAACGATCGCCTGACATGTCGCATCCTCCTGTTGCATGCCGGAACCATTGGGCGGCCCCGGCTGTCCCGCATAGTTATCGCCTGGCGACATCGCGCATATGACGCAGCGCAGCGACGGCTTCGGTCGGCCTATCGTGAACGTTTGAACAGCTTTTGCAACAACTCAACGTTCGGACGGCGCCGCAGTTCGGCGCGGCCCCCTAATTAACGTTATCGCTGGTTTGGAGAGGTAGGCTCTCACCGCACCGATGGACCTTGCGGCAGCCACGCCATACTAATCATTTGTTAAGGTTGTCCGATCCTGTCCCTCTGGCGTCGAATCCGGCGCCACAACAGCGAGACGAAGACTCAATTGCCGGGTTGTTCAAGATGAGCGAAGCCGACTTCCTGCTCCATGGCATCCGCGATCCGCGCCTTGCGGTTCACGCGACGAGTGCCATCCCTGCGTGGGTCTGGTCGCTCGACGGCGCGCGGATTCTGTGGGCCAACGCGGCTGGCGCGCGTCTATTCAATGCACGCAACGCCGCGGTCCTTGCGGAGCGCACCATCGGCGCTGCGGACCCGCATCGCCGCCAGGCCGCTCAACTCGCGGCACGGCTTTCGCCGACCGGCGGGCCGCGTCTTGAACGGCTGCGCGGTTTCGGCGCGCCGCTCGGCCGCCTGCTGACATGCTCCTGCGCGCGGCTGACGTTCGCTGACCGCACCAGCGGACTTCTCATCGCCGCCACCGAGCCGGTCGGGCGCCCGATACCGCTCACCGAACGTCTCGCCAACTTGGTCGATAGCTTGAGCACGCCAGCTATGGTCTTCACACCGAACGGTGCGCTGGCCGGCGTGAACGAACCTGCCAAACGTTTCGCCGCGCTGTTCAGCGATCTCACCGGCCCGGGATTTGACGACGCGCGCAGCGGTGCGCTGCGCGATGGACAGGCGATGCTGCAAATGGATCTTGGCCGCGTCACGGTGCATCGTGTCGGCAGTGGGGATGCAACCGCGCTGGTTGCTTTAATCGGCGCGAGGGCTGTGCCGAAGCCGACACCGAAGCCGGCCGCTGTGGTCGTTGCACCGGAAGCTGACGCAGTACCGGTCAACGAACCTGTCGCCGAACACATTGCGCCTGAATCGGTTGCCGACGTTCCGCGAAGCGACACGACGCGCGAGCAATCGGCCGAACCGTCTGCCGATGTCACGCCCGTGGATGTTTTCGAATCCGTGTTCGACGAAACTGCGCAGGAGTCGCAGGTTCAGCAATCCTCCGGAGCCGAGATCCCGCCTCAGCATTTCGACACGCAGGAAAGCGAGGGCGACGTCTCGGCGACGCTGCTTCAGATGGACGGCCCGCAATTGTCAGAACGGCGGCATCCGCTGCGCTTCATGTGGCAGATGGATGACGAAGGTCGCTTCTCGCTCGGCTCGGATGAATTCACCCGCCTGATCGGCGCGCGCACGGCCGCTGCCTTTGGGCGTCCGTGGAGCGAAATCTCTCATGCGCTCGGGCTCGATCCGGAAGGCCATGTGGCCGCCGCCGTCGCCACCCGGGGCACATGGAGCGGGATCGTCGTGGACTGGCCTGCGGACGGCGTAGGCGCACGACTGCCGGTGGAGCTTTCTGGATTGCCGATCACCGATCGCGCGGGACATTTCAGCGGCTATCGCGGGTTCGGCGTCTGTCGCGACATCGAAGGCATGACGCGCCTCGCCGCGCAGCGCCGCGACGACGTGCTCTATGGATCGCGACCGGTAACGGCGAAGTCCGATAAGCCAGCAGCGCAGGACGAACCGACGATACAGGACAACCTGCAAGACGTGATGCAGGATAATATCCAGGACAGTATGGACGAACCACCGCGCACCGTCGTGACACCACCGGATACAACGCAACAGACCACCGACAGCACGCGAGACAGCTTTCCGACAGACGCCTTCTTGAGCACACAACTGAAGCCGCCCGTGGACATTCCGCAGAACGTCGTACCGTTTCCCGTCGCCGAACCGAAATTGCCCGTGCTGACGCCGGTCGAGAGCAGCGCTTTCGACGAGCTTGCGCGGCGGCTATCGGCGCGGCTGGAAGGCGATGTGGCGAACGAAGCCGCGCCCGATGAAACGGCGTCAACGGATTCGCGCGCAGCCGACGCCGCGATTCCGGAGATTAAGGCTCCATCCAGGCTCGAGACTGAATATCCAACGGCGTTCGTGCCGCGCGAGCCCGCTCCGCCCCGCGCCATCTCCGTGCAGGACCCGCAACTGCTCGATCGGCTGCCGGTCGGCGTGCTGGTCTACCGCCTCGACCGGTTGATCTACGCCAACAGCGCGTTTCTCGCCTCCACCGGCTACGACAGCCTGCATGCACTCACCGAGGCCGGCGGCCTCGATGCCCTGACCGTCGAGTCGGGCGCAGGCACAGCCAGCAGCACATCGGAAGCAGGCACGCCTGTCGTGATTGCCGCGACCAGCGAGGACGGCCCCGACAAGGGCAAGCCCGTCGACGCGCGGCTGTTCGCAATCACATGGGACGGCGAGCCGGCGCATGCTCTGGTGTTCTCCGGCCCGCGTACCGAGCCGCGCATCGAACCCGTGGCGGCGACCATCGCTCCGGTCATCGTTCAGACCGAAGACACCACGCAGGCCGAGGAACTGGCCACCATTCTCGACACCACGGCCGAGGGTGTCGTGATCTTCGACGATCACGGCAAGCTCCTGTCGTGCAACCGCAGCGCCGAGGCGCTGTTCGGCCGCAACGACACCGAGATCGCGGCACTGCATCTGGCCGATCTGTTCGCGCCTGAAAGCCAGCGCGCGGTGACGGACTATCTGGAAAGCATCAAGACCACGAGCGTTGCGAGCCTGCTCGATCACGGCCGCGACATGCTTGGACGCGTGCGCGACGGAGGCATCATCCCGCTGTCGATGACCATGGGCCGGACGCGGCCGGGTAGCGAACGCTTCTTCGCGATCTTCCGCGATCTGTCGCAGGCAAAGAAGAACGAAGGCGAATTGATGCAGGCGCGGCGGCAGGCCGAGCGCGCGATGACTGCGAAGGCCGACATTCTCGCGCGGATCAGCCACGAGGTCCGCATGCCGCTCAACGCCATCATCGGTTTCTCCGATGTGATGATCGACGAGCGCTTCGGCGCACTCGGCAACGAGCGCTATGTCGAATATATGAAGGACATCCGCGCCTCCGGCCAGCGTGTCATGGCGATCATCGACGATCTGCTCGACCTGTCGCGCATCGAATCCGGCAAGATGGAGTTGTCGTTCGCAAGCCAGGACCTCAACAGCATGGTCGAACAATGCGTCGCGGTGATGCAGCCGCAGGCCAATCGCGAGCGCATCATCATCCGCACTTCACTTGCTCATTCGCTGCCGACGGTGAAGGCCGACGCGCGCGCGCTACGCCAGATCGCCCTGAACCTGATCGGCAATTCGATCCATCTCGCCAATGCCGGCGGGCAGGTCATCGTCTCGACCGCCACCACCGATTTCGGCGACATCGTACTGCGCGTCCGCGACACCGGCCCCGGCCTCAACGACAACGAGATCGCGGCGGCGATGGCGCCGTTCCGCACGCCGGGCGCATCGGACCAGACCGCCGACAGCTCAGCGGTGAACCTGTCGCTGACCAAGGCGCTGGTGGAGGCCAACCGCGCGCAATTTCACATCAAGACAGCGCCGCATTCCGGCACGCTGATCGAGGTCGTGTTCTCGCACGCCAGCGCGATCGCCTGATCGCCACTCTGGAATCCCTCTAAATCAGCGATCTCGCGACATCGCGCCGCGTGAATGTGCGCGCCCTCTGCGCTACAGAACCGGCATCGTCGCGCGCTGCAACGTTCAGCGCTGCGCTGCTCATCAAAGCCGCCGGAGTCTCATCATGTCACGATCTCGCATTCTCGCCGCCGCAACTGTCGTCGCATCCGCGATGACCCTGAATGCGGCCGCATTCGCCCAATCCGGCGAGGTCAACGTCTACAGCTATCGCGAAAGCAAGCTGGTGCAACCGCTGATCGACGCCTTCACCAAGGACACCGGGATCAAGGTCAATGTGGTCTCGGCGAGCTCGGGCCTCGAGCAACGCATCAAGTCCGAGGGCGCCAACAGCCCTGCTGACGTGCTGCTGACGGTCGACATCGGCCGCATCGACGAGGCCGTGCAGGCCGGCGTGACCCAGCCGATCAAGTCCGAGGTGGTCGAGAAGATCGTGCCGGCGCAGTATCGCGATCCCGACGGCCACTGGGCCGGCATCTCGATGCGCGCGCGCGTGATCTATGCCTCGAAGGAGCGCGTGAAGCAGGACGCCATCACCTATGAAGAGCTCGCCGATCCGAAGTGGAAGGGCAAGATCTGCATCCGCTCCGGCCAGCACATCTACAACAACGCGCTGTTCGCGGCCTATGTCGCCCATCATGGCGAGGCGAAAGCCGAAGAATGGCTGCGCGGCGTGAAGGCCAACCTCGCGCAGAAGCCATCCGGCGGCGACCGCGAAACCGCGCGCGACGTCGCGGCGGGCAAATGCGACATCGGCATCGGCAATACCTATTACTGGGCGCTGATGATGAACAACGATCCCGACAAGAAGCCTTGGGCGGAAGCCACCAAGGTGATCCTGCCGACCTTTGCCGGTGGCGGCACGCATGTGAATCTCTCGGGCGTGTTGCTGGCGAAGAACGCGCCCAACCGCGCCAATGCCGTCAAGCTGATCGAATGGCTGCTCGGCGAACACGCCCAGCATCTCTATGCCGATTCCAATTATGAGTATCCCGTGCGCGCCGGTGTCGCCGTCAATCCGACCATCGCCAGCTACGGCAAGCTGAACGCCGACACGCTGCCGATCGCGAAGATCGCCGCCAGCCGTAAGGCCGCCTCGACGCTGGTGGACAAGGTCGGGTTTGATAATTGAGGCTTAAACCGCTTGCGATTGCTCCCGACGTGACGCCGGCGTGAGCACCTCACGCATCGCAGAACCTGCCGTCTCGGCGCTCGCGGTTTTCACCGCGGGGCTCGTCGCGACGCCTGTGATTGCCATCATCGTGCTCGCGGCCCGACCTGCGCCCGATGTCTGGCAACACCTGATCGACTACGTGCTGCCGCTCGCCTTATGGGACACGGCGTTGCTGCTGTTCGGCGTCGGGCTGGTCGCACTCGGCGCGGGTGCCGGCAGCGCGTGGCTGATTTCGCTGCATGACTTTCCCGGCCGCGGACTGCTGCTGTGGCTGCTGCCGCTGCCGCTCGCGATTCCGACCTACATCGCAGCTTACGTTTATGTCGATCTGTTCGAACCGCTCGGCCTCGTCCACCGCACGCTGACGCTGTGGCTTCCATCGCGCGACGCGCTGGCGCTGCTACCCAGTCCGCGCTCCCTGCCCGGCGCAATCCTCATCATGGGCATCGTGCTCTATCCTTATGTCTATCTGTCGGCACGCGCGACATTCCAGCTGCAGAGCGCCGAATTCGCCGAAGCCGCAAGGACCTTGGGCGCGAACCGCTGGAATGTGTTCCGCCGCATCTCGCTGCCGATGGCACGTCCGGCGCTCGCCGTCGGCCTCGCCCTTGTCGCGCTGGAAACGCTGAACGACATCGGCGCCAGCGAGTATCTCGGCGTGCGCACGCTCACCGTGTCGATCTTCACGACCTGGCTCAATCGCGGCAGCCTGGCCGGTGCCGCGCAATTGTCGTGTCTGGCGCTGGTCATCGTCGCCGGGCTGATCACGCTGGAGCGCTACGGCCGCCGCAACGCCGTTACGGAATTTTCCGCGGAAAGCCCCCGGCTGACCGCACGCACCCCGCTCGGCGGCCTCAAGGGTTGGCTAACATTCGCCGCGTGCGCCCTGCCGGTGCTGCTCGGCTTCATCGTGCCGCTGTTGTTTCTCCTGCATCAGAGCGTGCACCGGTCATTGCTGACGATGGATGCCGCGATCTGGCGCGATGCGTTCAACTCGGTGACTTTCGCCGCTCTTGCCACGCTGGTTGCGCTCGCTCTGGGATTTGCAACGATCCTCGCGACCCGCTGGCGTCCGGAGACGTGGCGGTCGTTCTCGGCCAGCATCGCGCAGATGGGTTACGCCCTGCCGGGGCTGGTGCTTGCGCTCGGCCTGCTCACGCCGGTGCTGACGATCGACAATGGGCTGAACACGCTCGCCGCGTGGCTCGGGCTATCGCTGCCCGGCCTCGTGCTGATGGGCTCGGGTGCGGCCGTTGTGACGGCTTACGTGATCCGCTTTCTCGCGGTGCCGACAGGCTTCATCAGGGCCGGCTTCGAGCGGATTCCGCTTGATTACGACGACAGTGCGCGCAGCGTAGGCGCCAGCGAGATGACCGCGATGCGGCGCATTCACCTGCCGCTGCTGCGTCCCGCGCTGCTCGGCGCCGCGATCGTCGTGTTCGTGGACTGCCTGAAGGAATTGCCCGCGACGCTGCTGCTGCGGCCGCTGAACGTCGAGACGCTCGCGACCTCGATCTATCAATATGCCAGCCGCGGCAGCTTCGAGGACGGCGCGCTCGCCGCACTCCTGATCGTGGCGGCGAGCATCGGGCCGGTGGCATGGCTGACGCGGTTCTCTGATATTCCGCAGGGGCCGGCGTAAGGGTCCGTTACCGCGTTGCCGGTCATCGCGGCGGAAAGTAACATGGGCCACCTGTGCAGGAGGTCACCATGCTTGCAGGACAGCTTGCACTGATCGCCGCCGCTTTTTTCGCGGGAGCAGCGTTTTATGTCGGCTTCGCCGAGCAGCCGGCGCGTTTAAATCTCGACGACCGCGCCCTCCTCACCGAATGGAAGCCGTCCTACAAGCGCGGCTTCGCGATGCAGGCGCCGCTTGCGATCGTCGGTTTCCTGCTGGGACTTCTGGCGTGGTGGCAGACCGGCCAATGGCTGTGGCTGATCGGCGCGACGGTCCTGGTGGCGAACTGGCCCTACACGGTGCTCGGCATCATGCCGACCAATCACAGGCTGATGGCAACTGACACCACAAACGCGGGACCGGAGTCCCGCGCCCTCATCGAGACATGGGCCAGATTGCACGCGGGACGCACCGCGCTCGGCATCGCCGCGACGGCGATCTTTCTGTGGGCGTCGGTGAACTGAACTGAAGAACGCGCCTTAAGCGTTCTTCAGCGCCACGCGGAAGTCGGCTTCGGTGTTTGCCTTCACCTCATCGAGCGTGACGCCGTCGGCGAGCTCGATCAGCGCCATACCGTCCTTGCCATGTTTGTCGATGGTGAACACCGCCAGATCGGTGACAACCATGTCGACGACGCGCTCGCCGGTCAGCGGCAGGTTGCAGCTGTGCAGCAGCTTCGGGCCGTCCTTGGCGGAATGCTCCATCACGACGATGACGCGCTTGACGCCGGCGACGAGATCCATCGCGCCGCCCATACCCTTCACCATCTTGCCGGGGATCATCCAGTTGGCGAGATCGCCATTTTCGGACACCTGCATCGCACCGAGGATCGACAGATCGATATGGCCGCCGCGCACCATCGCGAACGAGTCCGAGCTCGAAAAATAGCTGGTAGTCGGCAATTCAGTGACCGTCTGCTTGCCGGCGTTGATGAGATCCGGATCCTCTTCGCCCTCGTAGGGAAACGGCCCCATACCCATCATGCCGTTCTCGCTCTGGAGCTGAACGTCGAGGCCATCGGGAATGTAATTCGAAACCAGCGTCGGAATGCCGATGCCGAGATTGACGTAGAAGCCGTCGCGCAATTCCTTCGCGGCGCGGGCTGCCATCTGTTCGCGGGTCCAGGCCATGGGACTCTCCTTTAGAGAATAGGTTACGCGCGCTTGCGCAGGGTGCGCTGCTCGATCCGCTTCAGCTTCGGATCGACCGCGATGATGCGCTTCACAAAAATGCCGGGGGTGTGGATGTGATCGGGATCGATCTCGCCGGCAGGCACCAGATGCTCAACCTCCGCGATGGTGACCTTTGCCGCCGTCGCCATCATCGGATTGAAGTTACGCGCGGTCTTCCGGTACACGAGATTGCCTGCGGTATCGCCCTTCCAGGCATGCACGATGGCAAGATCGGCGACGAGGCCGGTCTCCATGATGTATTTCTCGCCGTTGAATTCGCGGACTTCCTTGCCTTCGGCGATCAGCGTGCCCACACCGGTTTTGGTGAAGAATGCCGGGATACCGGCGCCGCCGGCGCGAATGCGCTCGGCCAGCGTGCCCTGCGGATTGAATTCGAGTTCGAGTTCGCCTGCGAGATACTGCTGCGCGAACAGCTTGTTCTCGCCGACATAGGAAGAAATCATCTTCTTGATCTGCCGGGTTTCCAGCAGGCGGCTGAGGCCGATGCCATCGACACCGGCATTGTTCGAAACAACGGTCAGGTTCTTGACGCCGGTCTCGCGCAAGGCGTCGGACAGGGTCTCAGCGATACCGCAGAGGCCGAAACCTCCGGACATGATCATCATGCCGTCTTTGACAACGCCATCGAGCGCGGATTTCGCGTCGGGGTAAACCTTGTTCATGGGGGTGCAACCTGATGGAGGGAAATAGACGGGCCAGCCGCTTTACTGGGCGATTATTAGGCGAAACCTTCAAGGCGCGTCAATCGCGCTGCCGGGCCCGGCCTCGGCGGTTTTGCCGCGGTCACGTTCAACCCGCCATTTCGTTGGGAAGTCTTCGGTTTGTGGCGCGGATGGCGGGCTTTGGGCCGCGGATGGCCTTGAAAGCGTCAAGAAAAACAATCAAGTTGCAGCCTGCGCTGCGGCGGGACACCCGCCGATGCCCACACCGCAACCTTACCGGATGAACTCATTGACGATGGCCCAAGGGATAAAGCGCCTGGGGATGCCGATTGCGGCATTGCTCGCTGCCGCGCTGATCGGCTTGATCGCCATTTCGTGGATGATCGATCCGAATGCCGTGCGGCTCTCCGTCGAGCGGCAGATTCGCGCGGCGACCGGCCTCGATCTCAAGGTCGACGGCGATGTCCGCGTTTCGGTGTTTCCCGGCAGTTCCATCACGTTGCGGCAGGTGGGGCTGAAAGGCGCCGGTTCGCGCGGCGGCGGCATCGTCGATGAACCGCTCACCGTCGCTGAACTGACTGCCAACCTTCGCCTGCTGCCCCTTCTGATGCGGCGCTACGAGATCGCCGACGTGACTCTGGAGCGCCCGCGGATCAACGTGAAGCGTACCGCCGACGGCTACAACAACTGGACTCCGATCATCGAGACGCTGGCGCGTACCATCAAGCCCGGCATCGACAGCCCGGTATCGTTCTCCGAAATTCTCATCAAGGACGGCGTGCTCGTCTATCAGAACGATGCGCGCAATATCGACGAAACAATCAACGGCATCGATCTGTCGCTGGCATGGCCCTCGATCTCGCGCTCCTTCGCCGCCACCGGCGAGTTCGACTGGCGCAATGAGCGCATCGACGGCAGCCTCAGCATAACGGACTTCATCGCAGCATTGTCCGGCGACCGTTCCGGCATCAAGGTCCGCGTTGCAAGCGCGCCGCTGAAATTCGCGTTCGACGGCGCGGTCGCCAACCGCACCAGCCTGCTGATGGAAGGCACGCTCACCGCCGACAGCCCGTCGCTGCGCAACGCCATGCGCTGGGCCGGACAGGCCCCACCCGGCAGCGGCGGTCTGGGACGGTTTTCGCTCAAGGCCCGCACCAATGTGGTGGGCGAGTCGATCGCGCTGACCAACGTCAACCTCGAACTCGACGGCAACACCGCCGAAGGCGTCATCACCTACAGCAACAACGACCGCCAGACGGTGCAGGCGACGCTGGCCGCCGATGCGCTCGACTTCACGCCCTATGTCGACACCATCCGCCTGCTCGCCAGCGGCGCGCGCGACTGGAACAGGCAGTTGTTCGACATGCGCGGGCTCTCCGCCACCGATCTCGACATGCGCCTGTCGGCCGCGAAGGTGACCATCGGCACCTCGAAACTCGGACGCACGGCGCTTGGCGCCAATCTCCGCAACGGCACCCTGGCGCTGAGCATCGGCGAAGCGCAGATTTATGGCGGCATCCTTAAGGGATCGCTCGGCATCGCGCGGGCCGACAACGATGCCGATGTGAAAGCCCAGTTCCAGTTCACCGATGTGGATCTGGCGAGCTGCGCCAGCGAACTGTTCGGAGTCAGCAGACTCACAGGCCGCGGCAATCTCAACTTTGCGCTGGAAGCCACGGGGGCCAGCCCGTTCGCGCTGGCGCAATCGCTCGACGGCACCGCGACTTTGACAGGCCACGACGGCGCTATCGGCGGGCTCAACATCGAACAATTGCTGAAACGGCTGGAGCGCCGCCCCCTGTCGGGTGCAGGCAACTTCCGCACCGGCTCGACACCGTTCAATTCGCTGAACATTGCCATCCGCTTCAAGGACGGCGTCGCCACCGCCGAGGATGCCCAGCTTGAGGCAGACACCACGCGCATCATGCTCACCGGGACGGCATCGGTGCCGTCCCGTGAATACGATCTGAAAGGCGTCGCCAGCCTGATTTCCGCCAGCGACGCGCCGCCGGCGTTTCAACTGCCGTTCGTGGTGCAGGGTCCGTGGGATGATCCGCTGATTTTCCCGGATTCGGATTCGCTGATCCGCCGCTCACCGGCGTCGGCGCCGCTGCTGGATTCCCTAAAGGACCGCAAGACACGCGACGCCGTCAAATCCGTGATCGAGCGTTTTACCGGCGGCGGTAGAAAGCCGGCAGCGGAACCTGCAGCGCAACCGCAAGCCGCGATTCCGCAGCCCGTTTTGCCTGCGCCCATTGCACCGGCAATTCCCGCTGCTGCTCCGGCGCCAACTGACGCCCCCGCACCGGCTGCGGAGACACCGGCATCACCTCCGGCCGACAAAAATCCATCCGAGGTGTCCGCTCCGTCGGCCGATACGCCCGCGAATACCGAACCGCCGGCCGCAGCCGAATCCCGTCCGGAAAAAGCAAACTAGAGTGGTGCTGCGCTTTCGCCCTGCTCGCTTGTCAGCTTCGAAGCCAACGACGCTGCGACAATCACCAGCGCCACCGTTGCAATCACCAGCGTACAGATCGCATTGATCTCAGGTTTTACGCCGAGGCGCACCTCCGAATAGATCCGGATCGGCAACGTGGCCGAGCCCGGCCCTGTGGTAAAGCTCGCGATCACCAGATCGTCCAGCGATAACGTGAAGGCCAGCATCCAGCCTGCGACAATCGACGGCAGGATCAGCGGCAGCGTCACCGCGATAAACGCCTGCACCGGCAGACAGCCGAGATCCATCGCGGCCTCTTCAAGGCTGCGGTCGAGCGCGTTCAACCGTGACTGCACCACCACCGTCACGAAACACATGGTCAGCGTGGTGTGCGCGATGGTGACGGTCCAGAAGCCGCGCCCCGCATCGATGGCGACGAACAGCAAGAGCAGCGACAGCCCGGTGATAACTTCAGGCATCACCAGTGGCGCATAGAGCATGCCGGAGAACAGTGTGCGTCCCCTGAAGCGCTCGCCACGCGACAGCGCCACCGCCGCCAGCGTGCCAAGCACCGTCGCCGCCGTCGCCGAGCAGAACGCCACGCGCAGGCTCATCCACGCCGCAGACAGCATAGCCTCGTCGTTGAAGAACTCGGTGTACCAGCGCAGCGACCAGCCGCCCCACACCGTCACCAAGCGCGAGGCGTTGAACGAATAGATCACGAGAATGGCGATGGGCAGATACAGGAACGCCAGCCCCAGTGCGACCGAGGCGAGATTGAACGCGGAGAAACGGGTTTGCCGCGCAGCCATCAATGCGACTCCAGATGGCGGCGTTGCAGCTTCTCGTAAACCAGCAGCGGCACCAACAACACGACGAGCAGCACAACAGCGATCGCCGACGCCACCGGCCAATCCTTGTTGGTGAAGAATTCGAGCCACAGCGTCTGCCCGATCATCATGCGGTCGGAGCCCGCCAGCAGGTCGGGAATCACGAACTCGCCGACAATGGGGATGAAGCACAGCAAGACACCCGCGCCGATGCCCGGCAGCGAGAGCGGGAAAGTCACCAGCCAGAAGGCTTTCAGCCGTGATGCGCCGAGATCGGCAGCGGCTTCCAGCAAAGCGTCGTCCATTTTCGACAACGTCGCGTACAGCGGCAGGATCATGAACGGAAAATATGAGTAGACGATTCCCAGATACATCGCGGAATCGGTCGCAAGCCAGACCAACGGCTTGTCGACGATGCCGAGCGCAAGCAGCATCTTGTTGAGCAGGCCGTCGTGCTGCAGCACATTGATCCACGCATAGATGCGAATGAGGAACGACGTCCAGAACGGAACGATGACCAGCATCATCGCCACCGGTTGCCAGCGCTGCGGCAGCCGCGACATCCCGTAGGCCACGGGATAGCCGATCAGCAGCAGAATGGCGGTCGAGGTGATCGCCACAACCAGACTGCGAACATAGGAGAAGATGTAGAGATCGTCAGAGGCCAGCAGTTTGAAATTATCGAACGACAAAGCGGACAGCGCTGCCTTGACCGAATCCCATCCGGCGGCGAGGTCTAACACGGGCACGTAAGGCGGCTGCGCGATGGCGGTCTGCGACAGCGCTATCTTCAGCACGAAGCCGAACGGCACCAGGAAAAACAGAGCCATCCAGAGATAAGGCCCGATGGCAGCGAGTCGCGCCGGACGGGTGAAGATGCGGCGGCCGCTCATCGATCCAGCACCACGACATCGTCGGGCGAGAACGACAGATTCACCCGCTGCCCGGCCGTAAAACCATCGGCGGCCGCGCGCGTAGCATTGGCCATTGCGACCCGAAGCACCGCTCCCTGATCGAGCTTCACACTGTAGACCGACACGCCGCCGAGAAATCCGGTGGAGGTGAGAACCCCTGCGAACGTATTGACGGATGCAGCCGCATCCCGCGCCGGTTTCGACAGGCGGATTTTCTCGGGGCGAATGGCAACGCAAACATTGCCTATCGCGGACGACGGCGCGTGTGACGCAACGATCGTGCCTGCATCCTGCGCGACAATGGTGAAATGCCCGAATTGCCGCGCCGCAACCTGCCCTTCGATCAGATTGATGTCGCCGACAAAGCCTGCGATCCAGCGCGAATTCGGCGCTTCGTAGAGTTCGCGCGGCGGCGCGACCTGTACCAGGCGCCCCTTGTCCATCACCCCGATGCGGTCTGCGACCGTCATCGCCTCTTCCTGATCGTGGGTGACGATGATGAAAGTCATCCCGAGCCGGCGCTGCACCTGCATCAGCTCCGCCTGCGTACCCTCGCGCAGTTTCTTGTCGAGTGCCGCCAACGGCTCGTCAAGCAGCAGCACCTGCGGCCGCCGCGCGAGCGAGCGCGCCAGCGCCACGCGCTGGCGTTGCCCGCCGGAGAGCTGGTCCGGACGCCGTGCCTGCAAGCCATCGAGACGCACCAGCGCGATCATCTCGGCGACGCGCGCCGCGATCTCGTCTTTCGGAAGCCCTGCGCGCTTGAGGCCGAACGCAATGTTGCTCTCGACGGTAAGGTGCGGAAACAGCGCGTAGTTCTGGAACATCATGTTCACGGGCCGCTCGTGCGGCAGCACATGCGCGATGTCCGAACCGTCGAGATAAATCGCACCCGCGTCGGGCGTCTCAAATCCCGCCAGCATGCGCAGCAGCGTGGTCTTGCCGCAACCGCTCGGGCCCAGCAGCGCGAAGAACTCACCGGCTGCTATGTCGAGCGACAGATCGTCCACCGCCGTGACGCCGCCGAAGCGCTTCACTACCGAACTGACACGCAGCAACGAAGGCCGGACCGCCGTCATGCCGCAGCCATGAATGTTTCAAGCGCCGCGCGATCCTGCCGCGACATCGTCAGGCCGAGTTTCGAGCGTCGCCACAAAACATCGTCAGCAAAGCGAACAAATTCCGTGGTCATCAAATAGCGCACCTCCGAGCCGGTGAGGTCATCGCCGAACACGGGGCCGAGGTCATCCATGCTTTTTGCCGCACCCAGAATCTGTTCTACCCGCGTGCCGTACGCAGCGACGAGCCGTTGGGCATGACGCTCGCTCAGGAAAGCCCAGCGCTTGCGTGTATGCGCAACCTGATCGTCAAGCACATCCCAGGAATCAATCTGAGAATTGGTTGATTCAAAATCGCCGCCGGGCAACGGCGAGCGAGCGGTCCACGGCCGTATCGAATCCGGCGAGGCCTTGAAAAACGATGTGAGCCGCGCAAGTGCGATCTCCGCGCGACGCCGTGCGCCGGTGGTAACGCCGCCAATCACGGTCAGCAGCGGCGCCTTGCCGGACTTGCGGTCCAGCTTCATGAAACCCTCACGACCGGCGGCCATGTGACCGCCAGCCATCGCGTGAACAACATCGGCTGGCTCAATCCGCTCGCGAAAATAGCGGCTGACCGCTGCACAGAGGTAGGCGATGTCGCTGGCCCCTGCCGCCATCACCGCCGGATCGCCGTCGAAGCTGCGTTCGGATGTCCCGATCAAGGTGAAATCGCGGTGATACGGAATGGCGTAGATCATCCGGCGGTCGCCGTTCTGGAGCACGTAAACGTCGTCACGATCGAACATCCGCTTCACGACGATCTGGCTGACTTTTGCAAAGCTCGCTTGAACCGCGGGCAAATGCAAGACGCTTTCAGCGACGGAGCGCGTCCATGCCCCGCTCGCATTCACCAGCGCCCGCGCGGTGACGTTCTCGCGATGGCCGCGATTGACCACGGCCAACCTCCAGACATCGGAGCGCTCGGCCCACACGCAGCGCGCACCGGTCCGGATCGCAGCGCCGCGCACGGCGGCATCCACCGCATTGAGAACGACGAGCCGCGATTCATCCACCGTGCAATCGGACCAGGCCAGCGCCAGCCCGAGCGAGCGTTTCAGCGGATGCCCGGCTTCGTGAATGGTGAGATCCAGGGCCTCGGAACGGGGCAGATCGCCCTTCGGCGCAAGGCGGTCGTAGGCATAGAGGCCCGCGCGCAGCATGGCCGGCGGGCGCTCGTCGGCATGAACCGGCAGGACAAAGCGCCTCGGCCGCACCAGATGCGGCGCGGTGCGCAACGCGATGTCGCGTTCGGTCAGTGCACGGCGGACCCGCAATGCATGTCCTCGTTCGAGATCGATGAAATTGCCGTGCATCAGGTGGGGAGACGCCAGTGCCGCGCCACCGCCGAGGTCGTTCTGCTCGAACAACACGACCCGCAGGCCGCGTCCAGCAGCGTCGCGCGCGATGCTCACGCCGTTAAGGCCGCCCCCGATGATCGCGATGTCCACATCAGCCATACCGCTGATGATCTCCGACGACGATCATCGTGAGTCAAGCCTTGCGGATATCTAGGGCGATGAAGGGCTAACCGACCTTGCGAGGGATTTTGATGATGCCTGAGGCGGGCCTTTCCCGGCCGATCCATTCCGCGTAATCGACAATCGGCGCAGGCTTGCCGAGGAAATAACCCTGCACCTGGTCGCAGGCCTCGTCGGCGAGGAAGCTGAGTTGTTCCTGGGTTTCGACGCCTTCGGCGACGATGGAAATATTGAGGCCGTGGCCGAGCCCGATCATGGCCCGGATGATTGCCGCGGATTGGGTGTTGCGTCCGAGATTCATCACGAAGGCGCGGTCGATCTTGATCTTGTCGAACGGGAACGACTGCAGGTAGGTCAGCGAGGAATAGCCGCTGCCGAAGTCGTCCATCGCGATCCGTACGCCAAGCGCCTTCAGCCGTCGCAACAGCGACAACCCGCGGTCGAAATCTTCGATCAGCACGCCTTCGGTGATTTCCAGCTCAAGCCGGCCGGGCGCGAGGCCGGTCTCGATCAGGATGGAGTGCACCAGACCGACGAGATCGCCGTGCATGAACTGCGCAGGCGACAGGTTGACCGAAATCTGCAGATCCCTCGGCCACGCCGCCGCCTCACGGCATGCCTCACGCAGAATCCACTCGCCCATCTCGACGATCAGACCGCTTTCTTCGGCCAGCGGAATGAAATCGCTCGGCGGGACGAAACCGCGCACAGGATGGACCCAGCGTGCCAGTGCTTCGAAGCCGAGAACGTGATCGGTGCTGATCTTGTGGCGCGCGCGCGCCTGCGGCTGGTAATGCAGCGACAATTCGCCGTTCCGGATCGCGGTCGACAGATCCTGATGTAGCGCGCGGCGGTCACGCACCTGCTGGTCCATTTCCGCGGCGAAGACGCTGACGGAGCCGCGGGATTTTGCCTTGGCCCGGAACAGCGCGGCGTCGGCATTAGCCAGCAATTCCGCCGCGGTGCTGCCGTTGCGGGGGAAGATGGAAATACCCGTCGTCAGCCCCATACGATGCGAGCGGCCGTCGATCACGATTTCGTCGCGCATCGTCTCCAGTAGACGATTCGCAAGCTCCTGCGCCGCGTCCGGCTGAACGCCGTCGATGATCAATCCGAATTCGTCGCCGCTCAGTCGCGATACCACGCCGCCCTGCACGGCCCTCTCGAGCCTGCGCGACACTTCGATCAGCAGCTTGTCGCCAACCTCATGGCCGAACACATCGTTGATCTCCTTGAGGCGATCGAGATCGATCGACAGCACGGCGAATTCCTCGGTGGTGTCCTTGCAAGCCTCGATCATCTGCGACAAAGCAAGCAGGAAAGCCGCGCGGTTCGGCAGATCAGTCAGAGAGTCGTGGTAGGCCATATGGGCCATGCGCGATTCCGTCTCGCGGCGATCCGTGACATCCTCGTTGGTCTTGATGAGATATTGCGGCTCGCCGTTCTCGTCGAGGACGGTAACGCGCCGCGTCAGGAACAAGCGCAGCCCATTAGGGGTCTGAATTGGATGTTCTTCGGTAACGATGCCCTTCTTGCGAACGGCATCCTCGTCACGCTTGAGGATGAATCGCGCATCCGCCGGATTGTAAATGTCCTCGAGGGTGCGGCCGACGACGTCCTCGCGCTGGCAGCTCAGCGTGGTTTCGGCGGCGCGATTTGCGAGAACATACTGGCCGTCGCTCAGCCGCTTGACGATCAGCGCGACCGGGATGTTGTCGACCACTAGTTCCAGAAATTTCTTCGCACTCTGGATTTCGCGCGACAGCGACCTGCGGTCGGTGACGTCCTCGAACAGGGACACGAGGAATTCAGGTTCGTTCTTCTCATTGCGCGCAATCACGCGATTGCACGCCACCAGCCGCATGCTGCCACCATGCTCGATGAGCAGTTCAGTGCGCGTCTGGCCCGTGGGTGAATCGACCGCCGCCTGATCGGCCTCCGCAACCATCTGTGCAGCTTCGGGCAAATAAACGCTGGTGGCGGTGTTGCCGATGATCTGGTCGCGGCTGACGCCAGCGAATTGCTCGAACGCACGATTGGCTACGATATAACGGCCATCGTCGATGCTCTTGGCCGCGACGCAGACCGGAATGTTGTCGATCACCGATTCGAGGAAATTCCTGTTCTTTGCAAGCTCCTTGGCGAGCTTGCGTTGATCGGTACAGTCCTCGTGGGTGGACACCAATCCGCCATTGGCCAGCTTCCGGTGCTTGATCAGGATCGAGCGGCTATCGCGGAGGTCGCAAACATAGCCGTCTGGGTGGGCCACATGACGGTAGTAATCATCGACCGATACGTCGATCGAGCCACGCTGCCTCCTCAACTCCACAAGATCGGGACCCTTCATTCCAGGGAACAGATCGAAACGGTCCAGCCCATAGATTTCAAGGTAACGATCATTGCAGAACACGATGCGCCTGTGCGCATCGACCATGACAATACCCTGGGTCAGATTATTGAGAGCGCTGGAGACAAAGGCGGCGCGCCGGATATTGGCGTGCCGCGCGCGCCGTAACGCAGTCGATATCCAGAGGATGACTGAAGCCAGAAACGCGACGACCACGAAGCCGCCGATCAACAACTGCCATATCATGGCGGTCTGCATGCTTTCCGTCGACAACGCCGAAAAAGTACCGTCAGGATTGGCGACGATCTGCGCGGTCGCGCTCCCGCACGCGAAAGTTGAGGCGTAAAGGCACACAGCGATCCCGGCCGGGCTCGCTGCGGTCGCTCGTGCTTGCTTCTGCCAGCCGGTCATTACCATTCCGCGGAATTCTTCGCGGACACTCTCTGGTTGTACCCGTCTAAATCGGGTAAACGCGTACTCTTCCTCGGGCGAAATGTGACTTAAATGCGGGCAATTGGCCGTCTATGCTTAACAACGTCCTAACGTCGAATCACTCACAGTGCGCAGCGCTGGATATAAAATGAGCAAGAAACGAACTTATCCAGCAAAGCGGACCATCGATGGACAGGATTGAGTGTGTTGTCGTCGGCGCGGGCGTTGTCGGTCTTGCCGCTGCGCGGCGTCTGGCGCAATCCGGCCTCGAGGTTGTAGTCGTCGAGGCCGCTGGAGACATCGGGACCGGGACATCGTCGCGCAACAGCGAAGTGATCCACGCCGGAATTTATTATCCCGCGGGCAGCCTGATGGCGCGGATGTGCGTCGCCGGGAAGCAGATGCTCTACACATACTGCGACGAGCACGGCGTGCCGTACCGGCGTTGCGGCAAACTGATCGTGGCGACGGCGGACAGCGAGGATGAAAAGCTGGCTTCGATCAGGTCGCATGCCGCAGCCAACGGCGTCGACGATCTGCAGATGTTGTCCGGAGCAGAGGCGCGCGCGCTCGAACCCGCGTTGAATTGCACCGGCGCCTTGCTGTCGCCGTCCACTGGCATCGTCGACAGCCACGCCTTCATGCTGGCGCTGCGCGGGGAGATCGAAGACGCCGGCGGCGCGCTTGCATTTCATGCGCCGCTGCTGCGCGCCAAAGCCGTGCCGGAAGGTTTTGAGGTCGAGATCGGCGGCGATAGCCCGATGACACTGCAATGTCGGCTGCTGATCAATTCCGCCGGGCTCGCAGCACCGGCGATCGCGCGCACCATCGACGACATGCCGACCGACCTCATCCCGAACATCTACTACGCCAAGGGAAATTACTTCAGTTGCAGCGCGCGCGCGCCGTTCTCGCGGCTGATCTATCCGGTGCCGGAGCCGGGCGGCCTCGGCGTGCACCTCACCATCGATCTCGGGGGGCAGGCGAAATTCGGCCCCGACGTGGAATGGATCGACGAAATCGATTATGCTGTGAACCCGGCGCGGGCGGAACGGTTTTACCCCGCGATCCGGCGTTACTGGCCGACGCTGCCGGATGGCGCGCTGATCCCGAGCTATGCCGGAATCCGGCCCAAGATCGTGCCCCCTGCAGTGGCCCGGCAGGATTTTGTGATCCAGGGGCCGCAGGCGCATAGTGTCGCAGGACTGGTCAATCTGTTCGGAATTGAATCGCCCGGCCTGACCTCATCCCTCGCCATTGCAGACGAGGTGGCTCGCCTCGCCGGAGTGCGGACTTAGGAGCGCGATCAGCAAAAGTGGGAACCGGTTTTGCGTCCGATCGTGTTCCAAATCGTAGAGCGCATCCGCGCAACGACGGCCTCGCAACGGCCAAATGTTGCCGTTACGAGCATCGTCTTGAACTTCCGGGAGGATTCCGCAGGGAGATCAGTGGACCGTAGCGAGCTTGATACGCTGGATCTGATCTTTGAGCACCAGTTTGCGGCGCTTCAGTTCGATAATATGGAGGTCGTCGGTGGAAAGATGCTGCAGAGCATCGTGCAATTCGTTTTCCAGAACTTCGTGTTTCCGTTCCAGTTCAACGAGATGCGCCTGAATCGCCATAAGAAGTCTCCTTTGTGAGTGGACCTCAGATTGGATCTGGACAAGGAAGTGTACATGAGCAGCGGCATCTGTCGACAACGGAATGAAATCGCCCAGCCTAAATTTTGTGGTCAATGGAAACGAATTGTGAGGGAACCAGTCCCGCGATACCGTTGCTGGAACTGGTAACAATTTTCTGCAATGACCATCAGGCGGGACACATCCGGTAAGACTTGCTGAGAGTCTGACCCATTTACTTATCGAAAGTCATGGCAGAGCAGGACAACAACGAATTCGCTCTGGAGCTGGCGCGGTTACAGCAGGAGCACCGCGATCTGGATGCCGCCATCGAGGCGCTGCATCTATCGCCGGCGCCGGACCTGCTCAGATTGCAGCGCCTGAAAAAACGCAAGCTGCAATTGCGTGACCGCATCGCCTTCATCGAAGACCAGATCACACCCGACATCATCGCCTGACAATCGAAACGCTCGGGCGTTTAAAGCGCCGCCAATGAGCGGCCCCGGCGCGCGGCCTTTCGCGCATACATCGCGCGGTCTGCCGCCTCCATGACATCTGCCGCCGCATCCGTCGCACCGATCACTGCGACGCCTGCAGATGCGCCCGCAACCACGGGGCGGCCCTTGAACACGAATGTGAGCCGGTCGATGGCCTCTTCCAGCGCCGACGCCTTCGCCAGCGCATCGGCTTCCGTCAGATTCCACAGCAGCAGTCCGAACTCGTCACCGCCGAGCCGCCCCACCACATCCGACGATCGGACGTGGCGCATCAGGACCGCGACCGCGCCTTTCAGCACCACATCGCCCGCCGCGTGACCGAACGTGTCGTTGATCGGCTTCAGGCGATCGACGTCGAGTACGATCAGGGCACCGGTCGCCTTGTAGCGCCGGATGTAGGCGATCGACCGGTCGAGTTCCCGTTCGAAGCCGCGGCGGTTGTAGATGTTCAGCAAAAAGTCGGTGTCGGCCCAGGCCTGAAGCTCATCGATCCGGGCCTGCGCAGCGATGAGTTCCGCTTTCAGGGCTGCGAGCTGCCGCCGGGTCCTGGCCGACGACGAAGCCGCTGCTGGCTTCTTGGGCTTGCGTTTGGGTTTGGGTTTGGGTTTGGGTTTGGCAGCCGCCTTGCTATGGGGCTTAACGGCACGCTTCTGCGGCTTCTTCGCCGCCAGGCGCCGCGTTGCCGTCTTCCTGCCCCGTTTCTTCAATTTCCGCCCCGCCATTGACCATGAAACCATAACGGATTCGCGCTGGTGTCCTAAATCCGAAGTTCGCCTCATTTTGCAGCACCTTCCAAAGCGAACTTCGGATTTAAAAGGACACCAGAAATTATAGATTCTAGTGTGGTTTTGGTTCGCAAGTCCGCAAAGGATCGCGCTGTAGACATGATGCGGACTTGCGAACCACCGCACTAGCTTGCCACGCAGGGACGCAACCCTATAATCCGCCCTCTTTTTTCGGCCCCTTTTTAAAGATTCCGAATGACAGCCCCCGTCGCCATCATCATGGGAAGCCAGTCCGACTGGGCCACCATGCGCCACGCCGCAGAAACCCTGACCACGCTCGGCGTCCCGCACGAGGCTCGGATCGTCTCGGCGCACCGCACCCCCGAGCGGCTCTACACCTTCGCCAAGGGGGCCAAGGCGGCCGGCTTTAAGGTCATCATCGCAGGCGCCGGCGGCGCGGCTCATCTGCCCGGCATGGCCGCCGCCCTGACGGAACTTCCGGTATTCGGCGTGCCGGTGGAATCCAAGGCGCTCTCCGGCGTGGATTCGCTGCATTCCATTGTGCAAATGCCCGCCGGAATTCCGGTCGGCACCTTGGCGATAGGAAAGTCCGGCGCTATCAATGCCGCCCTACTCGCTGCAAGCGTGCTGGCACTCAACGATGCCGGCCTTGCAACCCGGCTTGCGGCATGGCGCAAACAGCAGACCGAGGCCGTGAGCGAGCGCCCAGAGGACGAAGCTAAGTGACATCTTCAAGTCGGGTGACGCTGAAACCAGGCGACACCATCGGAATTCTTGGCGGCGGCCAATTGGGCAGGATGCTCGCGCTGGCCGCCGCGCGCCTCGGCCTGCGGGCGCAGGTGTTTTCTCCGGACCCGGATTCGCCGGCCTTCGAGGTGGTGCAGAACGCGACCTGCGCGGAATATGCCGATGTCGAGGCGCTGGAACTGTTCGCCTCCGACGTCGACGTCATCACCTATGAGTTCGAGAACATTCCGTCTTCGACGGCGATGATCCTGTCCGCCCGCCGGCCGGTGCTGCCGGACCCGAAGGTGCTCGAGACCACGCAGGACCGGCTCGCCGAAAAGGACTTCGTCACCAAGCTCGGCATCGGCACCGCGCGCTATGCCGACGTCTCCTCAGCGCAGGCGCTGAAAGCGGCGATTGGACGGATCGGCCTGCCCGCGGTGCTCAAGACCCGGCGCTTCGGCTATGACGGCAAAGGCCAGGTTGTGGTGCGCGAAGGCGCCGATCCAGACGCGGTGTGGGCCGATCTCGAGACCCGCTTCGCGATTCTCGAAGCCTTCGTGCCGTTCGAGCGCGAGATTTCGGTCGTCGCCGCACGAAGCGCCGGCGGCGAAGTGGTCTGCTACGACGTCACCGAGAACGAGCACAGCGACCACATCCTGAAATTCTCGCATGCCCCCGCGCGCATCTCCGACGAACTCGCGGCGCAGGCCCGCAGCATCGCGGAAAGGATCGCTGCCGCGCTCGACTATGTCGGTGTGCTGGCTGTGGAGATGTTCGTGGTGCCCGGCAAGGATGGGCCGACCCTGCTGGTCAACGAGATCGCGCCGCGTGTGCACAATTCCGGCCACTGGACGCTGGACGGCGCGTCGGTATCGCAATTCGAGCAGCATGTCCGAGCCATTGCCGGCTGGCCGCTGGCCCACCCGGTCCGCCACGGCGACGTCACCATGACCAACCTGATCGGCGACGACATCCTTGATTACGGCAACTGGCTGACCAAGCCCGGCGCCACGGTCCATCTGTACGGCAAAGGCGCACCCCGCCCGGGCCGCAAAATGGGCCATGTGACCGAGGTCAAGACTTCGCAAAAATGGAAATAGATAAAGGCTGCCGCGATCACTCGCGACAGCCTCTCATCTGAAAATCAGACGTCACCTACCGGCGACGATTCCTTCCGGCTCATCGCTCAGCCAGCGATAGACAACCCCGCCGATGACGCCGCCGATCAACGGCGCAACCCAGAACAGCCAGAGTTGCTGAATGGCCCAGCCGCCGACGAACAAGGCAGGACCGGTGCTGCGCGCCGGGTTTACGGACGTATTGGTGACCGGAATGCTGACGAGATGGATCATCACCAGCGCAAGGCCGATCGCCAGCGGAGCAAAACCGGCTGGCGCCTTGCCGTGGGTGGCCCCCATGATGATGAACAGGAACATCGCCGTCATGGCCACTTCGGAGACGAAGCAGGCCAGCAGACTGTATTTGCCGGGCGAATGGTCGGCGTAACCATTCGAAGCAAAGCCGCCCGCGAGGTCGAACCCGGCCTTGCCGCTGGCGATAATGTACAGCAGGCCTGCCCCCAGGATCGCGCCGATAACCTGGGCAATGATGTAAGGAACAACCTGCCCCGCCGGGAAGCGACCGCCTGCGGCAAGCCCGACCGTGACGGCCGGATTGAGATGGCAGCCGGAAATATGGCCGATGGCGAACGCCATGGTGACGACGCTGAGGCCAAAGGCAAACGAGACCCCGAGCAGGCCGATGCCGACCTGCGGAAAAGCCGCCGCAAGGACCGCACTGCCGCAGCCTGCAAATGTGAGCCAGAACGTGCCGATGACCTCGGCGGCATACTTCTTCGCATTCATGTCACGTCTCCCTGAATCGTGGTGTTGGATCACCCTAACGACGGGAACCGTCAAAATCGGAGTTCTAGACTTTCCCAAATCCCCCGAATCGCGCGGCCCGGCTCGCCCAATTTGCCCCGAAATCGTGACGTTTGGGTCCCTGAAAAAGGCCGTCCACAGGTGGACATTCCCGGTTTGATCTGGTACATCCGCGCCTTCGATGAGAAGGGCTTGGCCTTTAGTCGGCCCTTCGTCGTCTCCTGATTTTCCTGATGAAACCAAAGAGGATGCCGCGTGCAGGTTCTCGTCCGCGATAACAATGTCGACCAGGCTCTCAAGGCGCTGAAGAAGAAGATGCAGCGCGAGGGCATTTTCCGCGAGATGAAGCTCCGCGGTCATTACGAAAAGCCCTCCGAGAAGAAGGCCCGCGAGAAGGCGGAAGCCGTTCGCCGCGCACGCAAGCTGGCGCGCAAGAAGCTGCAGCGCGAAGGCCTGCTGCCGATGAAGCCGAAGCCGGTGTTCGGCGCGGGTCCTGGCGCAGAGCGTGGTGCTGGCGGCGGCCGTGGCGGCGCTGGTGCAGGTCCGCGCGGACCGCGCTAAGCGCTTCAATCAAATTTGAATATGAAAACGCGGGCCTTGCGGCCCGCGTTTTTGTTTGCGCGAAGATTAGTCCTTGCCGTCGATGAAGGCACGCGCGACGTCCACTGCGCCATAGTCATCGAGGTTGACGTGGGTGCCGAGCTGGAACGGCACGAACCGTTTCGGACCGGGCGCAAGATCGAACAGCCGCCGCCCCAGCCGTTCAGGGACGACCGTATCCTTCTCCCCATGCATGATCAGCAACGGGACTTTCACACCCGCGATCCACTCATCCGACCGAAAGCTGTCCCGTATCAGCCAGCGCACCGGCATGTACCAGAACAACGCCGTGGCGACATCGATGATCGACGTATAGGGCGCTTCGAGAACAAGTTTGCCAACCGGCCGGCTCGCGGCGGTGGCAACCGCGACACCGGCGCCGAGCGAATAGCCCCACGCCACGATGCGCTCCGGCGAATACTGCGCCGCTGCGAACGCATAAGCTGCCGCCGCGTCGGTCAGCAAACCCGCTTCGGTCGGCTTGCCGCTGGAGCCGCCGTAACCACGGAACGACAGCGCAACGAGGCCGGTGCCGTCGGTGGTGACGGCGCGAAAGCGTGGCACGCGCCACGCCAGCACTTCACCGTTGCCGTGGAAGAACAGCACCACCGGCTTTCCCGCTTTCGGCGGGACGTGCCAGACGATGACCTTCTCGCCGTCTTTGGTGTCGAGGACGACTTCCTGCGCTTCCGGAAATCCCGCTGCGGCGGGATCAGTTCGCGTGGTCTGAGGCGCGGGATAGAGCAGTGCCCGCTGAAAGATGTACAGCGCCGCCGCGGCAGCCAGATAGGCCGCGATGGCGAGCGTCGCGATCCATTGAACGATTTTCATAACCCCCAACTGGCGATGCAACCACGGCTGCGGAATTTCGCCTGCATCGGATCATGGACAATCAAATCCGGCAATCCGAGGACGCGGGATACCACCGCAAAAGAAAACGCGGGCCTCGCGGCCCGCGTTTTTGTTTGAGCTTGCTCGGGGAGGAGACGAGACTCAAACGTTCAGGTTCATCCAGACCGCTTTCGGCTCGGTGAAATTTGCAAGAGCTTCCGTGCCGTGCTCGCGACCGAAACCTGAATCGCCCGCACCGCCCCACGGCAACCGCACGTCGGTGTAGCCATAAGTGTTGATCCAGACCGTGCCGGCTTTCGCCTTCTTCGCAAAGCGCTGCACGCGGCCGATGTCGCGGCTCCAGACGCCCGCGGCAAGGCTGAACGCAGTGCCGTTGGCAATCCGCAGCGCGTCGGCTTCGTCCTTGAACTTGATAACGTTGACGACGGGGCCGAAGATTTCTTCCTGCGAGATCCGCATCTCGTGCTTCACGTTCGCGAACACGGCCGGGCTGATGTAGTAGCCGCGATCGCCGACATGCTGACCACCGGTGACCAACGTCGCGCCTTCCTTCTGGCCGATGTCGACGTAGTCGAGGATCGACTTCATCTGCTTCTCGGAGATCACCGGACCGAGCACCGTCGTCTTGTCGGCAGTGTCGCCCATGCGCAGCGCCTCGGCGCGCGCGGTCAGCCGCGCGACCACTTCATCGTAGACCTTCTCGTGAGCCAGCACGCGCGAACCAGCCGAACACACCTGCCCGGCATTGAAGAAGATGCCCGCCGCAGCAGCCTTGGTCGCGGCATCCAGATCGGCGTCATCGAAAATCACGTTGGCCGATTTGCCGCCGAGTTCGAGCGACACGCGCTTGAAGTTGCCCGCCGCACCTCGAAGGATGCCGCGGCCGACGCCGGGCGAGCCGGTGAACGTCACCTTGTCCACGCCGGGATGGTTGACCAGTGCATCGCCGACCACGCGGCCGGGACCCGGCACGATGTTGAGCACGCCCGGCGGTAACCCTGCTTCGAGCGCGAGTTCGCCGATGCGCAGCGCCGATAGTGAGGTCAGTTCAGCGGGCTTCATCACGATAGTGCAACCGCAGGCCAACGCAGGCGCAAGCTTCCACATGCCGATCATCAGCGGGAAATTCCATGGCACGATCGCGGCCACAACGCCGACCGGCTCGCGCACGGTGTAGGTCAGCGCATCGCTGCGCGTCGGCACGGTGTCGCCGTGAATCTTGTCGGCCCAGCCGGCGTAATAGGTCAGCGTATCGATGGCCGCGGGAAGATCCTGCCGCAGCACCGCAGCGATCGGCTTGCCTGCGTCTCGGCTTTCCAGTTCGGCCAGTTCATCGCCGTGCTGCTTCATCAACTCTGCGAGCCGGAAGAGGATGTGGCCGCGCTCGGCGGGGCGCATGTTGCCCCAGGTGCCTTCGAAGGCGCGGCGCGCGGCAGCGACAGCGCGCTCGACGTCGGCTTCGTTGCCCTCAGAGATGGTCGCGATGACCTGCCCGGTGGCGGGATTGAGGGTGTTGAAGGTGCGCCCTGACACCGACTCGACGTGCTGGCCGTCGATCAAAAGCTGTTTGCGGAGAACGACAGCGGCGTCGCGGAATGTGTCATGGGAAAGATCATATGCAATCGACATCATATTTCTCCTGTTCTTTCCTCTAATTTGTGTATTAAATATGCCAGAGTAAATATGATATGATGTGCCAATAGACCACGATCATATGAAATACATTTCATAAGAGGGCGGAACGATGCTGCATATCGAGATCGAGCCCGTCTGGCGCTTTCACAAGGAAGGCAGCCCACAGACCGCCGTGGTCATGCTCGGAATCCTCAACCAGATCCGCGAAACCGGAAAACTCACCAGTGCGGCGGAGCACGCCCACCTCTCCTACCGGCACGTCTGGAATCTGGTGGAGCAATGGTCCGCGTTCTTCGGCGTGCCGCTGGTCGAAACCCATCGCGGCAAGGGCACCTCGCTGACGGCCTTCGGCGAAAAGCTGGTCTGGGCCGGGCAGCGCATGCAGGCCCGCCTCGGCCCGCAGCTTGAAAATCTGGCGCAGGAACTCGCCACCGAGATCAAGCCCTTCCTGCATCAACGGCCCAGCGTCATCCGCGTTCATGCCAGCCACGGCTTCGCGGTCTCAAGGCTGCGTGAGCTGCTCGACAAGGAGCCGGGGATCGGTGTCGACCTGCGTTATGTGAGCAACCAGAACTCGCTGGTGTCGCTGGCGCAGGGCGCCTGCGATCTGTCCGGCGTGCACATCCCGCGCGGTGAGCTGCGCGCTCAAGCCATTAAAGCCTGCCGTGACTGGCTCGATCCCCGCGAGGACCGCGTCATCAGCTTCGTGACGCGTGAGATGGGCCTGATGGTCAAGCGCGGCAATCCTCTCAAGATCGGATCGCTGAAAGACCTCATCGACACCAAAGCCCGCTTCGTCAACCGCGACCACGATTCCGGAACGCGCACGCTGTTCGATCAGTTGCTGGCGCAGCAAAGCATCGACGAGGCGAAGATCAACGGCGCGCAGCAGATGGAATTCACCCACGCTGCGGTCGCGGCCTATGTGGCGAGCGGCATGGCGGACGCAGCCTTTGGCGTCGAGGCGGCGGCGCGGCAGTTCGATCTCGATTTCGTGCGGTTGCTGACCGAGGATTATTTCTTCGTTTGCCGGAGAGCGTTTCTCGACACCGAGCCGATGCAGCGCGTGCTCGATGTCATGAAGGGCCAGGCATTTCATGACGCGGTCTCGCAACTCCCAGGCTACGTCGCGGCGAACCCAGGCGCAGTCAGTACAGTCAGGGAATTTCTGGATATCGTCGATGCCGGGACGACTGCAAATGCCGAAGGCCCTAGAACCGTCCCAGCGAAAGCGCCGGCGGCGAAGGGCCGCGCGAAACAGAAAACCTAGTTGCGTTCCGGGATCACGGCGTGGAACACCGACCGTGCCGCCGAGACGACGCCCTCGGCAACGGAACGATCCCGCTCACGGGCGCGAAGGTCGAGCGGGCGGGACGGAATATCCGCAGGCGGCGTCAGACGTAAATCATCACTCGCCTCATCCACAGGCCGGGGAAACGGCGCCGGCGGCGCAGTAATCGCAACTTCCGGCGGCGGCGGTGCGACGGTGACCGCAGGCGGGAGTGGCTGAACCGACGGCTGTGGCGCTGCGGGGGCCGGGGCATAGACGACGCTGTTGACCCTGGCCCGTTCAGGCTGCGGCTTCGCCGGCTCTTCGGCACGCGCGGCTTCCGGCGCACGGGGCACCTCGGAGGATTGTGGGGTAGCCTTGCGCAGCCGCTCGATCGCAGCGCGCGCCAGATCGTTGGCATCGCGCTCGGGCGCGGCATTGGCCTCGGCAGGCAGCGGAGCAGCGGGTGCTGACTTCGCAACCGGCTTCTCCCGCTTCTCGGCAGCGGCTTTCTCGCTGGCGAGTTTCTCAGCGACAGCCTTGTCGCTGGCAGCCTTCTCGGCCGCGAGCTTTTCGGCGGCTCTCTTCGCGTTCTCAGCCCGATCGACAGCGGCCCGCTCCGCGGCGGCCTTTTCGAGGGCAAGCTTTTCAGCCTTCAGCCTGGCAGCCTCGGCTTTTGCGCTCTCAACTTTCGCGGCCTTGTCGCCGGAGTCGTCAGCCTTCAGCGTTTGGGGGGTAGCGTCCTTCGAGGTTCCGACGGGGGCCGAGATCGCAGCCTTCGGCTTATCCGTTTCCGACTTGGCGTTGATGTAGTGCGTGACGATGTACGCACCGACCACCGTCGCCACGATCGACGGAATGACCTCTAAAAAGTACTTGGTGAACAGCTTCTTGATCATCACAACTCCCCGCGGCGTTGGATGCGGGAACTTTTAGGCCGATTGAGGGATCAACTGCGACAGATCGGTGGCAATTGGCGAGAAACTGCCGGGTAACGCCTTTGTCAGGGCATTACCCGGCACCCGGCTGCGGCGGCGAGAAGCTACTTCGCCTTCTGGATTCCCGTCACGGTCATCTGCCCGTTAACCCTGTCGGCGTCGAACTTGACCTTGTCGCCGACCTTCACCTGCTTCAGCATTTCCGGGGTCTGGGCCTTGAAGACCATCGTCATCCCCTCGTCCATATCCAGCTTCTTGATCGGGCCATGTCTGAGGGTGATCTTCCCGGCCGCCTCGTCGATCTTCGTGACGGTTCCGTCCACGGGCAGCGACTGAGCAAGCACCTGCATTCCGGAGATCAAACCCGACAGCGCCACGAGGCAGGACGTTACAAGAACAAGTTTCCGCATGTTTCTTCCTCTGTTTTTCTGATCCGTTACTTCACCACGACCGTGCCGATCATCCCGTCTTCGCGATGACCTTCGATCAGGCACGAGAACTCGAATGTTCCGGCCTTCGTGAATTTCCAGACGATTTCGCCGGATTTCTTCGGCGAGAGCTGAATCCCGTTCGGCTCATCGTGCTCCATGCCGGGGTTCTTCTTCATCGCTTCGGCGTGCTTGAGATTCGCCTCGGTGGTGGCGAGCAGAAACTCGTGGTCTTCGTGTCCATCGTTGCGGATGACGAAGCGGACCTGTTCGCCGCGCTTCACCTCGATTTTCTTCGGCTGATAGAACCGATCGCCCATCTCGACGATGATCTCGCGCGAGGGCTTTTTCGGATCGCCGGGTTCTCCGGCGTCGTAAGACGCATGGCTTTCGTGCGCTAGCGCGCGGCCGAACGAAGCCGGCAGCAGCACCGCCAGCGCGGCGGCGATCATGGTGATTTTTGATTTTCTCAAAGCGCGCATCTTCAGTGTCCTTTGTGGTTCATGGGAGGTTTGATCACGTTCATCTCAATCGCAGGCTTCGACGCCAGCGGCGGCGAAGCCGATTGTTTCGCGGGAGGTGCGGTCGCGCTCGCGACCTCGTAGGCGACCGTTCCAGCGGGATTCTTGTAAGGAGGCGGGTCCGAATAATCGTTCGCCGCCAGCCCCTCGCGGATTTTGACGGTCGTGAACATGCCACCCATTTCGATCGGGCCGAACTGGCCGAAGCCGGTCATCATCGGCAGCGTGTTGTCCGGCAGCGGCATTTCCATCTCGCCCATGTCGGCCATGCCGGCGGTGCCCATCGGCATGTAATCTGGCACCAGCTTGCGCACCGACTTGACCAGATCGCGCTTCTGCACCCCGACGAAATTGCGGATGTCGTGCCCCATCGCATTCATGGTGTGATGGCTCTTGTGGCAATGAAACGCCCAGTCGCCGGGCGCGTCCGCGATGAACTCGAACGCGCGCATGCTGCCGACCGGCAGATCGATGGTGACTTCCGGCCATCGCGCGGTTTCGGGTACCCATCCGCCATCGGTGCAGGTGACGAAGATTTCGTGACCGTGGAGATGCATCGGATGGTTGGTCATGGTCAGATTCCCCATCCTCACCCGCACACGGTCACCGAGCCGGACCGGGAGAGCATCGATTCCCGGAAAGACGCGGCTGTTCCATGTCCACATGTTGAAGTCGGTCATCTCCGCGACTTTCGGGAGATACGATCCCGGCTCGATGGCATAGGCGCTGGCGAGAAAGACGAAATCGCGATCGACCGGCATGAATTTTCGATCGCGCGGATGCACGACGAAGAAGCCCATCATGCCCATGGCCATCTGCACCATCTCGTCGGAATGCGGGTGGTACATGAACGTGCCGCTCTTCTTCAGCACGAACTCGTAGACGAATGTCTTGCCCGGCTTGATGTGCGGCTGGGTCAGGCCCCCGACGCCATCCATGCCGTTCGGCAGGATCATGCCGTGCCAGTGAACGCTGGTGTGTTCGGGCAATTTGTTGGTGACGAAGATCCGGACCTTGTCACCCTCCACCGCTTCGATGGTGGGGCCCGGCGCCTGACCGTTGTAGCCCCACAGATGCGCCACCATGCCCGGTGCGAATTCGCGCTTCACGGGCTCCGCGACCAGATGGAATTCCTTCCAGTCGCCGTTCATGCGCCAGGGCAGCGTCCAGCCGTTCAGCGTCACCACCGGCTGATAGTCCGGCCCGCTTGCGGGAAACAGCGGCGGCTGCATCGTGGTGGCGGTCGATGTTGCGGCCTCGGGGATGCTCGCGGCCTGAACCCGGCCGCTGACGACGCTGGCGCCGGCCAGCACCGCCGCCGATCCGAGAATTGTTCTGCGGGATATCATGATGCGTGCTCCCTTCAATGCTGAGGTTGTTCGGCGGATGCGCCGGATATCGATTGCGCGGTTTCGTTCCGGCCGGGGACGCCGCCGCCCATGACCGCGGTATTGAGATCGGTGGTGGCCAGCCAGAAATCCCGCTTCGCCTCGATCGCTGCCGTCGTCGCGGCGATGCGCTGACGCGCCTCCGCTAGCAGCGCGAACACGTCGATCAACATTCCGTTGTAGCGAAGCAGGGTTTCGTCGGAGATGATCTTGCGCAGCGGCAGGATCTCCCGCTGATAGTGACCCGCGATATCGTAGGCCGATCTGTAGGTGCGATACGCATCGCGCGCTTCGGAGCGAACATTGACTGCTCTCTCCATCAGGCGGTTGACCGCGTGCATGTAGGTCGCCTCGGCTTCCCTGACTCGGACTTCGCCGAAATCGAAAATCGGAACCTGAAGTTCGACGTCAAAGCCGCGCTCGCGGAATTTCTCTCCGGTTGCCTTGTCTCTGATGGTCTTTCCGGCAAACCCGGCATCCAGCACATTGATGAAGCGCGTCGCCTGCGTCAGCCCGTAGGACTTCGCCAGCGCATCGAGTTCGATCCGCCCGATCTGCAGATCGACGTGACGGCGAACCGCCTCAGTTTCGATCCCCGGCAGAGATTGCAGCCGCGACGGCAGCGGCGGAAGCGCACTGGCCATCTTGAACGCCAGATCGTCGCCCCACAGTCCCATGGCGCGGATCAGCGATTCCCGCGCGCTGGCGCCACGCTGGCGTGCCATCGCAAGTTGCGCTGTGAGATCGGCGTAAAACACCTGCTCCCGCGCCTGGTCCAGCTTGTTCATCCCGCCGGTCTCGCCGAGACGGGTGGCGAATTTCGCCGCGGTCTCGGCGCCGGATTGGGCCTCTGCGAGAAAGCCCGCAAGCTCGCGCGCGGCGATAGCGCGGTAATAGGACCGCCGCGTGGCGGCGGCGACCCGAAGCGTTTCACTCAAGGCCGCAATCTGTGCCTGCCGGAATCGCGCCGCCGCGATCTCCGAGCGGACCGGCAATATCGCAAGCGCCAGCACATTGGCGACGATCTTGCGTTCGACCTCGACCTCCACGGACCCTGCGATCCGCGACAGCGAAATGGCCGGGTTGGGCGGCAGGCTTCCTTCCACCGCACGCGCTTCCGCGATGGCGAGTTCGTTGTAGGCCGCCTGCAGCCCGCGATTGTTGAGAAGCGCGATCTGAACGGCAGTATCCGCCGACAGCGACTTCGCAAGCAATCGCGCGGTTACGCTGCGCGCAGATGCCGTCTCTTCCGGCGTGCGCAGCGCGGCCGCATCCTTGCCGAGATCTTGCGAGACCGTGGCCGTGACGACACCCATCCCGCCATCCGGCGAGAACGATGCGCAGCCCGACAGCAGAAGGGCGCTTCCCGCAACCATCCACCACCCGACGCGGCGCGTGGCGCGATCGGTAAAAGTCCTAAAATCCTGAGCTGGCATGTTGCACCTACTCGCTGGATTTCGGAGCTGGCGTCACAAGCTCGTTTTGCTTCTGCCAGGCTGAGGGAGCGACCGGTCTCTGGCGCGTGTAACGCCCGAGTGTGGAGTTGTATTCAGCGCGCGATGTCCGCGCGCCCGGGTCGGACGGGTCAGGTCCTGCCGATATGGAAGGCTTGGTGGCGCAGCCTGCGAGATACAGCAGGGCGAGCGATAGAAATAGTGCTTTGAACGGCACCGGCACGAGTGTCGTCGTCACCGGACCAACGGCAGCGAGCCTCGCCAGATTTTGCGCGGGCATCATATCCTCGAATGTCAAACGGCTTCGAAAGCGCGCGACTATTCAGTCGCGACGCAGGCGATCACATCGACAGGAGGATGATTGGGGGGCGGTAAAGGCGGTCGGGCGCATCGCCCGCAATGCCGGCGTCGGAAAACGCAACAACCGACGCATGACTGACTGTTCGAGGCACCAGTTCAAACAGATCGGCGGGAAGCGCGCTGACGCACATCACGCCGCAGCAGGCAGGCACGATAGACTTGCCTTTAGAGTGACCTGCACCGGAATGGTCGTTCATGCCGGCATGATCATTCATCGCGGCATCGCCGGTCATCGCTACATCAAGATGACCGTGACCATGATGAGCGTGATCTTGATTGGCCTGAGCCTCACCATGATGATGCGAGTGCTGGACCTGCATCGCGCCTTGCGGCAGATCGAGGCAACGCGCCGCCAGAGCACTGTCCGCAAACGCAAACCCGGCGATCGGAGCAACAAGGCATAGGGCATAGAGCGCGACAAGAACGCGCGCAGCTTTCACCCTCATGACCCTAGTCAGTCGCATCAACATCCGAACCGGCTCTCGTCGCAGCCGCCAAGCGGCTAAAGACAGGGATACAGTCGGAGCATGAAACAGGCAAGACACTGAAACTGCGGCAAACAGGACATTCGCCCGCAGTTTGTTGCCACATTTCGCACAGCGGTCCGCTTCAGCGCAGATGCATAGCGGGGGCGATATGGACGAAAGGCGCACGGCGGCGTAGCAAGATACCGGTTCCCCGGTTGTGCGCATGGCCCGGGGGCCGATATCTAAGCGACCGGCAATTCTCTTGGAGTTTACGATCTTGACCGAACATCAGCCGACAGCCTCCATCGACGCCGTCGAACAAGGTCTGGCATCGGCGGGCTACATCGCCAACCGTCAGATCGCGACCGCAGTTTATCTGGCGGAGCGGATCGAAAAGCCCATCCTCGTCGAAGGACCGGCCGGCGTCGGCAAGACCGAACTCGCAAAGGCCATCGCGGCTTGGCGCGGCCTCAAGCTGATCCGCCTGCAATGCTATGAGGGCCTCGACGAAGCCAAGGCGCTTTACGAGTGGAAGTACGCCAAGCAGTTGCTCTACACGCAAATCCTGAAGGACAAGCTCGGTGAAGTGCTCGGCGAGGCGGAAACGCTGCCGGCGGCGCTGAACAAGCTGCATGACTTTGGCGACGTGTTCTTCTCCAAGGAATTCGTCGAGCCGCGGCCGCTGCTGCAGGCGCTCGAACAGCCGATGGGCTGCGTGCTTCTGATCGACGAAATCGACAAGTCGGACGCCGAGTTCGAGTCGCTGCTGCTCGAAATCCTCTCCGACTTCCAGGTCACACTGCCCGAACTCGGCACCGTCTCCGCCATCGCGCCGCCAACCGTGATCCTGACCTCCAACAGTGAACGCGATCTCGGCGACGCGCTGAAGCGGCGCTGCCTGCATCTGCACATCGGCTTTCCCGAACAGAAGCTCGAGGAGCGTATTGTGGAGAGCCGCGTGCCCGGCATTTCGCAATCGCTGAAGCGGCAGATCGTCGGCTTCATCAACGACGTCCGCACTCTCGATTTGAAGAAACTGCCTTCGGTGAGCGAGACCATCGACTGGGCACGTGTCCTTGTCTTGCTGCAGGCGAACGAACTGGATCACGAGACGGTCAAGGACACGCTCAATGTCCTCCTCAAATACGAGGCTGACATCGAGACCACGATGCCACAGGTCACCACCTTCATTGGCAAGACACGCCAGCTAGTGTCCTGAATCCGAAGTTCGCCTCATTTTGCGGCATGTTCCATAGCGAACTTCGGATTCAAAGGGACACTAGCAATCATAACTTCAGTGTGGTTTTTGGTTCGCAGGTCCGCAGAAGAAGGCGCTGTAAAAACGATGCGGACTTGCGAACCACCACACTGGAACGTCTTCGGTTAAACCGGATGAGAGAGAATCTGCATCGCTTTTTTCGAGCGGCCCGCGGGGCCGGGGTGCGGATTTCGCCTTCCGAAAGCATCGATGCGATGCGGGCGGTCGCCGATGTCGGCTTTGCCGACCGGGACGTGCTGCGCGATACGTTTCTGCTGACCCTCGCCAAGACACCGCAGGACAAGCAGTCGCTGAGCGAGTGCTTCGACCTGTTCTTCCAGCAACCTGAAATCAATCCGCCGACAGCGCAGGACAATCAGCCCGAAGAGTCCCAAGAGAAAGACAACGCTGAAACGCCATCCGGTGAAGGCGCAGCTTCTGCTCTTTCAGGACTCGGCCCCCTCGCCCAGATGCTGATGTCGCAGGATCGCAACACCATGGCGGCTGCGCTCGCGAATGCCGCAAGCGCCGCACAACTCTCCGACATCCGGTTTTTCACCCAGCGCGGCATTTATTCGAGCCGGATTCTCGAGCAGCTCGGCATCGCGCAGCTGAGGGACGATCTGGATGCATTGACCGTCAGCAATCCGGCAGAGGCCGAACGGCTGGCGGCCGCGACCGAAGCGCTACGCGACACCGTTCGCGACACGGTCACACAGGCGCTGGCGCTGTACGGCCGCGAAGAGAGTGAAAACCTGCGCAACGAAATCTTGCGCAACGCGCCGATGTCGCAACTCGACCATCGGCAGATCGAGCAGATGCGCGCGCTGATCCGCCAGATCGCGCGCCGTTTGCGCGAACGCTACAGCAAGCCGCGCAAGCGCCAGCGGCGCGGCCATCTCGACGTACGCCGCACGATCCGGCGCAACGCGGCGTGGGGCGGCGTGCCGTTTCTCACCACATGGAAGCGCCGCCATCGCGACAAGCCGAGGATCATTGCCATCTGCGATGTCAGCGGATCGGTGGCCAAGGTCTCCGACTTCTTCCTGCTGCTGATCTACAGCCTGCATGAGGTCGTCTCGGACGTCCGTTCCTTCGCCTTCTCCGGCCATCTCATCGAAGTCAGCGACATTCTCGACCAGCAGGAAGCGCCACAGGCCATGAAGGAGATCATGGCGCAGGTCGGCTTCGGTTCGTCCGACTACGGCAAATCTCTCGCCGATTTCGAGAAGCTGTGCCTCAGCGCCATAACGCCGCAAACCACCGTGATCGTGCTTGGCGATGCGCGGACCAACAACCTCGATCCACGCGCCGATATTCTGCGTCGGATCTCGGAGCGATCCAAGCGGCTGGTGTGGCTCAATCCCGAAGGCCGCATGGCATGGGGCTGGGGCGACTCAGAAATGCCGCGCTACGCGACCTATTGCAGCGTGGTGCGCCAGTGCTCCACTGCGAAGCAGCTCGAGCGCGCCATCACGGATATTGTCGCGGCGTATCAATAGGCGCTGAGCGATTTCTGTTTGGGCATGATCCTGTCCGAAAACCGGTTCCCACTTTTCGGGATTATGCCCTACGGTACCAGCACCAGGAACATGAACACCGCGAACATCACCAGATGCACCATGCCGAACATGATGTTGGTGCGGCCGGTTCCAAACGTGGCGAGACTGACCAGAAAGGTCATGACCAGAACCATGGTGTCGCGGGTCTCAAGGCCGAGCACCAGCCGCTTGTCCAGCACATAGGTCGCGATCGCGACGGCCGGAACAGTCAGACCGATCGTGGCCAGCGACGAGCCGAGTGCAAGGTTGATGCTCTTCTGCAGATCGTTCTTGCGCGCGGCAGCAACCGCCGCGATGCCTTCCGGAAGCAGGATCAGCAGCGCCACGACAACGCCCGCGAAGGCAGGCGGCGCGCCGATCGCGGCCGCGCCGGCGTCCACCACCAGCGAGAACTTCTTCGCCAGCATCACCACGCCGACCAGCGACACCAACAACAGGACCGCGCTGATCGTCAGCATACCGCCTCCCGGCGCGTGGCTCTGATCCTCTCCGCCCGCGCCCGCGATGAAGTAATCACGATGGCGAACGGTCTGGGTGTAGAGGAATACGCCATACAGCACGATGGTGACGACGCTGACAAAGCCGAGCTGGCTGGCCGAATAAATCGGGCCCGGCGTCGTCTCGGTATAATTCGGCAGGATCAGCGTAATCGTGGCCAGCACAACCAGCACGCTCAGATAGACGTTGGCGCCTGTAACCTGGAAATCCTGTTCGCGGTAGCGCAAGCCGCCGACCAGAATGCAGATGCCGACAAGGCCGTTGCACACGATCATCACGACGGCAAACACCGTGTCGCGCGCCAGTGTCGGCACGCCGTTCTCGCTCAGCATGATGGTGGCGATCAGGGCCACTTCGATCACCGTCACGGACATGGTCAGCAACAGCGTGCCAAATGGCTCCCCGATCCGTTCAGCAATCACCTCGGCGTGGTGAACGGCGGCAAACACCGTCCCGAACAGCACCACCAGAAGGACGGCCGCGAATGCGTATCCGACGGGCGTCCGGGTAAAGCCGATGCCAAGTCCCGGAATTTCCGTGGCGATGTAAAGCAAAACGGCCAGCGCGGGATAAACCCAGGCTGACCGTGGCATGTGCGTGTGTGAACTCATGCGCTCGATATTACCGGCAGGATCGAAAAAGGCCTAGCCATGCTGGGGAGGATTTGCACCGAGAAACGAGATACCTTAACCAAAAAAGACTGCTTTCTTGGAAGGAAACGAAAAAATGTTCTCTCACATAATGATCGGGACGAACGATCTCGAAAAGGCCAAGGCGTTCTACGACAAGCTGCTGGGGACGCTCGGTGTACCCCCAGCGATCGTCGACCGGCATCGCATCTTTTACCGCACCAAGACCGGGACGTTTTCGGTGTCGAAGCCGATCGACGGCAAACCCGCCACGCCGGCCAATGGCGGAACTATCGGGTTCACTGCCGCGTCGACCGAGGAAGCCGATGCCTGGCATGCGACCGGGATCGCGAACGGCGGCACGACATGCGAAGATCCGCCCGGAATCCGTGAAGGGGGCGGCGTCAAACTGTACATTGCTTATCTCCGCGATCTTGATGGTAACAAGCTCTGCGCGATCCACCGGCTGCCAAGGGCATAAATAAATAGAGGCCGTGCAAAACGCGCACGGCCTCTATTTATTTCGTGAATTGAA
>JBOFVL010000045.1:0-98978 GCA_051653085.1 Afipia sp. | reverse complement strand
GAACGGCAGAGCCACGTAGTTGGCCCGGACGGTCAACCCCGGCCTTCCGGACGGTGTGGGTGCGAACCACATCGCGCAGACGCCGCATCCTGCTCCGCTTCAAAAGCGCCCTCGAGAAGCGCCCCTCACGAACAGGACGATGTGGAATATATTCCTAGATCAGGAAATGTCAATGGCAGGCGTGTGGTTTTTAGCGGTCGTCCGGAATTCCCTCTCCACGTCGTCCCCGCGAAAGCGGGGACCCATACGCCCTGCGTCATCGATTTGAAGGAGATGCCGGAGCAGTCTTCTCGCCATCACTATAATATTCGGTGGTTATGGGTCCCCGCTTTCGCGGGGACGACATCGCGGGTTTGGCGATGATCGGGCTTCAGCCCTCCGGAACCGGTTCCCAATGGAACCTATTCTCCCTTGAAATGTTGTCCTGCCTGATATGACGGGTTTATTTGCCGTCCTTCCGGACGCGCGTCATTGCGGCGCGAGTCTGTGGTTGCGCGCGAGTGTCCTGCTGCCGTTCCGCCGGCGTTCATCGAAAGGTCGAAAGTGAGATCGGTGAAAGGGATGGCGGGATGTCAGCTTTGACCAACATCCATATATCCCCCACGCAGAGTTCACCGACGAAAAGCATCGCTGCTTCCGTAGCTCCCGCGCGCGGCACCGTTGAGACGGATATTCCCGCGCGTCTGGACTCCCTGCCATGGGGAGCTTTTCACACCCGCGTCATCGCGGCGCTCGGCATCACCTGGATTCTCGATGGACTCGAGGTGACGCTGGCGGGTGCATTATCGGGCGCGCTGAAGGACAGCCCGGTCCTTAGATTCACCAACACTGACATCGGCATCGTCACCAGCGCCTATATCGCCGGCGCAGTGCTGGGCGCTATCGGTTTCGGTTGGTTGACCGACCGCATCGGCCGCAAGAAGCTGTTCTTCGTGACACTCGCGGTCTATCTCGCCGCCACCGCCGCGACGGCATTCTCGTGGAATCTCGCAAGCTTTGCACTGTTCCGGTTTCTCACCGGCGCAGGCATCGGCGGTGAATACACCGCCATTAATTCGACGATTCAGGAACTGGTGCCGGCGCGTTATCGCGGCCGTACCGACCTGATCGTCAACGGCAGCTTCTGGATCGGAGCGGCCATCGGTGCAGTGAGCGCCATCGTGTTGCTCGATCCCAACGTGATCGATCCGGAAGTCGGTTGGCGGCTGGCGTTTTTAACCGGCGCGGGCCTTGGTCTGGTCGTATTCGTGATGCGGTTATGGATTCCCGAAAGTCCGCGCTGGCTGATGATTCACGGCCAGCCCGAGCGGGCCTTGAAGATCGTCGCGGACATCGAACGTTCCGGCGGATGCGAGCCTGATCCTTCGTTGCCTAAGATACGACTCAAAATGCGAACGCATACACCGCTGCGCGAGGTCGCCACGACATTGTTCCGGACCTATCGCAGCCGCTCGTTGGTGGGATTGTCGCTGATGGTCGCGCAGGCGTTCTTCTACAATGCGATTTTCTTCACCTATGCTTTGGTTTTGACAGATTTCTTCGGTATCGCGTCGAGCCATGTCGGCTGGTACATCCTGCCGTTCGCGGCCGGGAACTTTCTCGGGCCGGTGCTGCTCGGTTCCCTGTTCGATACGCTCGGACGGCGGACGATGATTGCGCTGACATATAGTGTGTCGGGTCTTCTGCTTGCCGTGTCGGGTTATCTGTTCTCGATCGGCGTACTTAGCGCGCAAACCCAGACGATCGCCTGGATGGTGATCTTCTTCTTTGCGTCGCCGGCGGCCAGTGCCGCGTATCTCACGGTGGGCGAAACCTTTCCGCTCGAGGTCCGCGCCTTGGCCATCGCGCTGTTCTACGCGATCGGCACTGCTATCGGCGGCATCGCCGGCCCGGCGTTGTTTGGAGTGCTGATCGACACCGGCTCGCGCGACAGCGTGTTCGCCGGCTATCTGCTCGGATCGTTTCTGATGATCGCCGCGGCGTTTATCGCCTGGCGCTACTGCATCGATGCCGAGTGCAAGCCACTGGAGGAGGTTGCGCGACCGCTGGCCGCGCAAGAGTAACTGATGGATCATGGTGTGATTGAAATGCCCGCAGCGAAGGCTGTTGGAGACGTGTTGCCCGCTCCGGCCGGGATCATGCCGGATCTTGACCGGACCGCGTTGCTGCTCGACATCGACGGCACGTTGCTGGAGCTTGCGCCGACGCCGCGCGATGTCGTGGTTCCGCCGAAGCTCGGCGCGACCTTGCAGGCGCTGCATGAACGTCTCGACGGCGCGCTCGCGCTGGTGAGCGGGCGGTCGTTGACCGATATCGATGTGATCTTTGCGCCATTGCAGTTTCCCGCGGTCGGCGGTCATGGCGCGGAGATGCGGTTGTCGGTGGAGAGCGAAGCGGTCGCGTCGCACGCGCCGCCGATGGACAACGATCTGAAGCGGCGCTTCATCGCGGTCTCCCAGCTCAGTTCTGGCATTATCTACGAGGACAAGGGTTATTCCGTCGCGCTGCATTACCGGCTTGCTCCGGAATTCGAGCGCGCGATCTACGAAGCCGTGTCCACAATCCGGGCCGATCTGCCGCAGGCGCCGATCGACATTTTGCCAGGCAAGTTCGTGTGCGAGATCAAGCATGCCGGCTTCACCAAGGCGACCGGCGTTCGTGAGTTGATGACCCATGCACCGTTTGCCGGACGCAGTCCGATCTTTATCGGCGATGACGTCACGGATGAGTCCGTGTTCGCCATCATGCCGTCATTTCATGGCGTTTCATTTTCGGTGAGCCGCCGCGCTCCTGGCGTGGATGGGTTTTTCAAAGCCCCAAAGGACGTCCGCGCGTGGCTCACGCATTTGCTCGATGACGAAACAATGGCGGTACGATGAACATTCCCAAGGCAATAACGAAGTCGGAAGTCGAGGCAGGCGCGAAGATCGACCACGGCCTCGATCTGGCGATCATCGGAAACTGCAAGACCGCGGCGCTGGTCGATCCGACGTCGCGGCTGGTGTGGTGGTGTTTTCCGCGTTTCGATGCCGATCCGGTATTTTCCCGATTGCTTGCAGGCGACGAGGAAAAGGGCTTCAGCGACGTCGTGCTGGACGGTATGGTGGATTACAAATCCGACTACATTCGCAATACGGCTCTGGTCGAGACGATTTTGACCGACGACAAGGGCAACGCGGTCCGCATCACGGATTTCGCCCCGCGCTTCCGGCAGTACGGCCGCATGTTCCGCCCGCCGCAGTTGTTCCGCATCATCGAGCCGATTGCCGGATTGCCGCGTATTACCATTCGTGTTCGTCCGACTCATTCCTACGGCAAGCCGCTAAAGCGAAGCTCGCTCGGCAGTAACCACATCCGTTATGTTGAGGAAGAGTCGACGGTTCGCGTCACCACCGACGCGCCGATTTCCATGATCGAGCACGAGACGCCGTTCGTGCTGACGCGGCCTCTCCACATGGTGTTCGGCCATGATGAGCCGTATCCCGGAGACCTCGCGGCAACCGCGAAATCGTTTGCTGAGCAGACCAAGGCGTACTGGCTGCGCTGGGTCCGCCGTCTCTATATCTCCTACGACTGGCAGGAAGCGATCATCCGCGCTGCGATCACGCTGAAGCTGTCGAATTTCGAGGAGACCGGCGGCATCATCGCTGCGCACACGACGTCGATTCCTGAAGCGCCGGGTTCTGGCCGCAACTGGGACTACCGGTTCTGCTGGTTGCGCGATGCCTATTTCGTGGTGAAGGCGTTGAACCGCGTCGGCGCGACGCAGACGATGGAGGATTTCATCGGCTTCACGCTGTCGATCGCCATCAATGCAGACGGACCGCTGAAGCCCGTCTACAGCGTGGTGCCGAATCTGCCGCTCGACGAATGGATCGCGACCGACCTCAAGGGTTATCGCGGCGACGGTCCGGTGCGCGTCGGAAACGCCGCAGTCGATCAGATCCAGCATGACACCTATGGCAGCGTGATTCTCGCGGCATTGCCGCTGTTTTTCGATCGACGTCTGCCGACACCGGGCGGAGAAAAACTGTTTCGTTTGCTCGAAGGTCTCGGTGAGAAAGCCGCGGCGGTGGCGTTGCAGCCCGATGCAGGCATCTGGGAGTATCGCGGGCGGCAGCGCGTCCATACCCATTCGGCGGCGATGTGCTGGGCGGGCGTCAACCGGCTTGGCGCGATTGCGGCGCGGCTCGGGCTGCACGAGCGCGCGGCCTACTGGAATTCGCTTGCGGATCCCATTCACAAAGAGCTTCTCGAGAAGGCGTGGAACCCGAAGCGCGAAGCTTTCACGGCGGCGTTCGGATCGGATGATCTCGACGCGAGCGTGTTGCTGCTGCCGGACCTTGGTGTCTGTGAGGTTGACGATCCGCGCTTCGTCAAAACTGTAAAGGTGATGGAGCGCGAGCTGTTGCGCGAAAAACATGTCATGCGCTACGCGTCGGAAGACGACTTCGGACTGCCGGTGACGGCGTTCATGATCTGCCGGTTCTGGCTGATCGATGCGTGGTGGCAGCAGGGACGCCGCGAGGAAGCGCGCGATTTGTTCGAGGATGCGCTGGCGCATCGCAACCGCTACGGTCTGCTGTCCGAAGATGTCGATCCGAAAACCGGTGCGCTGTTTGGAAATTTTCCGCAGACTTATTCGATGGCGGGATTGATTCTTACCGGCATGAAACTGTCGCGGAACTGGGAAGATCGTTATTGGCGCAGCTAAAAACGAATCACATCGCGACATTACAGGAAATTAAGGGAGCAAATTTTACCTCGATTTTCGCTGGAAAAATCCGACTTGTGTCAAGTCTAGGCAAATCGATTTTAATCGGCCACCCTCACCGCAATGGAACTCGGTTCCAGGTTCCTGCTCGAATTCGACGTCAATCAGTCTGAAGGATGGCAAGGAACCATATTGATGAACAGGTGTTAGTTTTGCGGTCGCGAAACTAGGGAGGGCCCCTGTGGATCTTGTCGTCGTTTCCAATCGTGTCGCGCACGTAAAAGCAAATGAACCGATGACCGGTGGACTTGCGGCTGCGCTGCTTCCTGTCGTGGAAAAATCAGGCGCGATCTGGGTTGGCTCATCCGGCCGCGTTCGCGACAACCTCACCAAGGATTCTTTTGCTCAAATCGAATCGCTCGGCACTGGCGCGCTCGCGCTGCTCGATCTTCCAGCGGCGCATTACGGCGGCTATTACGAAGGCTTTGCGAATTCCGCATTGTGGCCCGCGTTCCATTCCCGGACCGATTTGATTCGCGTCTCGCCGGATGACTATCAATCCTATCGTGAGGTGAACGCCTTCATGGCGCGGGCGCTGATGCGCTTCCGCAAGCCGGGCACGATGTTCTGGATTCAGGATTATCATTTTCTCGCGCTGGGCGCGGAGATGCGCGATCTTGGTGTCTGCAATCCGGTCGGGTTCTTCCTGCATACGCCGTGGCCGTCGCGCCGGGTGATCGCGGGCGTTCCAAATCACCGCGAACTGATCGAGGCGATGCTCGCCTATGATCTGATCGGTTTTCAGACCGAGGACGATTGCGAAAACTTTGCGGCCTACCTGCGCATCGATCTCGGTCTTGAGGTCGAGGGCGGCATCGTGACGTCCCGCTTCGGCACGTCGCGGATTGCGACATTCCCCATCGGTATCGATGTCGACGGTTTCGCGGCGCAGGCTCAGCGTGCGTCGTCGCATCCGGATGTATCGCGCCTGCGCAAGAGTCTGCATGGCGAGCGCCTCGCCATCGGCGTCGATCGCGTGGATTATTCCAAGGGCCTCGTCAACCGCATCAGTGCATTCGACCGCTTGTTCGAGATACAGCCGTCATTGAAGCGGACGGTGTCGCTGTTGCAGATCGCGACGCCGTCGCGCGGCGGTATCGAGGCTTACAGCAATCTGCAGGATGAACTGTCGAAGCAGGTGACCGAGGTCAACGGCCGGCACGGAGAGGTGGACTGGACGCCGATCCGCTACATCAGCAAGGGCTTCAGCCAGACGGTGCTTGCGGGATTCTATCGCGCTGCGCAGGTCGGCGTGGTGACGCCTCTGCATGACGGCATGAACCTGGTCGCCAAGGAATATGTCGCCGCTCAGAATCCGATCGATCCTGGTGTGCTGGTGCTCTCGAAATTCGCCGGTGCAGCCAACGAACTCGACACCGCGTTGCTGGTCAATCCGCATGACATCGACGGCATGGCGCGCACCATTGGTGTGGCGCTCTCGATGCCTGCGACCGAGCGCCGGATGCGCTGGGAGGCAATGATGACCAAGCTGCGCGCCAGTACCATCCATAGCTGGTTCGCTGATTTCATTGACGCGCTTGAGAACGCGCATGTACCGCCGATGGTGGCCGGACCGGGCCTGCCGTCCGCCGTTGTACGGCCGCTGCGGGCGGCGGGCTCCAGACTCTATCACTGAGCGCTGGACGTGCGAATCGGCGGCTTTCCCGTCCGCATTTGCCGTCAAATAGCAGTATAACTTCAAATATTTAGGGAATATTTGCAGTCGAGCTCTGCACTCTCTTGCAAAACGGCGCGTGCACCTTCATGACAGGCGCGCTGGAGAGGTGGCCGAGTGGTTGAAGGCGCACGCCTGGAAAGTGTGTATACGGGAAACCGTATCGCGGGTTCGAATCCCGCTCTCTCCGCCAATAGCGCCGGTGCTTGAGTCGCCCGCGCGGACCACGCCCGAAGACGGCGTCGCTTTTGCTGCGATAGTTGTTGTTCCAATAAAGAGTCGGCGCAGACGCTTGCTTGCAAGCCGTCCGAAGAGCCTGCCGAACTCGCTTTCAGCAGCGCGCACCACGTTATGCTTAATGGTTCCTTTCGATTTTGCCCCATAACGTGGCTATTTTATCACGGTTGAGGAGAAAGCTGCAGGCGACCTGTTTGGTCTGCAACCATCCGGCCCCTTGTCCATTTTTCATTAACTGGGGGACCAATAGGGTCCGCTCAACTCAACAAGGGGAGAGAGTAATGCGTATCCGTTTCGCACTCGTGGGATTTTCGGCAGCTTTGCTGGCTTCAACGGCGTCTTTCGCTGCTGACTTGCCGGCACGTACCTATACCAAGGCGCCGGTGTATGCTCCCGCGCCTGTTTTCAACTGGACCGGCATCTATGTCGGCGCGCACATCGGCGCAGCGTTCGGCGGTGACGATGGTTTCGCGACCACCATTCCCGGCCTGACCGGCAGCAAGCGTGACGCGGCGTTCCTCGGCGGCGGCCAGATCGGCGCTGACTATCAGTTCGCTCCGAACTGGCTGGTCGGTATCGAAGGTCAGATCAGTGGCCTGTCGAACAACGATCGTCGCTTCACCAACGGCATCAACTCGTTCCGCGACCGTTCTGATTGGCTCGCTTCGGTCACCGGCCGTCTCGGCTACACCTGGGGCCCGGGCCTGATCTACGCCAAGGGCGGTGTCGCGTTCCGTGACGACAGCGGCCTTGCTGCGACTGCCGGCTTCCTGCCGGCTGTGACTGATCGCAAGTCGACCGGCTACACCGTCGGCGGCGGTCTGGAATACATGTTCGCTCCGGCCTGGTCGGCGAAGATTGAGTACCAGTACTACAACTTCGACACCACGCGCGTTGCGTCAGCCCCTGCCGGTGTTCTCTCCTACAAGGACGACCTCCACACGGTGAAGGTTGGCGTGAACTATCACTTCAACTGGGGTGGCCCGGTCGTCGCGCGATACTAAGAATTTCTCCAGACAAACTTAAGGCCCCGGCTTGCCGGGGCCTTTTTTGTTGGCCGGTACGTATCATCACGGACGAGGAGCGGCGGCTCATCTTCCATTAGCAGTTTCTTAACACTGCAAGGGAGCGCCCGCCGCCTGATCTTCCGCTCTTAAGACTTCGTCATGCGGGTCGCATGATAAGGTTTGCAGGAACATCCGAACTCCCGCCTGCCGGGCACCGTCTTATGAAACGCGCACTCGCGTTCGGCCCGAACTGGTCGAACCTCGTCACGCCTTTATTGCTGATTGCGATCCGTGGCCTCAACACGGTGTCGAAGTTCGCGCTGTCGCTTTATACCGCGCGCTATCTGGGTCTCAGCGATCTCGGCATCTACGGATTGCTGGTGGCCGGCACGACGATCCTGCCTGCGTTCGCCGGCTTCGGGACGAATGACTGGATCGGCCGTCAGGCAGCACGGTCGAATCTCGCTCAGGTCGGGCCGCTGATGACCACGCGGCTGCTTCTGTCGGTTGCGTTTAACCTCGGTTTGCAGGCGATCGCATACGGCGTCAACGCCTTCCTGGGCGCGCCGATTCCCTGGCCGGTGATGCTGCTGTTCAGCGGCGTGGTACTGCTTGAACACCTGGCTGATGACGCCGCCATCATGTTGACCTATCGGGGTCATGTGCTGCTATCGAACGTTTTGTTCTTTCTTCGCGCAGGACTCTGGCCGATCGGCGTGATCGCTCTCGGCGTGCTGGTGCCGGCGGCACGGACATTGGAAGCCTTGATCGCCGGCTGGCTGATCGGCCTGGTGCTGATGTGGCTTGTGCTTGCAATCTTTGTGACGCGCCGCGGCGCCTGGACGTATGTGCGGCTGGATCGGCGCCTGCTGACGCAGGGCATTCCGCAAAGCGTTCCGTTCTATCTCAAGGACATGAGCATCGCTACAAATCTCTACATAGACCGCTTTCTGGTTTCGCTCTTGCTCGGCCTCGAGTTGACCGGCGTCTATACATTCTTCTGGTCAATGGCCAACGTGATCCACAACCTCTCCCTCTCTGCGATATTCCTGCCGTACCTTTCGAAACTGATCCGCGCCGCGCACGAGAGCATGTCCGAGTTTCGCACGCTGCTCGCCCGCGCCGAACTGCGGACGGCTGGCTTCGCTGTCTTTTTGGCGATCGGTTTGATTATCGTGCTGCCGTTCATCATCCCCTATGTGGAACGGCCGCTGCTGTCAGCGCATCTGTCGGTTTTCGTCATCATCGTGGCCGCGACCTTGTTGCGGCTCGGCGTCGACAGCTACAACTACGTTCTGGTCGCGTTGCATCACGACCGCGCCATAGCGATCATCTCGCTGGCAGCCGTTCCGCTGTCGGCCGCACTCTATGCGCTTTTGATTCCACTGTTCGGTTTGGAAGGCGCCGGCGTCGCTTATTTTCTCACGGGGGCGCTGCTGATCGTTCCGCGCCTTGTTCTCAGCCGACGAAGCGCGTTGCCGTCAAGCGCTGCGCTTACCCCGTCGTCAGGCTGACCGGATCATCTGCTTGAGCTGACGCGGCACGATCATCGTTGCGAGCGTCTTTGCCGCACCGGCCCATGCGCGCCACTGGGTCGCTTCAAAATATTTTATCTGGATCATGAAGCGGTCGTAGAGCTGGCGGCGGCGGCGGCTTTGCGAAATCCCGCCGGGAGAAATCCGGTAGTGCACCAGGCATTCCGGAATATTGGCCAGATCGAACTGCGTGCCGATACGGCGCATCAGTTCGTAATCTTCCGCGGCGGGAAAATCGGTGGAATACAGACCAACCGCCTTGAGGGCTTCGCATCTTATCAGCGCCGACGTATGCGACAGGCCGATGTTGAAGAACATCGCGTTGCGAACGTCGTTCGGCTCCGTCACACGGGAGAACAGGTAGACAGTGTGTTGCGATTGTTCATCGAACAGCAGGGTCCACGTTCCGGTGTTGCTGATTTTTTTGGTCTTGCGGACCTCAGCGGCCTTTGCTTGCAGATCGGGCGAAAAGGCGCCCGTCATGTTTTCATCGAGCAAGCATGTCCAGGTGCCGCAGGCGCCGACGCGCGGATGATCCTGCATGAATGCGAGTTGTTTTTCGAGGCGATCCGGAAACGAAATGTCGTCGGCGTCCTGAATGGCAACGTATTCAAATCCCGCCTTGATCGCTCTCTCGATGGCGACGTTGCGAGCTTCGGCCGGCCCGACGTTCTTGTCGAGCCGGATGATCTCGATCCGATCCTTCAGATGCGTGAGATAGTTTTCGACGGGTATCTTGCTGCAGTCGTCGACGACATAGACATGGCATGGCGTCGTGCCGAGCAGAATGCTCTCAACCGAAGCGACGATCGTGCTTTCCGCATTATAGGCTGCGACGATGGCGGCGACGGAGGGCATCACATCGTTTCTCGGAGGGTTTTCGCGCAGGCCGGCGCTGTGTCGTTTGGCTATTTGAGTAACAAACGGCAGTTAACAGTTCCCATCGATGCATGCGCGTCGGTGCACCCGGCGGCTCGCTGCAAGCCGCATTAACGCACGGTTAGCAATGATGGCAATTCCCGCGGGGGCACTTCGTGCGATTGTCCGGGTCTACTGCTCTCTCCACGGTGAGGGCGACAATCCATATTCCCGTTTGAAAGCCCGGCTGAATGCTTCCTCGGATTGATAGCCGATCGCGTGCGCGATCTGGGACACGGTCTTCTGCGTCTCCCGAAGCAACAGTTTAGCCGCTTGCATACGCCAGACGGTCAGATACCGGATCGGCGGCATGCCGACGAGCGTGCTGAAACGATCGATGAATGCACTACGCGAGAGCGCGACGGCGCTGGCCAGCGCGTCGGCCGACCACGACGCGCTGAGGTCCTGATGGATAAGAGTCAGAGCGCGCCCGATATAGGGATCGTTCAGCCCCTTGAGCCAGCTGACTTCATCGTCGGCGAGGGTTGAGGAATATTGCCGCACGGCTTCGACCAACAGCAATTCCGACAGGCGCGACATGACGCTCGACGATGCCAGCCGGCCCGCCGCAAGTTCGTTCGCGGCGAACTGCACTGATGTCTCGATCCATTCTCGCGACATGCCCTCGCGAACATTGAGTGTCAGGAGCGGAGGGAGGCTCGCGATCAGCGGATTGAACGCCTCGGTGCCGAGGAAGCCGCATATCACATGGGTGGGCTCGCCGCCTCCGCCGTAGATGATTTGCGGGGGACCGCCGTTCGGGGAAGGTTGAATGAGTTCAGTCGCCCGGATTGGATTGAGTCCGGCTGCGCTGGCGAGCGAGTGCGGATCGTTGCGAGGCAGCAGGATGATCTCGCCGGCGTGCACTTCGATGGGTGCGCCATCATCGAGACTCAGCAACAGCTTTCCCTCTTTCACGACGTGATAGCAGATAAGCTGAGTGGGTGACTGCAGGAACGCGCTGACGTGATAATCCCTGACTTGCGCCGTGATGGCCCACGGTGCCGTGAAGTAGGCGTTCAGGAAAATGCCACCGGTCAAGCGTACCGAGCGCAAGACGTCTGAGAGTGGATCCATCATGCCTTCCCCAGTTTGGACGAACGGTCAGGCAATTCAGTCACGCAGTCATTTGCGGACAACGGGCTAGGTATTACCGTGATGTCTTCCAAACGCCTATGCGACACTTGTGCGTCGCAGGCAGACATTTGCGCGCCATTCGCGGTCCATGCATCAACCGTCCGGTCGACAGGATGTTGCCTGCTCATGCAGTGCGCAGCCTCATATTGGGAAAACTGACAAATCAGCCCTGATTGCCGCCGTCAGATCGATGATCTGCGGGATTTTCCATCGGCGCGGTCAGTGCATCAAGTCCAGAAAATGAAGCAAAGCAGAGGAATATTCGTATGACACCGGCGGCGGCTACGGGAATAAAACGGAATGAAGCATTTGTGGCGCTGATCTGCGGCTCCATCATTCTGCTGCTGTCTCTCGGCATCCGCCATGGCTTCGGGCTGTTCCTCAAGCCCGTAACGGCGGACCTCGGCTGGGGGCGAGAGACGTTTGCTTTTGCGATCGCGCTGCTGAACCTTGTCTGGGGCGTCAGCCAGCCCTTCGCCGGGATGCTTGCGGATCGCTTCGGAGCGCCGAAGATCATCGCCGTTGGCGCGGTGCTCTACGCTGCCGGTCTCTGGCTGATGTCCACCGCGTCAAGCGAGTTCGGGTTCATTTTCGGGGCAGGCATCCTGGTCGGGCTCGGCCAGTCCGGCACCACATTTCCGGTGATCCTTGGAGCGATCAGCCGCCTGGTCGCGCCGGAGCGGCGCTCGGTGGCCATGGGCATCACCATGTCGGTTGGTTCCTTCGGCCAATTCATCATGCTTCCCGTCAGCCTCGGTCTCATCGGCTGGCTGAACTGGCCCGGCGCGTTGGTCGCTTTGTCCGCTCTCTCCCTGCTGATCCTGCCGCTTGCCTACGGCATGAAGGAGAAGGCTCAGGCGGAAAATCCGAATGTCGTGCGGTCCACGGCGCGCGAAGCGCTGGCGGAGGCCTTCGCGTCCCGGGATTTCTGGTTGTTGTCGCTCGGCTTCTTCGCCTGCGGCTTTCAGGTCGTCTTCATTGCCGTGCATTTACCGGCACTGCTCGCAGACAAGGGCCTCGATGCGTCGGTCGCAACAACGGTGCTGGCGTTGATCGGTCTGTTGAATGTTGCGGGGACATATTATGCGGGGCTTTGGGGCGGCACGCGAAGCAAGCCGATGCTGCTGTTCTGGGTCTACCTCAGCCGGGGCGCCGTCATTGCGGCATTCGCGCTTATTCCGGCGTCCACGGTGTCGGCCTATGGCTTCGGCATTCTGATGGGGCTGTTCTGGCTCTCGACGGTGCCGCTGACCAACGGGACCGTTGCGACGATCTGGGGTGTCCAGCACATGTCGATGCTGGGAGGAATCGTCTTCCTCATGCATCAGGTCGGCGGCTTTGTCGGCGGCTGGCTTGGCGGTTGGCTGTTCGATCGCACAGGCTCCTACGACATCGCCTGGGCTGTTGCGGCGGGCCTCAGCGTGATTGCGGCGTTTCTCAACTACCCGATCAAGGAAACTCCGGCACCGAAGAGGCTCGCGGAGGGCGTCGTGTGACGGAAAAACATCTTCTGAATCTGTCGCTGCTCATCCTGGGGGGCGCCACAATCTTCGCCGCGTTCGCGGTCTACCGGACGCCGGCGATGGCTTTCTTGCTCGAAGGGTTCAGGCTCTGCGGATGACACCCGGCGCGATGCGCCGATGATCGATCATACGGATGACGAGGGCGCTCGAGCCAGTAAACCCTTCGGTTGACGAAAAAGGCTCCGAATCCGGACAAACGGTCATGCAGTCCGGATGTGCAGTCATTCGTTTTCGATTTCACACAATCTAACAACAAAACCGAAAGCGCTGATCCATCGTGAGCGCCTGCCGGTCTGCCATTTCTCAAGCCGCCAGGGGATTCCGAATTGTTCAAGAAGGTCAGATGCGCTGACTCATTTTCAGTCGGCCGAACAAGCCAGGACAATAATTTGGAGGAAGATGTTCATGACCGCGACTCTTGCCGCGTCCGGATCGACCGCGATCAAGGTGGGACAGACGGCCACAGCACCAAGCCATGCATTGAAGATGGCGAAGAGCATGTCCGAGGTTGAGCTATCGGACCTGATCGGTGAGATCTATGACGCAGCGCTGGAACCGGCATTGTGGGCAGAGATACTGCAGAAGGCATCCGCGTTTGTCGGAGGGCGTGCAGCCAGCATCTATTCAAAGGATTCCGTCAGCAAGACTGCGAATCTGACCCACAACTTCGGGGTCGACACAGGATTCCGGGATAGCTACCTCGACACGTACATCAAGATGGATCCCACCACGCCAGGATTCTTTTTCTTCGATGTCGGTGAAGTCGTCACCACGACCGATATCCTTCCTTATGACGAGTTTCTCGATTCTCGTTTCTACAGGGAGTGGGTGAAGCCGCAGGGCTGGGTCGACATGGTGACGTCCGTGCTGGAGAAGTCGACAACCAGCTATGCCGTGTTCAGCGTCTTCCGGCATGAAGAGGATGGACTGTCGGATGAGAATGCGCGCCGTCGCATGAGACTGCTGCTGCCTCATGTCCAGCGCTCCATTTTGATCGGAAAAACCATTCAGCTCAATCGGGCCGAGGCGGCAACGCTGGCTGACACGTTCGACAGTCTTTCGGCAGGCCTGTTTCTCCTCGATGCGAAGGGGCGCCTAGTCCGGGCAAACCTGAGCGGTCACGTTCTTCTCTCCGAGGGAGCAATTCTGCGCGCGGCAGGCGGCCGCTTGATTGCGATCAACATGGCTGCCGATGACGCCATCAAAGCCGCGTTGGCGCGCCTTGAAATGGGACAATCGAGCTTGGGCGCATATGGAACGGCTGTGCCGCTCACCGGCTCAGACGGGCAACACTACGTTGCTTACATCCTGCCGTTGACGTCCGGCGCGCGCCGCAAGGCCGGCACCAGATATTCAGCGGCGGCCGCGATGTTTGTTTGCAAGGCACAGATCGAACCGCCGGCCGCGCCCGAGGTCATTGCAAAACTCTACCGTCTGACGCCAAGCGAGCTTCGCGTCCTGCTCGCCACGTTCGAATCCGGCGGCGTGGCGGACGTTGCGGAAGCGCTGGGCATTTCGGAAGCAACAACGAAAACGCATTTGCATCGGCTGTTTGCGAAGACCGGCGCCCGGCGGCAGGCGGACCTCGTGAAACTGGTGGCCGGATTCGCCGGACCAGGCGCCAAAGTGGATAGTCCCGACAGTTCGCGCCCGTAACGATTGACGCTGGAGTCGTGCATGGCGCGCCGGTGGTGCAGGGCGAACACGATGTCTGACAAAAGGATCGGACGGTAGAAGTTCAATCGTCCGGTTGACGTATCGAAACTTTCTCCGTGCTCGAAGGAGGCAACGTTATTCGAGAAAGAGTGAAGCATGGACGGCCGGTCAGACAATTCGTTTGCATGGTCATTCGCGCACGGCGATGCGGCGTCTATCCAGATCCAGTAACGACATTCGCAAATACATCTCCACTGCAAAATCGAGAAAAATTTCAGGAAAGTTGAGAAACAGAAAGGGTTCAAAATGGTCGTAACCGTAAAGACATTGATGGAAGCCGCCAACGCTGTCGTGCCAAGAGTGACGCCTCAGCAGGCAAGAGACATGATGAGCCGGAGCAACGTGCTGGTGGTCGATGTGCGCGACGCGCCTGACGTGGAGAAGAGCGGCAAGGTGGCCGGGGCCATCAATGTCTCGCGCGGCATGCTGGAGTTCCGCGCCGATCCGGAATCGCCTTATCACGACAAGAACTTCGAGAAAGGCCGAACCGTCATCCTGTACTGCGCATCCGGCGGACGCTCTGCGCTGAGCGGAAAGACGCTGAAGGATATGGGTTACACCGATGTCTACAACCTCGGAGCTTTCAAGGATTGGTCCGACAGCGGCGCCCCTGTCGAAAAATTGGCTGAGCCGAACGTCAGCATTCATCTCGTGAATCGCTGACGCCCTGACCAGGGAAAGCTGCGCCGGATTTCCTCGGGGTGGTGAAGGAGTGCGAAGCCCCGAGGAGAGCATGAAAGACGTCAAACGAAGACATGGCCGTGATGCACCGCGTGACGCGAAATCGCGCCATGAGGAGAATGACAGGTCGTGGCTTGCCAATGCCCTCATCAATTCAGTCTCGGCGAAATCCACCGGCCGGGATCTCTGCCCGAACCGGCCGGCCGTTCGGGCGCCTGCTGTCGTCCGCTATTTTGGGAGAATGCGCCGCGCGGAACGCTGTTCCACGTTCGCACTGATCGTGCATGCAATGTTTCTATCGGCGGTTTGCCTGATTGCCATCTGGTTCAGCGAGTCGGATGCACAGGCACGCTGCGGCCAAAGCAAAATGGCGGGCGGCCAATGTATCGACAATCGTCCTGCGACCGAGACTCAAACACAACGTCAACTTAAAAGGAGCGACCCATGAACAAGCTTATCGTTTCCGCCGCACTGGCTGCAGCCGTTCTTCCCACATTCGCTATGGCCGCTGACGATCATCACGCGACGGTTCAACCCGACGCGCTGAAATGGACGGCACCGGCAGCTTACGCGGCGGGCGCGCAGTTTTCGGTCATCAAGGGCGATCCGACGAAGGAAGGCATGTATGTCGTCCGGCTGAAGGTGCCGGCCGGCTTCAAGATTCCTGCGCATACTCATCCCAACGACGAGAACGTGACGGTCCTGTCGGGCGTCTTCCATATCGGCACCGGAGACAAGTTTGACGAGAAGAAGGGCGAGACAATCAAGGCCGGCGGCTACTCTTACGTCGCCAAGGGGATGACGCATTATGCGTACTTCCCGGTCGAGACTGTGATCCAGCTTCACGGTATGGGGCCGCAGGGCATCACTTACGTGAATCCAGCAGACGATCCGCGCAAGAAATAATTTTCAATTCGGGAGACGTTTCGCAAGTTGATGTTGCGGGCGTCTCCCGCCTGAACGATATTGCTGTCGCGAGCGGCGTATCGCCTCGCTCACGTCCTGCCTCCGCCTTTCAAAATATTCAGATCCACGCGCGCGCGCTGGGTGACGAAATTGATCACCGCGCGCACAGCCGGAAGATCGATCAGATCCGGGTGCGCGAGCAGCCAGATGTCCGAAAGGCCCACCAGCTTGTCCGGCGCGACGCGAATGAGATCGTCGTGCGCGTCGCCAACGATGCAGGACATCGCACAGATGCCGATTCCGGCGCGGACGGCGGCCAGCATGTCGGCCTGCGACGAGCAGCGCATGACCACGGAAGCCTGCTTTGTGACATGATCGCTCCAGCGTCCGAGTTCGGCATTGGAGGCACGGTCCGCGAAGCCAATGATACTGTGATGCGCCCAGTCGCCGCGATGCGTGGGCAACGGACAGCGCGCCGCATAGTCACGCGAGGCATAGAAGCCGACGCCGAGCCGTGCGATCTTGCGGCCGATCAGATTTTCATCACCGCTTTGATAGATGCGCAACACGATGTCGGCCTCGCGCTTGCGAACGCTGACCGGGAACGGATGCGTGACGAATTCGATCTGGACATCGGGGTGGGTTACGATGAAGGACGCCATGTGCGGCATCAGCCAGTAGGCGGCCAGCGTCGGGCCGATCGAGAACTTGACGATGCCGCGCGATTTGGAGCCCTTGGCTGAAACCGCGGCTTGGGCCCGCAGCGCGGCCGTCTCCATCACCGCGGCGTGTTCACGAAAGCGGTGACCCTGTGCCGTCAGGACCAGGCCCTCATTCGAGCGGACGAATAGCTTGGTCCCAAGCTGGGCTTCCAGCGCGGCGATCTCGCGGCCGACGGTGGGGTGGCTTGAGCGCAGGCGGCGCGCCGCGGCCAGATAGCTCCCGGTCTCGGCGACGGCGAGGAAAGTCCTGCACAGGTCCCAGTCCATCTTTGTTCAATCCTGATGCTGCAATTGTTCAGAATTGGACATCCAGCGGGCTGCGTCAAGATGTTATCGTTGCTCACATTCAAGCACAGGAACATCAGATGCCGCTCCCAGCCTCGCTCACCGGCACACTCGAACTGCCCGTCCTCGGGTCGCCGCTCTTTATCGTATCGGGCCCCGAGCTCGTGATCGCGCAATGCAAGGCCGGCATCGTCGGTTCGTTTCCGGCGCTGAATGCGCGGCCGGTCGCGAAGCTCGGCGAATGGCTGACGCAGATCGAGGACGAACTCGGCGAGTACAAGGCGAAGAATCCGGACAAGAAGGTTGCGCCTTACGCGGTCAATCAGATCTGTCACGCCTCGAACGATCGTCTGATGCAGGACATGGAAACCTGCACCAAACATAAAGTGCCGATCATCATCACGTCGTTGCGCCCGCCGTCGGAGATCGTCGACGCGGCGCATTCCTACGGCGGCGTGGTGTTTCATGACGTCATCAATGTGAAGCACGCGCGCAAGGCGGCCGAACAGGGCGTCGATGGATTGATCCTGGTTTGCGCCGGTGCGGGTGGTCACGCAGGGACGCTGTCGCCCTTCGCGCTGGTCCGCGAAGTGAAGCAGTGGTTCAAGGGCACCATCCTGCTGTCGGGCGCGATCTCCGATGGCTGGGGCATCGCGTCAGCGCTCGCGCTCGGTGCCGACATGGCCTACATGGGCACGCGCTTCATTGCCACCGTCGAGGCCAATGCGGAGCCTGCCTACAAGAAGGCGCTGACCGATTACGCCGCGCACGACACCGTCTACACCAATCTGTTCACCGGCGTTCACGGCAACTATCTCGGCCCCTCGATCGTCGCCGCCGGTCTCGATCCGGACAATCTTCCGGTCGCCGATAAAACCAAAATGAACTTCGGTTCCGGCGGCAACATGAAGGTCAAGGCCTGGCGCGACATCTGGGGTTCGGGGCAGGGCATCGGCCAGATCAAGGACGTGCCGCCGGTCGCTGAACTGGTCGAGCGGCTGAAGCTGGAATTCAATGAAGCGAGAGGGGAGTTTCTGACGCGAGCAAGCGCCTAGAAGCACAGTTCCGAAAAGCGGAAGGCTGTTTCGGGAAGGATCATGTCCAAGAAGGCATAACGCCCGGGCATAAACACAGGGAGAAACCATGAGAGCCGTATCACTGCGTGCGATTGCACTGTTGTCGCTGGCCGCTTGCGGAATGGCGCAAGCAGATACCAAAGGTGAGATTCGTATCGGACAAACGCTGCCCTATAGCGGTCCGCTGTCGGGCTTCGGCGCTATCGGCCGGGTTCAGGAAGTGTACTTCGAGAAAATCAACGCCGAAGGCGGTATCAACGGCCGCAAGGTGAAGTTCATCAGCCTCGACGATGCCTATTCGCCGCCGAAGACCGTCGAACATACGCGCAAGCTTGTTGAACAGGACGAAGTGCAGGTGATGTTCGGCTCGCTCGGTACCGCGACCAACAATGCCGTGCATCGGTATCTCAACGGCAAGAAAATTCCTCAGCTCTTCGTGCTGAGCGGCGCAACCAAATGGGCCGACCCGAAGAATTTTCCCTACACGATGCCCGGCATGGCGGCCTACGAATCCGAAGGCGTGATCTACGCCAAATACATTCTGCAAACCAAGCCCGATGCGAAGATCGCCATTCTGGCGCAGAACGATGATTTCGGCCGCGACTATGTCAACGGCTTCAAGCGTGCGCTCGGCGCCAAGGCCGCGACGATGATCGTCTCCGAGGCAAGCTATGAAACCAGCGCGCCGACCATCAGTTCGCAGCTTGCGACGCTGAAGGCGTCCAACGCCAACGTGCTGTTCGGCGTGGTGCTCGGGAAGTTCACGTCGCAGTTGATCAAGGGGATTGCCGAACTGGGCTGGAAGCCAGATTTGACGTTCCTGCCGACATCAGCGGCGTCGATTTCGTTTCTGGCGCCGGCCGGACTTGAGAATGCCGTCGGCATGATTTCGTCCAGCAATCAGAAGGACGTCAACGACGTTCAGTGGGCCAATGATCCCGGCGTGAAGGAGTTCTTCGCGTTCATGAAGCAGTACATGCCCAATGCGGACCTCAACAACTCCAACTATTCCGCCGGCTATCACTATGCCACGTTGCTCGCGACAGTTCTGAAGGCCTGCAAGGACGATTTCAGCAGCGAAAACATTAAGCGTCAGGCCGCATCGCTTAAGGATGTTCAGTTGCCGCTGCTGCTGCCGGGTATCACAGTGACCACCGGACCTGACGACTATCTGCCGTTCCAGCAACTGTTGCTGCGCCGTTTCGACGGCAAGAGCTGGGTCGGATTCGGCAAGGTGCTCGACGATCAATAGCCTGTTGGCCGGGCGCGCACATATACGCGCCCGGTTTCTTCTGCAAACCGGAACACTCTCATGATCATCAGCGGCGAACGTCGGATCAGCTATCCCGAGATTCATCAGCGCATCGCGCGGGTGGCGAACGGCTTCAAGGCGCTCGGCGTTCGCGATGGCGCGCCGGTCGGCCTGATGCTGCGCAACGATTTCGCCTTCTTCGAAGCTTCGTCCGCCGCCGCGATGCTGGGTTCGCCGGTGGTGCCGATCAACTGGCATCTGAAGTCGGAAGAGGTCGCCTACATTCTCGCCGACAGCGGCGCGCACGCGCTGGTCTGCCACGCCGACCTGCTGCCGCAGATCAAGGACGGCCTGCCGAAGCGGCTGCCGCTGCTGGTCGTGACCACGCCGCCGGAACTCGCCAATGCTTTCGGCGTGCCGCCGGAACTCGCGCGTGTGCCCGAGGGCCTGGTGGATTGGGATGTCTGGCGCGACGGTTATGCGCCGTTGCGGGACGAGCCGGGCCGTGCGTCGCCGATGTTCTACACGTCCGGCACCACAGGCCGTCCGAAGGGCGTGCGGCGTCAGCCGATGTCGCCGGAGCTGATGGCTGCCGCCGAGCGGGTCGGAGCGATTGTCTATGGTGTGAAGCCGAATGAGAACCAGGTCGTTCTCATGAATGGCCCGATGTACCACTCGGCGCCGAACTCCTATGGCAATCTTGCTTTTCGCAGTGGCTGCACCATTGTGCTGGAGCCGCGCTTCGATCCGGAAGACCTGTTGCAGCTTGTCGAGCAGCACAAGGTCACGCACATGCACATGGTGCCGACCATGTTCGTGCGCCTGCTGCGGCTGCCTGACGACGTGAAGAGAAAGTACGATCTCTCCTCGCTGCGCTTCACCGTGCATGGCGCGGCGCCGTGTCCGGTGCCGGTGAAGCAGGCGATGATCGCGTGGTGGGGGTCGGTGATCCACGAATATTTCGGATCGACCGAGACCGGCATTCCGATCTGGCATTCGGCGCAGGAGGCGCTGGCGAAACCCGGCACCGTCGGCCGCGCCATCGAAGGCGGCATCGTGAAAATCTTCGGACCGAATGGAGAGCCGCGTGGCGCCAATGAGATCGGCGAGATCTTCATGCGTCAGACCACGATCTCGGATTTCGACTATCACCGCAAGCCGGATGCGCGTGCGGAGGCCGGGCGCGACGGTCTGATCAGCGTCGGCGACGTCGGCTATCTGGATGAAGACGGCTATCTGTTCCTGTGCGACCGCAAGCGCGACATGGTGATCTCGGGCGGCGTCAACATCTATCCGGCTGAGATCGAGAACACGCTGATCGGCATGGATGGCGTGCGCGATTGCGCGGTGTTCGGCATTCCGGACGAGGAGTTTGGCGAGCGGCTGATGGCCTGCATCGAACCTGAAGCGGGCGCAGCGCTGACGCCGCAGGCCGTGCAGGATTATCTGCGCAAGCGGCTGGCGAACTTCAAGGTGCCGAAGGACATTGCGTTCCTCGATGCATTGCCGCGCGAGGCCAGTGGCAAGATCTTCAAGCGCAAGCTGCGCGATCCATACTGGGAAAATAAAGCGTCCGCGTGAGCGGCATCACGCCGCAGGCCTGATCCACACGCGGTTATCGTGGAACGCCGCGCCGCCATAGGGCGCAACAGGATCCGCACCGGTCAGCGTGTTAATGCCGCGGCCGTCTTCGTAGGCATCATTCGGCCAGATCGATTCCGCGATCAGCACGCCGCGCCGCACGCCGTCGAACAGCTTTGCATGCAGCCGTACTTCGCCGCGCTGGTTGCCGAGGATCACCTTGGCGCCGTCCGCGATCGATAGCGCCGCTGCGTCGTCGGGATGGATCATCACGTTCGGGCGCTGCTCGCGGCCGAGAGATGTCGGTGTTTCGTTGAAGGTCGAGTTGAGGAAATTCCGCGCCGGCGAGGTCGCGAGACGGAATTGATGATGCTCGTCGGCTTCCTCGATGACCGTCCAGTGATCCGGCAGTTGCGGCAGACCGTCCACCGGGCCTGAGAGTCCCGGGCTGCGGAACGGCACCGTCGGCCAGTCCGGCTTGAAACGGAATTTGCCATCGGGCCATGCGAAGCCTTTGGTGTAGTGCGCGGTCTCGAAATCCGGCTGGCAATCGATCCAGCGTTCGCGCTCGAGGTTTTCCAGCGTGCCCCAGCCGGACTTTTGCAGCGTCCAGTCGATGATCTCGCGCGGAGTCATGCCGAACCCGCGGTGCTCGGCGCCGACACGCGTTGCAAGTGCCGTGATGACGTCATGATTGGAACGGCATTCGCCCGGCGGCTCGATCAGTTTCGGCCCGGCGAGAATGTATTGATGCCCGCCGCCCTGATAGACGTCGTCATGTTCCATGAACATGGTCGCCGGCAGCACGAGGTCCGCCACCTTGGCGGTTTCCGTCATGAACTGCTCGTGCACGCAGACGAATAAGTCTTCGCGCGCAAAGCCTTGTTTGACGCGGGCCTGATCTGGCGCGACCGACACCGGATTGGTGTTCTGGATCAGCATCGCCGTCACCGGCGGTCCGTTGAAGAGAGCATCGGCATCGCCGCAGAGGATCGCGCCGATGCGTGACTGATCGAGCGTGCGCACGGAGGGATCGACCACATCGAGTCCCTCGATCAGCGAACGGTCCCAATGATAGATCGCGCCGTTGTTGTGAAAAGCGCCGCCGCCTTCATGACGCCACGCACCGCTCACCGCCGCGATGCAACTCGCGGCGTGCATGTTGGCTGCTCCATTGCGCGAGCGCGAGAAGCCGTAGCCGAGCCGGAAGTAGGTGCGCGGTGTGTTGCCCACCAGCGCTGCGAACTCCTCGATGACCTCGACCGGGCAGCCCGTGATGGCGGATGCCCACACCGGGTCGCGGCTGCGCAGATGGTCTTCAAGCTCACGCGGCGCGTCGGTGTGCCGTGTGAGGAAATCCCGATCGGCCTTGCCGTCGCGGAACAGGCAATGCATCACCGCGCAGGCCAGCGCGCCGTCGGTGCCCGGACGCAGCAGCACGGCGAGATCGGCCTGCTCCATGGTGCCGTTCATGTAGACGTCGACCGCGACAATCTTCGCGCCGCGTTCCTTTCGCGCGCGCGTCGCGTGGGTCATGACGTTGACCTGCGTGCTCACGGCATTGGTGCCCCAGATCACCACGCAATCGGATTTCGCGATCTCGCGTGGATCGGGACCGGCGAGCTTGCCGGTGCCGGCGACGAATCCGGTCCATGCCGGATTGACGCAGATGGTGGAATGGAAGCCGGAGTATTTTTTCGCGTGGCGCAGCCGGTTGATGCCGTCGCGCATCACGAGGCCCATGGTCCCGGCATACTGATAGGGCCACACAGACTCGGCGCCGTAGCGCGCCTCGGCCTGCAGAAACTTCTCGGCGACCAGATCGAGCGCGTCGTCCCACGCGATCGGCGCGAAGGTGCCGGAGCCCTTTGCGCCGGTGCGGATCAGAGGCTTCATCAGCCGGTCGGGATGATGAATGCGCTCGGCGTAGCGCGCGACCTTGGCGCAGATTACCCCGGCGGTGTAGCCGTTGTCCCGCGCCCCGCGCACGCGGCCGATGGTGTGCTCGTCCAGCACGTCCACCTCAAGCGCACAGGTCGAGGGGCAATCGTGCGGGCACACGGTGGCAGCGACCCGGCGGGACAGGGATTTGGGGCGGAGCATCTGGTTCATCACGTGACCTTAGTCGGTGCCGGCGTACATGCAAGACGGGGCGGGGGCCCGTTGGGGAGGCCCGAGTCCAGCGCATGGCGGAAAGTCATTCAGCGGACTCAACCTTGCAGGCGGGGATGTGCTAAGCGGAACCCGCATCGGGACCGGGTGCCGCCTGTCCGGCGGTATCGTTTACGTCCAATCTGGTTTGAAGGAACATCGATGAATATTCTGCCCTCCAATCTGCGCTTCGGCGCGGGTCAATCCGTCAAGCGTCTTGAAGATCAGCGTCTTCTCACCGGGCAGGGACATTTCGTCGACGATAAACCGCAGGACGGCGCGCTGTGGCTTTACGTGCTGCGCTCTCCGCACGCCCACGCGAAAATCACGGCCATCGATACCAGCGCCGCGGTGGCCATGCCGGGCATCGAGGCCGTCTACACCGGGGCGGATCTGGTCGCCGACAATATCGGGACCATCCCGACCTTGCCGATCTTCAAGCGGCCTGACGGCTCGCCGATGGCGGCGCCGCCGCGGCGGCTGCTGGCGCATGAGGTTGTGCGTTTTGCCGGTGAGCCTGTGGCCGCCGTGCTCGCGTCGTCGCGTGCGGATGCCCAGACCGCAGCCGAAGCGATCTCAGTCGATTACGAGATCCTGCCCGCAGTGGTCAGCCCGGTCGACGCGCTCGCGCCCGGCGCACCGGCCGTCTGGCCCGACGCGCCTGACAATATCGCCGCCGCCATGAGCTACGGTGACGCTGAAGCGACCAAGGCGGCTTTCGCCAAGGCCAGACACGTGGTCTCGCTCGATCTCACCAGCCAGCGGCTGGTGCCCTCGGCCTTGGAGCCGCGCAGCACCATGGCGGAGGTCGACAAGAAGACCGGCCGCCTCACGCTTCATGTTCAGAGCCAGACGCCGACCGCGACGCGCGACATTCTCGCGGACATTGTCAAGCGTCCGAAAGACAGCGTTCATGTGCTGGTCGGCGATATCGGCGGCGGCTTCGGCCACAAGGTCAATCTCTATCCGGAAGACGGCATCGTCGCGTATGCAGCGACGAAGCTGAAGCGCACGGTGCGCTGGCGCGGCGATCGGATCGACGATTTCGTCGGCGGTCATCATGGCCGCGATCTCACATCGACCGGAGAATTCGCGCTCGACGAGAAGGGCCGCGTGCTGGCGTTTCGCGTGCGGTCGCTGGGCGGCACCGGTGCCTATCTCACCGGTGCGGGCGTGATCATCCCACTGGTGCTCGGGCCGTTCGTCGCGACCGGCGTCTACGATCTTCCGCTGGTTCACTTCGACATCAAGGCCGTGCTGACAAACACCGCGCCGACCGGGCCTTATCGCGGCGCCGGCCGGCCTGAAGCGGTCTTCGTCGTCGAGCGATTGATGGATGCCGCCGCGCGCCAGATCGGGATGGACCCGCGCCAGATCCGCAAGGTCAATTACATCAAGCCCTCGCAACTGCCTTACAAGAACGCGGTCGGCGAAGTTTACGACAGCGGCGCTTTCGCGCACATGCTCGAACGCGCTTCAAAACTCGCGGACTGGGACGGATTCAACGCGCGCAAGAAAGCCGCGAAGAAGAAGGGTCTGCTTTATGGGCGCGGCCTCACCAGCTACATCGAATGGACCGGCGGCCGTGTGCACACCGAGAAGGTCACACTGTCGGCGACGGCTGAGGGCCGCGTCGTGCTGCAGTCGGGTACCCAGGCGATGGGGCAGGGGCTTCAGACCAGCTATTCGCAGATGGTCGCCGGTGCGCTCGGCATTCCGGTTGATCGGATCGACGTCATTCAGGGCGACACGGACAAGGCGACGGGTGGCGGCAGCGTCGGTTCGCGCTCGCTGTTCGTCGGCGGCACCGCAACCGTCGTCTCGGCTGGCGATCTGATTCAGAAGGCGCGCGAGAAGGCCTCGCACGTGCTCGAAGCCTCCGTCGGCGACATCGAGTATGGCGACGGCGTTCTGACGGTGGTCGGCACCGACCGGCGTGTCAGTCTGTTCGATCTCGCCAAGGACGAGAAGAACTCGCGCCTCAGCGTCGAGAGCAAGGGCGAGGTGGACGGGCCGACCTGGCCGAACGGCACCCATATCTGCGAAGTCGAAATCGATCCGGAGACCGGCGTGACCCGCGTGGTGCGTTACACCACCGTGGATGACGTCGGCGTCGCGATCAATCCGATGCTGGTCACCGGTCAGGTGCACGGCGGCGTCGCGCAGGGCATCGGTCAGGCGCTGTATGAAGGCGTGGTCTACGATAGTTCGGGGCAGTTGCTGACTGCCAGCTATCAGGACTATTGCATCCCGCGCGCCGGTGACATGCCGCACAATATCGAGGTGACGCTCGACGATTCCGCGCCGTGCAAGACCAATCCGCTGGGTGCAAAAGGTTGTGGCGAATCCGGCGCGATTGGCGGGCCTCCTTGCATCGTCAACGGCGTGTTGGATGCGCTCAGCGATCTCGGCGTCACGTCACTGCAGACGCCGCTGACGCCGGTGAAAATCTGGGAAGCGATCCGCGGCGCGAAGGCCAACGTCAAGGCGGCTTAACAATCCACGTCATTGCGAGCCAACGGGTCCGGCTTCGCCGGCCCGATGACAGGCTCCGCGAAGCAATCCAGTCTTTTGACAATAAGGACTGGATTGCTTCGTCGCGGTGCTCCTCGCAATGACAATCATATCAAGAGCTGTGGCCTATTTGCCTTTGCCCTCGGCGCCCAATTCGCCCAGCGTCGACCAAAGGGTTTTGGCGATCTTGCGAATATATGCCGGCGACTTGTTGAGGAGCTGATCGATATTCCAGGTTTGGCCGGCGATGCGCAGTGCGCCGATCGTGCTCATGGCAAGGAGTTGTATCCGCAGTTGATCGGATTTCCCCTTGGCTCGGGCGTTGAGAGCTTCCACCAGCTTCTGTTCGAGCTTGGCGTATTTCAGGTGGTCGCGGGCGCGCAGCGCGGGCGTTTCATGGATGAGCTTGCCAATGGCCAGCGTTTGCGGATTGACCGCGGCGACGATGGTGGAGACCAGCGCTTCCTCCACAACCTTGGCCATCGGCTCCTTGGCCGGGCGTTCCGCGATCGCCGTCAGCAGCGCCTCGGAAAATTCATCCTGCCAGGCCGCAACCACGTCTTCCTTGGTCGGGAAATAATCGAAGAAGCCCCGCTTTGACACATCGGCGGCCTCGGCGATCTGGTCGATCGTGGTGGCCTCGAAACCTTGATCGAGAAACAGCGTCATCGCTGCCTGCGAGATACGCTCGCGCGTCTGGCGGCGCTTGCGCTCGCGCAGCCCCTCCGTGGTCTTGGCGATCTTTTTATCCGAAGCGGGCATTCTTTCCTTTTGCGAGGAGCGATCGCTCCACGCAGATACACCATTCGCGGCATGCCGAGGCAAGGGCTTTTGCGATGCGGCACGTGATGCATCCATCATGTCTCGGCGGATGCGGGATCGAGCACGCGGCGTGATGCGCCAAGCGGCTGCCGCCGGGTGATGCGATACACCGCGGCCGGGGGCAAGTTGCGAACGGTTCCGCCGACACGCGCGGCCTTGAGACCGAGCCGGTCGAGAATTGGGCGCGGCACCGGGCATCGCGGTCCATAAGTGAATTGATAGAACGCTCCGGTGGGCCGCATGGTGCCGAACGCGCCGGTGAGAATCGACATCACCTTGCGCGGTGACATCGACAGCAGCGGCAGACCGCTGACCACGGCGCCGACATTGGCTTCGGGGAAAAGTTTGTACTGTCCGAGTTGCGACGCATCCATCCACAGCACGCGCGCTTGCGGAAATCGCATCTGGAGCATGCGCATGAAGTCGGAGCCGTATTCAACCAGCGTGAGATCGCTTTCGCGCACACCCTGAGCCAGCAGCGCCCGGGTGAATACGCCGGTGCCTGCACCCAGTTCGAGCACCGGCCCGTCAGAGGGGCCGATCTCGCGCGTCATCACGCGCGCAAGGGATTCTCCCGACGGCGCAATGGCGGCGACCCGCAGCGGGTCGCTGGTCCATGACCAGAAAAATCGAAACAAATCGGCGCATTCATTCGTGGTCGCGTTCGTCATCGGTGGCTCCGGTCATGAAGTGAGGTCAGCCGCCGCCCGAGGGCGGGCGCCCGAAAATGTGCATCTGTTGCTTTTTTGTATCTATTGCAATTTTGCACTTAATGCAGATATATCCCCGGCTCGGGGCGCAATCAAGGCCTGTCACGCGTCAGATTGCCGCGTGATCAGCGGAGCCAGGTGAATTTGCAAGAAGGACAACTGTCATGACGGACTGGACTGTGAAGGATATCCCGCCCCAGACCGGGCGGATCGCCGTGGTGACCGGCGCGACCAGCGGCATCGGATATGAAGCAGCACTTGCGCTGGCCGGAGCCGGCGCAAGCGTGGTGCTGGCGTCACGCAATGAAGTCAAAGGCGCGGAAATGCTGGGGCGCATCCGCGCCGCTCATCCGCGCGCCGAGGTGAGCTTCGAGCCGCTCGATCTTGCGAGCCTCAAATCGGTTGCGGATTGCGCGGAGCGTTTGTCGCGAACGCTGCCGCGTCTCGATCTGCTCATCAACAATGCCGGCGTGATGGCGATCCCGGCGCGGCATGTGACGGTGGACGGTTTCGAGATGCAGTTCGGTGCGAACTATCTCGGCCATTTTGCGTTGACACTGCGGCTGCTGCCGCTGATCCGCGCGGGACAATCGCCGCGCGTGGTGACGCTCAGCAGCCTTGCACATCGATCGGGCCGAATTCATTTCGACGATCTGCAGTTCGAGCGAAACTACAGGCCCTGGACAGCTTACTGTCAGTCGAAGCTGGCGACGCTGCTGTTCAGCATGGAGCTTGAACGCCGGGCGCGCATGAACGATTGGCCGCTGATGAGCAACGCCGCGCATCCCGGTTTCGCAACGACTGGACTCCAGAGTGCAGGACCGAGCATGGGTCTCGACCGGCCGAGTTTCTTTGAGCGATCCACGCCATGGCTCGCGCCGCTTCTGGCGCAATCCGCCGCCGCCGGTGCGCTGTCGACGCTTTATGCCGCCACGTCCCCCGATGCGAAGGGTGGCACGCTGTATGGGCCGGACGGCTTCTACGAAATGAAGGGATCGCCGCGCAGGTCGAAGATCGTGCCTTCCGCGTTCGACCAGAATGTCTGGCGCAGGTTGTGGGATGCTTCCGAGCGGCTGACCGGCACGACGCCTGCCATCGCCGAGGCCGCCTGAGGAAGAACAGGTCCGTACTGCGCTGAGTGATTAACCGTCGCTCAGCGCGGGCCGTCGCCTGCCGCCCGCAACGCCGCGAGTCCTTCACGATAGGTCGGATAGGCCAGTGTCACGCCGAGTTCATCGCGCAGCAGGTCGTTCCGCACGCGCTTGCTTTCGGCGTAGAACGAGCGGCCCATCTCGGTGAGGCCCGCATCATCAAGGCTGATTTCCGGCGGTGGCTCGACGCCGCTAAGTTTCGCTGCGAATGTCACCACGTCCTGCGGTGGCGCGGGTTCGTTGTCGGTGATGTTGTAGATCGCGCCCGCGCGCGGCCGTTCAAGCGATGCATCCAGCGCGCGCGCGATGTCCTCGACATGGATGCGGTTGAACACTTGCCCGGGCTTGATGATCCGCCGCGCCGTTCCCCGCGCCAGTTGCACGAGCTGGCTCTGGCCGGGACCGTAAATCCCGGCGAGCCGGAAAATCTGAACAGCGATATTGTTCGCTTCGCCGAAGGCGAGCCACGCCTGTTCGGCGTCGGCGCGCTCGCGCGAGCGCGCGTTGGTCGGCGTCGCGGGCGTCTGTTCGTCGACCCACGCGCCGCCGTGATCGCCATAGACACCGATGGTCGAGAGATAGCCGATCCAGCGCAGATTTGGCGCGGCGCTGATCTGTTTGGCGTAGCTCTTGAGAACCGGATCGCCGCCGGCGCCGGGCGGCACCGAGATCAGCAGCGCGTTGCTCGCCGCAAGATCGGCGTCAATGGCGCTGTCGCTTCCATCCGGTCCGAATGCGCGCGCGGTGATGCCTGAAGCGGACAGAGCCTGCGCCTTGTCGCGCGACCGCACGGTGCCTCTCACGGTGTCACCGCGCGCGATACGGCGTTCGGCGAAAGTCCTGCCGCTGAAGCCAAGACCAAAAACAAAGAGGTTCACGAAAGGCCCTGTTCAAGAGAAGCGATGCAACGTACCTATCGGCTCACACACCGGTTTTCAACAACGGAGCTCCGCACTTGGGCGATTATGACCCGCTTCGCGAGTATCTCTCGCACCAGACCAAGGCCGAATTCGTTCTGAGCTTCGAGATGATCGAGGAGATTCTGGGCTTCGCGCTGCCGCGCGCGTCGCAACGGGCGTCGTGGTGGGAAAAGGAGCGCAATCCCGAGAACGCGCGGCCGCAGCGTGACGCGATCCGCGATGGCGGCTATGAGGCCACGCGCCTGGCCGACGGCAAGGGTGTGCGCTTCCGCAAGCTCTCCGCAGGGCGCTTCAAACCTTGGCGGTAGCGGCGACGCTCGGTCCGGAAATCGCGTCTGCGGCCGGCTCAGCATTTTTTCGTCGCATAGAGGGTCTTGAGATAGTCCAATCGCGTCGTCATGGCCTGCATGGCGATAGCCTTTTTGTCAGCGCCGTGTTTGACGGATGTGGCTTGGCTGAATGCCGCGCTGCTCGTTTTGAAGCGATCGATGTAGCTCTTCAATTCCGGGCAGGATTTGCTGGCGTATTGCATCTGTTCCTGCGGACCGACGACCGAGGCATTCGTCATTGCCACGGCATTTGTCAGTGGAGAGTAGGGACTGCCCATCCCAGCCGCGGACGCTACCATCCCTACGCCGGGCACGTGCGGCGCACCGAAGCATCCGGCGACCATGATGCCGCACGACAAGATACACGATATGGAAATCAAGATTCTGATCTTCATGGCAATGGTCCTTTCGGCTGTATGGACAAAATCAAATCGCGACCGGCTCGATGAGCGGAGCGTGAGGATCAACAGGAATGCCTCGGCGGCAGCCGCTAGCGAGCGGCGACGGCAAAGCCGTTGAAGCTGTAGTTCAAACCGAAGCGAACGATGTTGAACCCGTTCTCGAAATCGGTGGAGTAGCCAGCGGCTTCCCCGCGGCGGCTTTTGCCAGCGTCGATGTAAAGATATTCAAGCTTCGCCGACCAACGTGCGTTGAGCGCAACCTCGGTCCCGCCGCCGAGAGTCCAGCCGGCCCTTGTCGCGCTGCGCATATCAGCAGCGCCGACACGCGGGATAGTGACTCCGTCCAGCACTCGCACGATGGCGCCGCCGCCGGTGACATAGAGCAATGCCGGGCCGGTCGCGACGCCGATGCGGCCGCGCAGCGTGCCGTACCAGTCCGTTGTTTGACTGAAGCGAGAGGAGCCCTCATTCCACTCGTTGAAGGATCTGTCGATTCCGAGATAGCCGATGTCTCCCTCAACGCCGGCGAACCAATTCGTTCCGAGCAGATTCATCAGGTTGTAGCCGAACTGCGCTCCGCCGGCGAAGCCGCGGCCATTCACGTCGGTATTGCCGGATATGCCTGACGGGCTGTTGTTGTCGATCCGCGGCATGCCGGAAGCGTGCGTTGTTAACATTCCGCCGCCCACATTGAGGCCGGCATAACCGCCGGCCCAATTGTGATCCGTCGGCAGGATCGTGCCGCCGGAGAACGGCGAGTTGTCGCCCGACGCGCCGAAGGCATAGTTGATGCCTGCTCTGACGACGTGAACTTGATTCTGGAAGGCAGCGGTAGTGACAAGGCCGAATGTATTGGCGGCAAAGCTGGTTGCGCCGGCATCGATATAAAGATATTCCGTTTTGGCCGACCAGTTGCGGGATAATTTGGTTTCGATGCCGCCGCCCAGCGTCCAGCCGGTTTTCGTCGTTGCGCTGGTCGTCAGTGCGGGTCCGTTGTAACCGCCACCAAGCGTATCCTTGACGTGAACAAAAGCCGCGCCGCCGGTGACGTAGAGCAGCGAAGGCCCTGTCAGATAGCCAAAGCGGCCGCGCGCTGTGCCATACCAGTCAGCCTTGACGCCAACGGTGATGACGTCGTCGTTCCATTCCTGAAATGAGCGATCGATCCCGAGATGTCCGATATCGCCTTCGAGGCCGATCAGCCAGTTCGTCGCGAACTGCCAGTTGACGCCGGCCGTCGCGCCGGCCGTCCATCCGTTCTTGTTGATATCGACATTGCCGGTGATGAAGGCAGGATCGGACTGAGCGCTCGATTGGCCAATTGCGTTGCCCCAATAGCCGCCGGCATAGAACCCGCTCCAGTCATAGGCAGCGGCTGACGGCGAGGCCTTGGTGACTGGCGCGTTCGCCGGAAAATCCGCGGCAAATGCGCTTGTGCCACCCCCCGATGCAACGAGCGTCAGTAATATGCTGGTGAAATGACGGCGAACCATCCTGCAACCCCTCATCCGTTTGAATCGCAACCCTGAAATTGGAAAATTCCTGGATCACGTGTAGCGGTGGCAAAGCCGGGGCACTTGGACGGGGCGGAACAACGGCAAGGGCTGAGCGGCCCAGAATTGACGTTCCGCCCGCAGTGTTGCAATCCTGCGACGTCCTATCGCGATAGCGGGCCAGAAAGCGGCGGGCTCAATGATCTTGAGAAGTGACGATTTCACATCAGGTCGATTGTCGAGCACGGAATTTCCGGCTGAGGATCGCATTGAGGCCGTGCGTGAAATCTACGGCCGCGCGATCTTGCATCTCGACGTCGAGCCTTTGCCGGACAGCCCGTTTCAGGTCGACATGACGCTGCGCGCGCTGCCCGGTTTAAGCATCGCCGTGGGCGACACGTCGCATGTCCGCTGTCGTCGCACATCGGAATTGATCGACAGCGATGATTTTCTCCTGACCGCGGTTCTGAGCGGCGGCTGTGTCGTAACACAGCGCGGACGGGAAGCGAGGATTGAAGAAGGTCAGGCAGTTCTGACGACAAATGCCGAAACAAGTGTGCACGCTTATTGCCAAGATTCGCGGTTCATGAACGTACGGCTGCCTCTCAACATGGCCGCGTCATTGACCGACCTGTTCACTGCACTGATGCGGCCTGTGCCGCGGGATACCCAGTCCCTGCAGCTGCTCGTGGATTACGTCAAGGCTTTGCGCGACCTGGATCAGCTTGCGACGCCGGAACTCCGGCATCTCGCTGCGACCCATATGCACGATCTCGCCGCCTTGGCACTTGGTGCGACCAGGGATGCCGCGGAGACCGCGAGGGGCCGCGGTGTGCGCGCCGCGCGGCTGCGCGCGATCAAGGCCGACGTCATCGAGAATATCGGACGGCGCAGTCTCTCGGCAGCAGGTGTGGCTGCGCGCCATCGCGTTTCCGAGCGATATTTTCGCAAACTGTTCGAGATGGAGGGGGCGTCGTTCTCGGATTTCTTGCTTGAACAGCGGCTGGCGCGCGCACACCGTCTCCTGACGACCCCTCACCGGAACGATAGCACCATCAGCGAGATCGCATTTGAGGTCGGTTTCGGCGATCTGTCCCATTTCAATCGGACATTCCGCCGCCGTTACGGGGCGACGCCGTCGGGCGTGCGCGAAGCTGCGCGACTATCCTGACGTCGCGCGTTCTTGGTGCGCTGCAATACGAACTTGCACAAACTGCGCTGTTTCAATGCGAAAGTTCAATGCCCCGCCCCAGCGGGATGCCGCTATAAAGGCATCTCAAACAATAAAAATTGGGGAGCGACATACATGACATCTAAATTTTTGGCTGCCGCGGTCGCGGCATTCAGCCTGACCGCCGCGCTGCCAGCGGCGGCGCAAGGCGTCAAGATTGGAATTCTCAACGATCAGTCCGGCGTCTATGCCGACTACGGCGGCAAGTGGTCCTATGAGGCTGCCAAGATGGCGGTCGAGGATTTCGGCGGCACTGTACTCGGTCAGAAGATTGAAGTGATCTCCGCCGATCACCAGAACAAGCCGGACCTCGGCGTCAGCATCGCGCGCCGCTGGTATGAGGTCGAAGGCGTCGACATGATCACCGAATTGACCACGTCATCGGTGGCGCTCGCGGTGCACGATCTGTCGAAGCAGATGAAGAAGATCGACATCGTGGTGGGTGCGGCAACGTCGCGTCTCACCGGCGATGCCTGCCAGCCCTACGGCTTCCACTGGGCTTACGACACCCACGCGCTCGCTGTCGGTACCGGCGGATCGCTGGTGAAGGCCGGCGGCGATACTTGGTTCTTCATGACCGCCGACTACGCATTCGGTTACGCGCTTGAGAAAGACACCGGCGACCTCGTCAAGGAACAGGGCGGCAAGGTGCTGGGGTCGGTTCGCATTCCGCTGAACTCCTCGGACTTTTCGTCGTTCCTGCTGCAGGCGCAAAGCTCGAAGGCGAAGATCATCGGGCTTGCCAATGCCGGTCTCGATACCACCAACTCGATCAAGCAGGCGGCGGAATTCGGCATCGTCAAGGGCGGCCAGAAGCTCGCCGGTCTTTTGCTGACAGCAGCTGAAGTCCATGGCCTCGGTCTCGAGGCCGCACAGGGTCTCGTGCTGACTGAAGGTTACTACTGGGATCGCGATGCCAAATCTCGCAACCTCGGCGAGCGGTTCTTCAAGCGCACCGGCCGTATGCCGAACATGATTCAGGCCGGCACGTATTCGGCGACCTTGCAGTATCTCAAGGCCGTCAAGGCCGCGGGCACCAAGGACACCGAAGCGGTGGCCAAGAAGCTGAAGGAGCTGCCGGTCGACGACGACTTCGCGCAGGGCGGCAAGGTTCTCGAAAACGGCCGCATGGTTCACGACCTCTATCTGTTCGAGGTCAAGAAGCCGTCCGAATCGAAGAAGCCGTGGGATTACTACAAGGAGCTGGCCGTTGTGCCCGGCGACAAGGCGTTCCCCTCGGCGAAAGACAGCGGCTGCCCGCTGACGAAGTAGGTGACGTTGTCATTGTGACAGGTCCGGCCCGGCGCTGATCCGCCGGGCCGGATTTTTTGTGACGTTTTGCGGCTTTGCTCTCCGGCTGCAAAGTGTAGTCTCCCATGCTGATGCGCTTAAGGAGATTCAGATGATCCGCTGTCTCGTGCCATCCGTTTCCATGACGCTTGCCTTCGCGGCCATCCTGTCAGCGTCGGCTGCGGCGCAAGCGCCCGCCGGACAGCCGCCTGCGCCGCAGTCGAAACCAGCTGTTGCGCCGACCTGCATTTACAGCAGCAAGACATACAGCGACGGCGCCTTTGTCTGCGTGCAGAAATCGCTGATGCTGAAATGCACGGTGGATGACGTCAAGGCGGCGTGGAGCGTGGTCGCCGACAAGGATCTTGGCGATAAATGCCAGGCCCCTGCCGCGCGCGGGACGATCTACCAGCAGCGTGCGCGGTGGAATCGCCAGAATATCGCCAGGCAAATCACGCCGCCGGGCTGACGGCGTAGCTCTCAATCGACCTTGTAGACCGTATTGGCCCAGGTGCCGCCGCACGTCTCGTCGCGGTTACCGGTGCATGTGGCATTGCAGTTGTCCGCCACGCCGAACTTGCCGAACTTGTTGCCGCAGAAGCAATACGACCCATACTGTGTTCCGGCATGGCTGAAGCCTTTGGCGCGGCAAGTGGAGACGCACAATGCCGTCGTCATGTTGCGATCATAGAAATTATGGCCGTCGAGGTCGCGCTTGCTGTCATCCTTGAAGCAGCCGAGAGAGCCGGTTGCTGTCGGTGCAGCGCTCGCCGCCGGTGAAGCCGGGCCGGATGACGACGCGACCGGCACCGTGATCTTCTGCGCGGGCTGCAATGAACGCTCGTCGGATTTCGCGGCGGCGACCTTCGTGTCTTGAGATTTAAGATCTTGAAGCCGCGCGCGGGCGAGGTCGCCATAGATGCTGTCGCCGAAACGGCGGACGAAGGCTTCGAGCACTGTGGCGCTGGTGGTGGTGGTGGAGACTGCGCGCCAGGCTTCTGCGATTTCGTTGGACGATGGTGCGGGGGCGGGCGCGACCGTAATTGCGCGCGGCCCTGCTGCTGTGGAATCGGCAGACGCGACCTGCGCGGGTGCGGGCTCGATCTTGGCCGCTGCAATAGTCGTATCGACAATGGCGACCGTGTTGCCGCCGAGCGAGCCGTAAACATAAGGCTCCTGCTTGCGCGCAGTGGTGGAGAGCACCGAGTCGCGCACCCGTCCAAATGCGATGCGCAGGTCGACACCCGGCGTCGCGATATGTTCGAGCAGCGCGGTGGTGAATGGGCTGTTGGCCGCGTCGCCATCGAGCGCCACCGAGCCGGCCTTGGCGGCGAACGCGATCAGCGTGTCGGACACCGTCGGCTCTATCTTGGCGAGGCCGCGGCCGACCGAGCGTGACGCCACCGTGCGCTTCATGGTCTTGGAAAATGGATTGTCGCGGCAGGCGTCAAGCATCACGAGGCGCAGGCGCTTGGCGGGCTCGATCGCCTTCAGCAGCCGGTCGAGCGAGAGAGCTTCGTCCTCGATGTCGAAATCGCGCGCGAGTTTCGCGTCTGCCGGCACCAGATAGTTGGTGCCGTCAACCTCAATGCCATGGCCGGCGAAGAACACCACGGCCACGTCGGCATCCTGAGCCTTGTCCGAGAAATCGCCGACCGCGCGGCGCAGATCGGCGATGCCGACATCGCGTTTGGTTTCGACGACATCGAAACCCGCTTTCCTGAACAGTGCGGCCATCGCATCTGCGTCGTTCGACGGATTAGGCAGCTTAGCGACATGCTGATAGGCGGAAATACCGAGCACCAGCGCCACGCGCTTGTCGGCAAACGCGGAAGTCGCTGCGAATGGAGCAACGGACAGCATCGCGAACAGGATCAGCAGGGATCGCGGCACGGCGCGCAACACGATGATGTCTCCCATGTTTCCGGCGCGCTCTTTACCACACGCAAAGAGACCCGGAAAAGGGGCGGAATGTCGCAAAAAATCGCTGTTTCACTTGAACTTTCCGGCTCGCAGCGTAGACATCGCCGCGCGTAAGCCGAAAGCGCAAAGCCAAGCAACAGGAGCCTGCCGTCGCATGTCCGTCCGTATCGTCGATGTCCGTGAGGTCACCAAGCCGATCTCGTCCCCGATCCGCAACGCCTATATCGATTTCACCAAGATGACGACGAGCCTCGTCGCAGTGGTGACCGATGTGGTGCGCGACGGTAAACGCGTGGTCGGCTACGGCTTCAATTCCAACGGACGTTACGGACAGGGTGGATTGATCCGCGAGCGCTTTGCGCCGCGGCTCCTGGAAGCCGATCCGAACACGCTGTTGAATTCGACCGGCGACAACATCGATCCCGACAAGGCCTGGGCCACGCTGATGTCGAATGAGAAGCCCGGCGGTCACGGCGAGCGTTCGGTTGCGGTCGGCACCATCGATATGGCGATCTGGGACGCGGTGGCGAAGATTGCGGGCAAGCCGCTGTTTCGCCTGCTGGCTGAGCGCCACAACCGCAAGGCCGATCCGCGCGTCTTCGTCTACGCGGCAGGCGGCTACTATTATCCCGGCAAGGATCTGTCGGCGCTGCGCGGCGAAATGCGCGGCTATCTCGATCGCGGCTACAATGTCGTGAAGATGAAGATCGGCGGTGCGTCCATTGCGGAAGACCAGGAGCGCATCGAGGCGGTGCTGAAGGAGATCGGCAGCCAGGCGCAGCTTGCGGTCGACGCCAACGGCCGCTTCGATCTGGAAACCGGTATCGCCTATGCCAAGATGCTGCGCGACTATCCGCTGTTCTGGTACGAGGAAGTCGGCGACCCGCTCGATTTCCAGTTGCAGGCGGCGCTCGCGGAATTCTATCCCGGCCCGATGGCCACCGGGGAAAACCTGTTCAGCCATCAGGATGCGCGCAATCTTATCCGTTACGGCGGCATGCGGCCGGATCGCGACTGGCTGCAGTTCGACTGCGCGCTGTCCTACGGGCTCTGCGAATATCTGCGCACGCTCGATGTCCTGAAGACTCATGGCTGGTCGCCGTCGCGCTGCATTCCGCACGGCGGGCATCAGATGTCGCTGAATATCGCGGCCGGTCTCGGTCTTGGTGGCAATGAGAGCTACCCGGATCTGTTCCAGCCCTACGGCGGATTCCCCGATGGCGTGCGCGTCGAGAACGGCCACATCACCATGCCGGATTTGCCGGGCATCGGCTTCGAGGGCAAGTCCGATCTCTACACCGAGATGAAGGCGCTGGCGTCGTAAGACGCTGCTCCGAAGTTATTGTTCAAATAATTAAGCCCGGCCGTGAGGCCGGGCTTTTCCAGTATGACTGCGGAACCCGGAAGTGCTTCGCAGGCACGTGACCTGACGGCAGCAGCACAGATTAAAACCATTCTAATCTGATCCTCGATCAAGCGTGATTGACTTGATTGCGGGCTATCATCAGTTCAGTGGTGTCGCATGGATGCGCTACATGACCGATGATGTTACGAAGGAAAGTCAGCATACGTCGTTGGGCGTTGCGCAGCGCGGCTTCCGTGGCCTGATTGGCGCCATTGTTGTCGATGCCGACCATAACGGGGTGCCCGCGATCGAAATCGAGCGCCGTCTTCTCGAGCTTGGTTTTGTCGAAGGAGCCACGGTGGAAGTTCTGCACGAGGGACCGCTCGGCCGCGATCCGATCGCGGTGCGGGTCAACAACACGACCATCGCGCTGCGCCGCCGCGAGGCGATGGCCATCCTCGTAGTGTGATTGGACGAGGAGCATGACAATCGCGACTGAGACGAAGGCATGGCGCTTTGCCCTCGTCGGAACACCCAACAGCGGCAAGACGGCTCTTTTTAATGCCTTGACGGGCAGCCGGCAGAAGGTTGCGAACTATCCGGGCGTCACGGTTGAGCGAAAGGCGGGCAGTTTCCAGACCGTATCTGGACATCGCGTCGATCTGATTGATTTGCCGGGCACGTATTCATTGCGCGGCCGCAGTCCCGATGAGGAGATCACACGTGACGTCGTGCTTGGCCGCCTCGTCAATGAGGTGCCGCCTGATCTTTTGCTGTGTGTCGCGGACGCAACCAATCTTCGTGTGGCGCTGCGGCTGGTAATCGAGCTGAAGCGTGCCGGGCGGCCGATGCTGCTCATCCTCAACATGATCGATATTGCGCGCCGGCGTGGCATCGACATTGATCTCGACAAGCTGTCCGCTGAGCTCGGCATTCCGGTTGTGACCTCGACCGCGGTTCGCCGCAATGGTACCGAGGATTTGCTTCGCCAAATCGATGCGATGGCGGCCGGCGCGGCAGGCAGGATCGCCGACAGCACCTGGACGCCGCCCAGCACGGCGGACCTGCGCGCCGCGCAGCGCGAGGCAGATCGCGTGATCAAATCCGCCGTGAGCGAACCGGCGCGGCCCGATACGCTGACCGGCCGCGTCGATGCGGTGTTGCTGCATCCAATCGCGGGTCTTCTTGTTCTGATGTGCGTACTGTTCGTGATGTTTCAGGCGGTATTCGCCTGGGCGCGGCCGGTGATGGATTTGATTTCCGGCAGCTTCGAGGCGCTCGGCGCAGCGACGCACACTCTTCTCCCCGAAGGTCTGCTCCAGAGCTTCATCCAGAACGGTGTGATTTCGGGCGTCGGCAGCGTGCTTGTCTTTCTGCCGCAGATCCTGATCATGTTTCTGTTCATCCTGCTGCTTGAGGACGTCGGCTACATGGCGCGTGCGGCATTCCTGATGGACCGCATCATGGGTGGCGCGGGTCTGCACGGCCGCGCCTTCATTCCGCTGCTGTCGAGTTTCGCCTGCGCGATCCCTGGCATCATGGCGACGCGGGTGATCGACAACAAGCGGGACCGGCTGACCACGATATTGGTGGCGCCGCTGATGACGTGTTCGGCGCGCATTCCGGTCTACACGCTCCTGATCTCCGCGTTCGTACCCGACCAGAAAATATGGGGCGTTTTCGGATTGCAGGGACTGGTTATGTTCGGTCTCTACGTGATCGGCATTTTCAGTGCGCTGGCGGTGTCGTTCGTCGCCAATCATTTTTTCTGGCGGGAAAGCGCAACGCCGCCGTTCATGCTGGAACTGCCCGACTACAAGTTGCCCCGGCCGCGCAGCGTGGTGATCGCCCTCTACACTCGCGTAAAGGCGTTTCTCTACCGCGCCGGCACGACCATCTTCTCGATGATGGTGCTCATCTGGTTTCTGGCGTCGTTCCCACGCCCGCCGGCCGGCGCGGCTGAGCCGGCGATCAACTACAGTCTTGCGGCGATGCTTGGCAGCTGGATTGAGCCCGTGCTCGCGCCGGTCGGCTTCAACTGGCAGATCAGCGTTGCGCTGATTCCCGGCATGGCCGCGCGCGAGGTTGCGGTGGCGTCGCTCGGCACAGTCTATGCGATTGCGGGCGGCGACACCGCTTCGCAGATCGGGCAGAAACTGGCAGGCGAATGGAGCCTTGCGACGGCGCTGGCGCTGATCGCCTGGTACATCTTCGCTCCGCAATGCGCCTCGACGCTTGCGGTTATCCGGCGCGAAACCGGCGGCTGGCGCTGGATGTTCATCACGTTTGCCTACATGCTGGCATTGGCCTATATCGCCGCGTTCATCACCTATCACGTGGCGGTCGCGCTCGGCTGGGGTTAGCGAGTGCGTGGTGCCGCCCGCTTCACCGTGCAACCGAGCCGCACTTCGATTACGCCGGCACGCGTCCGGTGTGCTGGCGGTTCAGCATCCATTGCGGATATTCGATCGGCAGCGCACTGGCCTTGTCGAGCGTTACAAGTTCGTCCGGCCTGAGCTTAATCTCGGTGGCGGCGAGGTTGTCGTTGAGCTGATCGACGGTCTTGGCGCCGACGATGACGCTCATCACGGCCTTCTGGTGCAGCAGCCATGCCAGCGCGATGCGCGCCACCGATACGCCGTGCGTGCTGGCGATCGGCCGCATGGCATCGACCACGTCGAAGGCATGCTCCTTGTTGACCGGCGGGAAATCGAAGGTGATGCGCCGCGCGTCGTTCGGCGTCGCCGCATTACGTCCGAATTTTCCAGACAGCAGGCCGCCGGCGAGCGGCGACCACACCATCAGCCCGAGGTTCTGGTCGTCGATCAACGGCGCGATCTCGCGTTCGAGATCGCGCCCGGCGATGGTGTAATAGGCCTGCACCGTCTCGAAGCGCGCATAGTCATGCTTCGCGGAGACACCGAGCGCCTTCATGATCTGCCACGCTGCCATGTTGGAGCAGCCGATGTAGCGGACGAGGCCGCGCGACACCAGATCGTCAAGCGCGCGCAGTGTTTCGTCGATCGGTGTCACGAGGTCGGCGCCATGGACCTGATAGAGATCGATGTGATTGAGCTTCATCCGCTTCAGGCTGGCTTCGACGGCGTCCATGATGTGGCCGCGCGACAGACCGACGGCATTTGGCCCGGTCCCCATGCGGCTGCGGACCTTGGTGGCGATGATGACGTCCTCGCGCTTCACATTGAGATCGCACAGCGCCTGTCCAAGCATCACTTCGGACTGGCCTTCGGAATAGACATCGGCGGTGTCGATGAAATTGACGCCGGCCTTTAGCGCGGTTTCAACCAGACCGTTGACGCCGCTCTGATCGACCTTGCCGATCTGCTGCCATTGGGTGCCTTGGCCGCTAAAGGTCATGGTGCCGAGGCAGATTTCGGAGACGTACAGGCCGGTGCGGCCCATCTGGCGATATTTCATGACAAGGATTCCTTATCGTTATGTGATCTGCGGAGGGCGCACGGCATGGCGATGGCTCAGGCCGGATGCGCAGAGACGTTCAGATGATGTCAGGTCGTTTGATGACGGACGGATCAGGAAAATCACGCCAAGCGGCGTGAGGATGATTTGATCAATCGGCAATTGGACGCGTGAGCATAACCGCGCGGGCTGCGCCGTGGCAACACACGGTGATTTGATTGCTGGCGCCCACGCTACCGGCCATTGGCCGAACGATCGCGAGGCGGGAATAGTCGGACCAGGAATTCCGGATCACGAATTGACGTGAATGAAATCCCGCAGCAGCGGATAGATTTCGTTGTTCCACTTCCGGCCGCTGAACACACCGTAGTGGCCAACGCCGGCCTGCATGTGATGCACCTTGCGATAGGCGCGTACGCCGGTGCAGAGATCCTGCGCGGCCAGCGTCTGCCCGATCGAGCAGATGTCGTCCTTCTCGCCTTCCACCGTCATCAGGCCCATCTTCTTGATCGAGCCGGGATTCACGGTGCGGCCTTTGTAGGTTAGTTTGCCCTGCGGCAGCAGGTGTTCCTGAAACACGTCGCGGATGGTGTCGATGTAGAAATCCGCCGGCAAGTCCATCACTGCGAAATACTCGTCATAGAAAGTTTTGATGGTATCGGCTTTCTCGATCTCGCCCTTCGCCAGATGCTCCATCAGCTCCTTGTGCGACTTGACGTGGCGGTCGAGATTCATCGACACGAAAGCCGTGACCTGAATAAAGCCGGGATAGACCTTGCGGAACGCGCCCTTGCACTGCATCGGGACGTACTGGATCAGATTGTCCTCGAACCACTTCAAAGGTTTCGATTTTGCGAAGTCGTTGACCTTGGTCGGCGCGATACGGGTGTCGATCGGCCCCGCCATCAAGGTCAGGCTCGCAGGCCGCGCGCGATGATTGTCCTCCGACATAATGGCGCAGGCGGCGAGTGCCGACACCGATGGCTGACAGACAGCAATCATGTGAGATTTCGGACCGAGCTGATCCATGAAGGTGATGAGGTGCTCGGTATATTCGTCGAGACCGAACTTGCCTTGATTGAGCGGAATATCGCGCGGGTTATGCCAATCGGTGATGTAGACATCGTGATCCTGCAGCAGCGTCTGCACGGTGCCCCGCAGCAGCGTCGCGAAGTGGCCTGACATCGGCGCGACCAGCAGCACCTTCGGCTGCGCCGGTGCGCCCTCTTTCTTGAAATGCAGCAGCGAGCCGAACGGCGTCTTGAACGGGACTTCCTCGGTCACCGGGCATTCGCGATTGCCGACCAGCACAGGCTTGATGTCATAGTCGGGCCGCGCGTAGGTCAGCGACGTCCGCGAGATCATCTCCAACGCTGCAGACAGGCGGCCGAACACTTTGTCCGAAAAGCCTTCGGGGAGCATTTTCAGATAGGACAGCGCCGTTGAAGCCCCGTTTCGCCACGGAGCCGTCATGTCCATGGTGTTCTGATAGGTCTGATACATCATCGGTGACATCCGGCACGTTCCCTTGCTTTGTGCCATGCAAACTTGACGCCAGAGCCGCGTCAATCGGCCATTCGGACTGGCATGTCGTTTGCTGTGTGTAAAAGGAGCAAGCGCTTAAACAACAGGCAGGCGCGGGCGTGACCGGGCGGACGGATCGATCCGCCTCTTTGATGTGCAGGCGTAAGGAGCGCGACCATGGCCAAGGCCACTTTGACCATCAGCAGCAAGAATTACTCGTCATGGTCGCTGCGAGGCTGGCTCCTGACCAAGTTCTCGGGGCTCGAGTTCGACGAGATCGTCACGGCGGCCGACGACGCCTCTGCGCGGGCGGAAATCCTGCTGCTGTCGTCGTCGATCCTGGTGCCCTGTCTGCGCCACGAGGGCGCAACCGTCTGGGACACCCTGGCTATCGGCGAATACCTCAACGATCTCATGCCTGACGCGGGTTTATTGCCTTCCGAGCGCATTCCGCGGGCGCATTGCCGCTCGATCTGCGGCGAGATTCACTCCGGCTTCACGACGCTGCGCGCATCGCTGCCGGTCAACATCAAGGGGCATTTTCCCGGCTTTAAAATCTGGTCGCGGGCGCAGGCGGACATCGACCGGGTCTGCGCGATCTGGAGCGACTGCCTGGAAAAATCCGGCGGCCCTTTCCTGTTCGGACATCGTTCGATGGCGGACGCGATGTATGCACCGGTGGTGACGCGGTTCATGACCTATGACGTGCAGCTTGGTCCGGCGCTGGCGAGCTATGCAAAACGGGTGCTCGCCCTTCCCGAAATGCAGGAGTGGATCGAAGCCGCGCGGCAGGAGCCGGCGGAAATTGAAGAGCTTGAGGTGGAATATTAGGCAACGGCCGCGCGCAATTGCCTGCTCGCTAGGCCGGTTGAGGCTGTGTTTGCTTGTCTGAAAGGGCGCTTCCCTGGGATGCCAGAGACGGCGCGTTGCGTGAGAGGCGTCTCGTCAGGCGAGCCAGTTCGCTGCTCGGCTGAATCCTCCACGGACTCAGCCACATCCTTGATTGCGCAAAACTTCCTCACACCGTGACCGCTCGCGATGCGTTCGCTGGCGTGGAATTCGCATGATGCATTGCAGAAGCAACTGCGCCGGCGCGCGTCGCCCGGATTGGAGGATGCTATGAACGTACATGCTGCGGTCGATTCAAGATCGTCTGGTCTCACGCGCCCGAACGGCGCTCCCATTCGTCTGAACACTCAGAGTTTCGTGGCCATCGATCGCCACAAGGATACGACATACGAGGCGACATATCGCCCGCAGGCCCTCTACAGCCGCGCGGACGAAGGCTTTCATGCGAACAACGAAGCCTTTCTCTTGCATGAGGTCGCGACAAATCTGCCAATTTATCTCCCGGATACAGGCCCCACCGATTTCCATCTTCACCTTCCGCCGGGCGGATTCCAGCTCGTGCTGGTCACGTCGGGCATGTTCACCTTCGATTACGATGGGCGTTTCTACAACGTCGGTCCCGGCGCAGTAATGCTGCAAAGCGCGATCGTGCATCGTCAGCTTTTCTACACATGGTCGGGATTGTCGACCGAAGAAAATTTGAAGACGCCGCAGACAGTGGCGCCGGATCCGATCTCAATGGGATATTCCGGAAAATTTCTTGAAGCCTTCATCACCGATCCGACGACGTTTCCCAATCCGACGATTGTGGGTCCGGATCAGATCAACGAAGACGAAACGCCGCGTGTGGCCTGGAGCCACCCCCTGCATGATCGCCCGTCCGATGCAGGCTTCTGGCTTCAAGATCCGTTGGCGCTGGATGCACTCTTCAAGCCACTGGCAGTTGGCTCGCCTGACAGTCTCATCAAGTCGGCCATGCCGGTTTATGTGCGCGATATTGGAATCGAGATTCCGAGCGGTCATCTCGTCACCGGCCACATCGTCGCAACCGACCCGCGTGGCCACTCGCTCTTGCCGAAGAGCACATCTGCTACAGCGGACGCCGCGTCTCTCGCGAAAGGCGAAGTTGTTATTTATCGCGTCATTCGCGGCACAGCCGAATTCAAGGATGGTGCGGGAAAGATTTTCGAGCTTGCGGCCGGCGATGTGGTGACTGCGAGCAAGAACACGATCACGCTCATAGGTGTGGGCGAAAACACGCAAGTCCTCCGGCTCGGTCTTCTGAAGGGCATGGACAAGCTTCGCAGTTGGACGCCGACGCAGCGCGACGAGATCGACGGCCTGGCCGGTCAAATCATCACGGGGAAGGACGTCCGTCCTCTCCGCACCGAAGGTCAGCCGGTCGGGTATTTGTACAAATAAACCTGCCGCGTAACGCCCGCAAAACTGCAACAAACACCGACCGTCGCCCCGTAGCGCTTCGGACGTCGCGTGCTTAAGTGTTCCCGGCTGATAAACCGGGGAACACAGATGCCGACACGCGCACGCGTTGATGAATTCATTACTGTGGTTGAGAGCGGCGACCACGCGGGCGCCATCGAGCGCTATTACACCGAAGACGCCAGCATGCAGGAAAACACCACGCCGCCGCGTGTCGGCCGCGATGGGCTGGTGGCGCATGAGCGCGGCATTCTCGCCCAGATGAAAGAGGTCCACTCCAAGGCGCTGGTCTCGGTGGTCGAAGGCGATCACGTCATGATTCACTGGAACTTCGACCTGGTCGGCCTCGACGGCAAGACCCGCCATGTCGATGAAATCGCCATGCAGGAATGGCGCGGCGACAGGATTTTCCGCGAGCGGTTTTTCTACAACGCAGCGAAAACGTGACCTTCGCGGGGACGACCTGAATTTGTGATTTCCATCGCACACACACTTCACGCGGATTGCGCGCAGACCGGCCCGTAGCATGACGAACCCTCATGTGAGCGATGACCATGTCTCGCTTGACGCGGCGATCTGCATCCTGACAGATGGCGAAACTGCTTACGGAATCGGCAGAGACGAAGAGCGTCAAGCTCCTTTAGGGAAACGCCGGGATTATGAACGCGCCTCACGCGAAACCTGCCGCGCATGAGAAACTCATCGACGAGACATCGATCCGCTATGAAGGCTGGCCCGTTGTCGCGGTCTGCTTTCTGATCGCGACGTTTGCCTGGGCCGGAGGTTTTTACGGTCAGGGCGTTTATCTCGCCGAATTGCAACGGACACACGGCTGGCCGGCGTCGCTGATCTCGACCGCGACCACCTGCTACTATCTGTTCAGCGCGGTCCTTGTCGTGTTCGTCAGCGAGGCGATCCGCGCGCTGGGGCCGCGCCGTCTTCTCATCATCGGCATCCTCTTCATGGCTTCCGGCACCGCGCTGGTCGGGCAGGTGACATCGCCGTGGCAGTTGTACGCCGTCTATGCACTGATCGCGACCGGCTGGGCCGGCACCAGTCTGGCCGCGATCAACAACACGCTGGGCCTGTGGTTCGACAAGAAGCGCGGTATGGCGATCAGTCTGGCGTTGAACGGCGCGAGTTGCGGCGGCGTGCTCGGCGTGCCGCTATTGGTCGGCGCCATCGGCAAGTTCGGTTTCTCCGCAACCTCAATCGGCGCTGCGCTGGTGATGATCGCGCTGGCGCTGCCGGCGATCATGATCTGGGTCGGCCGGCCGCCGAAGCGTGTGCTGCCGGTGAATGTTGCTGGTGAAGCATCGCCCGCTGTGCAGACGATCGCACAGATCCGCCGCGCCGCATTCGGCAGCCTGCCGTTCTGGACCATTACGGTGCCGTTCGCGCTGTTGCTGGTGGCGCAGGTCGGCTTCATCGTGCACCAGATTTCGTTTCTCGATCCGATCATCGGCCGCGAGCGCGCCAGCATCGCGGTGGCGCTGATGACGGCGATGGCGGTGGTCGGGCGTGTCCTGTTCGGCATCGTTGTCGACAGGATGGATCAGCGTGTCGCGGCGAGCGTCTCGGCGGTCAGCCAGGCCGTCGCGCTGCTCGTGATCATCAACACGCGGAACGAGATTGCGCTGTTCGCGGCCAGCGCGCTGTTCGGATTCTCCGTCGGCAACATGATCACGCTGCCGTCGATGATCGTGCAGCGGGAATTCAGTGCGGCGGCGTTCGGTGTGCTGGTCAGTCTGGTGACGGCGATCTGCCAGTTCACCTATGCTTTCGGTCCGGGGATTGTCGGTCTGTTGCGCGACGTGTTCGGCAGTTACACAGTTCCGTTCTATGTCTGTATCGCTCTTGAACTGATCGCGGCTGCGATTGTTCTGATCCGGTCAAAGACGCCGAAGGTGATCTGATCAGGCTTGCCGCTCTTTCAACAGCGCCTCGACATCGAGCCTGTGCGTGAACATCGCCAGCGTGCCGTCGGGATGGCGCGGCCACTCGGCCTCGGGCCTGTCGCGATAGAGTTCGACACCGTTCTCGTCGGGGTCGCGCAGATAGAGCGCTTCGCTGACGCCGTGATCGCTGGCGCCGTCGAGCGTGATGCCGGCCTTGAGCACGCGATACAATGCGTCGGCCAGCGCCGCGCGCGTCGGATAAAGAATCGCAGTGTGAAACAACCCGGTGGTGCCGGGAGCAGGCGGCTTGCCGCCTTTGCTCTGCCAGGTGTTGAGGCCGATGTGGTGATGGTAGCCGCCCGCCGAAATGAATGCAGCCTGATCGCCGTAGCGCTGCATCAGCTCGAAGCCGAGTACGCCCTGATAAAAAGCCAGTGCGCGGTCAAGGTCGGCCACCTTGAGATGGACGTGGCCGATGCGGGTGCCCGCGGCAACGGGCCTGAATGATGGTAATGCCGCTGTGCTGGTTTCTCCGGCCATACCAGGTATCTCCGATGGATCGATGCGTTGCTCTCATCGATGTATGAACGCACCACTCACGGCACAAGGTCGGAGACCTCGCCCTCGGGAAGCCCGACCTCGAACGTGTTGAGCGTCATCGACACCAGTGAATAGTAGCCGAGCAGGCCGACCAGTTCGACTACGCCGGTCTCGCCGAGCATTTTGATGGCCTCGTTGTAAAGCAGTTTCGGCACGTTGTGATTTTCGTGCAGCGACTCGCTGAATTCGTAGACCAGTTGCGCCTTCCGGTCGTTGAAATCAGGAACGTGACGATGATTGATGGCGGCGATGATATTGGGATCGAGTCCAGCCGCGAGCGCCATCTTTTTGTGCGCGTACCATTCGTACTGCGCGTTCCAGTGCCGCGCGGTAACGAGGATCGCCAGTTCCGACAACCGCGGCCCGAGCGATGTGTCGTAGCGCAGGAACGCGCCGAGCCGGCTGGCATGCCGCGCCATCTCCGGCGCATGAATCCATGCGCGTAGCGGCGGCACAACGGTGCCGCGCTTGCCCGCGACGGATTCCGCGTAGATGCCCTTCTGGTCGTCGCTCATTTCGCTAGGCGGAAGGTCTTTCAGACGCATGGCGGTTTCCTCTGTTTTTTCAATCATTGCGGCGGACATGCCGCCGGTTGGCCGTGCATGGCTACCATATCGCCCGGGCCTCGCGCGCGTCAGATATTGAAATCCGCCAAGCGGGCAGTACAGTCCGGCCCAGAAAATGAACAAGGCCGCGCGTACGCATCACGTCGCGGCTATCAGCCCGAGGAACATCCGCATGGCCGATCCCGAGAAATTCCGCGCCGAAACGCGCGCCTGGCTTGAGGCCAATTGCCCGCCCGAGATGCGCAAGCCGGTGACGAATGAAGCCGACGTGTTCTGGGGCGGCCGCAACACCGTGTTCTCCTCGGAGCCGCAGCGCCTCTGGTTCGAGCGCATGCGCGACAAGGGCTGGACCGTACCGGACTGGCCGAAGGAATATGGCGGCGGCGGCCTCGATGCCGAGGAAACGAAAATCCTGCGTCAGGAAATGTTGGCGATCAAGGCGCGGCTGCCGCTGTCGAGCTTCGGCATCTGGATGCTGGGACCAGCACTCCTGAAGTACGGCATCGATGCGCAGAAGCGCGAGCATCTGCCGAAGATTGCTGCCGGCTTGATCCGCTGGTGCCAGGGTTACTCCGAACCCAACGCGGGTTCGGATCTGGCGTCGCTGCAAACGCGTGCTGACATCGACGGTGACGACTACATCATCAACGGCCAGAAGATCTGGACCTCGATGGCGAATTTCGCCGACTGGATTTTCTGTCTGGTGCGCACCGACTTCAGCGCCAAGAAGCACGACGGCATCAGCTTCATTCTGTTCGACATGACCTCGAAGGGCGTGTCGACCAAGCCGATCCTCTTGATCTCCGGCAAGTCGCCGTTCTGCGAAACCTTCTTCGATAACGTCCGCGTGCCACGCTCCCATGTGGTCGGCACGGTCAACCGCGGCTGGGATGTCGCCAAGTATCTCCTCCAGCACGAACGCGCCATGATCAGCGGAGCCGGTGAGGGGTCTCGCCCGCTCGGCCAGGTCGCGGCGAATTCGATCGGTACTGACGAGCAGGGGCGGCTCGACGATCCCATGCTGCGCGGACAGATCGCGGCCTTCGATGTCGACGAGGCTGCCATGGCCTGCGCTGCTGAACGGGCGGTGGATCTGGCGAAAGCAGGTCAGGGCCACCCGGCCTACTCGTCCGCGCTGAAGTATTACGGCACCGAGTTGAACAAACGCCGCCACGAAATCCTGATGTCGGCCGGCGGCATCGATGCGCTGGAATGGGAAACCCCGCGCTCGCGCGAGGGATTGGCTGCGCGCTCGTGGCTGCGCACCAAGGCCAACTCGATCGAGGGCGGCACCAGCGAGGTCATGCTCGGCATTGTCGCCAAGCGGATTCTTGATTTGCCGGGCGCGTGATCGCGCTGCGCTCGTAACTCACATCGCATAATTGGATTTTTTAAAATGGCTCTCGTCCTCAACGAAGAACAGTCAATGCTGCGCGACAGCGCGCGCGGTCTCATCAGCGACAAGGCACCCGTTGCGCATCTGCGCAAGCTCCGCGATGGGAAGGATGCGACAGGCTTCTCGCGCGAATTGTGGAAGACCTTCGCCGACATGGGTTTCGCGGGCCTGCTGGTGCCGGAAGAATTCGGCGGCAGCGGACTTGGCGCTGTGGAGGCCGGTGTGGTGATGGAGGAAATCGGCCGCACGCTGATGCCGTCGCCGTTTCTGTCCACCGGTGTCGTGGCGGCAACCGCGCTGACGCGCGGCGGCAGTGCCGCGCAGAAGTCGGAATATCTGACCAAACTTGCCAAGGGCGATCTGATCGCGTCACTCGCGGTGGATGAAGGTGCCAAGCATCGTCCCATCAAAACGGCGATGCAGGCCGTGCGCTCCGGTAACGGTTTCAAGCTGAAGGGTGCGAAGGCCTTTGTTGTCGACGGTCACGTCTCGGACTTGCTGATCGTCGCGGCCCGCAGCGCAGGCAAGCCCGGCGAGCGCGATGGATTGACGCTGTTTGTGGTCGATCCCAAAGCCAAGGGCATCGAGATAGAGCGCACCGCGATGGTCGATGCGCACAACGCCGCGCGTATCGCCTTTAACGACGTCGATGTGACGGCGGACAGCGTGCTCGGCGAAGTCGATCGCGGCGGCGCGTTGCTGGATGGCATTCTCAATGTCGGCCGTGCCGCAGTGGCGTCGGAAATGGTCGGCCTCAGCGAGGAAGCCTTCACCCGCACCGTGACGTACATCAAGGAGCGCAAGCAGTTCGGCAAACTGATCGGCGAATTCCAGGCGCTGCAGCACCGCGCCGCGCATCTCTATACCGAGATCGAGATTACCAAGGCTGCTGCAATGAAGGCGCTGCAGAGGCTCGATACGGATTTCGACAATGCGGGCGCGGCGGTCGCAGTTGCCAAGGCAAAGGCGGGCTCGACTGCGACGCTGGCGGTGCAGGAAGCGGTACAGATGCACGGCGGCGTCGGCATGACCGATGCGTTCGACATCGGCTTCTTCATGAAGCGCGCGCGGGTGTGCCAGGAATTGTTTGGCGACACCGCATATCATGCCGAGCAACTGGCGCGGCTGAAGGGATATTAAGCGACGGCTCTCTTACCCTCTCCCCCTGTGGGAGAGGGTGCTGAGCGGCGTCGCCACGAAGCGGGTGAGGGGTCGTCTTGCCGGCGAGGGTTGATACCCCTCACCCGGCTCGAATTCGCTTCGCTCATTCTCTCCACCCTCTCCCACAAGGGGAGAGGGTTACAAACCTACCTGATCGGCGGGGCGTACTGGATGCCGCCGTTGGTCCACAACTGGTTGAGCCCGCGCGGAATGGCGAGTTTCGAGCTTTCGCCGACGTTGCGGTCGTAGACTTCGCCATAGTTGCCGACATGGCGGATGATGCGCGCCGCCCAGTCCTTCGTCAGGTCCATCTCTTCGCCGTAGGCGCCTTCGGTGCCGACGAGGCGCATCACATCGGGTTTCTTCGATTTCAACGCTTCGTCGATGTTCTTTGAGGTGACGCCGAGTTCTTCGGCGTTGAGCATGGCGTAGAGCGTCCACTTCACGATCAAGAGCCACTCGTCGTCGCGCTGCCGCACAACCGGCGCCAGCGGTTCTTTCGAGATCACGTCCGGCAGAATGGCGTGTTCACCCGGCTTCGTCAGCCGCAGGCGGATCGCATAAAGCTGCGACACGTCGGTGGTCAGCACGTCGCACTGGCCGGTGTCGTAGGCCTTGATGACCTCTTCCAGATTCGGGAAGTTCAGTTCCTGATACTTGATGTTGTTGGCGCGGAAATAGTCCGCGAGATTGAGCTGCGTGGTGGTGTTGCTCTGAACGCAGACCTTGCTGCCGTCGAGTTCCAGTCCGGACGAAACGTTGCGCGACTGGCGCACCATGAAGCCTGCGCCGTCATAATAGGCGACAGCCGCGAAGTTGAGGCCGTACTCGGTCTCGCGCGACATGCTCCATGTCGAGTTGCGCGACAGGATGTCGACCTTGCGGTTGCGCAATTCCTTGAAGCGTTCGTTGGTGTCGAGCGGGACGAACTTCACCTTGTTCGGATCGTTGAAGATCGCGGCGGCGACGGCGCGGCAGATGTCCACATCGAAGCCCGACCAGTTGCCCTTGTCGTCGGGAATCGAGAAGCCGGGCAGGCCGGTGTTGACGCCGCACAGCACGGCGTCGCGCTTGATGGTGCGCTTCAGCGTCCGTGTGTCATATCGCTCGTAGGCGATTGCGGCGCCGGCGACGGCGACCGCGATGACCATGCCGAACAGGAGGCCGGTGTTAAAGGTGCGTGGAAAAAAGGCCATGAAAGTATCCCGCTGTGATGCGTGCGTGAGAAACAAAAATGGGAGTGCTGTCCGAACTAGATTTCGGGCCGCTGGCGGATGATGACCTTGGTGCCGACAGGAACACGCTCAAAGAGATCGGTCACGTCGGCGTTGACAAGGCGGAAGCATCCTGACGACACGGCGCTGCCGATGGTCTGCGGCTGGTTGGTGCCGTGAATGCGATAGACGGTAGCGCCGAGATAGAGCGCGCGCGCACCCATCGGATTGCCGGGGCCGCCCGCCATGAAGCGCGGCAGATAAGGCTGTCGCTGAATCATTTCCGGCGGCGGGGTCCAGTCCGGCCACTCCTGCTTGCGGGAGATCTTCTGCAATCCCTGCCACTGGAAACCTTCGCGGCCGACGCCAATGCCGTAGCGCAGCGCGCGGCCATTGCCCTGGATCAGGTACAGGAAGCGCTCTGACGTGCTGATGACAATGGTGCCGGGCGGCTCTGCGGTCCGGTAGAACACCATGGTGCGCTTGTATTCCGGTGCAAGCTCTTCATCGTCCGGAATGTATCCGGGCTGGTCGCCGATGTTCATTTCGCGCCCCTGCGCGAAAGCATGAGACGCAGCACCCACCATGTTGGCCGCGACAAGGATCGCTAGAGCAAGAAGCCGGAAGTTCGTCATGACAGAATCCTGCGTGAGCCCAGTCCCCCAGCGCATAAAACCTTAGTCATGCACGGCTGGCAAGTGACGGCGAATGGCGGGCAGTCCCGCCGATGCGGGTCCGGGCAGAGCCCCTGCCGGTGAGCGCTGATAAGCGTATCAAATTAAAACAATAAACCCGGTTCTGATGGATCAGAACCGGGCCGTTATCGCGTTCATGAGCGATTTATGAACGTCAGTTTGCGGAAAACGGCAGCGTGTAGGGCCGGCCGAAGGGAACGCCGCCGCGCACGGTCTGCGCGGCCTTGAGATAGGCCTTTCCGGTGCGGGGCTTGTTCGAGGTGTCGAGCAGTTCGACCGGGCCTTCGACCAATTCCAGAATGGCCACATCGGCGGGTGCGCCGACCTGCAACGTACCGAGCATGGGCACGCGGTTGATGATTTCGGCCGGTCTGACCGTCGCAGCCGCGATCACGTCTTCAAGGGAGAAGCCAAGTGCCAGGAACTTGCTAAGCACCCAGGGCAGGTAGGGCTTGCTCGGCGTGTTGGCGGCGGCGACATGCACGTCGCTGGAGATCGTATCGGGCCGCAGGCCCTGCTGGATCGCAGCCTCGGCGATGTCGTAGTTGAAGCTTCCCGCACCGTGGCCGACATCGATGATGACACCGCGCTTCTTTGCTTCCAGCAGCGCGGGCAGCACCTTGCCGTTCTGCACCGTGTTGTTGCCGAGGCTGCTGTAAGGATGGGTGAGGATATCGCCGGGGCGCAGCGTATCCACCAGCACCGAGAGATCGCCGGGCGCATTGCCGATGTGGCACATCACGCGGCCCTTGGTGCCGGAGCGTTCCACCGCGAGGATGGCGCGCTTGAGCGGTTCGATGCCGTTGTTGCCGACAAAGGCCAGCGTCTCGCGCACCTTGGCGCCGAGCACGATGTCCGGATTTTCCGCAATGGTGCGGGCAGCGGCATCGACATTGGCGTAATCGATGTTCAAGAGTTCGCCGACCGGAAAGCCGGCGAGACCGATGGTGGAGATGTGAACGAAGGCGAACAGGCGGCTGCGCGACTGCGCCGCCACCAGACGCTTGAAGCCCGCGAAGTTGTTCGCGCCGGCGTCTCCCGCGCTGACGTAAGTGGTGGTGCCGGAAAGCGGTACCAGTTCGTCGGGCGGAATGCCGATCGCGGAGCCATAGGGATAAATGTGCGTGTGCAGATCGACGAGGCCGGGCGTGACGAGCTTGCCCTTGGCGTCGATGGTCTGCTTCGCCTGTTCCGGTGCGATGGATGGCTCAATCGCTGCGATCTGCCCGAAGCGGATGCCGACATCCCGCACGCCGCGCAGCTTCTGGCTCGGGTCGATCACCTCGCCGCCGCGGATGACCAGATCGAAGGGCGCGCCGGTCTGCTGACTGAGCGCGCCGCCGTTGCCGCCAAGGACCGCCGCACCCGCGAGCGCAGTGGTCTTCATCAGAAAGTCTCGCCGTGTCGGATTATCCAAGATCGCCCCCGAACTGTTGCCCGCCGCATGGCGGCGCATCGGAGGCAGCTATAGCGCAGAGCGCCTGTATTTATTTTGCGTTGATCGCGCGCGTGCGATGGCTTTATGCCCTGCAATCGCGCGGCGATAGCAAAGTCAGTGCGCGGCGCGACGATCGCGCGATCAGTGCGGCGCGATCCACAGCCGCAGAACAAAGGCGAGCGCTGCGACGCTGCCGGTCCCCAGCAGCCAGAGCGCCACGAACCACAGCAGCCGCTGCCCGAGCGGCCGGGATGGTTCATGCCGCCGGGTTGCCATCAGTGATACCCGCTGTCGGCGTGGACCTTGCCGCGGAACACCCAATAGGCCCAGGCGGTATAGACGAGGATGATCGGCACCAGGATCGCGACGCCGAAGATCATGAAGTTAAGGCTGTTGGCAGGCGCCGCAGCCTGCCAGATCGTGACGCTCTGCGGCACGATGTAGGGATACATGCTGACGCCGAGGCCCGCATAGGACAGTGCGAACAACAGCAGCGACAGCACGAATGGCCGATAGTCCTGTTTGTTCGCGAGACTCTGCAGCAGCAGCAGCGTGATCGCCGCCACCGCGATCGGTATCGGCGCGGTGAAGATGATGTTCGGCCACTCAAACCAGCGCCGCCAGTAATCCGCCTGAAGGAACGGCGTTGCGAGACTGACGGCGACGATGGCGATGAGCGTTGCGATCAGCAGCCACCAGCTCATGCGGTAGGCGTGATCGCGCAGCTCGCCCGTGGTTTTCATGATGAGCCACGTTGCGCCGAGCAGGCCATATCCGGCGACGACCGCGCAGCCCGTTAAAATGCTGAACGGCGTCAGCCAGTCCCACCAGCCGCCCGCATAGTGCCGTCCCTCGACATGAACGCCCTGCAGGATCGCGCCGAGCGCGATGCCTTGCGCCAGCGCCGCGACCAGCGAACCGCCGGCGAAGGCGATGTCCCAGCGGTTGCGTTCACTCTTGCTGCGCCAGCGGAATTCGAAGGCGACGCCGCGGAACACGAGGCCGATCAGCATGGCGATGACCGGCGTATAGATCGCCGGCATCAGGATCGCGTAGGCCAGCGGAAACGCCGCCATCAGCCCGCCGCCGCCGAGCACCAGCCAGGTCTCGTTGCCGTCCCACACCGGGGCGACCGTATTCATGATGACGTTGCGGTCTTCCTTCTTCGGAAAGAAAGGAAACAGCATGCCGAGGCCGAGATCGAAGCCGTCCATGACGATGTACATGAAGACGGCGAAGGCGATGATGAAGGCCCAGAGCGTTGCGATGTCGAATGTGAATTCCGCCATGGCGTTCACCCCTGTCCCGCGTGAGCGGCCTGTGCCGGCGTGATGCCCGCCGCGCGGGCCGGGACGTCCCGTTCCGGGCCTTGCTCACCGTGGTGCGGTGGCTCGTGCATCAACCTCAGAAGGTAGTACACGCCCATGCCGAACACGATAAAGTAGACCACGATAAAGGCGAGCAGGGATGAGGCGACCGCTGGCGCCGCGAGCGGCGACGCGGAATCGGCGGTGCGCAGCAAGCCATAGACCGTGAAGGGCTGACGGCCGACTTCCGTCGTGACCCATCCGGCGATCACGGCGATGAATCCGGCAGGTCCCATCGCCAGCGCATAACGATGCAGCCAGCGCGATTCATGCAGCGTGCCGCGCCAGCGCGTATAAAGACTGAAGAGGCCGATGCCGAGCATCAGGAAGCCGATGCCGACCATGATGCGGAACGACCAGAACACGATCCCAACCTTGGGCCAGTTCTCGCGCGGCACGGTGTCGAGGCCTTTCAGCGGCGCATCGAGCGAGTGCTTGAGGATCAGCGACGATGCTTTCGGAATCTCGATTGCATATTTCACCACGGCATCGGCTTGATCTGGAATGCCGAACAGGATCAACGGCGCGCCGTTCGGATGGCTCTGGAAGTGGCCTTCCATCGCCATGACTTTCACCGGCTGATGCTCCAGCGTGTTGAGGCCATGCTGGTCGCCCGCGAAAATCTGGATCGGTGCGACAATAGCGGCCATCCACATCGCCATGGAGAACATCACGCGCGGGCCTTCGAGCGCCGAGTTCTTCAGCAGGTGATAGGCGCCCACGGCGCCGACCACGAAAGCGGTGGTGAGATACGCCGCCAGCACCATATGCACGAGACGGTAGGGGAAGGAGGGATTGAAGATCACCTTCCACCAGTCGGCGGCGACGAATTGCCCCGCCGGATTCATCGCGAAGCCCGTAGGTGTCTGCATCCACGAATTCGCCGACAGAATCCAGAAGGCGGAGATCAGCGTGCCGATAGCCACCATGAGCGTGGCGAGAAAATGCAATCGCGGGCCGACGCGCTTCAGCCCGAACAGCATGACGCCGAGAAAACCGGCTTCGAGGAAGAACGCGGTCAGCACCTCATAAGCCATCAGCGGGCCGATGATGGGGCCGGTCTTGTCGGAGAACACCGACCAGTTGGTGCCGAACTGGTACGACATCACGATGCCGGAGACGACGCCCATGCCGAAGGCAACGGCGAAGATCTTCAGCCAGTAATTAAAGAGGTTGATGAAGACCTCGCGGCCGGTCCATAGCCACAGGGCTTCGAGGACGGCGAGATAGCTCGCAAGGCCGATGGAAAAGGCCGGAAACACGATGTGGAATGTCATCGTGAAAGCGAATTGAGCGCGAGCCAGAGTGATAGCGTCGAAACTGTCGAACATCGCGCACCCCCGGTGTGGCTATTTCCGGATGGTCTTATAGCACGCAAGCCGTGGCGTTGATAATCGCTACGGCTTGCAAATGTTGCATGGCTTGAGCGCGATCGCGCCTGCGGCAAATGGGCAAAAGATCATGTCTTGGCAAAGACTAGACTAGCTGCTGGCGTTCAGCAGCCGGTCAATCGTGCGGTCAATCTCCTCATACGCGCCTTCGCCAGCATGACTGTAGACGATGTGACCGCTCCGATCGACGATGTACTGCGCCGGCCAATACTGGTTGCGCCAGGCGTTCCATGTCGCCGAGTTGTTATCCTGCGCGACGGGATAGGTGATGCCGTGACGTTTCAATGCAGCCTGCACGTTGCTCGCCGAATGCTCGAACGGAAACTCCGGCGTATGAATGCCGACGATGACAAGACCGCGGTCTTTGTATTTTGCATAAAGCTGCGTGACGTGCGGCAGGGTGTTGACGCAGTTGACGCAGCCATAGGTCCAGAAGTCCACGAGCACGATTTTGCCGCGCAAACCGGAGAGCGTCAGCGGTGGTGAATTGAACCAGTTGCCGAGGCCGGTGAATTCGGGCGCCGCGGTTTTGGCCTCCGCGATTTGTATCGCGCTGTTGCCTTTGACAGCGCCCTCGCTGCGGCCCGGCAGCGTCGAGGCCATCAGCGCAAGTGCGACGGCTGACATCGTCGTGAGGAAGCGGTGCATCTCAATCTCCTTCGTTACAGGCCGGTCTGGCCATTCGGATAAAACTGGGTCAACCACGCCACGACGAGCGTGTCGTACTGGAAGTAGGTCGCTGCGGCGAAGGCGATCACGATTGCGCCGAAGCCCTGCTGCAATCGCGGAGCGATCCGTGCCAGGCTGCGCACGCGCGCAGTTACGGCTTGTCCGCCATAGGCGATGATGAGCATCGGAATCGCCGCGCCGACGGCATAGGCGATCAGCAGCACCGAGGCCCATGCGGTGTCCTTCGAGGTCGCGACCACGGTGAGAATCGAGCCGAGCACGGGTCCGGCGCACGGCGTCCATACGAGGCCCAGCGTGGTGCCGAGAATGAATCCGCCAAGCAGGCCCTGGCGGTCGCGAGGTGTCGGTGCGCCACCGGCGGGCATCAGGCCTGCAAGCCGGATCGACAGCCACTCGAACGGCGCGGGCCAGATCATCAGCAATCCGAAGATCGCAAGGAGAATGGCTGCGCCTTCTCGCAACACGTTCGGATCGAAATCGAAGATGCGCGTCAGCGCGCTCAACGCCAGCGCAACGATCGCAAACGAAATCACGAAGCCGCCTGCGATGAACGCAGGACGAAGTCTGCTGGTCTGCCCGACCGATGCGCCGAGCAGGATCGGCAGCACCGGCAGCGTACAGGGTGCCGCGATGGTAACGACGCCGGCAAGTGCTGCGAGAAGAAGATTGAACACGATCAGGCCCGCCAAAATCCATGCGGATCGGCGCAAGATGCGCCGGCCGCAACATGAGGTTCGACAGGGTCTTCGTGGATGAAGGTGGGGTTGTTACCGGCGTAGCATCACGTGTTCGTGACCCCGCGGTGTTTGCACATCAGGCCGGGACACAATCCGGCCCATGATCGAGCGTCAGCGCAGGAAGAAGCGGACCGGCACCGTGAAGCTCGCGGAGCTTTGCGTCATTTCCGGTGGGAACGACGGCAGCGGTTGCGCGCGGCGGATCATCGCCATGGTCTCGCCATCGAGCGCCGATGAGCCTGACGATCTCGCAAGACTTGCGCCCAGCACCTGTCCGTTGCGGCTGACGGTGAAACTCAGCATCGCCACGCCCTGTTCGCCCGCCGCCTTCGCGCCCGACGGATACTGCTTGTAGCGCTGCAGATGCGCCGACAGCAGGCCGTTGTAATTGACGCGCGCCGCTTGCGAGGCCTGCGGAGTCGCTGTGGTGCGCGGCGCGGGTGCTTCCGTCGGCTTCTTTGGCCGGTCGATGGGCTTTGGCTTCGGCTTGTCGATAGGCTTCGGCTTTTCCTTCTTCTCCGGAGGCGCGACGACTTCGGCCTTTTCCTGCACGGGGGTCGGAGGGATTTGCTCCTCGACGACTTCCTGTGGTTTCTCCGGCTCGGGCGGCGGTGGTTCGGCTTCCTGCATCTGCGGGCCGGGCGCGAGGTCGAGCTGCTGCGGCTCCGGTGTCGCCGGCGCGGATTCGAGATCGAGCATGATCGGATCCGACGCCGTGCCGAGAACGTCGGGCGCCGTGTACCAGCCTATTCCTGCGGCGATCGCTCCGGCATGGATGGCCACCACCAGAGCCGCCGAAAGCATCCAGCGGCGGACGTCGGCTTGATCGGGTGGTCCGTGCAGAACGAGGGTGTTCATGGCGACTGCTTTTTGCCGTCAGTCTCTGATCAGTTTCTTGCGTCGAGCCCGACGAGCGCGATCTTGAGATAGCCCGCGTTGCGCAGCATGTTCATCACGTCCATGAGATCGCCGTAAGGCACGCTTTTGTCGGCGCGCAGATAGACCGGATCGCTCTTCTTGCCGCTGGTGGCGGCGTCGAGCGCGCTCGTCAGCGTCGCGCGCGGAACGATGTCTTCGCCAACGGCGAGCGACAGATCAGGCTTTACGGTGATGAAGACTGGCTTGTCCGGACGCGGTGGTGGTGTCGCGGTCGAGGCTGGAAGTTCGACGCCGAGATCGACGGTCGCCAGCGGCGCGGCCACCATGAAGATGATGAGGAGCACCAGCATCACGTCGATGAACGGCGTGACGTTGATTTCATGCGCTTCGGTCAGATCGTCATCTGCCCCGGCGACTTTTCCGCCCAAACGTGCGCCCATGATCTTACTCCGCGGCGCGCGCGATGCGCAGTGAGCGGCGGCCCTGGTCGCGGCTGATGAGCAGCATCACCTGCGCGGAGGCGTCGCCGAGCAGCGCGCGATAGGCCGAAATCATGCGCACGAGATGGTTGTAGATCACGACCGCCGGAATGGCCGCGATCAGACCCATCGCGGTGGCGAGCAATGCTTCGGCGATGCCGGGTGCCACGACCGCAAGATTGGTGGTGTGCGCCTCGGAAATGCCGATGAAGGAATTCATGATGCCCCACACCGTGCCGAACAGACCGACGAACGGCGCGGTCGCGCCGATGGTGGCGAGCATGCCGGTGCCGCGCGCGATGCGCCGCGACATCGCCGCCTCGACGCGGTTCAGGCGCAGCTCGACGCGATCCTTGAAGCCTTCGTCGTTGACGGTATCCGACAAGGCCGCTTCCGTCGCGGCCGACTGAACGAGCAGCGAGACCGCATCCTTGCCGTCGCGGGCGTCATGCTCGGCGTCCGCCAGCGAAATGTCGTTGCCGAGCACCTCGATGCGCCGCTTCGCGCGCGAGGTCTCGCTGCGCAGTTCAAGCATTTTTGCGACGCAGATCGTCCAGGTGAGGAGAGAGGCGAAAGCCAATCCGATCATCACCGCCTTGACGACGATGTCTGCGCCCATGAACATGCCCCATGGGGACAGGTTGTGCGGCAGCGCGGGGTTCTTCGCCGGCGAAGTCGTCGCTTGAACACCTGACGGTTGATCGGTCGGCGTTTGAGCAGCCGGAGCCTGCGCAGTTAGCGCTGGAGCGGCAGGTGTTTGCACGGCGGGCGTTTGAGCCGGAGGCTGCTGAGCGCTCGGCGTCTGCGCAAAGGCTTGCGCGGCCAGCAAAGTTACAGCGGCGAACAAGACCAGGGATCCGGCAGCCTTCTTGATGGGGGTCATATGCTCTCCGCTCTTCAAATCGCGCTTGCAGCCGACATCATTATCAACGTCAGATCGCCGGATCCTGCTGTTCGTTCCAAACCTTCGGTGAATAAATCCGCAGCGTGGCGCCACGGCTGTCGCCGTTCGACCGAAAGCTGGCTGGTTTTAATGCACGCGGCTGACATTGTCGCCCTTGGTTAGCTAGATTTGGCCGAAACTGGAACGATTCCAGACTTTCTACGCTGTCAAAATCTCACATTTGTGAACAGCCGGACGCCCAGACCCGGCTGCAATACTTCCGCCTTTTTGAAGGAAATATGATTGCGAATGGCCTCGTTCAGCAGGTTGTCGCCGGCGAGGCCGACGGTGATTTCGCGCGGCCCGTTGTCGGTGCGGCTGAACGCATGCGTATAGCTCACCTCTGCCCTGAGCAGATTGTAGCCGTCGGTGGGCGTTTCGTTGATTGCGATGTCGTTTTGCGTGAACGCATGCAGCAGGCCGACCCGCGCGTACCACTCCGAATTGCGCCACCACACGCCGCCGCCGAGCCGCATCGGCGCGATGCGCGGCACGTTGGTTCCATCGGTAAAGGTCGCGCGCACGATGTCGTATTGGCCGTCGATGCCGAACATGCCGTCGCCGAGCGGCGTCACGTCGAGCTGGGCTGCGAGTTCCGCGCCCCTGAAGATGGCGTCGCGCTGGCCATAGGCGACCTGAATCAGCGGACCAGTCGCGCCACATGTCGCAAACGTGTCGGTGCAGAAATTTCCTGTCACCTGCTTGAAGATGAAATCCTTGTAGTACGTGTAATAGAGACTGGTCTCGAAGCGGAGTTGCCCCGTGGCGCGTTTGAGGCCGATCTCGGCGGTCTGCGCGGTTTCGATTTTCAGATTCGGATTTCCGATGACGAATGTACCCGACGCACCGTCGGAGCCGCGTGAATAGAGCTCGGGCGCCGCGGGCGCGCGCTGCACATGCTGCGCGGTCAATGTCGCCACCATGTCCCACGGCAGGTTCTTCAACAGGCCAAGGCTTGCGCTCTTTGGTGCGAACGATCGCCGCCCCGGTTTTTCGCTGAAGCTGTTCGGCGGCGGCAGGAAGTCCGCCGGGAAGGAAGGCGCGAGACCCTTGACCAGATGGTTCTCGATGCGGCCGGCGGCTTGCAGCTTCAGCGTGTCGGTGAACTGGATCTGCTCGAAAGCGAAGATCGCAGCAGTGTCGGTCTTTGTTGGCGACAGCAGGCCGCCGAGATTGCCGACGGTGCCGAGTTCGCGATGGCCAATCTGCGCGCCCCACGTTCCGGTCAGCGCGCCGATGGGCGTTGCGACCGCCGCGTGGTCCACCTCAAAGCGTCCTTCGAGCTCGCGGTTCTTGATGGTGTTCTGCACGCCATCGATGCCGTTGGCGCCGATGCCGATTTCATCGTGCTTGTAGTCGCTGGCGCCGAAGGTGAAGCGCACCGCGTCGATGCCGTCGGTGGGCGCGCGCCACTCGCCCTTGCTGGTCCACTTGGTCTGTTCGAGATCGATACGCGTGTTCGCCTGCGCGTCGGCGACGCCGGGAATATGATAGCGGCTGGTGATGTGCTGGATCGCCGTGCCGATATAGCCGCCGTCGAAAATGTACGAGCCGCCGACGGATTGCCCTTCCGATTGCAGGCGTGTGTTGGCCTGCACACCGCCGGGGATCCGGTAGTCGTCGGCGCGCCTCGCATAAGTATCGGCGTGGATCGCGACATTGTCGCCGCTGGCGTCGAGACTGATCGCTCCATCAAGACCGTTGTCCACCGATGATGCTCCGCCTTTGAAGCGCGCGCTGAAACCGCCGGGCGTCAGCGCGTCGGGAATGCGATTGTTGGTGGCGCTCACCACACCGCCGATCGCCTGCGACCCGTAACGCAATGTCGCCGGACCGCGGATCACCTCGACCTTGTCGGCGGCGAGCGGATCGATCGGCACCTGATGGTCCTGACTGAAGTCGGACGCATCCTGCGTGCCGATGCCGTTCTCCTGCACGCGGACGCGATAGTCATCGAGGCCGCGGATGTTCGGACGGCTCGCACCCGGCGCGAAGGTCGATGCGGAGACGCCCGGCAGCCCCGACAAAAGATCGGCGAGGGACGCGGCGCTGCTGCGCTCGATCTCGCGCCCGGTGATGCCGGTGGTCGATTGAAACGTCGTGTCGGTGATGTTGACGGGGCCGCGTTGCAGGCCGTCGCTGGATGTCGCCGGCGCATTCGCGGGAGCCGAAACCGCGATCTCCGGCAGCACTTCCTGGGCGTGGCCCTGTTCGACACCCGTGGCACCTGTCGCGATCGCCACTGCGGAAACCCATGATCTCAAACGCATTTCGCCCCCAACACGCATACTTGCGGAGTTGTTGATAATGCAAATGCGAACTATTCGCAATAAGAGATTTGAGATTGAGCGTAGGCGGGGGGAAGTCGTGATCTGGCGAAGATGACTGCGGGGTTAAGTGCGCCCCGTCGGCACATGCAAACGAAGCGGACGCGTGTTGCGATTATTCCGCAGGCGCAGCCTCGCCGACGCCCAATGGCTTCTTCCCCGGAGCGTGGGGCGAGCCCGTCATCATCGCGCGCTGACGGCGCTGGCGCAGCCAGACCAGAATGCCGGTGATGCCGAGCACTGCGGGCATCAGGCCGGTGACGAACGCCACCAGCCGCCAGATGGCTCCGGCGTTACTGCCTTCGTGCAAGGAGCGAATCCAGAATGCGACCCGATCACCTGACGGCGGTTCGGCTGTGCTGACAGCGCCGCTGCGGTCGTTGATCAGAAGAGTGACGGGCTCCGCTTTTCCCTCTTCGCGAAGCTGAACCCGCCATGTGCCGCTTGGCGCGGTGGGATAGGCGATGGTGGTCACGCGCGCGTTCGGCTGCTTGGCCGCGATGGCATAGATCTCCGCCGGCGAGCGTTCGGGATTGGGGAGCGGCTGTCCGCGCTGCGGCTGCGTGGTCGGAAGCGACATCGACGTCAGCAGGTCGCGGCCCTGCTGCGGCCACGCGCGATAGATGCCGGTCAGAGAAATCAGCGCCAGCGGAAAGCAAATCCAGAAGCCCGTGAGATAATGCAGATTGGATGATGTCGCCGGGCTGCGCCGCCATGCGAAGGCGCGCGACCACTGGCCGCGCCGTGGCCACCACAGATACAATCCCGTTAGCGACAGCGTGAGCATCGCGACGCCGATCCATCCGACGATATCGCGTCCGTAGTAGAACGGGATCGTCAGGTTCTCGTGAAAGACGTGCATGAAGCCGAAGAACGTATTTCGGAAGTCGACGACGCTCAGCACATGCGCGTCGCCGCGGTCGATATAGGCGACGAGCCGCGCCGGAGGTCCACTTTGACGCCCGGCACTGCGCAGCGCGATGGTGAGCGGCGTGCGTGCATCATCCGGGATGCTGATCGACATCGGCGTGAAGCCGTCGCCCGCCGCTTTGCGCGCGTTGCTCGCTGCGAGCGAAAGATCGGTCGGCATCGCCGGTGTGACAGCAGTTCTCGGCGTGTGCATGAACTCGTCGATGTCATCGTGATAGACGAGGATCGCGCCCGACAGTGCGATGGGCACAAGCAGAACGAACAGGCCGATGCCGAGCCACAGATGGATGTTGCGCAGGAGATGCCGCCGCGGTCTTTGCTTGGTGCGCTGGGTTGGAGGTGCGCTTGTCTGAAGTCCCGAAGTGGTGGACATGTCGTTCTCAGTGAATGTTGAATCGAATGGGAACCACTAGGAAGATTTCTTCCCCGGACATTGCAGCAGGAGGCGCCGCGAAAGGCTGAGCGCGCTTGACAAGCTCGAGCGTCTCACGATCGAGCGTATCCGAGCCGGAGCTTCGAACGATGCGGCTCGACTTCAAATGTCCTTGCCGGTTCACGCTGAACTCCAGATGCGCCACGCCTTTTTCGTCGCGGGCCTGGGCTGCTGACGGATATCGTTTATGGCGTTCGAGTTTGCTCGCGACCTGACGCTTCCAGGTCGGAACTGCATTCGACTCCACCAGACTGAACTGCGTCTGCAGCGGCGCCGCTGCGACAGGCGCGGTGTCGACCTTCGGCATCTGCGGCGCAGTGGTGACGGGAGCTGCGAGTTGCGCCTCCGAAGGCGCTGGTTTCTCGGGCTCGGGTTCAGGCGTCTTTTTCTGAAGAGCAATTTCGGGATTTTCCTGCGGTGGAATATCCTGCTGCACTTCTTTGACAGGATCGGGTTCGACGGCCTTGTCGACGACCTTCTCCGTCGGTTTGGCGACGCGATCGGGTGCTGCTTCCGCCTGAACTTGCTCCGGGCCTGGCTGAATATCCGTTGGCGTATTGATCGGCGCGACAGGCATCGGCGCGAGTTCGAGGACCATCGCTCCGACCGGATCGATTGAACTGTCGGAATCGGCCCAGCCGATGATGGCAGTTGCCACCGCGCCATGAGCCATCAGAACGAAGCAGCCGCTCAGAAGCCAACGCAAGGTTTCTTGCCGGTCGGTCTGAAAAAATGAAATCATGCGGCGTTACTTCGGAGTTCATTCAAGAGCGTTGCTGCCGCCCGACATGTTGCCGCTTCGGACAACATGATCGGCGTGCTGTCTGGCCTGTATGTGGGTGACGGTCAGCGTTGGATAGTCATTCGGACAAAATCACGCCAGCGTCACCCCCGAAATCCCGGTTCTTGCGGGATCAACTTTAGAATCGCTCAAAGCCAGGTTTGCGAATCTTTGTTTGGGTGCATCGGCGCGATGGTGTTGTCAGGCATTTCATCGCTGAAATTTTTCATTATCGACATTTCTCATCGCTGAAGTTTTGAAATGTGAGAAAACAAATTTCCGAGAGTTGAATCTTCATTTTGAAAATCGAGTCTTCGTTCTGATTTTTGGAATAGCTCGAAACTGATGCTGGCTCGTCGGACTCGCGTCGCCTCACGATCTTCAGAAGTGCCTATGCCGCAAGGCTCGAATGTCGTGCGTCAATTGACCGCGCGGCGCGCTGACGCAGATGATGACGTGCATCTAGATCGTTTCTAGGTATCGACCTCTCGACGCGTACTTTCATTTTCCTCAAGAGAAAAAATGAATTCGCTGTGAATCGCACGGCGCAGTTTTCTCTTGGGGGTACGTTACCGTGAACACGAAAGATCGAGCCGGCCGCGAAGTTAAGTTCATCAAGCGATCGGCGTTTCTGTCCGTAAGCTATCTGGCGCTGGGCCTTTGCATCGCATTTGGCGCGTCTGAAGCGTCTGCTCAACAACCATCCGTTCCAGAAGCGCGTCCGGGCGCGACATCGCTGCCCGCTGTTTCGATCGACACCAGCCGCAGGAAGCCGCGGCGCAATCGTGCCGCGACGGCGCCGCGCCAGGCTGCGCCTGCTGCTGTCGCTCAAACCCAGGCGAAGCCGCTCGATACACAGGACGCGCGTTCGGGAACAATCGGCTATCTGGCAACCCGCACGTCGTCGGCAACAAAAACCAACACGGCGCTGATCAACGTTCCGCAGTCGGTGACGGTTCTCACCAAGGATTTCCTCAAGGACACCGGCTCACAGAGCGTCAGCGAAGCGATCCGCTATGTTCCGGGGCTGGTTCCTGCGCAGGGCGAAGGCAACCGCGACCAGCTCGTGATTCGCGGCCAGAACACGACGGCCGATTTCTTCGTCGATGGTCTGCGCGACGACGTCCAGTACTACCGCGACTTCTACAACATCCAGAGCATCGAAGTGCTCAAGGGCCCGAATGCGATGATCTTCGGTCGCGGCGGCGGCGGCGGGGTCATCAATCGCATCACCAAGGAAGCGGACGGCAGGACGATCCGCGAAGTGACCGTGCAGGGCGGTTCGTACGACAACAAGCGGGTTTCGATCGACGCCGGCGGCGCGGTCGATTCGAATGTCGCGGGCCGTATCAACGCGATGTACGAGAAGTCCGGCAGCTTCCGGAATTACGTGGATCTCGAGCGTTACGGCATCAATCCGACGGTGACGATCCGCGGCGAGGATACCAAGGTCAAGCTCAGCTACGAGTACTTCCACGACGAGCGCACGGCGGATCGCGGCATTCCGTCTTTCGGCACGGGATCGGCTGCCAGACCGGCAAGTCCGTTCCAGACGTCCCCATCGACATTCTTCGGCAATCCTGATCTGAGCTATTCCCGCGCGGATGCTCACATCGCGAACGCGGTGATCGAGCACGATTTCAACAACGGTCTGACCGTCAGGAGCGCGTCGCAATACTCGAACTTCGACAAGTTCTACCAGAACGTTTTTGCGGGCGGAGCCGTGAACCCGGTCACGCAGCGTGTAGCGCTGTCCGCGTACAACAACGCCACCAAGCGCGAGAACGTCTTCAACCAGACAGACTGGACCTACAAGACGAACACCGGGCCGGTGTTGCACACCATCGTCTTCGGAACGGAGGTCGGGCGTCAGACCACCGATAGCCTGCGCAACAGCGGCGCTTTCGTTATCCCCGGCAGCAATTCCGTCCCGGCGTCCAATCCGACGACATTCGCGCCGGTCAACTTCTTCCATGCCGCCAGCGATGCAAATTCGCTCGCCACCCTGAATCTGGCATCCGCCTATGTTCAGGATCAAATGGAGATCACGCGTTACTTCCAGGTGATCGCAGGTGTCCGTTTCGATCGCTTCGATCTGACGTCCGTGAACCGGAATGTCGGCGGCACGACGTCGAGCCGCGTGGACAATCTGGTCTCGCCGCGCGTTGGCCTTGTGTTCAAGCCAATTGAAAATGTCTCGGTATACGGCAGTTACAGCACCTCGTATCTGCCGAGTTCGGGCGACCAGTTCAGTTCGCTGACGCCGCAGCTCGCGGTCACCGAACCAGAGAAATTCATCAACACCGAAGTCGGCGTCAAATGGGACATCGCTCCCCGGACGCAGTTTACGGCGGCGATCTATGATCTTGATCGCGAGAACCAGAGATTTACCGACGTTTTGGGTAACATTCTGACCACAGGCAAAACCAAGACTCGGGGTGCGGAAGTCGCCTTGACCGGCTACGTGACGGATCAGTGGCAGATCACCGGCGGCTACGCCTACACTGACTCGCGCATCACCAGCGATAACTCCACCACCATCGTGAAGGGCAATCGCGTCGGACTCGTGCCGTACAACACGTTCACGATGTGGAACCGGTATCAGATCGATGAGATGTGGGGCGCCGGCGTCGGCGTGATCCACTACGGCAGCTCGTACGCCTCCTCGGATGACACCGTGAGGCTGCCCGCCTTCACTCGCGTGGATGCTGCGCTGTACTTCAGGCTGAACCAGAACTGGCGCGCGCAGCTCAACGTCGAGAACATTTTCGATGTCGGATACTACGCGACCGCGCATAGCAACGTGAACATCTCGCCGGGTGCGCCGCGTACGTTCCGCGTGTCGGCCACAGCGAACTTCTAACGTAGCGGCGAATAAACCTCCCGCCGTTGCGAACGAGGGCGTCTGCCGGTACGGCAGGCGCCTTCTTTGCTTAAGCCGACTTCGCCTGCGCCGTCATGAAGGCACGCCAGCCGCCGAAATGCGTGATGTCGCGTGCGCCTTCGATCGCCGCGGCCTCGACCAGGAAGCCCTTGACACCGGAGCCGTCCGCGAGGCGCACGGTGCCGATCGACAACGGCGACGGGATCGCGGCGACGAATGCGCCGAAGGCCTTTGTCGGCAACGCCCACACTTCAACCGCGATGGCCGCACCTCCGGCATCGACGCGCAGCATGCCGGGCTTCGGCGGCACCGTGCCGCGCAGCGCGTAGAGCTTGTAGTCGGGCATCGTCGATGTGGCCTCGATCAGCCGTCCGCCGAGCGACAGCAATTCGTGATTCAGCGCCATGCCGGACAGATGCGCGCCGACCGCGACGATGGCTACTTCATCTTTGCCGGGCTCTTTTGAGACCGGCGTGAGCGGCGGCTGCGCCACGCCCTTCGCGCCGGCTTTCAGCTTGGTGTCGGCGTGAAACACACGGCCGATGCTGGCGAGCTTGGCGTCTTGTCCTGCGGGCGCAAGCAGCGTGATGCCGAATGGGATGCCGTCGGCGCGCATCGCCGCCGGCACTGCGAGGCCGCACATGTCCAGCAGGTTGACGAAGTTGGTGTAGGTGCCGTTGCGGCTGTTGAGTTCGATGGGGTTCGCCAGCACCTGCTCGACGCTGTAGGCGGTCGGCGCGGTCGGCAGCACCATCGCATCAATGGACTCGAACGTCGTCCGGCTGACCTGCCGCATCGCCTCTAACTTGTAGAGCGCTGCGAACGTATCGGCGGCGGTGATCCTTTCGCCTTGAAGCGTGATCTCGCGCGTGACCGGATGGACCGCATCGGGATTGGTTGCGAGCAGATCGCGGATCACCAGATAGCGTTCCGCCACCCACGGCCCTTCGTACAGCAGCCGGGCGGTCTCATAAAAAGGCTCAAGGTCGAATTCGACCGGCACAGCACCGAGCGCGATCAGTCGTGCGACCGCCGCGTCGTAACTCTTTTCGGAGATGGCATCGCCGAAGAACTTCAATTGTCCCTTGCGCGGGATACCGAGCCGGATGCCGGTCGGAAAGCCGGTCACCGCACCGACAGAGCGATCGCGCGAATAGGGATCGGCGGCGTCGTATCCGGCCATGACGTTGAGCGCAGTCACGGCGTCGTCGACGGTGAGAGAGAAGATCGACACGCAGTCGAGGGTACGGCAGGCCGGTAGCACGCCAAAGGTCGACATCAATCCCAGAGAAGGCTTCAGGCCGACAATGTTGTTGAGCATCGCGGGCACACGGCCGGAGCCAGCCGTGTCGGTGCCGAGCGACAACGGCACAAGTCCTGCGGAGACGGCGGCTGCGGATCCTGAACTCGATCCGCCGGGCACGAGATCGCCGCGCACGGGATTCTTCGGAATGCCGTAGGGCGAGCGCACGCCAACGAGACCTGTGGCGAATTGATCGAGATTGGTCTTGCCGATGACGATGGCGCCTGCCGCGCGCAGCCGCGCCACCGTGTTGGCGTCCTGCGTCGGCCTGTACGAAAACGCCGGGCAGGCGGCCGTGGTCGCAAGACCCGCGACGTCGATGTTGTCCTTGATCGCGACGGGCACGCCATACAGCGGCAGCGAGGTGTCGCCCTTGGCCGTCAGAGCTTCGGCTTCGGCAATGGCCTCGGCCTCATCGCGCAGGCCGATGAAGATGGCAGGATCGCCGTGATCGCGGATGCGCTGGAAGCTGCGGGCAACGGTCTTGGCAGGTGAAGTTGTCCCTGCGCGATGCGCGGCGACGATCTCGGCAACAGTCTCAGTCACGGTCTCTCCAATTTATGAAGACGCGCGCTGCCAGCGAGGCACCACGCGTCTTGATGTATAACCTGTTTGTCCGGTTCATTCAGCCGGCACCGCGCTCGTTTCCGGCATGGGCATGGCCGCACCTGATCGCGCATAAGCATAGAAGCCCGCCGCCACCAGAGCATAGGCGAGAGCGACGCCCGGTGTTACGCCGATCCCCACCGCTGGTCCGTGCATGAAGCCGAAGAACGTGAGCACTGCGCCGGCCGCGGCGAAGGCCGCCGCCTTGACGAACTCACGTTCGATCACGAAGACACCGATCGCCGCGAGCACGAGGCCGGTGAGGATCGATCCCTCACCGAGAACAGCGAGGCCCTGATACAACACGCCGGTGGCGCCGAGCTTGTCCATGCCGACGGCTTCTGCGCTGGTGCCCGCTGCCGTGAGTGCGCCGTCGACCAGCGTCTTGCCCCACGCCGCGAGATGCGGCGTCAGCGCGAGAACGATGGCAGGTGCATGGCTTGCAGGCGTGGTCTGGAACGCCTGCGCGCCGACCAGCATGCCGATGTAGAGCAGGATCGGCAGGATCGCCACGACCGGAATGAGATTCAACAGCAGCGAGATGACGCCGAACCACGCCAGCACAATGACCATGAAGCCCGTCGCCGCCGAATAGCCGATCCGTCCGCCCATCGCCTTCCAGCCGGGATGGCCGATATAGACCGCGTTGATGAAGGGGTTGCCCATCAGCGCGCCGATCAGGCTGACGACGCCGTCGGCCGTGAGCACGCGGTTGGTCGGATAGTGATCGCCGGCCGCTTCAGCGCTCTCCACGTTGTCCATTGCCTCGACGAGATCGTAGACACCGAACGGAATGGCCGTGACGAGGATGATGCCGATGAATTCGAATCCGGAGAAGACGTGACCGATGGCCGGGATCGGTAGTGAGAAGCCGATGTTGGCGAACGAGCTTGTCAGCTTGCTCAGGCTCATGCCGCCGATATTGAGGCCGAACAGGGTGGAGCCCCATGCGATGATGGTGCCGAGCGCGATGGCGATCAGACCAGCCGGAATGCCCTTCGGATATTTCACGCCGCCGAACCAGCTTGCGAGAATGATGGCGAAGCATGTGAGGCCGATGATCGGTGTCGTGAACATCTCGAAAGCGGGCCGCATCGAGATGAAGGCGACCGAGACGCCGGCCAGCGTGCCGAGCAGCGCCGCGCGTGGCGTGATGCGCTGGATGATCGGCGCGATGAAGCCGCCCAGCATCAGGATGAAGCTCTGGATGAACACCCAGGTCAGCCCCGCTTCCCACGCCTTGATCGGATCGTTGGTCTTGAGAAGGATCGGCAGCATGATGACGAAGGTGACGATGAACATGTGCGGAACGCTGACGCCGGACGGCAGCGCGCAGACATCGTTGCGGCCTGTCTTCTGCGCGAGGCGGTAGGCCAGCCAGGCGTAGTACATCGTCGAGAGAAACATCATCAGCCCGAGCGCGGGCAGAATGCGGCCGAACACCAGCGAGTCCGGCATCTTGAGCACGAAGCGCAGCAGTGCCGTCAACGTCAGCATGTTGACGAGAATGTTGGTGCCGAAGCCGAAGAAGGCATTCCAGTCGCCGGGGGACCATAAGATCGGTTTGCTGGTCGCCGTTGTCGCCGCTGTGCTCATGGTGGGCCCCTATGCAATCATTTTTGACGGTTCGGAATTCAATGCAGTCAAAATTTCAGATGACGAGCTGACCCAGCCGAAGATGCCGCCCTGCGCCTTGATCATGCGCAGGCCCATCTCGTGGAATTCGGGGAAGTACGATGCGCAGCAATCGGCCAGCACCACGCAGCGGTAGCCGCGGTCGTTGGCTTCGCGCACGGTGGTGTTGACGCAGACCTCGGTGGTGACGCCGCACACCAGAAGATTTTCGATGCCGTGCTGTTTCAGGATCACGCCGAGTTCGGTGGCGTAGAACGCACCCTTGCCCGGCTTGTCGATGACGATCTCGCCCTTGATCGGATACAGCGACGGCACGATGTCATGACCCGCTTCGCCGCGAATGAGAATGCGTCCCATCGGACCAGGATCCCCGATGCGCAGCGACGGTGCGCCGCGTTCGATCTTGGCGGGCGGCGCATCGGACAGATCGGGCAGGTGGCCTTCGCGGGTGTGCACCACCAGCAACCCAGCTTTACGAAAAGCAGCCAGCACATCGGCGCAAGGTTTCACTGCGCGCGCCAGTTGTGAGACGTCGTTGCCGAGGGTTTCGCCGAAGCCGCCGGGCTCGAGGAAGTCGCGCTGCATGTCGATGATGACGAGCGCGGTCTTCGACCATGTCACGTCGACGGGCGACGGTTCGGCTGAGAGCAGGCTGCTGAGGCGCATCGATCTGTCCCGGTTATGCGGGGAGATCGGTGCAAAGCCTATGCCATTGTGTACAACGCCAAAGCCGGTCGTCGGATTTTATAATTACCTTGTGAATACAAACATATATGCGATTCCAGCCGATGTTTTTTGCAATCTCCCGTCGCCAATTCTGAATCCAGAATGCTGAATGATTCAGCACGGCTAGTTTGTAGACAAGCGGCGGCTCGGCGCAGAGGTCACATGCTTGCGTCTGCGTCTCGCATTGACACCGCGTTCCAATAATGCATTATATTGCAGATATAACGGCATCAAAGCGCAGATAAACTGCACTATTATTCTAAAAAGAATGATGCCGTCCCGGGGAGGGATGCATGATCGTGCTTGCAGACGCCGCACGCCGCTGTTCGTGTTCGCGATCAGGTCGAGGTGACGCGTGACCACGGCCGCCGCGACCCGGCATGATGCCCGGAAGACCTTGTTCGCCGCTCCGAGCATCGTGGCCGAGCGCAAGGCTGACGGCAGCGGTTGGTTGAAGTCGACAACGCCGCTTCAGTCGTATTCGCGCTGCGTTGGCGACTGGCTCGAGCATTGGGCGCGCAAAACCCCCGACACGATGTTTCTCGCCGAGCGCGCCAGCGCTGATGCACCGTGGACAAAACTGACCTATCGCGAAGCGCTGCAGCGCGTGCGTGCCGCAAGTGCATGGATTCTCGCGCAAGGCATGAGCGCGGAGCGTCCGCTCGCGATCCTGTCCGACAATTCGATCGATCACGCCGTCTTCATGCTGGCGGCGATGCATGTCGGCGTGCCGGCGGCGTCGGTGTCGCCGGCGTATTCGCTGGTGTCGAAGGATTTCGACAAGCTGAAAAGTATGATTGCGCTGCTCGATCCCGGCGCGATCTATGTGTCCAGCGCGAAGATGTTCGCGTCCGCACTCAACGCCATCGCGCCGCTGCACAAGGCTATCGTCGTGGCGAGCGATCCGGATGGCTTCGACAATGCGATTTCGTTTTCGTCCCTGACGGCAGCGGCGGAAACGCCAGATGTGGCGCGCGCTTTCGCTGGCGTCACGCCCGACACGATTGCAAAATTGCTTTTTACGTCGGGTTCGACCGGAACGCCGAAGGCGGTCATCAACACCCAGCGCATGCTGACCTCGAACCAGGCGGCGAAGGCACAGGTCTGGCCGTTTCTCGATGACGGCGGATTGACCATTCTCGACTGGCTGCCATGGAGCCATACATTCGGCGCCAACCACAATTTCAACTGCGTGCTCCGCAACGGCGGCACGCTTTACATCGACGGCGGCAAGCCCGCGCCCGGCCTGTTCACGCTGTCGCTCGCCAATCTGCGCGATGTCATTCCGACAGTGTATTTCAACGTGCCGCGCGGTTACGACATGCTGATTGCGGCGCTGCGCGAGGACGATGAACTGCGCCGGCGGTTCTTCTCTCAGGTCAAGCTGCTGTTCTACGCCGCTGCGGCTTTGCCGCAGAATTTGTGGGATGCGCTGGAGGCACTGTCGATTGCAACGGTTGGTCATGCCGTGCCGATGGTGTCGGCATGGGGCTCCACCGAGACCGCGCCGCTCGCGACCGATTGCCACTTTCAGGCGCAGCGCTCCGGCAATATCGGCGTGCCGATTCCCGGCACCGACATCAAGCTGGTGCCCTCGGGCGACAAGCTCGAAGTGCGTGTGCGCGGTCCGAATGTGACGCCGGGATACTGGAAAGCGCCGGAGCAGACCGCAAAGGCGTTCGACAGCGACGGCTTCTATCTGATGGGCGACGCGATGGCGTTCGCCGACAGCGCGCGCCCCGAACTCGGACTGTTCTTTGACGGCCGCGTTGCCGAGGATTTCAAGCTCACATCGGGCACATGGGTCAGCGTCGGCACGCTGCGCATCTCCGGCATCGCGGCACTCGCGCCGCTGGTGCAGGACATCGTGGTCGCGGGTCACGATGGCGACGAGGTGCGCTTCCTGGTGTTTCCGAATATCCCGGCTTGCCGTGCGCACGCGCAATTGCCCGACGCCGATATTGCCGACGTCTTGAAGGCGCCGGTGGTGCGGGACGCGATTGCGCAGGGACTTGCGCGGCTAAAAGCCAAGGGCGGCGGCTCGTCGAGCTTCGCCACACGGGCGTTGCTGATGGCGGAATTGCCGTCGGTGGACGGCAGCGAGATTACCGACAAGGGGTATATCAATCAGCGCGCGGTGCTGTCGCGGCGCGCGTCCGAACTTGCGAAGCTGAATGACGATGGATGCGGAGACTGGATCGGGTGTCCGGTCTGAACGCCGCGCAACAATTCAAAACGTATAAAAACGAGAGGGAGACGCGCTCATGTCCAAGATAATGAAGGTCAGCCGCCGAACATTGTTATCCGGCGCGGCGGGTGCTGCGACACTGGCGGTGACGCCGCGTCTGTTCAGCCCGGCGATCGCGCAGAACGCGCCGCTGAAGGTCGGTCTGATGCTGCCTTATACCGGCACCTTCGCGAAGCTCGGCCAGTTCATCGATAACGGTTTTGAGCTGTATTATCAGCAGAAGGGCCTCAAGCTCGGCGGCCGCGAAGTGACCTTCATCAAGGTGGACGATGAATCCAAGCCGGAAGCCGCGACCGACAACATGAATCGCCTGGTCGGCCGCGAGAAGGTCGATATCGTTGTCGGCACCGTCCATTCCGGTGTTGCCATGGCGATGGTGAAAGTGGCGCGCGACACCAACACGCTGATGATCATTCCCAACGCGGGCGCCAACGACGCCACCGGGCCGCTGTGCGCACCGAATATCTTCCGCACCTCATTCTCGAACTGGCAGGCCACATTCCCTGCCGGCAAGGTGATGGTCGATGCCGGCATCAAGAATGTTGTCACCATCACCTGGCGCTACACCGCCGGCGCGGAAATGATTGGCGGCTTCACGGAGAACTTCACCAAGAACGGCGGAAAAATCGTCGAGGATCTGACGCTGCCGTTCCCCGAGGTGGAATTCCAGGCGCTGATCACCCGCATCGCGACGCTGAAACCAGACGCGGTGTTTTCGTTCTTCGCCGGCGGCGGTGCTGTGAAGTTCGTCAAGGACTACGCAGCGGCGGGCCTCAACAAGACTATTCCGTTGTACGGCGCGGGCTTCCTCACCGACGGCACGCTTCAGGCGCAGGGCGAGGCCGCCAACGGCATCAAGACCACGCTGCATTACGCAGACAATCTCGACAATCCGGCCAACGTAGCCTTCCTCAAGGCTTTCAAGGCGAAAACGGGTCTCGATGGCGATATCTACGCCGTGCAGGGCTATGACGCCGCCGCGCTGTTCGACATCGGCCTTAACGCGGTGGGTGGTGACGTCGGCAAGCGCGACAAGATGATCGCCGCGATGGGCGCTGCGAAAATCGACTCGCCGCGTGGACCCTTGAGCTTCAACAAGGCGCACAACCCGATTCAGAACATCTATCTGCGCGAGGTGCGCAACGGCCGCAACGAACTGGTGTCGATCGCGCAGGCCAACGTCGATGATCCGGCGCGCGGCTGCAAGATTACGTAAGCTTGAAGTCGGGCGACTTAGCTAAAGTTCGTCATGCCCGGGCCTGTCCCGGGCATCCACGCCTTCACTTCGCTGCAACAAGACGTGGATGGCCGGGACAAGCCCGGCCATGACGCTGAGATATGAATTGTGCAATTCTGACCTTGGTTGTTTTCACTCGACAGGACTCTCGCAATGGACCTCGTGACGTTCGGCGTTCAGCTTCTGAATGCCATTCAGTATGGGATGGTTCTGTTTCTTGTCGCCAGTGGCCTGACGCTGGTGTTCGGCATTCTCGGCGTCATCAATCTCGCGCACGGCGCGTTCTACATGCTGGGCGCGTATCTGGCTTACTGGATCGCCGCCTACACCGGCAGCTTCTGGGTCGCGCTGGTGGGTGGCGTCGCCATCGCCTTCCTCGTCGGGCTGCTGCTGGAGACGGTGTTCATCCGCAGGCTCTATGGCCGCGATCATCTCGCGCAGGTGCTGCTTTCGTTCGGTCTCATCCTGGTGATCGATGAGGTGCGGCAACTGCTGTTCGGCAAGGACGTGCATTCCGCGTTGCCGCCTGAAGGGCTGCGCGGCGCGATCCAGCTCACTGACAACCTGTCCTATCCGGTTTATCGTCTCGCGATCTGCGTATTCTGTCTCGCAGTCGCCGCCGTGATCTTTCTCGTCATCACGCGCACCAAGATCGGCATGATCGTTCGCGCCGGCGCCGAAAACCGCGAGATGACGCGCACCCTCGGCATCTCCTTCGATGCCGTGAACCGTTATGTGTTTGCGGTCGGCATTGCGCTGGCGGCGCTTGGCGGCATCGTGGTCGCGCCCGTCTCTACCGTCTATCCCGGCATGGGCGACAGCATGCTGATCCTCTCCTTTGTCGTCGTCGTGCTCGGCGGCATCGGTTCCATCGGTGGCGCAGCCATCGGCGCGCTGCTGATCGGTCTCACCGACACGTTCGGCAAGGTGTTTTTCCCGAGCGTGTCGAGCGTACTGATCTACGTGCTGATGGCGGCGGTGTTGCTCTGGCGTCCGAACGGCATTCTTGGCCGGCGGGAGATTTGAGTATGGGAGCGCAGAAACGCGATCCTAGGGTGTGGCTGGTGCCCGGCGTGCTGCTGGCGTTGGCCATCGCGCTGCCCTTCGTCGCACCCACCTATTATGTGCAGTTCGTCAGCAAGGCGCTCATCATGGGCATCTTGGCGATGTCGCTCAATCTCGTGGTCGGCTATGGCGGGCTGGTGAGCCTGTGCCACGCGGCGTTCTTCGGTATCGCGGGTTATGTGCTGGCGCTGGCATCGCCGAAATACGATCCCGCCTCCTTGTGGTGGACGCTGCCGCTGGCAGTCGCCGCATCCGCGACAGCCGCCGCCGCGATCGGTGCGTTGGCGCTGCGCACGCGCGGCATTTACTTCATCATGGTGACGCTTGCTTTTGGCGAGATGCTGTTCTTCCTGTTTCACGACAGCAAGTTCGCTGGCGGCTCCGATGGCGCGTTTATCTACAACAAGCCGTCCGTCATGCTCGGCAATATTACGCTGCTCAATCTCGAAAGGCCGATGGCGTATTACTTCGTTGTCTTGGCTATGCTGGTGGCGGTGATCGCGCTGCTCACCATGATCGTGCGCTCGCCGTTTGGTCATGCGCTGGCCGCAGCACGCGACAACGAGCGCCGCGCCCGGTCGCTTGGCTTTCCGGTGTTCCGCGTCCGGCTCACCGCTTTCATTATCTCGGGCGCAATCGCAGGCATTGCAGGATACTTCGCCGCCGCGCAATTCGGATTTGTCGCGCCGCAGATGCTCGGCTGGCATCTGTCAGCGACTGTTCTTGTCATGGTGCTGATCGGCGGGCTGCGGTCGGTGGCAGGGCCGCTGGTCGGTGCGCTGGTGTTGATCGGGCTCGAGGAAGTGTTGAAGGCGCTGACCGAGCACTGGAAGCTCGCGGAAGGCCTGATCATCATTTTGATCGTGCTGGCGCTGCCGAGCGGCGTGCGGCAATTGCTGACAATGGTTCTGGGGCCATCCGGGGAAGAAGCGAAAGACGTGCAGCCGTTGCACGCGGACGCAAAGCCGGTCGCGGAGGCGCGTCATGGCTGACAAATCATCTGTCGCACTGCGCGCTGAAGGATTGCAGAAACGTTTCGGCGGCCTCGTCGCCGTCTCCGACGTTTCGCTCGATGTGCATCCCGGTCAAATTCATGCGGTGATCGGGCCGAACGGTGCGGGAAAATCGACGCTCATCAATCTGCTGTCTGGCGATCTGACGCCAAGTGCGGGCGAAATCCTGCTCGAGGGCCGCGACATCACGCGGTTTGCACCGGATCGGCGTGCGCGTGCGGGTCTCGGACGTTCGTACCAGAAGACCACGATCTTCCCGCAGTTCACCGCGCAGGAGAATGTGCGGCTGGCGGCGCAGGCCCATGCCGCGTCGCCGCTGAAGATGTTCGGCAACGTCACGTCCGACAAGCTCGTCAACCGCCATACAGCCGACGCGCTGGAACAGGCGGGGCTCGCGTCCCGCGCGCGGATGATCGCCACGCATCTGTCTCATGGTGAACAGCGCCAGCTCGAAATCGCGATGGTGCTGGCGACGCAGCCGCGCATCATCCTGCTCGATGAGCCGCTGGCAGGCATGGGGCAATCCGAAGCGCGCAAGGTGGTCGATCTCATCGCATCGCTGAAGAAAGGCCGCGCAATGCTGGTGGTCGAGCACGACATGGATGCGGTGTTCGAACTGGCGGATCGTCTCACGGTGATGGCCGACGGTCATGTCATCGCCAGCGGATTGCCGCAGGATGTCCGCATCGATCCGGCGGTGCGTCTCGCTTATCTCGGCAATGAGGAGGACGCGGCATGAGCGCACTTCTCGATGTGCAGAAGCTCGAAGCGTTCTACGGCGCGGGACAGGTGCTGCACGGTATCGGTTTTACGATTGCGCGGGGTGAGCAGGTGGCGCTGCTCGGCCGCAATGGCATGGGCAAGACCACGCTGCTGCGCTCATTGATGGGCCTGGTCACTGACCGGCGCGGACAGATCAACTTTTCGGGCCGCGACATCATGCGCGCCGCGCCCGAAGCCATCGCGCGCGCGGGCGTCGCACTGGTGCCCGAAGGCCGCGGCGTGTTCGGCTCGCTGTCGGTGGTGGAAAATCTCGTCATGGCCGCGCGGCCCGGCATCGATGGGCGCCGGGTGTGGACGCTCGAGAAAATCTATGAGCTGTTTCCGCGTCTGCACGCCCGCCGCACCAATGGCGGGCACCAGTTGTCCGGCGGCGAGCAGCAGATGCTGACCATCGGCCGCGCGCTGATGACCAATCCCGATCTCATTCTGATCGACGAGGCGACCGAAGGTCTTGCCCCTCTGGTGGCGAAGGACATCTGGCGCACCCTCGGCGTCATCCGCAGTGAGGGCGTCGCGACCATCGTGGTCGACAAGGACTTCCGTTCGCTGTCGCGGATCGCCGACCGGATGGTGATGCTGTCGAAAGGCACGGTGGTGTTCGACGGCACGCCTGCGGCGCTTGCGGAGAAGCCGGAGTTATTGGAGCAGCATCTGGGGGTGTGAGGCGGCGCTTGCTCCGCACTCAATCGTCATCACCGGGCTTGACCCGGTGATCCATCTTAAAGGAAGAGTTTTTCGAAGAAGATGGATTGCCGGGTCAAGCCCGGCAATGACAACTGGGATTACTTGACGATACTCAACGCTGCATCGCTCGCATCCCGGATATGTCGTTCCACCGGATGCGGCCACTGCACGACAAGCGTGCCGATCTGATCCTCAAGCCCGGCCTCGTCGAATGCATCATAGAACACCGGCACGTGGGCACGGGCGATGAAGGCATGGAGCAAATGCGCGGCGTCGTAGTCATAGACAATGTCGCTCGGCACGATGCCCTGCCGCCGCATCAGGAAACGCCGGAAGCCCGTCAGCCGTGCGCGATCCTCGTCAACCGCGGCGAACGACAGCACCAGCGCCTCGTGCGCGATGCAGGGGCCATCCTGCATGCGATCCAGCATCGGCAGCGCGTTGGCTGCGATGACATCGTTCATATCGCGGAAATCGTTCGACATGTCGGACGGATGCAGCGTGTTGCGCACGGCCATGATGGTTGCTGCGTCGAAGCCGCGTGCGTGAAGCAGTTCGGCAAGCGTTTCCACACGCGCAGGCGCCACAATTTTCGGCGGAGTGACGTCGAGCACAACACTCATTGTGCGGCGACGGCGCGCGGCGCGAAGACAAGCGGCTGCTTGGCCAAGATCGGCGCAACGGTGTCGGCCAGACGCTTGGCGGCCTCGTCGATGGTGAGATCTGCGGTGTCCACCTGCGCGGCGGCGCGTGCATAGAGCGGCTCGCGGCTGAGCAGAATGGTGCGCAGTTCGTGCATGTCGGAGCGATCGCTCTCCATCGGCCGCATGTCGCCCTGCTTGCGCACGCGTCCCATATGCTCTTCGGGCTTGGCGCGAAGCCAGACCGTGTAGAACGACGACAGCAAGAGATCGAACGTTACCGGCTCGGACACGATGCTGCCGCCGGTGGCGAGCACCACGGGCTCCTTGCTGGTTAGAACCTGCGTCAGCGCGGTCTGCTCCATGCGGCGGAAACCTTCCTGGCCGTAGAGCGCCATGATCTCGGCAACGGAGAGACCGTTGATCCGCTCGATCTCCTTGTTGAGTTCGACGAAGATCCAGCCGATTTTCTTCGCCAGCAATTTTCCCAGCGTCGATTTGCCCGCGCCGCGCAGGCCGATCAGCGCGATGCCCGCGAAGTCGCCGTCGTGTCGCGCCGCTCCGTTGCCGGAGAGAATGTCTTTGGCCTGCGCGATCTGCGCCGGCGTGGCGTTGCGGATCAGATCGCGGATCACCAGCCAGTCCGGCGCGGTGTCCGCAGTGGGGATAAGATCCTCCACCTGCTTGTCCATGGCCGCCGACACCCGCCGCAGCAGCACGATGGAGACGTTGCCCTTGCCGCTTTCGAGCTGTGCGATGTAGCGCTCCGAAATCCCCGACGCCTTGGCCAGCACCTTTCGCGACATGCCGCGCATCGCCCGCATGGTGCGGACGCGCTGTCCAAGCTGTTCGAGAAACTGGTTTTCTGGCTCTGCCTGGGTCATCTCGCTTCGATTCGTAGGTTCAACCTGAAACATAATGCCGGAAAAGGTTGACAGCAAGCTCAGGCAGTGACTTTATATGAATTATAATTCTAAAAACAAAACACAGGTTGGAACGTCATGGGTATTGGTGGAGGGCGGGGCATCCGCCCCGTTTTTAAGTCATGAGCGATTCAGCGGGCGCTTACAATGCCGTCACCTATCTGCTCGACCGCAATGTCGATGCGGGCCGCGGCGGCAAGGTCGTCTTCAAGGACCCCGTCTCGGAAATCACCTACGGCGCATTGCAGACGCAGACGCGCCGGCTCGCCAACCTGCTGCGGCGGCTCGGTGTGCGGCGGGAAGAGCGCGTCGCGATGATGATGCTCGACACCATCGATTTCCCGATCGTGTTCCTGGGCGCGATCCGCGCCGGCATCGTCCCGGTGCCGCTCAACACGCTGCTGACCTCCGAGCAATATGCCTATGTGTTGGCGGATTGCCGTGCGCGCGTTCTCTTTATTTCGGAAGCTTTGCTGCCGGTGGTGAAGGATGTGCTCGGCCGCATGCCGGACCTGCAGCACGTCGTCGTGTCCGGCGCCAATGCGCAGGGATACACGCTGCTCAAGGACGAGATCGCGAAAGAAAGCGATCAGTTTGCCACCGCTGCGACCCATCCCGACGAGCCGGCCTTCTGGCTCTATTCGTCAGGCTCTACGGGGATGCCGAAAGGCGTGCGCCATCTGCATTCCAATCTCGAGGCGACAGCGGAAACCTACGCCAAAAAAGTTCTCGGTATCCGCGAGGATGATGTCGGCCTGTCGGCGGCAAAGCTGTTCTTCGCCTACGGCCTCGGCAACGCGCTGACGTTCCCGATGTCGGTCGGCGCGACGACGATCCTCAATCCCGAACGGCCGACGCCGCAGGTGATGTTCGAGCTGATCCGCAAGCACGATCCCAGCATCTTCTTCGGCGTGCCGACGCTGTTTGCCTCCATGCTCAATGAGGAAGCTTTCAAATCCGAGCCGCGCACGAAGCGTTTGCGTGTGTGCACCTCGGCGGGCGAAGCGCTGCCTGAACTGGTCGGGCAAAGCTGGAAGCAGCGGTTTGGCGTCGACATTCTCGATGGCGTCGGTTCCACCGAGTTGCTGCACATCTTTCTCTCCAACGCACCGGGTGACATCAAGTACGGCACCTCGGGCAAGCCGGTGCCGGGTTATTCGGTGCGCCTTGTGAATGACGCGGGCGCGGATGTGCCGGACGGCGAAGTCGGCGAATTGCTCGTCAATGCTCCGTCGGCGGGAGAAGGCTACTGGAATCAGCGCAGCAAAAGCCGCCAGACGTTCGAGGGCGGCTGGACCCGCACCGGCGACAAATATACCCGCGATGCCGAGGGCCGTTACACCTACTGCGGCCGTTCCGACGACATGTTCAAGGTCTCGGGCATCTGGGTCTCGCCCTTTGAGGTCGAGAGCGCGCTGATTACGCATCCGTCGATTCTGGAAGCCGCCGTCGTGCCGGCCGAGGACGCTGAAGGTCTGCTGAAACCAAAAGCATTTGTCGTGCTGAAGCAGGGTGTATCGGTGAGCGATCTCAACGGCGCGTTGAAGGAGCACGTCAAGCAGAAGATCGGGCCGTGGAAATATCCGCGCTGGATCGAGGTGGTGGAGAGCCTGCCGAAAACCGCGACCGGGAAGATCCAGCGCTTCAAGCTGCGAGATGGGGCGAAATAGGCATCGACGGCTCAACGCTATGACTCGTCATGCGCGGGCTTGACCCGCGCATCCATCTAAAAAGATGGATCGTGGCAACAGAAGATGGATTGCCGGGTCAAGCCCGGCAATGACGATCGAAAGAGTTGCGGGTGCGCGGCTTGCAACAGGCGACAATAGGAAAGAAACAGCAATGCCTCTCCAACCCTCCGGCACGTTCACCATCGGCTCCAGCGAACTCGAATACCGCATAATCGGGCCAATGCCCGACAAGGCGCCGACCATCGTCATGCTGCACGAAGGTCTCGGCTCCGTCGGGCTGTGGGGTGATTTTCCGGAGAAGCTCCAGGCTGCAACGGGCGCAGGTGTGTTCGTCTATTCGCGCGCGGGCTACGGCAATTCGTCGCCAGTCAAGCTGCCGCGCCCGCTGAACTTCATGGAGATCGAGGCGCTCGAGGTGCTGCCAAAGGTTCTCGACGCCGTCGGATTCCGGCGCGGACTCCTGCTCGGTCATTCCGACGGCGCCTCGATCGCAACGATCTATGCAGGCGGTGTGCAGGATCATCGCGTGCGCGGCGTGATGCTGATCGCGCCGCATTTCATGGTCGAGGATTTCGGCATCGCCTCGATTGCGAAGACGAAGCAGAACTACGATGCAGGCGACCTCAAGCCGAAGCTCGCGCGCTGGCACAAGGACGTCGACAACGCCTTCCGCGGCTGGAACGACGTCTGGCTCGATCCGCAATTCCGCGACTGGGATATTTCCGACGCGCTGGCTTATGTGCGCGTGCCGGTGCAAATCATCCAGGGTTCTGACGATCAGTACGGCACGCTGCGCCACATCGAGATCGCGCAGGCGGAATGCTACTGCCCGGTCGAGACCACCATCGTTCCCGGCGCTGGGCATTCGCCCCATCGGGAAGCCCCGGACATCACCCTGAAAGCGGCGGCGGATTTTGCCAACCGGCTGTTGTCCCTGCATGGCGAGGGGAAGTCGGTTCGCGCTGCTTGATATGCAAGAAAATGCATGTTGAGCGCATTATTGGGCTGGACAGGCTCAAAATTCGGCATTATTATGCATTATAATTCAGATTTCGCCTCACTAAGGGTGGTAGCCCAATGGCCGACGACGCAAAAACTGACCGCACGCTCGCCAACGGGGCGACCTTCATCGATTTCCAGACCGAGCCGTCCAAATACCGGCACTGGAAGCTCGATGTGGCAGGCGATGTCGCCACGCTCACCATGGATGTCGATGAGAACGGCGGCCTGTTCGAAGGCTATCTGCTCAAGCTGAATTCCTACGACCTCGGCGTCGACATCGAGCTGGCGGACGCCGTGCAGCGGCTGCGCTTTGAGCATCCGGAAGTGAAGGTGGTGCTGCTGCGCTCGGGCAAGAACCGCGTGTTCTGCGCTGGCGCGAACATTCGCATGCTCGCCGGATCGACCCATGCGCACAAGGTGAACTTCTGCAAGTTCACCAACGAGACCCGCAACGGTCTTGAGGATTCCTCCGAGAACTCCGGCCAGCGTTTCATCTGCGTCGTCAACGGCACCGCAGCGGGCGGTGGCTATGAACTGGCGCTTGCGGCCGATCACATCATCATGGCGGACGACGGCGCTGCCGCTGTCGCATTGCCGGAGGTGCCGCTGCTCGCAGTGTTGCCCGGCACCGGCGGCCTGACGCGCGTTGTCGACAAGCGCAAGGTGCGCCGCGACCACGCCGATTTTTTCTGCACCATCGAGGAAGGCATTAAGGGCAAGCGCGCCGTGCAGTGGCGTCTCGTCGATGAGATCGTCTCCAACTCCAAGCTCGAAGCCAAGGTCGTCGAGCGCGCGAAGGAATTCGCCGCAAGCTCCAGGCGCGCAGGCGAGGGGCAAGGGATTGCGCTCAAGCCGATCAAGCGCGAATTCACCGGTACCGGCATCCGGTATGGCTTTGTCGATGTCGAGATCAATCGCGATCAGCGTATCGCGACCATCACCATTAGAGCTCCCGAAAAAGATCCGCCCGCCGACGTCGCGGGCATGACCGCGCAGGGCGCAGCGTTCTGGCCGCTGCAGGTGGCGCGCGAACTCGACGACGCCATCCTGCATCTGCGCATCAATGAGCTTGAGGTCGCGATGCTGGTGTTCAAATCGCACGGCGAACGCGCGCGCGTGCTCGCCTACGACACATTCCTCGAGGCCAACAAGTCGAACTGGCTGGTGAATGAGATCCGTCATTACTGGAAGCGCGTGCTCAAGCGTATCGATGTCACCTCGCGCACGCTGGTGACGCTGGTCGAGCCCGGCTCCTGCTTTGTCGGCACGCTGGCCGAACTCGTGTTTGCCTCCGACCGCTCCTACATGCTGATCGGCGAAAAGCAGGGCGACAACCGCGCCCCTGCCGAGATCATTCTCTCTTCGGCGAATTTCGGCCCCTATCCCATGAGCCACGGCCTCACCCGGCTGGAATCGCGCTTTCAGGCCGATCCCTCCGATGTCGAGACAGCGAAAGCCAGGATCGGTGAAGCGCTGGATGCCGAGACCGCAGAAGAACTGGGTCTCGTCACCTTCGCGCTCGACGACATCGACTGGGACGACGAGGTGCGTGTGTTCTTCGAGGAACGCACCAGTTTCTCGCCAGACGGTTTGACCGGCATGGAAGCCAACCTGCGGTTTGCCGGTCCGGAGACTATGGAGTCGAAAATCTTTTCGCGCCTGACTGCGTGGCAGAACTGGATCTTCCAGCGGCCGAACGCAGTCGGCGAGCACGGCGCGCTGCAGCGTTACGGCACCGGCGTGAAAGCGCAATTCGATATGACGCGGGTTTGAACAAGCGAGGGCGTCATCCTGAGGAGCGAGCGTTTGCGAGCCTCGAAGGATGAACGCCGAAAATGGAGTAGCCGTCACCCTTCGAGGCTCGCGCGAAGATGCGCTCGCACCTCAGGATGACGGAAGAGACAAAGGCAGAATGTGCGGCACGACGAAATTAAGGAGCACGCCATGAACATCATGAACGTCGACTACACCACAAAAATCCCGAACAACGTCAATCTCGCCGAAGACCGTCAGGTCCTGAAAGCGCTGGAAGGCTGGCACCCCGGCTATCTCGACTGGTGGAACGACATGGGGCCGGAAGGCTTCCAGGAATCGCTGGTGTACCTACGCACGGCGATCAGCGTCGACCCAAAAGGCTGGGCCAAGTTCGATTACGTGCGCATGCCGGAATATCGCTGGGGCGTTCTGCTTGCACCGCAGGATGAACAGCGTCAGGTGAATTTCGGCCAGCACAAGGGCGAGAAGGCGTGGCAGGAAGTGCCCGGCGAATATCGCGCGATGCTGCGTCGTCTCGTTGTCATTCAGGGTGACACCGAACCGGCCTCCGTCGAGCAGCAGCGGCATCTCGGCAAGACCGCGCCGTCGCTCTATGACATGCGCAATCTCTTCCAGGTCAATGTCGAGGAAGGCCGCCATCTCTGGGCGATGGTCTATCTGCTGCAGAAATATTTCGGCCGCGACGGCCGCGAGGAGGCCGACGATCTCTTGCGCCGCCGTTCCGGCGACGAGGACGCGCCACGTATGCTCGGCGCATTCAATGAGGCGACGCCGGACTGGCTGTCGTTCTTCATGTTCACCTTCTTTACCGACCGCGACGGCAAGATGCAGCTGGAGTCGCTGGCGCAGTCCGGCTTCGATCCGCTGTCGCGCACCTGCCGCTTCATGCTGACCGAAGAAGCACATCATATGTTTGTCGGCGAGACCGGCGTCAGCCGCATTCTCCAGCGCACCTGCGATGCGATGAAGCAGGCCGGCATCGAAGACCCGAACGAGATCGAAAAGGTCCGCGCGCTCGGCGTCATCGACCTGCCGACCATGCAGAAGAAAATGAACCTGCATTACTCGCTGTCCCTCGATCTGTTCGGCTCGGAAGTTTCCACCAACGCCGCGAATTTCTACAATTCCGGATTGAAGGGCCGTTTCCAGGAAACCAGGATCGACGACGATCATCGCCTGACCAACGACATCTACAAGGTGCTCAAGCTGGTGGACGGCAAGATCACGCTGGTGGACGAGCCCGCGCTGACCGCGCTCAATATGCGGCTGCGCGACGACTACACGCTGGATTGCGAGAAGGGTGTCGAGCGCTGGAACAAGGTGATCGAGAAGACCGGCGTCAACTTCCGCCTCGAATTGCCCCACACTGCGTTCCACCGCCAGATCGGCGAATTCGCCAACGTGCAGGCAACGCCGAAGGGCGTCATTGTCAGCGACGCCGAATGGGTGAAAATCCGCAACGACTATCTGCCCTCACCGGAGGATGGCGATTTTATCTCGTCGCTGATGGAGCCGGTCTCCGAGCCCGGCAAGTTCGCCAACTGGATCGCGCCTCCGAAGGTGGGCATCGACAACAAGCCCGGCGATTTTGAATACGTGAAGATCGCGGCATGATTTTTATTCACCTCTCCCCGTTTACGGGGAGAGGTCGGCGCACTTGCGCCGGGTGAGGGGCGAGTACGCTATCCTTCATCGGAGTACTGCCCCTCACCCCGACCCTCTCCCCGCAGGCGGGGAGAGGGAGGGAGGACAAGGACAATGAACGCACCGACAGTCGAACTGCTGAAGCAACACCTCATCGATCCCGAGATATGCATTCGCTGCAACACCTGCGAAGAGACATGTCCGGTCGATGCGGTGACGCATGACGGCAACAACTATGTGGTCGACGCGAGCATCTGCAATCACTGCATGGACTGCATTTCGCCTTGTCCGACGGGCTCCATCGACAACTGGCGAGTGGTGACGAGAGCCTATTCCCTCGAAGAGCAGTTCTCGTGGGACGAACTGCCGAAGCAGGAAGAGGTCGCTGCCGTTTCAGGCGAGGGCAGTGCAGTCGAAGCGCTTGAGGATGAAGTCTCGAGGCTGCTCGAAGAAGCGCGCAAGGGGCTTGGCGGCAAGCCGGTCGCGCCGCATTCCGCCAGCAAACCGACGGTTAATCTCTACAATCGCGGCAAGCCTGCGACTGCGACCGTCACCGGCAACTTCCGCCTCACTGACGTGAGCGCCGATTCCGACGTGCGTCACATTATTCTCGACTTCGGCGACCAGAAGTTTCCGGTGCTGGAAGGCCAGAGCATCGGCATCGTCACGCCTGGTGTCGATGCCAACGGCAAGCCGCATGTTGCGCGGCTCTATTCGGTGGCGAGCCCGCGTGGCGGCGAGAAGCCGAACACCAACAATCTCGCGCTCACCGTGAAGCGCGAGGAGAACGGCGTCTGCTCGAACTACCTCTGCGACCTGCCGCGCGGCGCGAAGCTGGAAGTGACCGGCCCGTTCGGCGCCACCTTCCTGATGCCGGACGATCCGGCCGCGAACATCATCATGATCTGCACCGGCACGGGCTCAGCGCCGTTCCGTGGCTTCACCGAACGCCGTCGTCGGGCGATGCCGGACGCGGCGGGGAGATTGTTCTTGTTCTTTGGAGCGCGGCGCCCCGAAGAGTTGCCGTACTTCGGACCATTGCAGAAAGTGCCTTCAAAGCTGCTGGAAAAATACTTCTGCTATTCGCGCGTGCCGAACGAGCCGCGTGTCTATGTGCAGGACCGCATCCGCAGCGAGATGGCGCAGATCGCGGCGTTGCTGCGCGACGAAAACACCCATGTCTACATCTGCGGGTTGAAAGGCATGGAGAGCGGCGTCGACGAGGCTTTTGCCGACGCCTGCCGCGCGGCGTCCATCGACTGGGCGGCGCTGAAGCCTGCCATGCGCGAGAATGGCCGCTACCACGTCGAGACGTACTAGATTTACCTGGACTGCGGCGGATCATCCCTTCTCCCAAAAAGAAGAAGGGATGATCGTGTTCGCTAGCCTTCGCCCGCCACCGGCAGCCCGGCGCTCGCATAGACGATGCCGCCGTCCACCGCGATGGTGTTGCCCACCACATAGTCGCCGGCGCGCGACGCGAGATAGATCGCAACGCCCGCCATGTCTTCCGGCGTGCCGATACGCCTGGCGGGAACGGCCTTGGCGACGACATCGCCGTGATCGCGCGCCGCGGTGTTCATGTCGGACTCGAACGCGCCCGGCGCAATCGCGGTGACGACGATATTCTCCTTGATCAGCTTCGCCGCCATGCGGCGCGTGAGATGGATCACCGCCGCCTTGCTGGCCTGATAGGAATAGGTCTCCAGCGGATTGACGAAGATACCGTCGATGGAGGCGATGTTGATGACCTTTGCAGGACGCTCCTTGGTCGCCGCGGCGCGCAGCGGCTTCGCCAGCGCCTTGGTCAGGAAGAACAGCGACTTGACGTTGAGATTCATCACCTTGTCCCAGCCGTTCTCGGGAAACTCGTCGAACGCAGCGCCCCACGCGGCGCCCGCGTTGTTGACGAGAATGTCGAGCTTCGGCTCCAGCTTGATGATTTCCGCCGCCAGCTTCTCACAGCCGGCAACGGTGGACATGTCGATCGGCAGTGCGATGCACTCGCCGTCATACGCCGCGGTCAGTTCCTTGGCGGTTTCTTCCGCGGGGCCGGCCTTGCGCGCGGTGATGTAGACCTTCGCCGCGCCCTGCGCGAGAAAGCCTGAGGCGATCATCTTGCCGATGCCGCGCGAGCCGCCGGTGACGAGCGCGACGCGGCCTTTGAGGGAAAACAGATCCTTGAACATGGTGCCTCCTGTTTGCTTTGGCGCGATATAGCGCCAGCAGCAAAGCCCAAGTCAAGGAATGACGGGATTGCGAAACCTGTTTGAAACGCGATTAAGCCGCGTCGACGCGGCGGAAGCCGTTCCACATCGCGGTGGCGGCGCCGGAGGTTAGCACCGACAGAAAGCGGATGTTTTGATAGTTGCCGTTCAGCGAAATGCGCGGCAGCGCCATCATGTGCGCGGCGTTCTCGGGGAAGACCATGCCGGGGCGCGTCGTCACCGCGGTCTTGAATCCAAGCTCGCGTGCCATAGCGAATTCGCGCGCGGCGGCGGCGGCCTTGTCGCCGTAGGGATAGGCGAAGTGCAGCGCGGGTTTTTGCAGTTCGTTCTCGATCTTTGAGCGGCTGTCGCGCATCTGACGCTGCGCCCCGGCTTCGCTTTCCCGCGCCAGGTTGCAGTGGCTGATCGTGTGCGCGCCGATGGTCACCAGCGGATCTGCGGCGAAGGCGCGCAGTTCGCTCCATGACATGCAAAGCTCGCGCGCAATGGCTGCATCGTCGATGCCGTGCTGTGCGCAGAGTGCGCTGACCTCGCGCTGCACGTCGCCGTCGTTCGGCAGCGTCCACAGCCGGTCGTGGATCTGATTGAAGGCGGTCTGCTTGGCGGCGGCGTCGCGCGCCTCGATCCGGACTGCTGCGCCGTCGCGCATGATGTCGATGGAGTTCGCGCGGGCGATGACGCGTTCCAGCGCCACCCACCACAGCCGGCCGATTCCGCCGGCGAAGTCGCTCGCGACATAGACCGTGAGCGGCGCATTGTGTTCGCGCATCACCGGCAGCGCGTGGTCGCGGTTATCCCGATAGCCGTCGTCGAAGGTGAAGCAGGCGAACCGGCGCGCGAAATCGTGCTCGCTCATCCGGCGGTGCGCTTCGTCCATGGAAACGATATCGACATCGAGCGCGCGCACATGCGCCAGCACCTCGCGCAGGAACCCGGGCGTGATCTCGAGGTGCCGGTTGGGCTGGAACATATCGTCGCGGGCCGGGCGAACGTGATGCAGCATGAAGATGGTGCCGACGCCCGCCAGCAGCGGCCGCAGCACATGATGCGCGCCGGTGAAGTACAGCGCGTCGAGGCCGGCGCGAATGACGTTGTTGCGAAGCTGCTTCATATCGATGTTTCAGGGGCCGATCATGCTGTCCGGAACTGGAGATTGGGCCAAAACCGTTGAACAAACGGTTAGCCGCGTTGGTGAAACAGCTTCCAAACGGCCCCATCCGGCTCATGCCTTTTGGCACGATGCCCCCGTTCATTTCGCGTTTGACACCCGTGCAAGGGTTTGTTTTGTCTGCACTCCGTCAGATAAAGGTCCGGGATGAGCCGAATATCGAGTTGGGCACGTAAATGGTGGCCGGGGTTGGTCCCGCTAGCCTTCCTTTGGGGCGCCGCGATCTGGACGGGTACCGCTCCGCTTGAGGCTGATTTGGCCGCCCGATCGAGCGCAGTCCTCAACGATAACGTGCTCGACAAGACCCGCATTACCGTTTCCGGCCGCGACGTTTCGCTGTCGGCGGAGGCGTTTTCGGAAGAGGGTCGCCGGAGTGCTGCCTCGGAGGTCGAGGCCGTGACTGGCGTGCGGCTGTTGAACGACGACACCCGTCTGATCCCGGAAGCCAAGCCGTTCGTGTGGTCGGTGGAGCGCGACGTGGTCAGGATCACGCTCAGTGGCAACGCGCCGCTGCCTGCGAGCAAGGCGCGGCTGGCGGAAGCCACGCGTGCCGTTGCTGGCGGCACCGAGGTGTCCGACCGCATGGGCATGGCGCGGGGCGCGCCGCCGCGTTTCGATACTGCCGCGCTGCTGCTGGTGGATCAGATCGGCAAGCTCAAGAACGGCAAGATTACGCTGACCGACACCGGCGTCGCCCTGACCGGCATGGCGCGGGAAATCGGCAGCCGCGAAGCCATTTTGGCGGCGCTGCGGAATCTGCCCGAAGGCTATTCGGTGACGGAGAACGCCATCAAGGCACCGCCTTATATCTTCCAGGCCAACAAGGATCCGGTGGCGAATACAGTGACGCTCGCCGGCTACGTGCCGGATAACGCCGTGCACGCGGCCATCGTCGCGGCGGTCGGCCGGAAGTTCTTCTCTGAAAAGCTGGTGGACAATCTCAAGGCGAGCGTCGGCGCGCCGCAGGGATTTTCGAATGCGGCGGTTGCGGCGCTTGGCGCGTTGTCGCGGGTCTCGACAGGGTCGCTCGTGATCTCGGATCGCGAAGTCAAATTGTCGGGTGATGCGCTCTATACTGTCGCGGCGGACCAGATCCGCGACAATCTCGGCAGCCAATTGCCGCAGGGCTGGACGACGAAAGCCGAGGTGTCGGTGAAGCCGGTCGCCAGCAGCGTCGATCCGACGGTTTGCCAGCAGTTGTTTTACGAATTGCTGGGCAAGGCGCGTATCAAGTTCGAATCCGGCAAGGCGACCATCGATCAGGATTCAATGGGCCTTCTTGACCGGTTGATCGAGACCGCATTGCGGTGTCCGAACGCCAATATCGAGGTCGCCGGCCATACCGACAGCGACGGCGACAACAACGCCAATATGGCGCTGTCGGAGAAGCGCGCGCAGGCGGTGGCGGACTATCTGATCAAGGCCGGATTGCCGACAGACCGGCTGAAGGCGGTGGGCTATGGCAGTTTGCAGCCTGTTGCCGCCAACGATACCGACGAAGGCAAGGCCAAGAACCGGCGCATCGATTTCGTGGTGAAATGAGATGATCTACCTCGCGATGTTCAATTGGGGCTGGTTGCTGGCGTCGGCCTTGGTCGGCCTTGCGATGGGATGGGTCGCGGTGGTGCATCGCGGGCAGGGATGGTCGATGACGACGCTGCGCAAGGTCGCGGTCTTCGTGGCGGCGTTGATCCTCGCGTCGGTGTTTCATCTGGCGCCGGGACGCGCCGGCTATTGGCTCGATCTCGGTCTCGTCATGTTCGCCGTCTACGTTGTGAGCTGTGCGGCGGGATCATGGCTGCGCAATCTGGTGGTCTCGCGGCATACGGCAGCGTGAGACACCTGTGACCTTTTTGACCAAAGCGAGCCAGGCTTGCGACGCTGCTGCGTCGCGGTGGCCAGTATCGTTAATGTGACTTCCGCCTTATAAAAGGGCTCAAATTGATTACGCCGGTCTCGCGGTCGACCCGCCGGTCTGCTAGGACAGCTACCGGGATGATGTGCTTGATCGAATTTTGAGGTTTTGATGCTGGAGACACTGCGCGGGGCCATCGCGTACATGCGCGAGAAGCAAATCCTGCACAAGCTCGGTGTTGCGATCAGTATCGCGATCATCGCCACCGCTTGCTACATTCTCTACCACATGCTCAAGGGTCTCAACGTCGACGACCTCTATGAGGCGTTGCGCGAAACCGAGGTCCGCACGGTGGTGCTTGCAGGGCTCTGTGTCGCAGCCGGTTATTTCACCCTGACGTTCTATGACCTGTTCGCGCTGCGCGCCATCGGCCGGACCGAAGTGCCTTACCGGATCGCGGCCTTTGCCGGTTTCACCAGCTATTCGATCGGACACAATGTCGGCGCCAGCGTCTTTACCGGCGGTGTGGTGCGCTATCGCATCTACTCCGCCTGGAATCTGACCGCCGTCGATGTTGCAAAAGTCTGCTTTCTCGCCGGCCTGACCTTCTGGCTCGGCAACGCCGCCGTGCTCGGCCTCGGCGTCGCCTATCATCCGGAGGCGGCCTCCTCCATCGACAAGCTTCCAATCTGGCTCAATCGTACTGCCGCGATCTGCATTCTCGTGGGTCTGGTGGCCTATGTCGCCTGGGTTTGGGTGAAGCCGCGCGAAGTCGGCCGCGGCAGTTGGACCGTGACGCTTCCCGGTGGTCCGCTGACCCTGCTGCAGATCGTCATCGGCATCATCGATCTCGGCTTCTGCGCGCTGGCGATGTACATTCTGGTCCCGGATGAACCCCATGTCGGGTTCGTCGTGGTGGCGGTGATCTTCGTGTCGGCGACACTGCTCGGCTTTGCCAGCCATTCGCCCGGCGGGCTCGGCGTGTTCGATGCCGCGATGCTGGTGGGCCTGTTTCAGTTCGACCGGGAAGAGCTGCTGGCCGGAATGCTGCTGTTCCGGGTGCTTTATTATCTCGTCCCGTTCATTATTTCTGTCATCTTGCTCTCGCTTCGGGAGCTTATTGTCGGTCTTCGGGCAAAACGAGTCGCGGCAGCTTTGCAGCGGCTCGACGATGCCGCGAAGCCGCAAGGAACACAGGGATCGCGGTCTCCGGTTTCGTAACGTGTGCTTGCGTCAGCTCGCGCGAAACAGGTACGGCGCATGACGATGACATCTCCGAGTTCAGGTTTTGCGCCATGGTCCGACAGGCTGCGGCGGTCGGCGATCATCCTGATCGCGACCGCGCTTGGCCTTGCGGCGTCGGTGATCTTCGGCGGCCTGACGCTGCCGCAGGCCGGACTTGTGTTTCTGGCCATTGCAGGCGCGGCGCTGGTGCCGTGGCATCTGCATCAATCCGTTCCGGCGACTGACGATCTGATCGGCGCACGTCCGGCGGAAACGCCGGTGGTGCAGGCGCTGGTCGGCGGCATGCCGGACGCAGCCGTGCTGCTCGATCGCGCCGGGCGTGTGCTGCATTTCAATGTCGCAGCGGCGCAACTGGCACCGGCTTTGCGCAAGAACGAACTGGCGCTGTTTGCGCTGCGCTCGCCTGAAATCATCGCAGCCTTGCGTGAGGCCATCGCGAGCCGCCAGCCGCAGCGCGCAAGTTACGTGGACCGCGTCCCCATCGACCGCTGGATGGAATTGATCATCACGCCGCTGTCGCTGCCGACCGCGTTCGGCGGCTCCGAATATTGCATCCTGATGACGTTCCACGATCAGACGCCACTGCGCCGGGTCGAGGAAATGCGCGCGGACTTCGTCGCCAATGCCAGCCATGAATTGCGCACCCCGTTGGCGGCGTTGTCGGGGTTCATCGACACGCTGCAGGGTCCGGCGCGGGAAGATCCGAAGGCGCGCGAGCGTTTTCTCGGGATCATGCATGCGCAAGCAACCCGCATGGCCCGGCTGATCGACGATCTGTTGTCGCTGTCGCGGGTCGAACTGAGCGCACATGTGCGCCCCGAAAAGCTGGTCGATGTCGTGCCGCTGGTCCGTCAGGTGGTCGATGGGCTGGAGCCGCTGGCGAGCGAACGTCAGGTCGCCATTGAGGTCGAACTGCCGGACGAGCCCGTGAATGTCGCCGGCGACAGCGAGGAGTTGCTGCGGCTCGTGGAGAACCTGATCGAGAACGGCCTCAAATACGGCGCGTCCGGCGGGCGCGTGGTGGTGACGCTGGCCGAGCCTGCGCCGGGCGACATCGCCGGGGAGGTTCGTTTCGCGGTGCGCGACTTCGGTCCGGGCATTGCGCCCGAACACTTGCCGCGTCTCACCGAGCGGTTCTATCGCGTCGATGTCGGCGACAGCCGCGCGCAAGGCGGCACCGGGTTAGGTCTGTCGCTGGTCAAGCACATCCTCAACCGTCATCGCGGACGGCTCGTCATCGAAAGCGTCCCCGGTCATGGCGCGACGTTCACCGCTTGCTTTCCGGCGACGAAATCCGGCGTCAGCGAGAAGGCCGCGGCGAAGGAATAGTCGCGAGAAGAGCTGCCGCTCGTTTTCGCCGCACAGTCACAAAGCCGCCTTTTACAGCGAACTTTGCCGCCACTTCGCAACAAAAAAGCCTCATCGAACCGATGAGGCTTTTTCGCGCTGTATGGTCCTCAAGACCTCGAGGATTTCGCTTACTTCGTTGTCGGCCGCGCGGCGCGGCGGCGATCGGATGCCGGCTGATAGGCGACGCGCGAGTGATGCGCGCAATAGGGCAGTGCGTTGAGCGCCTTGCCGCCGCAGAAGAAGAAATCCGGGCTGCCCGGATCGCCGACCGGCCAGTGGCAGGTGCTTTCGTTCAGCTCCAGCAGGCTGAGGCGCTGGCTCATCGGCACCACGTTGTCATAGGCGATCGGATCCGGCTCCATCTCGACTTCAAAGGCGTGGGCCAGCGCGGTGTTGCCGCGCGACACCGGACGACTGATCCGCATCATGTGCTGCGCGGGACGCACCTTGCGCTGCCGCGGCGCCGCCGAGGAGGGGCTCTTGGCGCGGCCGGAGAGACCGAGCCGGTGAACCTTTCCGATCACGGCGTTCCGGGTGATATTTCCGAGTTCGGCGGCGATCTGGCTTGCCGAAAGTCCGGCTTCCCAGAGCTTCTTCAACTGTTCAACGCGATCGTCGGTCCAGCTCATTACCGTCATCGCAATCTTCCTTTTGATCTCGCACCGGCCATCCCTGACCGGGCGTCGCGCTTGCGAACTTCCCAAAATCCCTGCTGGCAGAATCCCTTAGCCCTCGCCGGTTGCTTGAAGAGCGACCGGGCGTTTACGCCTTACCGAAGACAATCGAGGATCAGAACTGCCGCACGAGATGTCGTACCCAACGCCAAGAATGCTACAATATGGCGTGACTCACGCGCAAGAGTCGGCATTTGCGCGTCCACATGTTCCGGTCAAAAAGCAAATAAATTCGATCTTTATGCGGTGTCGCAAATGACGGTTTTTTCGCTCCATGCGAGGCTGTTGAACGCCTGAATGGGTCCAAAAACGGCGAATTATGCCCTTGCTGCAGCCACAACCGGGCCGCCAGTTGCCCCCGAGACACGTCCGCGTGGATTGACACCGCAGGACCCGCCAATAGAATATCCACCACGTGCCGCCTTCTCGGGCGGCACGTTTCGTTTCCGGGGCAGACAACTGAGCAACACGCGCGGACGCGCTCGCGAAGCTGTTGGCCCATACCATCGATCAGGTCGCCATGAGCCACAGTGCCAAACCGCATCTCGACTCTCACATGTTGCCGGTTTTTGCCCGCGCCGACGTCGCTTTCGAGCGCGGCGAAGGTCCATGGCTGATTGCGACCAATGGCGATCGCTATCTCGATTTCACCAGCGGCGTGGCGGTGAACGCGCTCGGTCATGCGCATCCGCATCTCGTCGCGGCTGTGCAGGCGCAGGCCGCGAAGTTGTGGCACGTCTCCAACCTGTTCCGGATTCCCGAAGGCGAACGGCTGGCCGCCCGGCTGTGCGAGGCGAGCTTTGCCGACGTGGCGTTCTTCTGCAATTCAGGTGCAGAGGCGATGGAAGCCGCCATCAAGATGGCGCGCAAGTTTCAGGCCGTGAACGGCAGGCCGGAGCGCTATCGGCTCATCACCTTTGAAGGCGCATTCCATGGCCGCACGCTGGCGACGCTCGCCGCGGGCGGACAGCAGAAATATCTCGAAGGTTTTGGGCCGCGGGTCGAAGGCTTCGATCAGGTGCCGCTCGGCGACCTCGAAGCCGTGAAGAAGGCGATCGGTCCAGAGACGGCGGGCATTCTGATCGAGCCGTGGCAGGGCGAAGGCGGCGTGCGCGCGGCCGATCCCGCATTCTTCCGCGCGTTGCGGCAGCTTTGCGACGACAACAAACTCGTTCTGGTGTTCGACGAAGTGCAGACCGGCATGGGGCGCACCGGCACCTTGTTCGCCTATGAGAAGACCGGCGTTGAGCCGGACATCATGGCGCTGGCGAAGGCGCTCGGCGGTGGCTTTCCGATAGGCGCGTGTCTTGCCACGGTCGCGGCTGCGGCAGGCATGACCCCGGGCACGCATGGATCGACGTTCGGCGGCAATCTGCTGGCGGTGGCTGCGGCCAATGCTGTGCTCGACGTGATGCTGGCGCCAAAGTTTTTCGACCATGTCCAGCGTGCGTCGCTGGTGCTGAAACAGAAACTCGCGTCGATCGTCGATCGTTATCCCGATGTCGTCGATGAAGTCCGGGGCGATGGTCTGCTGATCGGCCTGAAAGCGGTGGTGCCGGCTGGCGATCTCGTCGCCGCGTTCCGCAACGAAAAGCTGCTCACCGTCGGCGCAGGCGAAAACGTCGTGCGGCTGTTGCCGCCGCTGATCGTCACCGAAGCGGAGATCGAGGATGCGGTCTCGCGCGTCGAGCGCGTTTGCGCGAAGCTGACGCGTATTCCAGCGCAGCGCGAGGCGGTGCGATGAGTCAATCCCCGCGCCATTTTCTCGACCTGTTCGATGTGCCGACCAAGGAGTTGCGCGCGATCCTCGACGCCAGCGTGGCGATGAAGAAGAAGCGCAAGGCTGGAGATATTTCCGACAAGCCGCTGGACGGCAAGACGCTGGCGATGATTTTCGACAAACCGTCGACGCGGACCCGTGTCTCGTTCGATGTCGGCATGCGCCAGCTCGGCGGCGAAGCCATCATGCTGACCGGCGCGGAAATGCAACTCGGGCGCGGCGAGACCATCGCCGATACCGCGCGCGTCCTGTCGCGCTTTGTCGACGCCATCATGATCCGGATTCTCAACCATGAGGCGCTGACCGAACTTGCAGCGCATGCGACGGTGCCGGTCATCAATGGCCTGACGCGTCGTTCGCATCCCTGTCAGGTGATGGCGGATGTCATGACCTTTGAAGAACACCGCGGCCCGATCACGGGACGCACGGTGGCGTGGACCGGTGACGACAACAACGTGCTGGCGTCGTGGGCGCATGCGGCGGAGCGGTTCGGTTTCAATCTGAACGTCGCAACGCCGCCGGAGCTTGCGCCCAACAAGCTGCTGAAAGACTGGATCAAGACCACAGGTGCGCCGATCATGCTCGGCACCAAGCCCGATGAGGCGGTGCGCGGCGCAGACTGCGTCATCACTGACACCTGGGTGTCGATGGGCGACAAGGACGGCGAGCATCGTCACAACCTGCTGAAGCCCTATCAGGTTAATGCCAAGCTGATGTCGCTGGCAAATCCCGACGCTATCTTCATGCACTGCCTGCCCGCGCATCGCGGCGAAGAAGTCACTGACGAGGTGATCGACGGCCCGCAGTCGGTGGTGTTCGACGAGGCGGAAAATCGCCTGCACGCGCAAAAGGGCATTCTGGCCTGGTGCCTGAACGCTATCGATTAGAGCAGGCTTCCTTTTAGGAAGCACCGTTCCCAATCCTGTCTCTTTTTTGTGGGACGAAACGACCTATATTGGGCGGGCGCTGTCCTTGACCCACCATTGCCCTGCGGATGGACATCAAACCGGAAATGGTTTGAGCCTTTCGCTGTTCAATTTGCTCCTCCTGATCCGAGAATGCTTCCGACATGACGCTTGAAAGCCAAATTCGTGCCCCCTCCGCAACGCCGGTGGACGATGCCGTGCTGCCCTTCGAGGTCAGCGCGCTCGATGTGCGCGGCCGGTTGACGAAGATGGGTCCGGCGCTCGATGAGATTCTGACCAAGCACGATTATCCCGCGCCGGTTGGCAAGGTGCTCGGCGAGGCCATTGTGCTCACGACGCTGCTCGGTTCGACGCTGAAATTCGATGGCCGCTTCATCCTGCAAACCCAGACCGACGGTCCGGTGTCGCTGATCGTGGTCGATTTCCAGGCTCCGAACCGGCTGCGCGCCTATGCCCGCTTCGATGCGAGCAGGCTTGAGGCTGGCCAGGATTCCGCGGCGCTGCTTGGCCACGGCCATCTCGCCATGACCATCGATCAGGGCGCAGACATGAGCCGCTATCAGGGCCTCGTCGCGCTGGAAGGCGGTAACCTGGAAGATGCGGCGCATGAATACTTCCTGCGCTCGGAGCAGATTCCGACGCGGGTGCGGCTCGCGGTTGGTGAGGAATTTCGCGGCGGCGACGGTCCGAAGCATCGCTGGCGCGGCGGCGGCATGCTGATGCAGTTTCTGCCCAAGGCGCCGGAACGTGCGCGGCAACCCGATCTGCATCCGGGCGACGCGCCGGAAGACGCCGTTGTGCATGTCGTTGCAGAAGACGATGCCTGGGCCGAGAGCCGCTCGCTGTTCGGCACCATCGAGGATGTCGAGCTGATCGATCCCGATCTGTCGGGCGAGCGGTTGTTGTTTCGGCTGTTTCATGAACGCGGCGTGCGGGTGTTTCCGACGCAGGCGATGCGCGCGCAATGTTCGTGTTCGCGTGACGCCGTTGCAGGAATGCTCGCAAGTTTCGATCCGAAGGATCGCGCCGACATGGTGGAGAACGGCAAGGTGGTCGTGACCTGCGAATTCTGCAGCTCGATCTACGAGTTTACGCCGGACGAGGCGGGCGTGGTACCGGTGTGAAGGCGATGGTCTTGAGGCACGATTGTCGCCACACCCACGATGTCGTCCCCGCGAAGGCGGGGACGACGTGGAGAGCCTCGGAATAACCCTGCAACATTTCGTGATGGGGATACGAATCCCCGCGCTCCAGACCTCTCTTATGTTCGGGACGTCCTGTTCGTGAGGGGCGCTTCTCGAGGGCGCTTTTGAAGCGGAGCAGGATGCGGCGTCTGCGCGATGTGGTTCGCACCCACACCGTCCGGAAGGCCGGGGTTGACCGTCCGGGCCAACTACGTGGCTCTGCCGT
>JBOFVL010000044.1:0-191388 GCA_051653085.1 Afipia sp. | reverse complement strand
GGGCTTGTCCCGGCCATCCACGTCTAACTGAGTCATTCAAGGCGTGGATGCCCGGGACAAGCCCGGGCATGACGACGCAAATAGTAGCTTGGTCAACGCCTCATATCTGACCGCTTACATCACGCCTTTCCGCCGGAACCCTTCCGCGTCTCCGCGATGTGGTTCTTGGCGGACATCGCCAGCAGGCCGCTGTCGTTCAGGATCGTGACCAGCTTGAAGCCGCGCTCGATGGCGAGCGTGGCTCCCGCCGCACCACTGCAATGGATGCCGGGGAAAATGCCGCGCTTGTCGCATTCCTTCACGATCCGCTCATAGATCTTGATGATCTCCGGCTCGGTGCGGTCGAGCGTCGGATGCAGGCCGTAGGAAAAGCCGAGATCGGACGGTCCGATATAGACACCGGCGATGCCCTTCACATCGAGGATCGCTTCGAGATTCTCGACCGCCGTCTTGGTTTCGATCATCGGAATGCAGAGCGTCTCGTCATTCGCAGTCTGCTGATACGTTCCCGCTGAGCCGTACATCATGGCGCGGATCGGACCGTTGCTGCGCGTGCCGCGCGGCGGATACTTCGCGTATTGCACGAAGCGCTCGGCTTCTTCCTTCGTGTTGATCATCGGGCAGATCACGCCATACGCGCCGCCGTCGAGCACCTTGCCGATGATGCCAGGCTCGTTCCACGGCACGCGCACCATCGGTGTCACCGGATGCGCCTGCATCGCCTGGAAGCACTGGATCATCGACTGATAGTCCTGCACGCCATGCTGCATATCGACAGTGACGCTGTCGAAGCCGCATTGCGCCATCACCTCGGCGGAGAATCCGGAGGGGATCGCCAGCCAGCCGTTCACCACGACCTTGCCCGCAGCCCAGATTTCCTTGACCTTGTTTGCCATTCGCTTGCTTCCCGTTTCTGTTTTGATTTTTGTTTCGTTTGGGCGGTTGTGCATGAGCAGCCCCCTTTGATGAGATGCCCGATCCTTAACCTATCCGGTTGCCTTGGCAACGGCGGCGTCATCGATCCCGACCGACCGCGCGGTGGCCGTGATGGAATTCCATGTCTCCTCAGTCAGCGGCACGCCGTTTTTGGTGCGCTCGGCGCGCGTCGCCGCTTCCGGCTCGCCCGGAATCAGAACCGCATCGTGGCCCTGCGCCAGCTTGCTGTCCTTGAAATAGGCGATGTAGCGCGCGACCTCGCCGTCGAAGAAATGCGCGGGGTCGACAACCTTCGGATCGATGAAGATCGCCAGCATGCCGTTGGAGAATCGCCGGTCGGTCTTGGTCGCGCCGTTGCCGGTGAGCGCGCCGCCGAGCAGCTCGCACATCAGCGCAAGCCCCGAACCCTTGTGCTCGCCGAACGCACGGATCGCGCCCTTGCCCTGTGCGTGCACGCGCGGACCGTCCGTGTCGTAAGGTCCGTAAAGCACGTGCGGATCTTCACTGAGCGTGCCGTCCTGATCGACCAGCGCGCCCTTCGGCAGTTTCTTGCCGCCACGGCTCGCCACCATCACCTTGCCTTCGGCAACGATGGAGGTCGCAAAATCCAGCACCACCGGCCCCTGCCCCGGACGCGGAATGCCGACACAATAAGGCGCTGTTGAAAGTTTGCGCGCGACGCCGCCGTATGGCGCGACCAGCACCGAGCCCGCCGCGTTGACAAAGAAGATCGAAACCAAACCTTCCGCCGCTGCCATTTCCGCCCAGTCGCCGACGCGGCCGAGATGTCCGGAATTTTTCAGTGTCATCGCCGCAAGCCCAACGGCCTTGCACTTGTCGATGCCGACCTTCACCGCCTGCGGCGTTACAGTCTGGCCATAACCGAAGCCGCCATCGATCACCGCAATCGACGGCGTGTCGACGACGAGCTTGATGGTCTGATCGGGAATGATGGCGCCCTCTTTCGCCCACTTCACATATTGCGGCACGCGGATGACGCCGTGGCTGTCATGCCCGGTGAGGTTGGCCGTCGTGAGATACGTGGCGATGCGCTCGGCCTCGGCCTTTGAGGAGCCCGCGCGCGAAAAAATATCGGAGACGAAGCCGATCAGCTTCTGGGAGTTGATTGTAACCATGATTTATCTAGTGCCCTGTATCCGACGTTTGCCTTACTTCGCAGCGCCCCCGAGCAAACGTCGGATACAAAAGGGCACTAGCAAATTTATAACTCTAGTGATCCTTTGGTTCTGACATTCGTAAGAGTGCCCGCGAAGGATATCATACGAATGTCAGAACCGGATCACTAGACTGCCTTGGTATGGCCGCCTAGGTAAGCGGCTCTGATTGCTTCATTGCTCCAGAGTTCGTCGGGTTTGCCGCCCAGAGCAAGGCGACCCGTTTCCAGCACGTAGCCGTAATCGGCAACGGACAATCCCATTCGCGCATTCTGTTCCACAAGTAAAACCGTCGTGTCGCGGCGGATTTCCGCGATGATGCGGAACACCGCCTGGACGATCACCGGTGCCAGGCCCAGCGACGGCTCATCGAGCAGCAACAGGCGCGGCTTCGCCATCAGCCCGCGCGCCACCGCGACCATCTGCAACTGGCCGCCCGAGAGCGTCCAGCCGAGTTTGTCGGAGAACGCGCGGATGTCCGGAAACAGATCGAACATCGCGTCCGCCTCGCGCGACAGTTGAGCCTTCGCGACGCGGCGGTTCGACGCGCCGAGCATGATGTTTTCTTTCACGGTGAGGCCGGGAAATACCCGTCGCCCCTCCGGCACATGCGAAATGCCGAGGCGCACGATCGCTTCCGGTCCGAGGCCGACGATGGAGTGGCCATCAAACAGGATTTCTCCTGCCGCCGGTTTCGCAAGTCCGGAAATCGCGCGCAGCGTAGTGGATTTCCCCGCACCGTTGGAGCCGAGCAGCGTCACGACACGCCCCTCGTCCACCTTCAATGAGATTCCGCGCAGCGCTTCGATCTCGCCGTACAGAACCATCAGGTCGTTGATCTCAAGCAGCGCCATGATCACTCCGTTCCGAGATACGCGGAAATGACGTCGGGATGCTGCAGCACCGCCAGCGACTCACCGTCGGCGATACGCTTTCCGAAGTTGAGCACCGTGATGTGCTGCGCCGCTTCGCGCACCAGCGTCATATCGTGGTCGATGATGAGAATGGTCAGTCCCTGCGCCGCGATGCGCTTGAGCAGGTCGTGCAGTTCGACCTTCTCGCTGGAGTTCAATCCTGCAGCCGGCTCGTCCAGCAGCAACAGCGTGGGATTGCCGGCGAGTGCACGGGCGATCTCGATCAGACGCTGATGGCCGTAGGAGAAGCTCGACACCAGCTCGTTGGCCCGCGCGCCGAGCCCGACGAAGGTCAGCGCCGACAGTGCGCGCTGCGTCAGCGCATCCTGGCCACCCTCACCGATCAGGGTATTGCCCGGACGCTCGGCGCCGATCACGACGTTTTCCAGCGCCGTCATCGAACGGAATAGCCGGATGTTCTGGAACGTGCGACCGAGCCCCGCCGCCGTGCGCTGATGCGCGGGCATGTCGGTCACATCGGTGCCGTCGAGCACGATCTTGCCGGCGGTGGTCTTGTAGAGGCCCGACAGCATATTGAGCGTGGTGGTCTTGCCCGAGCCGTTCGGTCCGATCAGCGCATGCACGCTGCCACGGCGCACGGAGATGTCGACCTTGTCGACGGCCTTGAGGCCGCCGAAGTGCTTCGACAGTCCGGTCACTTCGAGCACCATGTCGCCGCCGGTTTTTGCCGGCGCAAGTTGCAACGCGGGGCTTGCGACATGAGGTGGGGTCTTCGCCCGCCACTTGTTGAGAATATCCTGAACGAAGCCCCAGATGCCGTCCGGCATAAAGCGCACGATCAGAATGACGGACAGCCCATAGATGGCGAGATAAAGCCCCGGGATGTTCTTCAGAAAACGCAGCCATTCCGGAATCAGAATCAGCAAGCCGGTGCCGATCACAGCACCAATCGGCGATCCGACGCCGCCAAGCAGCGCCATGGTGAGAAATACGATCGACTCAGCGAAAGAGAACTGATCCGGGCTGACATAGGAGAAGCCGCCCGCGAACAATCCGCCGCCGATGCCGCCGAGCAGCGCGGAGAGCGCAAACGCGGCCACCTTGGTGCGGAAGATATCGATGCCCGCCACGCCCGCGGCGAGTTCGTTGTCACGGACCGCACGCATCGCGCGGCCGATCCGCGTGTCCGGCAGGTGCCAAACGAGATAGCCGATGATCGCAAGCGCAGCGACGCAGAAGGCAAGAAACGACTGCTGCGACTGGAACAGCGCCGGTCGGCCGATTTTCGAGATGCCGTCGGGGCCGCGCGTCAGCCAGATGGCGTTGATCATGACCAGCGTGACGATCTGCTGAAACGAGATCGTCACCATGGCGAGGTAATGGCCGCCGAGCTTGAGCGTGCTCATGCCGAGCAGCGCTCCGGCGGCCAGCGCCAGCAGCGAACCGGCGACGAGACAGATCCAGAAATTGACCTGGTAGTCGGTAGTGCCGAGACCGACAATGTAAGCGCCGATGCCGAAGAACGCCGCCTGTGCGAGGTTGATCTGCCCGCACAGCCCGAGCACGACCGTCAACCCGAACACTGCGACGGCGAACGTTGTCGCCTGCATCAGGATGTTGAGGACGTAACCATCGAAACTCATCGTTGCCGCGGCGAACACGGCAATCGCGGCGGCGATGAAATACGGCAGATGCCGCAGCGCTGCCGGCGTCGAACGCACCGTCGTGACGGCAGTCATGTTTTCGCTCTTCACGCTCATGCTTTCTCCGCTACGCGTTCGCCGAAGATGCCTTGCGGACGGAAGACCAGAAACAGGATCAGCACGAGGAACGCGAACGCGTCCTTGTAGGGAACCGAGATGTAGGCTGCACCGAAGGTCTCGATGATGCCGAGCGCGATTCCGCCGATGATCGCGCCGGTCACGTCACCGAAGCCGCCGATGATCGTGGCAGCGAAGGCCTTCAACGCGATCGTCGCTCCCATCTGGATCGAAACGAACAGAATGGGCGCGACCAGAATGCCGGCCAGTCCTCCCAGCACCGCGGAGTAAATAAACGTGAGCATGATCATCGCGGACACCGAGATGCCGAGCAGCGACGCCATCTCCTTATCCTGCGAGGTCGCCTGCAGCTTCTTGCCGAGCATGGTGTGCTCGAAGAACCAGTAGTTGAAGATCACCAGCGCGATCGTGACGGCGATGATCAGCAGATACTGGCTGTCGAGATAGACCGGCCCCAACTGGATGCCGGGCGTTTCGAACCAGCCCTCCAGCACCTGCGGCGCGGGTCCGTAAATGGCCAGCACCGAATTGGCCAGAAAGATCGACGCGCCGATGGTGGCGATGATGACCGGCAGGAAGGTGCGGTGACGCAGCGGATAGTACACGCCGAGATTGAAGATCACGCCGAACAGCGCCATCCCGCCCAGCGAGATCAGAAACGACAGCCAGTACGGCCATTGCAGATCGACGGCGAATACCACCATCAGGAAGGCCGCCACCATCGAGAACTCGCCCTGCGCGAAGTTCACGACATTGGTCGCACGGAAGATCAGCACGAATCCGAGCGCGACAAGCGCATACACCGAACCGATGCCGATACCCGTGAAAAGCAACTGAAGAATCTGATCCATGGAACACTCGGTGCGAGAAAGAACACGCTGCAGGAGCGGACGACATGTCACGCGGCGAGGAGTTACGAAGCAATCCGGGAATTATTGCTGTTGTTGCCGGATTGCTTCGCTTCGCCAACGAATGCGGCTTCGTATGCCCACGAAAGCCGCCACGCCGCTCACCTCTTCGCTTCGATGTGCTTCTCGAAGACGATGTTGCCCTTGTCGTTCTTCACGATGTTGTAGCCGTGCAGGCCGTCACCGTTTTCGTCGAAGTTATATTGGCCTTCCGCGCCCTCGAATCCCTTGATCGCCAGGATCGCGGTGCGGACCTTTTCGGGGTCGGTGGACTTCGCCGTGTTCATCGCCCTTGCGAGCACGGTCATGGCGTCATAGGTCCACGCGCTCTGGTTGTCCGGCGCGAGCTTGTAGGCATCGCGATACGCCTTGCCGTAGGCCTTGGCTGCGGGGCTTGAATCCTCGGCATAGTCGGCGACGCCGTAGGTTCCGTACAACGACGCACCCGCAAGCCGTGTCGACGATACGCCGACGATCGACGGCGAGCCAACCCACGGAATGTTGACGCCGAGCTGACGCAACTGACGCGCGAAGATGCCGAGATCGTTCTCGAACGTGAAGTAAGAGCCCAGAACGTCGGCACCGGATTGCTTGATCGCCAGCACCACCGGGGTGAAGTCCTGGCTCTGGTTCGCGTAGCCTTGGTCGAGAACAGGGGTGATGCCGAGCTTGCTCAATCCTTCGGTGAGCGCCTTGCCGCCCGCCGTGCCGAACGCGTCGGTGGAATGCAGAACGGCCCACTTCTTCTTGCCGAGCGTGTTGCTGCCGTAGTCGGCGATCACGCTGCCGGAATAGCTGTCGTTCGGGCGGAAACGAAACAGCCACTTGTTGCCCATATGGGTCAGATTGGGGTCGGTTCCGCCGATCGCCATCGGTTTCCCGAGTTTCAGGACGTCCGGCGCCATGGCGTGAACCTGCGTCGAGCGGATCGAGCCGAGGAAGGCGACGATGTCCGGTTGCGCAGCCAGCTTCGAGAAAGCCAGAACGACGCCGGGGTTGGTGGTCTGGTCGTCTTCGGTAATCAGTTCGACCTGTTTGCCGAGAACGCCGCCTGCCTTGTTGACGGCCTCTAACGCAAGCTTGGCGCCGTTGAGCGCGAACTTGCCCTGCTCGGCGGCCGATCCAGTGACCGGAAGAACCATGCCGATCTTGATGGTGGCGCCCTGAGCCCCGGCGCTTTTGATCAATGCGGGTGCGGCAAGGGTTGCAGCAACGCCGACAGAAAAATCACGTCTCGTTAGCTTCATCGTCATCCTCCCTGATGGCCGTGCTTTTCCGCCGACCTTGGAGGGGATTAGAAGTCGAAAAAACGATGTTGTCTACCGATCCGAAGCATTTCGTCCCAAACATCCGATCATTGCGTTGCAACCCATGAAATCGCGAAAACGGCCCGAAACCGTTCAATGTGCCCGTGTCACCGGAGTGACAAGAAGCCTAACCGCAGCAATTTTCCCATTTTGGTGCGTTGCGCTCGATTTTCCAGTGAACCAAAGCGTGGTATCAGCGACAAATAAATTATCGACCGCAACCGATGGTGTTTACAGATGTCTTTCCCTGCGACTTTTAATTACTTCAATTTCCGCAATGCTGCCGTGGCCGCTGTCCTTTTGCTGGCGCCGGGGCTCGCGCATGCCGAGTCCGCTCCGTTTGCCAATTATGCAGGCAACTGGTCCGGCAATGGCACGATCACCATTGCCGAGGGCGGCACGGAACGCATCCGCTGCCGTGGCACCTATTCCGTCGATGGCAGCGGCAACAACCTGCATCAGGTTCTGCGATGCGCCAGCGACAGCTACAAGTTTGAGCTGACCAGCGACATCGCAGCCAAAGGCAGCAACATCACCGGCTCCTGGAGCGAAGCCAGCCGCAACGTCAACGGCACCGTCGAGGGCAGCATCTCGAACGGGCAAGTCAACGCGCTGGTCCAGACCAACGGTTATGCCGCGACCTTCAACGTGACGACCCGCGGCAACAAGCAGTCGGTCGCCATCAGTTCGAAGGGCGAGTTGCGCGCTGTGAACATCAGCCTCGCACGCGCCAACTAATCCGCAAGACAGAATCAAAAACGGCCCGCCGATGATCGGCGGGCCGTTTTGCTTTGTTACATTCAGAAGTTTTTCGAAAGCCTACTTGCGGCCCCACGCCGCCTTGATCTTGTGCGACGTGCTGATAAGCCACATCGCCGTCGGCCGCAGGATAAAGAGGTCGGCGATCAGCGCCGCGATCATGGCGAAGGCGCTGAGCCATCCGAACAGCCGCAGCGACGGCAGGTCCGAGAACACCGTCACCACCAGACCGCACGCCAGCACCACCGTTGTGAGGATCAGGGCCGGGCCGACCAGAACCGTGGCGCGTTCGACCGCCTGTGCCTCGTCTACGCCGGGCTTCTCCTCCAGCCGCAGCCGGTTGAGGAAGTGAATCGTGGCACTCAATCCCAGTCCGAAGGACACGGTGAGCGCGACCACGCTGGCGAATTGCAGTCCCTCTCCGAGCAGCCACAGCACGGTGCCCGACAGAACCACCGGGAAGATGCCCGGCAGGATGCTCGCGAACATCACCACCACCGAGCGGAACGCCAGACCGATGAAGGCCGCGACCAGAATGAACTCGATGGTGAGGCCGTGGTTGAGTTTGCCGATCATGCTGGCGCTGTTGCGCGCGGCGATGGCCGAGAGGCCGGTCACCGCGATCTCGTAACCCGGATGCGCCTTGCGCACCGCGCCCATCGCGGCATCGAGTTTTTCAACCGTCGGCAGGATCTGGCTGGAGTCGAGATCGGGCACGCGTCCGGACACCACGACCGCGTCCTGCTTCTCGGAAATGAAGCGCCTGACCAGATAGCTGGGCAGCAGATCGACGTACTGTTTGAGAATTTCAACGTCCGAACGGCCGGCCTTTTCCGCCAACCAGCGCCGCAGCGTCTCGATCGACCAGACGTTGCCGACGCCCGCCTGCTTCTCGATGATGGTGTGGACGGCCGCGATGGTATCCAGCGTGTCCGGATCGTACAGCGACTTGCCCTTCGGGAATTCGATCAGCACATCGATCGGATTGGCGCCGGTTAGCTTGGCGTCGAGACGGCTCGAGGCTTCGACGGCCTGCTGCTTGTCGGGCACCTGATCGGCCAGTCGGTACCTGGGTTCAAGGCTCGCATAGATGATGCCGAGGCCGACAACCACGAGCAGCGCAATCAGACTGAAAAGACCGGGACGGCCGACCATGCGCTTGGCGATAAACGCGCAGAACGCGCGCAGCGCTTCGACGCCCCGGTCCGCACCCTTGATCTTGGTGGCGAGCAAATTCTCCTTGCGCACCAGCAGCACACCGAACACCGGCACCAGCGACAGCACTGCGATCAGCGCAATGACCGTCGCCATCAATCCCGCTTCGCCGAAGGTGCGGATCAGGTCGGAATCGGAGAACTGCAAGGCAAGGAACGACAGCGCCGCCGTGCCGTGAGTCAGCACGCAGGCCGGTCCCACCACCAGCACGGCGTTGCGGAAGGCCGTGTATTTGTCCTCGCCCGCAATCAGCCGGTCTCTTGCGGCGAAGGTGAGCTGCATCGAGTCGGCAAAGCTGATCACCATGATGAGCGGCGTCATCACGTTCAGGAACATGTTGAGGCTGAAGCCGAGCCATCCCAGCGTGCCTATCGACAGCAGGATCGCCAGCAGCGGCGGAAACGCCGCAACGATCATAAAGGAGACGCGGCGGAAGAAGATGATCGCGATGATGCAGCCGGCAAGAATGCCGGCGATGTTGTAGGTCAGGCCGTCGCGCTCGACCGCATTGCGGATTTCGAGCTGCATCACCGGCACGCCGGACAACTGGCTTGAAAGCCCGGTGTCGGCGAGATCCTCGTTCATGATCTTGCGGACTTCGCCGATGGTCGCGTTGAGGCCCTTGTTGCCGACGATCGCCGGGTCCAGCGCCAGCACGATCAGCGCCAGAGTGCCGTCCTCCGACAGCAGCTTGCCGCGAATGACCTCGTTGGATTTCACCTTCTGAATGAAGGCATCGTAGGCCGCGCCTTCCGGCAGCGTCTCGGGAAACAGCGCCGCAGGCAGACGCCCGCCCTCAGGCGGCTGGCGGGCCGAGAACAGCGAGATGATGCCGCGGGTGCCGTCCACGAGTTGCAGATCGGTGACCAGATCGCGCAGCTTCTCCAGCGAGTTGCGCTCCAGCAGCGACTTGCCTTCCACCACCACCAGCACGTCGTATTCGCTGGAGGGGAAGCGCTTGGTCACTTCTTCGTATTGCTTGTATTCAGGGGTATCGGACCTGAACAACTGGCTCAGCGAATCGTCGATCTTGATGCGCTGGATGCCGAACACAGCGACCACAACCAGAGCCAGCAGGACGGTGGCAGCCACTTTCGGCGCGCGCAGCGCGATCAGCCCGATCCGTTCAAGTCCGAATGCGATGCTGAAACGCTGCTTTCCTGAATCGTTCAGAGCGGGCTCTTTTGAAATCTGGTGCAACGGACAGTTCCGATTCGATGGTAAGGCGACGTTTTATCTAGCAGATTTCTCGGTGACGCGAGGGATGCCGCCCAAATAAAGCAGGATTAAGCACTGCGGCTGACGGGCTGGATCATGCTGCCGCAAGCAGCCCAACCCCCACTATATTGTAGTTGTTTGCCGAACCGCGACGCGTCGCCGAATGGCCGGGATTTGCCCCAAAATGTGGCAGGTTCGGACCGGAATCCGGAGCGAAATCATCAATCCTGCCGGTCCGGCTGACGACCCGCATTAGCGGTTTTTGCGCCACGCCCCGTACTGATATAAGGCCCGCCATGTCGTACAAGGTCGCCGCATTCTATCAGTTTGTCACACTCCCGGATTTTGAAGCCCTCAGGGAGCCGCTACGCAATATGTGCGTGGCGCTGGATATCAAGGGTATCATCCTGCTCGCCGCCGAAGGCATCAACGGCACGGTTGCCGGACGGGATGTCGCCATCGACGCGCTGGTCAACCAGTTGCAGAACGGCGCGCTGTTCGATGGCCGCCTCGATAATCTGGAGCTGAAGTTCTCCGGCGCGAGCGAGATGCCCTTCAACCGGATGAAGGTGCGGCTGAAAAAGGAAATCGTCCGTCTGGGCGATCCTGAAACCGATCCCAACGCCAAGGTCGGCATATATGTCGATGCGACGGATTGGAACGCACTCATCAAGCAGGACGATGTCCTGTTGCTCGACACCCGCAACGGCTTCGAGGTCGAGATGGGTACGTTCGAAGGCGCGGTCGATCCGAAGATCACCCGCTTCGGCGAATTTCCGGATTTCGCGGCCCGCGCGCTCGACCCGAACAAGCACAGGAAGGTCGCGATGTTCTGCACCGGCGGTATCCGGTGCGAGAAGGCCAGTTCTTATCTGCTGTCGCAGGGTTTCGAGGAGGTCTACCACCTCAAGGGCGGCATCCTGAAATATCTGGAAGACATCCCGGAGGCGCAAAGCCTGTGGCGCGGCGAATGTTTTGTGTTCGACCAGCGCGTGGCGCTCGGTCATGGTCTCACCGAGCGCAAGACCTTGGACGGGGCGGCCGCGGATCACACCGACGCCACCGAAATCGACATCAGCGAGGAATCTAATGACTGACCAGCCCAAGACTGAACAGGTCTGGCCTCCCCAGTCGCTCGCTGCCCGGATCGATGCGTTGGAAATCCGCATCGCCTATCAGGACGAGACCATCGAGACCCTGAACAAGACCATCACCGAGCAGTGGCGGAAGATCGATGCGCTCGGCCGGGAGGTGATCAGCCTGCGCGAGCGGCTTGATGACGCTGAGATGAAATCGGGCGCAGGGACCGCGCAGGAGCCGCCGCCTCATTATTAATCTGCTCTCTGCCAAGGCCGTCCAAATACCTTCAATCCCGGGAGCAACCCGGCTCAGGGCAAAAAAATTGTAATTCCAGCGCGGGTATGTAAGGTCCCGCCCGAGGATAATCGGGGAGGACAAGAATGCGTAAACTTGCACTTTTTACTGCCGCCGCAGCGACGCTGCTGGCGATGCCCGCGTCAGCAGACGACCTGAAGATCGCGCTGATCCACGGCAAGACCGGCCCACTGGAAGCCTACGCCAAGCAGACCGAAACCGGCCTGCGCATGGGCTTCGAATACGCCACCAAGAACACCATGACCGTCGACGGCCGCAAGATCGTCCTCATCACCAAGGACGACCAGGGCAAGCCGGATCTCGCGAAAGCGGCGCTGGCCGAAGCCTATCAGGACGACAAGGTCGATCTCGCCATCGGCACCACCGCCTCAGGCGCGGCGCTGGCCATGCTGCCGGTCGCCGAGGAAAACAAGAAGGTGCTGATCGTAGAGCCGGCGGTCGCCGACGCCATCACCGGCGAGAAGTGGAATCGCTACATCTTCCGCACCGGCCGCAACTCGTCGCAGGACGCGATCTCGAACGCGGTCGCCATCGGCAAGCCCGGTGTCACGATTGCCACCCTCGGCCAGGACAACGCCTTCGGCCGCGACGGTATCGCAGCCTTCAAGGAAGCGCTCTCCAAGACCGGCGCGACGCTTGCTGCTGAAGAATACGTTCCGCCCGCGACCACCGACTTCACCGCGGCCGGACAGCGCCTGTTCGACGCGCTGAAGGACAAACCGGGCCGCAAGATCATCTGGGTGATCTGGGCCGGCGGCGGCGATCCGCTGACCAAGATTCAGGACATGGATCCGAAGCGCTACAACATCGAACTGTCCACCGGCGGCAACATCCTGCCCGCGCTCGCTGCCTACAAGCGGCTGCCCGGCATGGAAGGCGCCACCTATTACTACTACGGCATCCCGAAGAACCCGATCAACGAGTGGTTCGTCGCCGAGCACCAGAAGCGTTTCAACGCGCCGCCGGACTTCTTCACCGCGGGCGGTTTCGCTGCGGCGATGGCGGCGGTCGCTGCCGTTCAAAAGGCGAAGTCCACCGACACCGAAAAGCTGATCGCGGCGATGGAAGGCCTCGAGTTCGATACGCCGAAGGGCAAGATGATCTTCCGCAAGGAAGACCATCAGGCGCTGCAGAGCATGTTCCACTTCAAGGTCAAGGTCGATCCGAACCTCGCCTGGGCCGACAACGAGCTGGTGCGCGAGTTGAAGATCGAGGACATGACCATCCCGATCAAGAACAAGCGATAAGCCGAAAGCCATCCTTATTGGCCGATGAAACAAAACGCGTCATGGCCGGGCTTGTCCCGGCCATCCACGTCTTGTTCCACGGTGCAAAAGAAAGACGTGGATGCCCGCGACAAGCGCGGGCATGACGATCGAGAGTATTGCAACATAACTTTTCGACCGGCGAACGCATGACCCTCACCCTCGAAACCCGCGACCTGACCATCCGTTTCGGCGGCCATGTCGCCGTCAACAAGGTGAGCTGCACGTTTCGTCCTGGCGAACTGACGGCGATCGTCGGACCCAACGGTGCCGGCAAGACCACCTATTTCAACCTGATCTCCGGTCAGCTTCGCCCGACGGCCGGCGACGTCCTGCTCGCGGGCGAGGACATCACCCGCCTCACCGCGCCGCTGCGCACGCGCAAAGGCCTCGGCCGCGCGTTTCAGCTCACCAATCTCTTCCCGAATTTGAGCGTCGAGGAAAACGTCCGGCTCGCGGTGCAAGCGGCAAGCGGCGTGCATTATGAAATGCTACGCCCATGGATGAAGCGCCGCGACCTGATCGAACGCGCCGACGCCATTCTCGACTCAATCGCGCTCGGCAATCGCCGCGCGGTGGCCGCTGCCGCGCTGTCCCATGGCGACCAGCGCAAGTTAGAGGTCGCGCTGATGATGGCGCTGGAGCCCAAGGTCTTCATGTTCGACGAACCCACGGCGGGCATGAGCGTCGATGAAGTCCCTGTGGTGCTCGACCTGATCGCGCGTCTCAAGCAGGACCAGAGCAAGATCATCCTTCTGGTCGAACACAAGATGGATGTGGTGCGCTCGCTCGCCGACCGCATTATCGTTCTGCACAACGGGCAACTGGTCGCGGACGGCAAGCCCGCCGAGGTGATCGCCTCACCCATCGTGCAGGAAGCCTATCTCGGCATCGCGCCTGGAAAGACCGCCGCATGAGCGACATGTTATCCCTCACCGGCGTCCACACCCATATCGCGCAGTATCACATCCTGCACGGCGTCGATTTCTCCGTGCCTGAAGGCCAGATCACCATGCTGCTCGGCCGCAACGGCGCGGGCAAGACCACGACATTGCGCACTATCATGGGACTGTCGCCGCCCTCCTCTGGAACGATCACGCTCGCAGGTCAGCGCACCGACAAGAAGCTCACGCCGGACATCGCCAGCATGGGCGTCGGTTACGTACCCGAAACCATGGCGGTGTTTTCGGATCTCACCGTGAAGGAAAACCTGATCCTCGCCGCGCGCGAAGGCGCGCTCGACGATACGCGGCTGCAATGGATCTTCGGATTTTTCCCCGCGCTGAAACGCTTCTGGCTCTCGCGCGCCGGGTCGCTCTCGGGCGGACAGAAACAGATGCTGTCCATCGCCCGCGCCATCGTCGAGCCGCGCAAGCTGCTGCTGATCGACGAGCCGACAAAAGGCCTTGCCCCCGCCATCGTCGTGAACCTGATCGAGTGCTTCGCCGAACTGAAGAAGCGCGGCGCGACCATCTTGCTCGTTGAGCAGAATTTCCGCGTGGCGCAGGAAGTCGGAGACAGCGTGCTGGTGATGGACAACGGCAAGATCGTGCATCGCGGCGCGATGGCCGATCTCGCCAGAGACACCACCTTGCAGGAAAAGCTGCTCGGGCTCAGCCTGGAGGCGCATCAATGACCGATCTTGCCGCCGCCGAGCCGTTGCCGCAGGCCAAGCGCGATTTTCTGCCGCTGCTGCTGCCCGTCATTCTCGCAGTCGTAATGATCCCGCTGATCGGTTCGCCCTCCACGTGGGTGACGCTGACGGTGGCAAGCCTCGCCATGGGCATGATGATCTTCATCATGGCATCGGGCCTGACGCTGGTGTTCGGCCTGATGGACGTTCTGAATTTCGGCCATGGCGCGTTCATCGCGGTGGGCGCCTATGTGGCGACGCTGGTGCTGGCGCCGATGGCCGGATACGTGCAGGCGGATTCGCTGTGGCTCAATCTCGCTGCGCTCGCGCCCGCCGCCCTGCTCTCAATGGCAGTCTCCGGCGCGCTCGGCCTTGTGTTCGAGCGCGTGCTGATCCTTCCCGTCTACGGCAATCACCTCAAGCAGATTCTGATCACCATGGGCGGGCTGATCGTCACGGAGCAGATGCTCTATGCGCTGTGGGGACCGGAGCGCATACCGCTGCCGCTGCCCGCCTCCCTGCGCGGCTCTTTCATTCTCGGTGACATTGCCATCGCCAAATATCGCGTGCTGGCGATGATCGTCGGCCTTGTGGTGTTCGGCCTCGTGCTGCTGGTCCTGAACCGCACCAAGATCGGCCTCCTGATCCGCGCTGGTGTCGAAAACCGCGAGATGGTCGAGGCGCTGGGCTATCGCATCAAGCGGCTGTTCCTCGGCGTGTTCATGGTCGGCTCCGCACTTGCGGGCCTCGGCGGCATCATGTGGGGACTGTATCGCGAGGAAGTTCACGCCTCGATGGGCGGCGACCTGATGGTGCTGGTGTTCATCGTCATTATCATCGGCGGCCTCGGCTCGATCGGCGGCTGCTTCATCGGCGCCATTCTGGTGGCGATGATCGCCAACTACGGTGGCTTCCTGGTGCCGAAGCTGGCGTTGATCTCGAACATCCTCTTGATGGTCGCAATATTGATGTGGCGGCCGCGCGGACTCTATCCGGTGACGAACAGATGATGATCCTTTCCGGCGATCCGCCGCGCAGCCGCGTTCTCAGCCTCCTGCTCATCGTCATCGTGACGGTGCTGGCGCTGGCGCCCTTCCTGTTTCCCGGCGCGAAGGCGATGAATGTCGCGACGAAGATTTGCATCTTCGCCGCACTGGTCGCGTCCTACGACCTGCTGCTCGGCTACACCGGGACAGTATCGTTCGCGCATACGATGTTCTACGGCATCGGCAGCTACGCCATCGCCATCGCGCTTTATGCGATGGGACCGACATGGGCGAGCGTCGCCACGGGCATTGTCATCGGCTTGCCGCTGGCGGCGCTGCTCGCGCTCGGAATCGGGCTGTTCTCGCTGCGGGTGCAGGCGATCTTCTTCGCCATGATTACACTCGCGGTCGCGTCGGCATTCCTCGTGCTGGCCTCGCAATTATCTTGGCTGACCGGCGGTGACGACGGCCGCAGCTTCCAGTTGCCGCAACTGCTGCGTCCCGGCACGGTTCTTATTTCCAAGGACGTGTTTGGCTTCGAGTTCAACGGCCGCACCCTGACCTACTACATTGTATTCTTCACCTCAGCGGTGATGATCCTGACATTGCTGCGCATCGTGAACTCGCCGTTCGGGCGCGTGCTGCAGGCAGTGCGTGAAAACCGCTTCCGCGCCGAGGCGCTCGGCTATCGTACCGTGTTTCACCTGACATGGGCCAATGTGCTCGCCGCTCTCGTCGCCGCGTGCGCAGGCATGCTGAATTCGCTATGGCTGCGCTATGCCGGCCCGGAGACGTCGCTCTCCTTCGTCATCATGGTCGATATTCTCCTGATGGTGGTGATCGGCGGCATGGGCACGATGTACGGCGCAGTCATCGGCGCGACAATGTTCATTCTGGCGGAGAATTATCTGCAAACGCTGATGGGCATAGCCTCGAAGGCGACCGCCAGCGCAGGCATTCCGGTGCTGCCGAACCTGTTGCATCCCGACCGCTGGCTGCTGTGGCTGGGATTGCTCTTCATCGCGAGCGTCTATTTCTTCCCGACCGGTGTGGTCGGAAAGCTGCGCGGGAAGAAGGCTTAGCCATAACGCGATCGCTCGTTCGTCGTGGCAGCTAGGGCGCGTACCCCACACCGAAATCACGCGATGTGCCAACAGCGGACTTGGCGATAGCTTCTCGCCGTCGTTAGTCCTGCCATACCGTGTTCTGGCACATCCCGTGGTCCCGCCAATTTGATCGACCGTGAAGCCGCCACAGCTTGGGTCCGTAGCCGCCCGTGCGCACATGATAGCTGTGAGGGGCAGGAACGGAGCAAATGCAATGCGTTCTATTTTTGCCTTAGGCATTTTGATTGCTCTCTGCACTTCTGGCAACGCTGCCGCAAGAGCGCATCATGCCAAATCGCGACATGTCATCGTTCGTTCCAGCCAGGCTATAATGCCAGCCTACGACACTCCACGCGGTGTGCGGGTCTACCGCGACGACTCCGCTCCGGGTGGTTTTCGGACCGACCACGACGAACCTGTTGCCTACGGTGATCGATCCAAGTATGGCGGGAGTCCGTAATGAGCACTGTTGCGCTGATCAGTTGAGCCCGCTGTCAGGAGTGGACGTTGGCTCGCTGCCACAAGCTGACATTTGGCTTTGCGCCAGAGGCAGGACGCGCGCCGCCGCTACGATCTGCAGCAATTGCGATCAACAAGCATCGCATTTTAAGCAAAACAAGCCGTGATCTGAGCGCAATTTTGTATTGCCGTTTTAACATACAGGAACTTTTTCGGTTCCATCGCCACCCATCGTCAGTATTACTGACATAATCCTTGCGCTCCAGAACCTCCAACGTCAGCATCGCGTCAGTCCGATGAGCATCGAAAAGTTCTTGAAGCAACGCGCGGTGAAGTTATCCATGTCCGGTAGCTACACGCTGCCGAACTGGTACGACGCATCCGGCCAGCCTCGCGCATTTGCCTGCCGCACGCGCCGTGTGTCGCCGTTCCGCGCACTGGTTGATGCGCCGGTCCCGGGACGCATCGGCGACAAGCTCACGTCCTTCTTCAGCGAGTTCGGCAAGTTCGACGGCCGCGTCTCCGACATCGTGCCCGGCGGCTTTCTGATGGAGCTGGATACGACAGCCGCCACGCGCCAATCGCTGGCGCAGAGGCTCACGTGGCTTGAACAAAGGGAGAGAGATCCATCGATCCAGGATCGCAGGGATCACGCACGGTTTTTTCCGGAAATTCCGCACTCGACGCTGCTCTTCGCCAACGGCAGCACGTGTTCCTGCTTCATCATCGACATTTCGGTATCGGGCGTTGCCGTCTCCAGCACCGTTCAACCCGAATTGGGCACGCCGCTGTCCGTGGGCACATGCGTCGGACGGGTCGCGCGGATTTTCCCGGATGGCTTCGCGATCAGGTTTGTCGAGCAGCAACGGCGCATCGACGTCGAACGGCTCGTTACGCACGCACCGAAAACGTCACCGACACGTGTCATACTGAACGCGCCGAAACTTCTGCGGCTGCAGACGATAGGCTGAGAGATTTCCGCTGCCGCCGCGCGTGAGAGGTTTTCGGCCCGATCCCGCGTCCGTCATTGCGAGCGAAGCGAAGCAATCCAGAGCTACGGTCAAGAAGCTGGATTGCTTCGTCGCTGACGCTCCTCGCAATGACCCGCATTTAGCTCTATTTGCTGTTTCGCGGATCGTCGGCCGGATTAACGTAGGTGATCCCCTGCGGTCCCATCCCGTGCAACTGGACGATGGTGTCCTCGGTGAACCACGCGTAATGCTGCATGCCCTTCGGGGCGACCGCAAAACCTCCAGCCTTGAGAGCACTTCCATTTTTATCATCGAACGTGCCACCCATTCCGATGTTGAACGTCCCCGAGATGACGGTGACATTCTCATCGTTCGGATGTGTATGCGGCGGCACCCTATATCCCGCAGGCACCTTCACCCGGATGACATAAAGTCCTTCCTTCGCCGGATCGCCGCTTAGCACGGCTGCCTGTGCGCCTTTCGGGAAAGCCGGCGGTGCCGGCCCCCATTTCAATTGATCAGGGGACATAACAGCGTGGTCGTCGGCCGCCGTGGCGGGAAGCGGAAGCAGAACGATCAGCGACAGTGCAGCGATCAGAGAGACGCGCTTCATGGCATTCCTCCTGACGTGTTGCCGCGCATCAAGATGCGCACGCGCCCACCAGCCCAAGCGCACATAATCCGCGCCCGGCATGAATACCAGCACCCGACAGGATTATGCGGAACTAAAAGCATGTCCTTCGGGACGCCGCCTGGAGGCAGTTCCCGGGACAGGCATATCCAGCGAGATCAGCCGTTCAGCGGCTCGGGTCCGGATAAACCAGAGCACGCCAGCCGCTGCGATCGAACGGCGCCCATTCGCCTTCCTTCTGCGCGAGGCGTTCAGCCACCGCGTAGACGATCGCGGGATGATGGCCCATGCCGCAGTGGCTCGCACCCTGCACTTCGATGTTCTCGGCGTGTGGACCGGGCTTTTCGATGCAGCTCTGCCACGCGCAGATGCCGTCGGTGCGGCTGAAGATCGCCGTCGTCGGCACCGGCGGCGTCTGAGCCATGTCACCGCCAAATCGCGGGTTGTGATCGTCAGCGCGTTGACCGCTGACGGTCTCGTAAGTGCGCCACGCATTGGTCGCCCGTGGATGACCCGCGAACGGACTGCCGAGCGTGATCACTGACCGCACGCGATCCGGCATCATCTTCGCAAGCTGGCGCGCGTAGATTCCGCCAAGACTCCATCCCACCAGGCTGACCTTGCGGCCATGGGTCTCGTTGAGATCCTGCACGAGGTTGACCATGGCATCCTGCACGCCGGCGCGTGGACCGAAGTTGCGGCCAAGACCCCAGCCGCTCACGGCATAACCGCGGCTCTTGAGAAACGAACGCAACGGGCGTGTCGCCGTATCGCTGGTGATGAGGCCCGGCAAAACGAGCACAGGATGACCGTCGCCGTGCGGCGCGAGGCTCAGCAGCGGAAGCGCGCCGAGGAAAGCTCCGAACTCGTTGATGGCGCGCGCTTCCATCAGCATCAGCAATCGCGATGGCGGGCGAAGCGTCTGGGCAGTAGCGGACATTCGAATTCCTTTTCTCAAATTCGCGCTGGCCGTTCATCCAGCGCGACAGAAGGCAAAGTGTCGCACGGGGATGATCTTGCAACGCACCATGCGGTTCAATTGTTCAATCTAAGCACGGATTCGCAGTTTTGCCATTTCGGACCTCAGTTCGTCACCGTCTCGCCCCCGTTTGGCCCTTTGGATTCTTCAGCAATTTCAAAGGGCCTTTATGAACACTTCGGCGGTGTGAAGCGCCAATCCGGCCAGCCCTCCGATCAGCGCGCCGTTGAAGCGGATGTATTGCAGGTCCTTGCCGATGTTGATCTCGATCAGGTTGATGAGTTGCTTCATGTCCCATGACTTGACCTGATCGGAAATGAATCGCGACACGCCGCTTTTCTGATCGGCGATGAAGCTGCGCAGCACGACAACGATGCCCTTGTTGATTTCCGCGCGCATCTCGGAATCCGCGGCGAGTTGCGTTCCTGCCTCCACAAACATGTTGGTCAGATGGTGTTGCAGCACATTGCTCTCGCCGCTCGCATTCCTGTCGATGAATGCCTGGACGTTAGCCCAGATGTCGTTCGCAAGCGCCGCAAGCTCCGGACGTGCCAGCAGATCGCGCTTCAGGCCATCGATACGGTTCGCATAGGCTTTGTCATGCGTCAGCTTGTCGGGCAGCGTCAGCAGAATGCGATCGATCTCGCCGCGAAACGGATGATGTGGATCGGTACGGACTTCTTCAAAGAACGACGTGGCGGAGGCCGCGACCTTCTTCATCAGGAACTTGTCCGCGCGATAAAACTTCAACAGCGTCGGAAGTTCGTTGCGGATTTTCTCGCGGATCAGCGCCAGCGTCTCGGGCTTGTTGATGGAATCATGAATCGCCGTCAGCAGGTCGTCGAGCATGCCCTTGTGACGGCCCTCCGCGATGAAGCCGCGCAGCGTCCCCGCCGCCAGCGGCGCGAGATCGATGCTCTGCAATTGTGTGACCGCGCGGCGCGTGACGAATGACTTCAGCCCGGACGTCTCGGCGGCGGCGAGCGCTTCCGGCAGCAGGCGAAGAACGAAGCGGGCGAGATCAGAACTCTTTTTCGGATCGGTCAGCCAGTCGGAAATGAAGCGCGCGAAGTCGACCTCGCGCAGTTTCGCATCCACCGGTAAAGGGCTTAAAAAATGGACTTCTATGAACTCGCCGAGCTTCTCCGCGATCCGGTGCTGGTTCTGCTGGATGATGGCGGTGTGGGGGATCGGAAGCCCCAGCGGACGCCGGAACAGCGCGACCACCGCGTACCAGTCCGCCAATCCGCCGATGGTCGCAGCTTCCGCGAAGGCTGCGACAAACCCGAATCCCGGATGCACGCGCTCCATCACCTTGGCAATGATGAGCACGACCACGCAGCCGGCGAGCACCAGCGTTGCAAGCGCCTTGATCCGGCGCAGTTCGGCGGCGCGCGCGATGTCGCCCCCATCCGCGACCAGCACGAATCTCTCAGCCATGATGGACCTCGATGCATCGACATTGCACCGCGGACCCGATCCTCGTCAAAGGCGGGCCGCGTCAAAAAGAAGGCCCGCGCGAGGCGGGCCTTCAATCGTCGAATTGCGAGATAAGTCTTAGGCCGACTTAACGGAAGCCGCGACCTTCGAGAAGTTGTCCTGCGCGGTCTTCGCGCTGTCGGCAAGCAGCTTGCCGAAGTACTCGGTGGTCGCCTTGGCGCGGGCCATGACGACTTCGCCCTGGGCACGGAGCAGATCGCCCTGGATCGTGACGGCTTCGTTCAGCGTCTTCGCCGAAGCAAGCTTGTCGATGCCGGCGAACAGCGCCTGCGCGTCGTCGTAAACGGCCTGCTGGATATTGCGGGAGATCTTCGCGGTCTCGCTAACCGAACCGGCAACTGCGGTCTCGATCGCCGAGGTCACCTTCTCCGAACCGGTGTGGAGGTCGGTGGCGCGGTCCTTCGCGGTGCCGGCAGCCTTCTTCACGAACTCACGCGCGGCTTCCGGAACTTCGACGTTGGGGAAGTTCTTGAACGCGTCGGTGACGGGCGCGAAGGCGGTCTTCACTGTGTTCAGCACGGATTCGCTGTTGAAAGAATTGGTCATGTTGGTCTCCATCCTCAGGGTTTGAGCTAATGGCTCACCCCGTCCGGTCTGGCCCGGGGCACGGGTCTTATGCCAAAGTCTTAGATGCAACGCAACATGAATATTGCACCGCATCATCACGAAATCGTGATATACTAGAAGTCTAATAAAATTAACGGGTTAGCCGACAGCGTCCGAGACCCCATAGGCTTCGAGCTGGGCTCGGACCTTGGAGACGTTGTGGCCCAAAACCACAATGTCATGAGTTTTTCCGGCCAAATCCCGCACCTGATCGTGCAGCAACGCCTCAGCCTTGAAGCCGAGGCTCTCGAACAGAGCTATGGCTCCTGTCTGATCGACAGTCATCTGCGCCACGATCTTCTCCAGGCCCGATCCCAGCGCCAACGCAAAGGTCTCCTGAGACAGCGCCCGTCCCACGCCGAGGCCCCGGACGTCCTTGGACACCACCATGCGGATTTCGCCAACATGGGGCGACCACGACAACAGATCGCGGACGATGGTGCCGCAGCCCACCACCGTGCTGCCCTTCACCGCCAGCAAGCTGATCATGCCGCCGCGCTCGATCTCCTTGATCCAGGCTGACAGCACTTTGGGCTCGCTGATGTTGCGCGGGATGAACAACAGATCATGGATCGGCAGCTTCTGCGCGAATGCGAGAACTGCTGCCTCGTCTGCCGCCGTCATGTGGCGGAATTCGATTTCGCCGCCTGCGGTCATGACGCGGCGCGGATAGGTGCGGACTTCGGTCTTGTTCATGTCGATCGCTCACTTAACCAGGAATCGAGTTTGGGCCAGAGACGCTTGATGGCGTTCGCTCCGGCGACGAGGCTGACGTGGCCGCCCTTGAGGATGACCTCGGTCTTGTCGGTCGAGCCGATTTTGGTAATCAGATGCTTCGCGGCTTCGTAAGGCACGATGTGATCGTGCTCGGCGACCGCGTGCAGCACCGGCACCGTTATCTTCGAGATGTCCGCGGCACGCCCGCCAACGGTCATCGTTCCGTTGTAGAGTTTGTTGTCCCACATCAGATCTTTTGTGGTCTGCCGGAAATACTCGCCGGCCAGCGGCAGCGTGTCCTGCGCCCAACGATCGAACATCCGGAATGATTTCACATACTCGTCGTTCCAGATGTTTTCCCAGAGCTGGATTTGTCCCACGGCACGGGACGCTGGCCGCAGCATCTCGAATGACGACAGGATCATCTCGGGCGGCACATTGCCGACGCCGTCGACCAACCGATCGACATCAAAATAGCGCCGGTCGGAAAAATTCTGGAACAGCTTCATTTCGCGAAAATCAATCGGCGTCGTGAAGCAAACCAGGTTCTTCACCGGCCCATCGTGAAAGATAGATGCGTACAGCAGCGACAGCACCCCGCCGAAGCAATAGCCGATCACGTTGACATCGGTCTCGCCGGAATCTTCCTGCACCCGCCGGATGCAATCGGGAATGAAGCCGAGGACGTAATCCTCCATGCGCAGCGACTTTTCTTCTGGCCGCGGCGCGGTCCAGTCGAGCATGTAGACATCGAATCCCTTCCTGAGCAGGAATTCGATGAAGCTCTGCCCCGGCACCATGTCGAGAATGTAACCGCGATTGGTCGTCGCCATGACGATCAGAATCGGGATGCGGTAGATCTCGTCCGCCAACGGACGATAGTGATAGAGATTCATCGTGCCTTTGGAATGGATGATGTCCTTCGGCGTCGATCCGAGCGCGGGTCCCGAGGATGCGAAATATTCCACGCCCTTGATGCTGCGCTGAATCGCGCGCTGGACTTCGGACTGGATACGCTCTCCGATCTGCGCGACATCCGGCAACGCGCCGACATTCGTTGGCGCGTTCATGGCGTGCCTCCACCTCCGGTGGCGGACGGCGGCTGCTTGGTGCGCGGCGGCTTGGGCGCAGAGAGTCCACTGCCCTCCAGCGCTGCATCGCCGTGGACACGGTTGAGAAGCGCCCTGATCTCGTTCAACTGACTTTCGATGGCCGCCAGCCGTTCACCCATACCGACCATCTGCGCGCGGCTGGGCAGGTTCATGCTGACCAGATACTTCTCCATCAGATCGCCGACGGTCTTTTGCGCGCCGACCGAAGCGCCAGTGAGTTGATGCGTGACGCGGCTGAATTGCTCCGTCCCCATGACCTGCGTGGCCATGGCGTTGAAGCCCTTCTCCATTTCAGCGAGCATGGTGTGCCAGACCTGTACGGGGTCGTTGGCTTTGTCAGACATAGGCGCCCTCCGGAAGCGTGAGCGAGGTCTCTTTGAGCCTCGTCTTTTCGGCCATTCCATACCGTTGTGGGATTAAGGTCAACCAAACCGCCGTTTAAAACCGGCCATGGGGCCGCTCCCGCCTTCTGCTGAGCACAAAAGCATGCGATAGGGTTTTCAACTTTATTCATTTCGAGGGACGCCGACGTGGACGCACTTGCACACCAGCCGCCGCAGATGGCGAAGACCAACGGAATCGAGCTTTGCTACGAAACCTTCGGCGCGCCCGATGCGGAGCCCCTGATCCTCATCATGGGCCTCGGCGCCCAGATGATCCACTGGGACGACGAATTCTGCCGCGACCTTGCCGCGCGCGGCTTCCGCGTCATCCGCTTCGATAACCGCGACATCGGCCATTCGACCAAGATGTCCGGCGGTAAACCACTGCGGCCGATGGAGTTGCTGAAACTCCGGATCTTCAAGGTCGCGCCTGAAGCGCCCTATAAGTTGTGGGACATGGCGAACGACGTCGTCGGGTTGATGGATGCGCTCGGCATCAAGGCTGCGCATATCGTCGGAGCATCGATGGGCGGCATGATCGCACAAGAGATCGCAATGCAGCATCCGAACCGCGTGCTGTCCCTGACATCGATCATGTCATCGACAGGCAATCCGCGATTGCCGCAACCGACTCGTGAGGCATCTGCCATACTGCTCGCGCCTCCGCCGACCACCAAGGAGGAATACCTCGATCGCTTCGGCAAGACATGGAAAGTCTTACGCGGTGGGAGCTTCCCACTCGATGAAGCCAAGGATCACGAGCGCGCTGAACGGACTTACGCCCGCGGCCTCAACCCAGCGGGCGTCGGGCGGCAGTTGCGCGCCATCCTCGCGTCGGGCAATCGCAAGGATCGCTTGCGGTCAGTCAGGGCGCCCACGCTGGTCATTCATGGCACTGTCGATCCGCTGGTGCGCGTCGAGGCCGGCAAGGACACCGCCGCATCGATCCCCGGCGCGAAGCTGCTGCTTGTCGAAGGCATGGGCCACGCGCTGCCGATACCGATGTGGCCAACCCTCATCGGCGCGATTGCCGAACATGCGCATGGCGCGACCGGCAAACGCTAACAGCTTGCGCCGCTAACTCCCTGCCCACACGTCCAGCACATAGCGGTTCTGCGTGCCCATGGTGTCGATCCAGCCGAGCGCCGCAGTCTCGTCGGCTCCCGAGCGTTCGCGATAAATAGTCATCAGCACGCGCTTGACGTCCGGCTCCATCTTGCCGCCGTCACCGCAGACATAAATGATCGCGCCGGCTTCGATCAGTTTCCAGACTTTGTCCTTCTGCGCCGCGATCAAATCCTGCACATAGCTCTTCGGCGTATCGGCGCGCGAGAACGCCACATGCAGTTCGGTGATGCCTTGGTCCGCGAAGCCCTTGAGCTCGTCCGCGTAGAGGAAATCCTGATCGGGATGACGGCAACCGAAAAACAGCATCGACGAACCGAGAGATTGACCCTTGGCCTTCATCGCCGCACGTTCCTGCAGGAAGCCGCGGAACGGCGCCAGTCCGGTGCCAGGACCAACCATGATGATGGGCACCGATGGATTCTCCGGCAAACGGAAGCCGGCTTTGGTTTCGCGAACGATCGCATACACCGTATCGCCTGCACGACGACTAGAGAGATAATTCGAGCAGACACCCTTGTAGGTGCCACGCCCGGAGATCGCCGCGGCTTCCACCACACCGACAGTTACGCTGCACTTCGATTTACCCGCCACCGCGGGCGACGATGAAATTGAATAATAACGCGGCGACAACAGCGAGAGCATTTCGAGATAGGTATGGAACGGCAACTCGCACGCCGGATATTCCTCCAGCAGATTGTAGACCGACTTTCGCTTGCCGAGAATTTCGGAGCGATACAGTTCGCTGGATGCCGGATCATCGCCAATCAGGGCTTCGAGCTTGGGTTTGGTCATCGGGCAGCGAGTGTGCTCCGACATGATCTGAATCTGCTTGCGGGTCGCGACCTGCTGCAATTCCACGAACTCGGTCAGCAACCGCCCGACTGACACCGCGTTATCGACGGGAAGCTGAGCACGACGTCCCGCGGCAACCTGCAATCGCACCTGGTCAGCCGGAAGGAAGCCGAACCGGCGCGCGACAGCATCCACCAGGACCGGATCATTGCGCGGGACGATGCTGAGATGGTCGCCGACGCGATAGGATACATTCTCCGGCAGTTCCACCTCGATATGCCGCGTCGAGCGCGTGGATGGATTGGCGCCGGATTTGTTTTGCAATTCGTCATTGACGAGAAGTTTCACCGGCACCGCGCCGCCAGAAGCTGCCACCGTATTGACCACGCTGGGCGCAACCGACTCCACTTTGTAAAGCGGCTCGTCATTGGCATGGCGGCTGAAGCCGGTATCGACGCCAAACTCCTGCACCGCGATCGCACGCAGCGAGGTGAACCATTTCTCGAACTGCCCGTCGAGATCGTCGCGGGCGTCGCCCTCTCCGCGCGGACATGCAGCCTGCGCGCCGTGGGCCGCAAGCTGTTCGTCGATCATGCGCGGAATAGATTGATAGGTCGCAAGCCAGTCGCTGTTACCGCAACCGAACACAGCATAGCGCACGCCATCGAATGCGTTTTTCGGCAGATCGCTTCCCAGCCATTTGACGAACTGCGCTGCGTTATCGGGTGGCGCGCCATTGTAGGACGCGCAGAAGATGATGACGCCGCCCTGATCCTTCAGGTTGCCGACATAATCATCAAGCGAAGCGAGCTTGGTGGCAAAGCCGTTGACCTCCGCCAGATCCGCCACGCGATGGGCGAGATCCTCGGCAGTACCGAGATTCGATCCGTAAAGAATGAGCAACGGCGTGTTGTGACCAGGACGGACACGCGCAGGCGCGGCCGAGCCCGCGCTCTCGGCAACTGCGGTGCCGGGGCGGTTGGCGACGATGGTGCGGTCCTGATCGGAACGCGCCCGCACCTTGATCTTGAAGCCGTCGGGCTTGATCGTCAGTGTTTCCTTCAAGTGCATCTGATAGCGCGTGTGGTCGAGCAGTTTGAAACGCTGCAGGATCATGCCCAGCGCCAGCGCCGCTTCGTGCATCGCGAAGCCGCGGCCAATGCAGGCGCGCTGGCCGTTGCCGAACGGCTTCCAGGCGTTGGCGGGACGCTTGGATTCAGCTTCGCGACTGAAATTCTCGGGATTGAAGACGTCCGGATTCGGGCCCCACACCGACGGATCGCGATGCAGCGCCATTACCAGCACGGTGACGAAGGTACCCTTCTTGAGTTTGTACTTTCCACCAATGACCTCATCCTTCAGCGGCGAGACGCCATAGGCAGGTGCCGGCGGCCACATCCGGAGCGATTCTTTCAGAATCTGCGAAATATAATGGAGCTGCGTGACCTGCTGAAAGGTCGGCTTGGCGCTGATGTCGGCGCCGAGCACACGGTCAACTTCCTCATACGCCTTCTTGAGCACCTCCGGGTGCTTGAGCATTGCGTAGATCGCGCAGGACAGGAGACCGCTCGTGGTCTCGTGGCCGGCGATCAGAAAAGTATTGATCTGGTAGCGGATGTTGACGTCGTCGAGTTGCTCGCCGGTGACCTTGTCAACGCCGGTCATCATGGCGTTGAGCATATCCTTCGTGCCGACGGCATCTTCGGCGTTCTTACGGCGCTCGGCGACGATCTCGTCCACCATCTTGTTCATGAACGCAACGTCGGCAGCGAGATCCGCGCGCCGTGCACGCATGAACAGACTTTCGAGCGGAAGACCGCGCGTCATCATGATGGTTTCAAGCGAGCGCACCAGCGCGCCGACGAAGGGGTGATAGTCCTCGCGATAGAACGAATTGAAGCGATAATCGAAACCGCACAGGCCGATGGTATCGAGCGTGAGCGCCGTCATGTCGTGGACGACATCGATTTCGTCGTCCGCGTTCAGCCGCTCCCATTTCTTGACGAGTTGCTCGGCGATATCGACCATCATCGGATGGTAGGATTGCATCGCCCGGCCGCCAAACGGCGACAGCAGGATGTTGTGCGCCTTGCTCCAGTTCGGCTCGGTCGTATCTGCCGTAAACAAACCGTCGCCGCCGATAGAGCGGACGCGGCGGAGTGCTCCGCGCACAGCCTTGTCGAAACGCTTCTCGTCGCTCAGCTCGTTGACGAGGTCGTATCCCCCGACGATCACCAGCGGCTGACCCATCATGTCGAGCCAGAAAATCGGCCCGAGCTCTTTGGTCTTCCGCACCAGATCCTGCACCGGCGCAGTCGAATCCAGTGACAGCATATTGCCGACGACCGGCTTCTTCGGCGGATGCGGAATCGGATTCAATTTATTCTGGGACGCCATCGCTCAGGTATCTCCCCACGTGACCGTTGATGTCCGGTTCTGCGCCGGAGCTTTGTTCCGAAGCTACTGTTCCAGCGGATGTTTTGCAAAGACTTCCGGTGCGAGGGATACGCAGCGCCCGGATCAGCCGAACCGCCGCCTGCGCCATTCGAGAATCTTGGCGCTGACCTCGTCGGGCTGCTCCTGCTGGGTCCAGTGACCGCTGTTCTTGACCAGGTATTTTTCAAGGTCCGGGATGATATTTTCCATCCCGTCGCAGGCCGACGGGGGAAGCACTGCGTCATCCTCAGCCATGATCATGAGCGACGGCACACGCACGGTGTGGTCGATGTGCGCCGAGCGTTCCCAGTTGCGGGTCATATTGCGATACCAGTTGATCCCGCCGGTAAATCCGGAGACCCTGAACGTATCGACGAAAACCTTCATTTCCTCGGGCGACAGAATTTTTTCGCGCGGATCAACGGCCGGATCGTAGCCCGCGACCATTTGCGGAAACGCCATGTTCAGCTTCGGCGACGCGCCGAGCCCTGCGGCGGGCGGTCCCTCCCCTGCCACCGCCGGCTTTCGCTGCGGCATGGGCTTACGCATGAAGAAATCGAATGTCTTTTCAACGTTACTGGCAAAGATTTTGTCCGGCTCACGCGCCGGATGCTGAAACTGCGCGATGTAAAGATGATCACCGTAGCGCTGACGCAGCAATGCGATCGGATCGGTCGCCGTGCGCGGGGTATGCGGCGTGTTGACGCCGATCACCCCCGCAACGCGCGACGGATGGCGCAGCGGCATCTGCCAGACAATGAACCCGCCCCAGTCATGACCGACGAAGATTGCCTTGTCGATTTTCAGGTGATCGAGCAACCCGACCAGATCGGCCGTCAGGTTCTCGATGTCGTAGGCTTCCACCGGTTCAGGGCGATCCGTCGCGCCGTAGCCGCGCTGATCAGGCGCGATGACATGCAGCCCCGCCTCGCTGAGCGCCTTGATCTGGTGCCGCCACGAAAACGCTATCTCGGGCCAGCCGTGACACAGCACGATCGGCGGCTTATCAGTTTTGGGGCCTGCCTCGTAGAAGCCCATGCGTATGCCGTTGACCTCGGCATACTGAAGCGGCGGCATTTCAATCATTGCAGGCGCCATGCGTCAGCTTGCAGCGCTTGCGCGATTGTCAGGCGACGCATAGGCCGCAGCGAGCAATTCAAACTCCTTCGGCAGCATGTCTGCCAGCTTCTCGACATGCGGAATGATGTTCGCGCCCGCGATGAAGCCGAAATCGAGCTGGTCGCGATAGCTCTGCACGGTGATGTTTAGAGCAAGGCCATGGGTCGAGATCGAGACCGGGAAAATGTGCAGCAGTTCGGCTCCGACCGCGTAAAGCGTCTGCCGCGGACCGGGCACGTTCGAGATCGTTACGTTCGCGGCCGGCGGCAGCACGTCGGACAGGTTCGAGCGGCTGTAAAGCAACGCCAGCACCTGAATCATCATGGGCGCGCCCAGCATCGAGATATTGGAGAGCGACGGCATCAGCGCGCGCAACGGATGTGACATCTCCTTGGACTTGGCTGACTGGGCGATGATCGCTTCAAGCCGCTCCTTCGGGTTTTCGATGTCGGTCGCCAGCGAGCAGATCATCCCGAATACCTGATTGTTGGCGTCGGTGTTGCCCTCCTCGCGTAGCGAGATCGGCACCGCCGCCGTCAGCGGACGGTTCGGCAGCCCGCCCTGCTCCAGCAAATACCGGCGCAGCACGCCGCTCGACAGCGCCATCACCACGTCGTTGAGCTTGCCTCCGGCCTGCTTGGCGAGCGCCTTGGCCTCAGGCAGCGACACAGACACACCGGCGAAGCTGCGTTCGGACGAGATCGACTTGTTCAGCATCGTCGACGGTGAAACCATCTTTGCGATGCTTTCACGCGACTTCGGGTCGGACACCTTCGCGATCATGTCGCGGACGCTCTTCACCGTGTCCGGCACGTTGCCCAACATCCGCATGCCGGACTCAAGCTGATACATCGCATTGTCGAACAGGATCGAACCAAGATCACTCTTGCCGCTGCGCGGTAGGTCGAAACTTTTCGCCTTGGTGGCATCCAGCGGCTGACGCCAAAGCTGCGAATAGGAATCGAGCAGATTGGTCGCGATATCGCGGGGCTCGTTGGCGGGCTTGTTGACCGCTGCGACTTTCGGGAACTCACGCGGAACCGGCGTGATGTCATAGATCATGTTGGTAAGCGCAGCGCCCGCTCCACCGTCGATGCAGGCATGATGCATCTTGGAATAGAGCCCGATCTCGTTGTTCGCCATGCCTTCGAAAACATAAAATTCCCACAGCGGACGTGCCCTGTTGAGAAGTTTGGCATGCATCCAGCCGACCGTCTGTTCGAGAATCTTGCGGTCCGCAGGCGCCGGAAGGCTGGCGCGGAAAATATGACGGTTGATGTCGAACTCGTCGTCTTCGACCCAGCTTGGATTGTCGATGTCGAGCGGCGCTTTCTCCAGCCGCGCTTTCAGGATCGGCGCGACATGAATCCGGTCCGCGATCATCTTCTTGAAGTCTTCGAAGAAATTGCCCTGATAACCGTCCTTCAACTTGAAGATCGCCATGCTTCCGACATGCATCGGCATCTCGGGCGTCTCGAGATAAAGAAACGACGCGTCCATCGAGGACAGCTTTTTGGCGTGACCCATGGTATCCTCCCGTTAACGGCCGCTGTCGCCTTTTCGGCAATCTCATTCGGCAGCAGTATTTCTTAGGCGCGAACCTTTTCCGGACGGGCATAGGCCAGTGCAAACGGGCCCGAGCGATCGAACGGATGAAACTGACCTTCCGGCTGCGCGAGGCGATCGGCGACGGCCCAGAGCGCCGCGGCGTTCACGCCAATCCCGATGTGGCTCGCGAGCGTAATCTCGATGTTTTCCGCGGTGTCGGATTCATTGACCAGGCATGTCCGCCAGTTCACGATTCCGTCGGTGCGCGTATAAAGCGATGACGTCGGCACCGGTAGATCGCCAGACAATGTCTGAATATCCTTGATATCGGCATCCTGGATCGTCTCGCCGGACACCATCTCGTAAATACGTTTGGCGTTGGTCGCCGTGATATCGCCCGCGAACGGGCTGCCCAGCGTCACGACATAGCGAACCATATCGGGCATGCGCAAAGCCAGATCGCGGGCGTAGACGCCGCCGAGACTCCAGCCGACCAGGCTGACCTTGCGGCCTGTCGTGCTGTGAACGCTGGCCAGCAGCTTGCCGAGTTTCTCGCGCATGCTGTAAACACCGCCGACGTTCCGGCCAAAACCCCACGGATGAGTGGAGAATCCGAGCAGGTCGAGATAGCGGCGCAGAATGAGCGTTGACACATCGCTAGCCAACAACCCTGGCAGCACCAGAACGGGATGACCGTCACCGCGCGGGGCGGTCAGAAGCGCGGGAGCCAATAACAGCGTCGCATTCAGTTCGAGCAATCCTCTGCCCTCGGCCAGAAATAATCCGAGGTTCGGCGGACGGAGGCGGCCCTTTTCGGCAAGGTAGCTTTCATTAACTGTCATCGCGACCTGCTTGAACGAAACACACGTCTCACTGCTCTACACAAGGGCAGTAACGCCTAGTCTAGAAGCATGTCGCGCCCGATGCCAATCGGCTTTCGCTCAAAAGCCGCCCGTCACGACAGTGTGGTGAATCTTATTGCTCTGCACCATCATCCGGAACATCTTGGGGCTCCGGATTCGTGGCATGCGACTTCATGCCCCCGCACCGGCCCAATGGCAGGCACATTTCCCGCCCAATTGCGCTAGCCTGTGACGACGATGGCCCGAGACCCCTTATGAGCACCTACCGCCTCGAACATCTTTTTGCGCCGCGTTCAATTGCGCTTGTCGGCGGAAGCCCGAAGCCCGCGTCGGTTGGCGGCACGACGCTGCGCAACCTGCTCGCCGGCGGGTTCAATGGGCCGATCTATGTGGTCAATCCGAAGCATTCCGAGATCGAAGGCATCAAGACGCTCCGTGACATCAAGGATGTTCCAGGGACACCCGATCTCACCATCATCTCGACGCCGCCGTCCCTCATTCAGGGAATCGTCAAGAGCGCAGGCGCACGTGGATTCCCCGCCGCGATGGTGCTCTCTGCCGGTCTCGGCCTCGGTACCGGATCCTATACGGAAGCCATCGCGCAGACCGCGCGGAAGACCGGCCTGCGGCTGATCGGTCCGGCGCTCGGCGTGCTGATACCACGCATCAAGCTCAACGCGAGTTTCGCATCGCGTCTGCCGCAGATGGGCGACCTTGCCCTGATTTCGCAATCCGGCGCGATCTCCACCGCGCTTGGGGAATGGGCCGCAAACCGCAATGTCGGATTTTCCGCCATCGTCTCGACCGGCGAAAACCTCGATATCGATTTCGGAGATCTGCTCGACTATTTCGCACTCGATACCGACACGCGCGCCATCCTGCTTTACATCGAGTCGATCAGCGATGTGCGGAAGTTCATGTCGGCGGCACGGGCCGCGGCGCGCGTCAAACCCGTCGTGGTGATCAAGTCCGGACGTCACACCCAAGGTGCGCGTGCGGCAGCAACGCACACCGGCGCGCTGGCAGGATCGGATGCTGTTTACGACGCGGCGTTCCGCCGCGCGGGATTGCTGCGCGTGCTCGACCTCGACGAATTGTTTTCGGCGGCCGAGACGCTGGGACATCTGCAATCGTCGCACGGGCACCGGCTTGCGATCGTCACCAATGGCGGCGGCCTCGGCGTGCTTGCGGTTGACCGGCTGATCGACCTCGGCGGCGAACTCGCGGGTCTTTCGGAGGACGTCAAGAAAAGCCTCGACAAGGTGCTGCCGGAGCGATGGTCGCACGCCAATCCCGTCGACATCCTCGGCGACGCCGACGGCGAGCGCTATGCGCAAGCCTGCGAGCGCGTGCTGGGCGACACCGCCAACAACGCGCTGCTCGTCATGAACGCGCCCAACACGCTGGCCTCCTCCGTCGAAAGCGCCAAATCGGTCGTTGCCGCAGTGAAGAAATACCGGACCGAGATGTATTCGCGCAAACCCGTGTTCACGGCCTGGGTGGGCGACAACGGCGGTGCCGCAGCGGTGTTCGGCGAAGCAGGCATTCCGCATTTTCCGAGCGAAGCGGACGCCGTCCGAGGCTTCATGCATATCGTGCGCTACCGTGAAGGTCTTGACGTGGCGATGCAGACGCCGCCCAGTCTTCCGGAAGATTTCGCACCCGACGTGACGGCCGGACGCGCGATCATCCAGAGCGCCCTGAAAGACAAGCGCGGCTGGCTCAATCCGCTGGAGATCAACGAGCTGTTCGCCGCCTATGCGATCCCGATTGCATCGGCTGCACTGGCGCGCGATCCCGATCAGGCTGCTCGCGCAGCGACTCCCATCCTGGCGGCGGGCAGTACTGTCGTCGTCAAGATCAGTTCGCCGGACATTCTGAACAAGTCCGATGTCGGCGGCGTACGCCTGAACCTGACCAGCGAGCGTGCGGTCCACGACGCCACCGACGAAATCCTGCAACGCGCCCGCAAGATGCGGCCAAAGGCCCGCATCGACGGCGTGACCGTGCATCCGATGATCCTGCGTCCCCGTGCGCGCGAATTGATCGCGGGCCTCGCCGACGATCCGACCTTCGGCCCGGTCGTGGTGTTCGGGCGCGGCGGCACCGCCGTGGAAGTCATCAACGACAAGGCGCTGGCGCTTCCGCCGCTCGATCTCAACCTCGCACGCGACCTGATTGCGCGCACACGCGTCTCGCGCATCCTCAAGAGCTATCGCGATGTCCCGGCCGCGGATGAAGGCGCGGTTGCGCTGCTGCTGGTCAAACTGGCGCAGATGGCGGCTGATCTTCCCGAAATCCGCGAACTCGACATCAATCCATTGCTCGCCGACAAGGACGGCGTGATCGCGGTGGACGCGCAGGTGTCGATTGCGCCGCTGAGCGAAGCTATCCGCGGTTCGGGTCATTATCGGTTTGCGATCCGGCCCTATCCGAAGGAATGGGAGCGGCACCTCAAGCTCAAGGACGGCCGGGGCACCTTCGTGCGGCCGGTCAGGCCCGAGGACGAGCATCTGTATCCGGAGTTTTTCGAGCATGTCAGCCGGGAAGACGTCCGGCTGCGATTCTTCTCTGCGATGAAGGAACTGTCGCATCCGTTCATTGCGCGCCTGACGCAGCTCGACTACGCGCGCGCGATGGCCTTCATTGCCATCGAGGAGACCACCGGCAAGATGCTCGGCGTGGTTCGCCTTCACACTGATGCGGATTTCGCCAGCGCCGAATACGCCATTCTGATCCGGACCGACCTCAAGGGCATCGGCCTCGGCTCGATGCTCATGAAAATGATCATCGAATATGGTCGCGCCGAAGGCGTGCGTGCCATCCGCGGTCAAGTGTTGAGCCGGAACACGGTCATGCTCGACATGTGCAGACGGCTCGGATTCGAAATCCGTCCCGATCCGCAGAACTCGGATATATCACTGGTTGAGCTGCCGCTTGCGAAGCAGGCATAGTGCGATGCGTTCAGGAGGTTTGTGATGGCCAGAATCGTTGTGTCCGCTGTGATCGCTCTGGCCATCATCATATGGGCCTACTTCGGCGTCCTGACGCATTAGGCGACAGGACGCCCTCGTGCCCGTTCGTTCTTATTAGGGCACCAGCACCGCGCGGCCGACCAGCTTGCCTTTCTTTAGATCATTGAGCGTCGCATCGACCTGCGTCAGCGGCCGCGTGGTCACCGGAATTGGCGCGATCTTCTTCTCACGCACCAGATCGATCAACTCCTGCGTCTCGCTCAGGCTGCCGACATAGCTTCCCTGAATCGTGATCGCCTTCATCGGAATGAGCGGCAGCGCCCACGGCGCACCGCCGCCGAACAGACCGACCATCACCAGTTTGCCGCCTTTGCTGAGGCAATCGAAGCCGAGCGTCGCAGTCGCTGAATTTCCCACGAGATCGATGGCGCCGCGGATCGGACCGCCGGCCTTCGCCATGATCTGTTGCAAGGCATCTGGCGCGGCACCGTCAACCGTCGCGAGCGCGCCCGCCTTCTCGGCGGCCTCGCGCTTGCCCGCATCGATATCGACCATGATGGCACCCTTGCCCCCCATGGCCTTCAGAAGCGTGAGCGCCATCAGGCCAAGCCCGCCTGCGCCAAAAATGACGATGGGCTTGTCGAAAACATCTTCGACTTTCTTGATCGCGCTGTAGGTGGTGACACCGGAACAGGCATAAGGGGCCGCCGTCACGGGATCGAGCCCTTTCAAGTCGAGCAAATATCGCGGATCACGCACCATGATGTAGTCGGCATATCCACCGTCGCAGTAGACGCCGAGCGAACTCGGCTTGACGATGCACATGTTCTCGTCGCCGGTCAGACAAGTCGCGCATTTGCCGCAACCCTGCCACGGATAGACCAGCCGTACGTCGCCGACTGCGACGCCCTTGGCGTCAGGTCCGAATGCCACGACCTCGCCTACTGTTTCGTGGCCCATGGTCAGGGGCAGCGACACGCCGCGATCCTTCAGCGACAGCGGCTTGCGGCCATGTCCGAGGTCGTATCCACCCTCCCAGATGTGCAGATCGCTGTGGCAGACGCCCGCCGCCTTCACCTTGAGCAAAACCTGCGAGCCGACGGGTTGCGGGGTCGCGACGTCCACTTCCATCAACGGGGCGTTGAATTCGGCGACCTGAAAGCTCTTCATCGCGTTTCTCCCTTTTTCTTCTTGCACGCGTCCGATGCGCGGATGTTGGTTTCGAACGAAGTAGAGGCGAGCGAAGGCGACCCTGTCAATACGGGGCAGCGCCGCGGCGCTATGCCCATCCGCACCGCCAAATGAAACTTGGCCGAAGGCCCCGGATGGACTACCCAAGTTCCTGCAGGCGAGACATTTCGGCTCTCGCCGTCCGCTATCGAGAGCAGCCGCGATGTCCGACCAGTTTGACTGGAATCTTGTCCGATCGTTTCTGGCCATTACGCGCACCGGCAGCATGACGGCGGCAGCGAAGCGCCTGAAAATCGATTATTCGACGCTCAGCCGTCGCATCGCGGCGCTTGAGGCATCGCTTGGCGCGCAATTGTTCGACCGCCGCACCAGCGGCTCGTCTCTCACCGAGGCTGGCGAGAAACTGCTGGAGATGGCTGAGCATATGGATCAGCTCGCAACCTCCGCGGCGCAGTCGATCGGTAATTCAAAACTTGAAGCCACCGGTGCGGTGCGGATCGGAACGCCCGACGGCTTCGGAACCAAGTTCCTGGCGCCGCGCCTCGGCAAACTTTGTAACCGCCATCCCGATCTCACTGTCGAACTCGTCGCTATGCCGCGCGAGTTCAACCTCTCCCGGCGCGAAGCAGACATCGCAGTCAGCCTGACGCAGCCGAGCGAGGGACGGCTGCACTCCCGCAAGCTGACCGATTACGAGCTCGGCCTCTACGCATCGCAGGACTACGTGGCCAACAACCCCGCCGTAGAGACCGCAGCCGACGTGCCGTCGCACCGATTCATTTCGTATATCGACGATCTGATTTTCTCGCCCGAACTCGAGTACACGCATTTTCTATCGCCTGACCTGCGCCCTGCGATCAAAAGCTCGAACCTCATCGCTCAACTGAATTCCACTATCGCAGGCGCAGGCTTATGTGTGCTGCCCTGCTTTATTGCGCATGGCGAGCCGCAACTCGTGCGGGTCCTGCCCTCGTTCCGTCTGATCCGGACATTCTGGCTGCTGCTGCATAGCGACCTGCGCAATACCGCACGGGTACGGGTCACTGCCGATTTTATCGCCGAACAAATCGGCGAAGCTCACGCGTTGTTTCTGCCGGCCGACGCCGCAATCTGAAGACTATCTCAGCAGCGGTTATGAAAACAGCCTAGTCCGGCCCGCTGCAATTTCCATAGCAGCCGCCCCCGCCGCCGTACGGCGAAGTATTAGGCGGCGGCTGAGTCTGATTGGTCTGGTTGGATTGCGACTTGTTCTTCACAACCGCGTTGCCGCCATCGAAGATCGAGAAGTATCCCAGCGGATCCGTTCCCGGCGGCTTCGCTGGGTCCGTCACGATGGTTTTGCCGAAGCCGAGACGCGCCGCCATCTGGTCGGTCGGCAGATCGCTCACACCGCCGGTCTGGCCGGTGCCGCTGGTCAGTGCAGCCATAATCTTTTGCAGCAGGAATTCCGGAATCGGGAACGGCTCCGGAATCGGATCGTTCGGGCCGGTCACCCAAGTCATGTAGCCCGGCCTGACGATGACCGAACCAACGTTGTTCTTGATGACGACCGAACCGACATGGCCGATGACGATCTCACCCCTGGCCTGCGCCAGCTTGGGATCTGAACCGCCAAAACCCGGAGGGATCGGATAAACCACGGTCGCAACGCCGCCGCGAATACCCAGCGTCGCCACCGGGGTGTTCACCGTCACGCCCGCGGTGTGGCTGATCTGTCCGCCGACGAAACGCATCATGCCTTTGCTGACAGTCGCCACCATTTTGCCGGTGCCGGCCTTGGGATCGTAGACGTACTCGTCGATCACGATGTTGCTGTTGCGGCCGACGTTCAGCGTCGAGGTGTCGGGGAACATGATCTGCGTCGAACCCGACGACGACGTCTGCACCCGCTCCTTGTAGATGACATTGGTGCCGATGGTGAGCGTGCGCGGACCCGCGCCCGGCGGCGTGCCCGTCGCGTCGAGATTGACGGCGCCGACCCGGCCCGAGTTTTGAGCTTCGGCAGCAGGGATAAGCGCAGTCGTGGACAGCAGCACCGTCAGAAACGACGTAAAATATGCCTCTTTCGAAAACAACATCTGCTGCACCCTCAGAAGCGAGCGGTCGGGCCAAACATCACCGAGAAATTCTCCAGGCGATAGTTAGGCAGCGAGGAATTGGTCTTGTCGTACTGGACTGCAGCCGAGATGCCGAAATTCTTCGTCATGGGCGCATTGAACAGCGCACCTACCGACCACTGGTGATCGCTGCGTGCAACCAACGGATCGATGAACGGATTCGGCGCATCGAAACGCGTATCGATCCATCGGGCGAACGGTGCGACGCTCCAGTTGCGCGACATCCAGACGAACGGCGGTGCGAACTCAAGCGTCAGCGCGGCTTCGATCGCCCACTGGTCGAATGACTGGAACACAAAGGCCGAGTCGCCGCGCCGATAGAGTCCGCGCGCATCAAGCTTGATCTGTTGCGCGATATTCCAGCTTGCCGTGAGACTCGTTGTGTACCAGTCGCCGGAGTTGAAGCCCGCAACAGGATCGATTGTCCTGAAATCCGCACGGCGCCATTCGAAGTCCGGACCAAACGTGAACCTGTCGTTCACCGGCACCTTCACGCCCACGCCGGCGCCGGCCGTTGAAAAATACGACGACCCGCCAATCCAGGTATTTCCGCCGACCACATAGGGCTTGATCGTGACGCCCGGCAGAAGTTCCGGCGCGAGCGCGAGCCGCGGGCCGAAGCTGACATCGACATAGCCGACGTTCAGGTCCTTCAGGCGCGACTGCTCGGTGAGATATCCGACGGCACGCGTTTCGAGAACGTCGCCGCGCTGGTTCTGCAGATCATAGTCGTGGCTGAGGCCAACCAGTCCGAACCAGTTAATGTCGCTCTTCTGCCGCGCCGTCGGAAGCAGCGCGAGATCCTGACCGCCGAGACGCAGCACGCCGCCGCCGGGCGCGAAGCTCGCATTGCTTTGCGAGCGGATGCCGGTCTGCGCGAAGCCGGAGAACCGGCTTTGCTGAAGCTGCTTCTCTGTGTCCGGCAGATATGTTTCAACGCGCTCTTTGGTAATGGCATCGATGTCCGGACTCGCAAGAGCTTCCTTGAAATAGCGCCGCGCCATTTCATACGAGCCGAGCCGGAAATACAGGGCGCCAAGCTCGTACTTCACGCGCGTCAGTTTGGGATTGTAAAACAGCAGCCGCTCAAGCGCGCCGATCGCCGCTTCGTAGTCGCCGCGTTCCGTCGCGACCTTCACATAAGAAAATGTGATTTCATGGTTGCCGGGATTGCGAACCATCTGCTGAAACAGTTGGTCCTGTACCGATGCATCTTGCGCCCGCGCATCACCCAACTGCCCGAACAGCATAAGAGCACACAGGACCAACACGCCCTGCGAGCGCGGGAGTCTGCCCCGCGCACTGGTTACGCAATGATGCCCCTGAACAAACATAAGAAAAATCCTGGCAACCGATCAATGATCGACAAAAACCATGAAAGCAGCGCACAATCAACGGTATAACCGTCTGCTCCCGTGGCCGATTTGATACAGATCGCAGAAAAACACTGGACCACAACGGGCGAGTTTCAATGCGGCAGCAGCTAGGCCTGACGTTCCCGCACACATTGGTACATGTGAGCGATCCATCGGTTCAATTCGTTGAAGGCAATTCTGCCTGCAAAACGGGCGTTTACGGGATGCCTGGCGAGTAGCGAATAAAGCAAGGATCCTTCTGGCGGCGCGAGATCGTGCGGCACGCCTGCCCGCCGCCAGACATCGTCGTGAAGATTCAGAAAGCAGAAATCATTGCATTTTCGATTCAATTCGGCAGCGCAGGCCGGGTTAAACAGGTCGGGAACTTCGAACCAGGACAACGGACCGAGTGGCTCACGTGACCTGAATCCTGGAACCGGTCCATGCCGGTCAAGGAGCGATGTGATTAGCAGAGCTCCCGACCTGTCCCACTCCTCCAGGGTATCGCCGAGCAACTCGGTCTGATGAAGCGCCTCTTCCAGAATGGGATGGCCGGCGGGGAACTTCAGCGCCCCCATGGGTACGAGGCCGAACGCATCGGGACCACCAAGGAAAATCGCGTCCTCAGGCAGTTCGGGCTTCAACAGCAAAACGTCGGGATCGACCCACCAGCCGCCAAGCTGGTGAAGCAACGCGTAGCGAAAACGATTGGCATGGATTGCGAATCGTCCGTCCGATCCTAATGGGCGCAATACGCGCTCGGGCGGCAATATCTCCCCGGCTTTTCTGACCGAAATCCAGTCCGGAACATCCAGTGTCTCATTGTAGGTAAACACTTCGACGCGATGACCGCGGTCGGCAAAACTTCGCAGGCAGAGCAGTTGGTATAGCCCGATGGCATCACCATGCCAGAACGTCCGGATTGTCTGCGGATTCTTTGACAACACCTGCGGTTCTGCAGCGGCAGTCGGAGAAGAGACACCCGATCGCCAACCGTGGAGTTGCACAGAATGGGCAAAATCGTCCAGCGTGTTCTCTTCAAGCGCCGGAATCGAAAGCCGCCGTTTGATATTCTCAAGCAACCGATATTCACGGTCCCAATCCGCAAGCGATTTGAATGACAGCCGCGCGCGATCGGAAACATCGATACCGTACCGGCGAAACAGGACGTCAAGATAGCTGCCGACAGGCGGCCCAAGTGTCTTTGGGATTCGAATGAAACGCAGCACCTCATTCCAGAGATGCGTGAAGTCGCTCTTCGCCACGCGATTTTGAATCGAGTCACATCGCGCGGGGTCGAAGAAACTCAGGGCCTCGCTGTATTCGATTTCGTAGGCATTCGATTTGGGCAGCGGCGGATGATTCAGCGCATGTTTCGCAACCAGCCGTGTCATGAGCGTCGGACCGACGACGGCCCGGTCGGCGTCATAGATCGACATATCCGCATCAGCCAGAAGCCGCCGCGCCTCGTCGATCGCTTCAGCCATGATCGGCGCGCCCGCAGGAAACCGCATGACGGACGTGCATATCCAGTCGGGACCGCCGTGCGCGATATAAGTATCCTGCGCAGGCAACCGGTCACGAAGGAGAATGAGATCAAGATCGACGTACCAGCCGCCGAACCGATGAAGCACGATGTACCGGAAAAGATCTGAATGCAGCGCCAGGGATGAAAAGCGGTTTTTCTCGCGATGTCCGTCGGAAGGCCAGGGCAAAATCTCGCGAGCGTCAGCGAGTTCCACCCCGTCAGGAACGGCTAGGTTGTTTTCGTAAGAATAAAGGATGACGCGCGCGCCGGACGCCACCATGCTTTTGAGCGAGAGCTGTTCGTAGAAGCTCAGCGCCGGTCCGGTCCAGAAGGCCCGTACCTCTTGCCGAGACTGTTCGGAAATTGTCGATCGCATAAATCCATCCTCAACCGCACCCGGGCAATTTGCGTTTGTTATGGAAGGACGCGCAATACCGACCGTCACTCAGCTTCGAATTTCGCCCTGCAAAATGCACGCGCGAAACAACATGGCCGGTATCTCTTGCCCGCGGCAGTGAATACCGGCATAAAGTTAATCGATCGATTAACAAGAAACCAAACAGGGAGAGACTGCCGATGGCTGCACCTTCGCGCGCCTTACCGGTGCCAACGCCCGAAACCAAACATTTCTGGGAAGGCACGCAAGCGGGTGAGCTTCGCCTGCAACGTTGCGACGATTGCTCCAACGTCTATTTCCCGCCCCGCCCGTTCTGCCCGTCCTGCGCATCGCGCAAGGTCAGCGTGTTCAAGGCCAGCGGCAAGGGCAAGCTCTACAGCTATGTGATCAATCATCGGCCTGCCGCGCCGGGCTTCACGCCGCCCTATGCCATCGCCGTCGTCGAACTCGATGAAGGTCCGCGGATGATGAGCAATATCCTCGACTGCCCGCAAACGCCTGAGGCGCTCGTGCTCGATATGAAACTCGAAGTCGCATTCGAGAAAGTCAGCGACAAGATCACCCTTCCCCAGTTCCGTCCGGCGAAGGGTTAAGATCATGCGCAGAAATCAAGTTGCCGTCGTCGGTGCGGCAGAAACCACCAAGCTCGGCGTCATTCCAGACATGTCGCAGATCCAGTTGCACGCGGACGCCGCGCTGAATGCGCTGGCAGATGCAGGTCTGAAGCTGTCGGACATCGACGGCATCGCCACCGCGGTGGAGACGCCACAGCAGCTGGCGCACTATCTCGGCATCACGCCGACATGGGTGGACGGCACGTCAGTCGGCGGTTGTTCTTTCATGCTGCATGTCCGCCACGCAGCGGCCGCGATCGAGGCAGGTCTGTGCAAGACCGTGCTCATCACCCATGCCGAAAGCGGCAAGTCGATGATCGGCAAACTGCCCCGCTCGATTCCCGCCGACAGCCTGCAGGGGCAGTTCGAGGCGCCGTTCGGCGTCTACGGCCCGCCCAGCATGTTCCCGATCCCCGTGCTGCGTTACATGAAAACCTACGGCATCACACACGAACAGATCGCGATGGTGTCTGTGGTGCAACGCGAGTGGGCCGCGAAGAATCCGCGCGCCATGATGAAAGAACCGATCACGGTCGAGGACGTGCTGAACTCGCGGATGATCGCGTATCCGTTCCGCATTCTGCAGTGCTGCCTCGTCACCGATGGCGGCGGCGCGTTGATCCTGACCAGCGCCGACCGCGCCAAGGACTTCCCGCAGAAGCCGGTCTATATCCTGGGCACCGGCGAGAGCGTCGAGACGCCGATGGTCAGCCAGATGGAGACCTTCAACTCGTCGCGCGCGTTCAAGGTTGCAGGCCCGACCGCGTTTCGAGAAGCCGGCATCGCGCACAAGGACGTCGATCACCTGATGATCTATGACGCTTTCGCGCATTTGCCGCTGTTCGGCCTTGGCGATCTCGGCTTCATGCCGCATGAGGAAACCGGCAAGTTCATCGCCGACCGCAGCACCGCTATCGGCGGCAAGTTGCCGATGAACACCAATGGCGGCGGCCTGAGCTACATGCACTCGGGCATGTACGGCATGTACGCACTTCAGGAGAGCGTGCGGCAAATGCGCGGCATCGCGCCGGCGCAGGTACCGGGCGCGAAAATCTCGGTTTGCCACGGCGTCGGCGGCATGTTTGCCGCATCCGGCACCATCATCTTCACCAACGAACGCTGACAGCGACAAGAAACAGGAGCGAAACGAAATGGCAAACAACAAATCGCTGGACGGCAAGGTCGTTGTCGTTACCGGCGCAGGCCGCGGCATCGGCCGCGAGATCGCGCTGCTCGCAGCGGCCGAAGGCGCGAAGGTCGTGGTCAACGATCCCGGCGTCGCCGCCGACGGCTCGGGCACCAATGCAGCACCCGCCGAGGAAGTCGTCGAGGAAATCAAGAAGCGCGGTGGAACGGCCGTGGCCAACTTCGAGACGGTCGCCGAAGCCATCCCCGCCAGCAAGATCATCAAGCAGGCGATCGATACTTACGGCCGTCTCGACGGTGTGGTGAACAACGCCGGCATCCTGCGCGACGCGATCTTCCATCGCATGAGCGTCGAGGCGTTCGAATCCGTCATCAAGGTTCACCTGATGGGCTCGTTCTATACCTCGCACGCCGCCGCCCGTATTTTCCGCGAACAGGAAAGCGGTACGTTCGTGCATTTCACCTCGACCTCCGGCCTGATCGGAAATTTCGGCCAGGCGAACTACGCAGCCGCCAAGCTCGGCATCGTCGGCCTGTCGAAGTCGATCGCGCTCGACATGGAGCGCTTCAATGTGCGTTCGAACTGCGTGTCACCCTTCGCGTGGAGCCGCCTGATCGGCACCATCCCGACAGAGACCGAGGAAGAGAAAGCGCGCGTCGCGCGTATGCAGCAGATGGGTCCGGAAAAGATTTCACCGCTGTCGGTGTTTCTCCTGAGCGACGCCGCGAAGGATGTCACCGGGCAGATCTTCGCGGTTCGCATGAACGAGATCTTCCTGATGGGCCAGTCACGTCCGCTGCGATCGATCCATCGCGCCGAAGGCTGGACACCGCAGACCATCGCCGAGCACGGCATGCCGGCGCTGAAGTCGTCGTTCTACAAGCTCGATCGCTCCGCTGATATTTTCTCGTGGGATGCGATCTAGGGCGCTCCGCTCTAGTATCGCTCTATCCTCCGTCATGCCCGGCCTTGTGCCGGGCATCCACGTCTTTAGCTGGTTCGCAGTAAGCAAGGCGTGGATGGCCGGGACAAGCCCGGCCATGACAAGTGAGAGTTCTACTTGAACGAGCCATGCCGTCCCGCGCCGCTGGCGAAGCGCGTGGCTCCTTCAAGCGTTTCACCCGACGCGATGACATCGAGACCGCCCTGCATCTCGTCAATGATAGCCGATGTCTCGTCGAGATCCCATTGACGGAGCGCCGAGCGCTTGTCGTTGCGCAGGCAGGCTTGCGGGAAGCGTGCCAGCTCCTGCGCCAGCGCGACGGCGTGCGCCCGCGCCTCGCCCTTCGGCACAAGCCGGTTGGCAAGCCCGATGTCGAACGCTTCCTTCGCATCGACCGGACGTCCGGTGAGAATCAAGTCCATCGCGCGCGAATGGCCGATCAGCCGCGGCAGGCGGATGGTGCCGAGATCAATCAGCGGCACACCGAAGCGGCGGCAGAAGATGCCGAAGGTCGCGCCCTCGCCGACCACACGCATATCCGCCCACAGCGCCAATTCCATTCCACCCGCTACCGCATGGCCCTCGACGGCGGCGATCACCGGCTTGTTGAGACGCAGGCGGCTCGGCCCCATCGGCGCGATGGTGTTGTGACCGCCGAGTTCGCGCTTCTTTTCACGGTCGCCGAGCGCGACGGCCTTGAGGTCCGCGCCAGCGCAGAATGCGCCGCCCGTGCCCGTGAACACGGCGACCGATGAATTGGGATCTACGTCAAATGCGTGGAATGCGTCGAACAGCCGGCGCGCGGTCGCGCCGTCGACGGCATTTTTGCGCTCGGGCCGGTTGATCGAGACGATAGTGACTGGGCCCTCGTGCTCGACAAGGATCGTGTCGGTATTCGTCATCGCTACCTCCCGTTGTTTTTGATTATCAGCCGCTGTTGCGCAGCCCTGCCGAAATTCCGTTGATGGTGAGCTGGATGCCGCGCAGCACCTGTTCGTCGGTGCTTTGCGCGCGATGCGCCTGAAGCAATTCGACCTGCACATGGTTGAGCGGATCGAGATACGGAAAGCGGTTGCGGATCGAGCGTTCGAGCAATGGGTTTCCCTGCAGCAGCCGGTCATGGCCCATGATGGTCAGCAGCGTATCGATGGACTCGTGCCACTCGGTACGGATACGGCCGAATATGGTTGTGCGCAGCTTTTCGTCCGGCACCAAGTCAGCATAGCGTGACGCGATAGCGATACTGCTCTTGGACAATACCATGTCCATGTTCGACAGCAGCGTCTGGAAGAACGGCCACTCGCGATAAAGTTCCTGAAGGAATCCAATGCCCTTGTCGGGATGCTGCTTGACCCACGCATCGACGGCACTGCCGAAGCCGTACCAGCCCGGCAGCATCAGGCGGCATTGCGCCCAACTAAATACCCAGGGGATCGCGCGCAGGTCTTCGATCTTACGCGTCTTGGTGCGCGAGGCCGGACGGCTGCCGATGTTGAGCGTCGAAATCTCGTTGATGACGGTGGAGGCCCAGAAATAATCCTCGAAACCTTCGGTCTCATAGACGAGGTTGCGATAGGCCGCATAAGCGAGGTTAGAGAGTTCCTCCATCGCGGCGATGTATTCGTCGCGCGGCGCGGAGTGCTTGGGCTGCAACAGGCTTGCTTCCAGTGTCGCCGCCGCAAGAATCTCAAGGTTGTGGCGGCCAACGTCGGCGTTGGAATACTTGCTGGAGATGATTTCGCCCTGTTCGGTGATGCGAATTTGTCCGTTCACCGCCCCGCCCGGCTGTGCCAGTATCGCATCATAGCTCGGCCCGCCGCCGCGGCCGACGGAGCCACCGCGCCCGTGAAACAGCCGCAGACGAACACCATGGCGCTCGAATACTTCGACCAGGCTGATCTCGGCCTTGTACAATTCCCAGCCCGAAGTGACGAAACCGCCGTCCTTGTTGCTGTCCGAGTAGCCGAGCATCACCTCCTGAACGCTGCCGCGACTGTCGACAAGACGGCGGTATTCCGGCAGCGAGAACAGGCTGTCCATGATCTGTGCGCATTGTCTCAGATCGTCGATGGTCTCGAACAACGGCACGATGTTGAGGCGGCTGGTGCCATCTGGCGCGACGAGTCCCGCTTCCTTCAGCAGCACGGCGACCTCGAGCAGGTCCGACACGCCTTCCGTCATCGAAATAATGCACTGAGGAATGACCGCGCCGCCGAAGGTGGCATGCGCCTCGGCGGCCGCCCGCAGCACGGCCAGTTCCTTGACGGTCTCTTCGCCGTAAGCGACGAATGGCGACGCCAGCGGGCGCGCTGTATTCAACTCACGCGACAACAATGCGATGCGCTTGTCTTCCGGCAAGTCCTTGTAGTTGGTGCCTGGCGCAGCCGCCTCGAACAGCTCGGAAATGGTGCGTTCGTGCACAGCGGAGTTCTGCCGCATGTCGAGCGCGGCGAGGTGGAAACCGAAGCAATCCACCGCACGACGCAGATGCCGCAGCCGTCCGCGCGCGATCACCAGTGAATTGTGTGCGACCAAGGAGGCATGCAGCACGTCGAGATCGCGCCGCAGTTCCTGCGGATTCTCATAAGGCTTTGCATCGCCGACAGGCGGCCGGCTGGTCTCGATCTCAAGCTTTTGCGCGGTGGCCGCTAGCCGCGCGTAGATGCCCGACACAGCGAGCCGATACGGCTCGCCGCTCCGGTGCGGGGACGGATCAGGCGACTGCTGCGCCAGCGCGCGCAAGTCCGGCGACACATCGGCGAGATGCGCGGCGAGCGAGAGCTCCGCGCCGAGTTCATGCAGTTCCGCGAGATAGAAGCGCAAAATTCGTGTGCTTTGCATGCGTAGCGTGCCACGCATGACTTCCGCCGTGACGAACGGATTGCCGTCACGGTCGCCGCCGATCCAGCTTCCCATCTTGAGAAAGGTTGCAAGCTCCGGCGCATCCTGCGCATCAGCAATCTCGCCGCCCTCTTCGGCCAACCGGTCCTCCAGCGAACAATGTAGCCGCGGCACCTCCCGCAGAAACGTATAGTCATAGAACGACAGGCCGTTAGCGACCTCGTCCAGCACCGTCAGCTTGGTCCGTCGTAGCAGGTTGGTTTGCCAGAGCGTCAATACCGCGCGGCGCATTTGCTCGTCGCTAGCGGCGATCTCGTCCGCCGTCATCTGGGTGCGTTCGCGAATGTCGAGCACCGACGCGATCTCCATTTCGCGGTCGATCGTGCTCTTGCGGCGAACCTCGGTCGGATGCGCGGTCAGCACCGGACTGACAAGCGCCTTGGCGAAGAACGCCCGCAGCGCATCGGCATCGATGCCCGCCTCTTTCGCGCGCGTCAGCGCCCGCGCAAGAGTTCCGGGACGCGCCGCCGTGCCGGCCATGTCCTGCGTGCGCCGCTGGCGGATGTTGTTGTGGTCTTCGGCGATGTTGGCCAGATGCGAGAAATAGCTATACGCGCGGACGATCCGGACGGTTTCGGCGATCGACATTCCGTCCAGAATGGCTTCCAGCTCACGGCGCGCTGGTTTGTCGTCGTCGCGATGGAAGCGGATCGAGGTCTGCCGGATGCGCTCGACCAGGTCGAAGACATCCGCTCCCTCCTGGTCCCGCACGGTATCGCCGAGGATGCGCCCGAGCTGCCGGATGTCGGCACGGAGTTGCGCATCGGCGTCGGACGACGGAATATCGCCATCCCGAAGCCTGTTGTCGGACATTCTGGTCGAAGACGCCTCGGGCGACATGAGAAATCCCTTTGAATATCCCTCGGGCAATTCGCTTGCGCGAGAAAATCACCGGCATTCCTCAAGTCGCAATTTTTAGCCAAAGACGCAAGGACCGCGCCTAAATTTTGCGCCCCGCCCGCTCCCAATACGGATCGCGCAAACGCCGCTTGAAGATCTTGCCAGAATCCTCGCGCGGCAGGCCGGCCTGAATTTCAATATGTTTCGGGATCTTGTACCCAGCCAGCGACGTCTTCAGTTGTTCGCGGATCGCCGCGACATCGAGCCCGGCACCCGGCTGCGGCTCGACCACCGCCATCAGCGCCTCGCCAAACTCCTCGTCCGGAATGCCGAACACCGCACAATCATGGATGCCGGGAATGCCATGCAGCACCGCCTCGATTTCCGCCGGATAGATGTTGACGCCGCCGGAAATCACCATGTCGCGCTTGCGATCACAGATGAAGACATAACCGTCAGCGTCCATATAACCGACATCGCCGCTGGTGATGAACCCGTCGCGGTCGATCTCGGCACGCTTTTCGGGCCGGTTGTGATAGGTGAAATCCGGATAAGCAGACAGGCGCGAGTAAATCTCGCCGATCTCGCCCTGCGGCAGAATGCGTCCATCTTCGCTAAGGAAACGCAGCTCTGCACTGTGAGAAATCTTCCCCACCGTGCCGGGCTTCTTCAAAGCGTCTTCGGAACTCGCGAACGTCACCGCGCCGGACTCGGTGCTGCCGTAGAACTCATAAATCACCGGACCGAACCATTCGATCATGGCGTGCTTCACCTCGGCGGGGCACGGCGCGGCCGCGTGGATGACGTGGCGCAGCGACGAAACATCATAGGACTTGCGGACCTGTTCAGGCAGCTTCAGCAACCGGGTGAACATGGTCGGCACCATGAAGACGTTGTCGATCTTCTGTTCGTCGATGATGCGCAGGAACTCCTCGGCCTCGAAGCGCGGCATCAAGATCGTCACATCGCCGAGCCGCCCGGCACGCAGGCCAAACGCATTCGGCGCCGAGTGATACAGCGGTCCCGGCAGCAACGCACGGACGCCCGGTTTCAGGCCGTAGATCAGCGCGCGCATCGCCTCCATCGACGCGGTCTGCTCCGGCGTCGGCGCGTAACGCTTGACGCCCTTGGGATGTCCCGTGGTGCCGGACGTGTAGATCATATTCTGCGGCTGCGGCAGAGTCGGACCGTCATAAGGTGTCTGCTTTGCGAGCCACGTATCGAAATCGAGCGTACCGGGCACTGTTGCGAGACGCGCAGGGTCGACGCGATAAGTCTCGATGATTTCCGGCGGTGGCGGGACGCTGAGCATCGTGACAGCCGCAGGAACGACTCCATGAAGCCCGTGTAGCAGGTCGGCGTGGCCGATCAGCACGCGCGCGCCGGAATCCTCCATGACATAGGCGATTTCATCCGCCTTGAAATGCCAGTTGATCGGCACGGCGTAGGCGCCGAGGGTCATCACGGCGTAGGCTGCCTCGAGAAACGCGATGTCGTTGCGCATCAGGACGCCGACGCTGTCGCCCTGCTTGACGCCAAGCGCGGCAAGCCCTCCAGCGATCAAGCGCGCGCGCTCATTGACCTCGTCACGGGTTTTGCGGCGATCACCGCTGATGATGCCGGTTGCGAGCGCCGTTGCGGATGCTGACATGACAGCCTCCGTCTAGTTCGAGCCGTCCACAAATTTTGGCGCGCGCTTTTCGATGTTGGCGCGCACGGCTTCGGTCTGGTTCGGCGTTCCCATCACTTTCATCTGCTCGACGGATTCCGCCAGCAGCGCCGGGCCTGGATCGCCACCGAGGTTGTTGAGCATCCGCTTGATGCCGCGGATGGCGTCCGGATTCTTGCCGGCGATCTCCCGCGCGGCAGCCAGAGCTTCGGCACGCGGATCGTCGCAGATCCGCGTCGCAAGACCGTAGCTCATTGCCTCCTGTGCCGAGAAGATCCGGCCGGTGAAAGCAAGATCGCGCAGGATGTCGTCGCGCACAAGACGGGCAAGGATCGGCGTGCCCGCCATATCCGGTACCAGCCCCCACTTGATTTCCGTCACCGACATACGCGTGTCGGGCGCGAGAAAACGCATGTCGGCACCGATTGCCAACTGGAATCCGCCGCCGAACGCGACGCCGTGAACAGCGGCGATCACCGGCACCGGCAATTGCCGCCAGCCCCACACCGCCTGCTGCGAGTGATTGGCCAGCCCATGCGTGCGCTTTGCGAGATCGCGCAGATCGCTGGTGCCTTCACCCATCGCGGCAAAACGTCCCATGTCGAGACCGGCGCAGAACGCACGCCCCTCGCCGGACAGCACCACGGCGCGCAGGCCTTTCTCATGCTTAAGCCTCTCGGCCGTGTCCACGAGCGCATTGAACATCGCCGCATCCAGCGCATTCATCTTGTCGGCACGGACCAGGCGAACGTCGGCGACGCCCTCCGACATCGAAACCGTAATGCGATCGCTGGTGGCGGCAGTCATGGCGTTCTCCCGGATTGTTTTGTTTCTTTCTCTTTACAGGATTAGACCATGCTGTTTTAATTAATCAACTAACTAATGAAGAAAAGTCATTCAGGGAAGGGTTGCGTCATGTTCACAGAGCGTCTTCTCGCGGGCCGCAAAATCCTCGTGACCGGCGGTGGCACCGGCCTCGGCAAGGCCATGGCCTCGAAATTTCTCAGCCTTGGCGCTGAAATCCACATCTGCGGCCGCCGCAAGGGCGTCTGCGACGACACCGCCGCCGAACTGATGAAGCTGCATGGCGGCAAGGTGACGGCGCACGGCGTCGACATCCGCGATGCCGCCGCGGTCGACGCCACGATCGAAAGCGCATTCAAGGACGGCCCCCTCACCGACCTCATCAACAATGCTGCGGGAAATTTCGTTTCGCGCACGCAGGACCTGTCGCCGCGCGGGTTCGACGCCGTCGCCAACATCGTGATGCATGGCACCTTCTATGTCACCCACGCGGTCGGCAAGCGCTGGATCGCCGGGGGCCATCGCGGCAACGTCGTGTCCATCACAGTGACGTGGGTGCGCAACGGCAGCCCCTACGTGGTGCCGTCCGCCATGAGCAAGTCCGCCATTCATGCCATGACCATGTCGCTCGCGACCGAATGGGGACGTTACGGCATTCGCCTCAATACGATCGCACCCGGCGAAATTCCGACTGAAGGCATGAGCAAGCGCATCAAACCCGGCGATGAAGCAGGCGCGCGAACCATCGCTATGAACCCGATGGGCCGAGTCGGCCAGATGAGCGAGTTGGAAAACCTCGCAACGTTTCTGATCTCCGGTGGCTGCGACTGGATCAACGGCGAAACCATTGCGATGGACGGTGCGCAAGCGCTGGCAATGGGCGGCAACTTCTATCAAATGCGCGACTGGAGCGACGGCGACTGGAAGGCCGCGCGTGACGCTATTGTCGCACAGAATGAAAAGGACAAAGCAAAACGAACATAGGCGAAGCAGGCACAGGCGGGGCGGACATAAAGAGCTGCAAGCCTACAAGCACAAGCAACCAGGGAGAAAACTGAATGCGTTTGAGCGATACACTACGCGTGACCGTTGCAGCCGGATTTTTGATTGCCGCGACAACCGGCGCGCTTGCGCAGAAGAAATACGACACCGGCGCGACCGATACCGAGATCAAGATCGGCAACATCATTCCGTATAGTGGCCCTGCCTCGGCCTATGGCGTCGTCGGCAAGGCGATGGAAGGCTACTTCAGGAAGATCAACGACGAAGGCGGCATCAACGGCCGCAAGGTCAACTTCATCTCCTATGACGACGCCTACAGCCCGCCGAAGGCGGTCGAACAGACCCGCAAGCTGGTCGAGAGCGACGAGGTGTTGCTGGTGTTCGGTGCGCTCGGTACGCCGTCGAACTCGGCGATCCAGAAATACATGAACGCGAGAAAAGTGCCGCATCTGTTCCTCGCGACGGGCGCGACAAAATGGAACGATCCGAAGGCGTTCCCGTGGACAATGGGCTGGCTGCCGAGCTACCAGAGCGAGGGCCGCATCTACGCGAAATATCTTCTGAAGGAGAAGCCGGACGCGAAGATCGCCGTGCTCTACCAGAACGACGATTTCGGCAAGGACTATCTCAAGGGCATTCAGGATGGTCTCGGCGCCAAGAAATCCATGATCGTTGCCGAGGAAAGCTACGAACTCTCCGAGCCGACCATCGACTCACACATCGTCAAGCTGAAGTCGCTGAACCCCGACGTTCTCGTGATTTTCACCACGCCGAAGTTTGGCGCGCAGACCATCAAGAAGGCCGGAGAACTCGGCTGGAAGCCGACGCTTGTTATCAGCAACGTCAGTGCCTCGACGGCAACCGTGATGAAGCCGGCGGGATTCGAGAATGCGCAAGGCGTGATTTCCGCAGCCTATGCCAAAGATACGTCCGATCCACAGTGGGACAACGATCCCGGCATGAAGGAGTTTAAGGCCTTCCTCGCCAAGTATGTGCCCGAAGCCAATGTCGCCGACAGCTCAGCGCTCACCGGCTACAACATGGCGCAGACCATGGCTGCAGTGCTGAAGCAATGCGGAGACAACCTGACCCGCGAGAACGTCATGAAACAGGCGGCCAGCATTAACGGCATTCAGCAAGGTGGCCTGCTGCCCGGCGTTCTGATCAAGACCAGCGCGACGGACTTCTCGCCTATCGAGCAGTTGCAGTTGATGCGCTTCAAGGGTGAGCGCTGGGAGCTGTTCGGCGGCGTTCTCGACGGCGAAGCCGGCGGCGAGCGCTAATAGCTAAGTTGCGTGTATTCTGATCGCAAAACCGGTGCCCACTTTTGCGGAATACGCGCGACCATGCGCTCAACGCTGATGTGACCTGATCTGGCGAGGCGGGACAGTGCCAATTTCGCCTCGCCATTCAACCGTCTCCCGTTATATTGGCTGCTAATGAAGCCAAGAAACGGGAGACGATTTCGTGACATCTGGTGTGGAGCTTGTGCGGGCAACGGCCTGTGAGAATGTCGAACGGCTGCGGCGCGGAGAAATCACCCCACACGATCTGCTCGATGCACTGGAAGCACGAATCGGAGAAGTCGACGGCCAGGTGAACGCCCTGCCGACGCTATGCTTCGACCGCGCCCGCACCCATGCCGACCGGTTGATGAAAAAACCCGTTAGCGAGCGCGGCCTCCTCGCCGGCATGCCGGTGCCAATCAAGGACCTGACCGATGTCGCCGGTGTGCTGACCACGCAGGGCTCACCGATCTTCAAGGATACCATCGCGACCAAGTCCAATATCGTCGTCGAGAATCTCGAGATGAACGGCGCAGTGATCTACGCCAAATCCAACACGCCGGAATTCGGCGCAGGCGCGCAGACCTTCAATGAAGTGTTCGGCGCGACGCTCAATCCATGGAACCTGTCGCGCTCGGCATCCGGATCGTCCGGCGGTGCGGCCGCGGCGCTAGCCAGCGGCACGGCGTGGCTCGCGCACGGCACCGATGTCGGGGGATCGCTGCGCAATCCGGCCAGCTTCTGCGGCGTGGTCGGCATGCGCCCGAGCATCGGCCGCGTCGCGCACTCGCAAAGCGCGAAGGTGGACCGCACGCTGAGCGCCGATGGGCCGATGGCGCGGAATGTCGAAGACCTCGCGCTGATGCTGGATGCCATGTCCGGCGAGCACATCGGCGATCCGCTGTCACTCCCCCTCCTGCCGACATCGTTTCTCGCTGCTGCACGTTCCGGTGCAAAGCCGAAACGTATCGCCTATTCCGCCGATCTCGGCATCTCGCCGGTCGATCCTGAAGTCGTCGAGATCACGCGCAAGGCCGCGCAGCGTTTTGCAGAAGCCGGCGTGATCGTGGAGGAAGCGCATCCCGATTTCAAAGAGGCCGTCGAATGCGCTCATGTGCTGCGGGCCTACGATTACGTCCTGACCAAAGGCAAGCTTCTGAAGCAGCACCGCGACCAGTTGAAGCCGGAAGTGATCTGGAACATTGAACAGGGCCTCAAACTCACACTCAACGACATCGAGCGCGCCGAATCCCAGCGCGTGACCCTGATGAATCGCGCCCTCGCCTTTTTCGAGACCTACGATCTGCTGCTGTGCCCGACCACCATCGTCGCGCCGTTCCCGGTCGAGCAGCGCTATCTCGCCGAATGCAACGGCGTAAAATTCGACAACTATGTCGGCTGGCTCACCATTGTCTCGGCTATTACCGTCGCCTGCTGCCCGGGACTTTCGATTCCCTGCGGATTCACACGCGAAAATCTCCCGGTCGGCTTGCAAATCGTCGCGCCGCCACGTGGCGAAGGGCGCGCGCTGGCGGCCGGCAAGCTTCTGGAAAACATCCTGGGGCTCGGAGCCATCACACCGATCGATCCGCGACCGGCTTGATGTTTGAAAAGGGCATGATCTTTTCCGAAAACCGGTTCCCACTTTTCGGGATCATGCCCTGCGTGAGCTTGCAATCGTCAGCCTCGCATGAAAGATACCTCACCCGATCTGTGAGACGATAAAATGGCAGCGCCAAAACCTCCAGCGTTCGACACGCTCAGCCTGCATGCGGGCCAGCATCCCGATCCGGTCACCGGCTCACGTGCCGTTCCGATTCACCAGACGACCTCCTACGTCTTTCAGGATGCCGACCACGCCGCCGCGCTGTTCAATCTGGAACGCGCCGGCCACATCTACACGCGCATCTCAAATCCGACGACGGCGGTGCTCGAAGAACGCCTCGCTGCGCTTGAAAACGGCGTCGGCGCGGTCTGCACGGCGAGCGGCATGGCCGCGCTGCATCTGGCCATCGCGACGCTTCTTGACGCCGGCGATCATATCGTGGCCTCGGCTTCGCTCTACGGCGGCAGTATCAACATCCTGACCCACACGCTGCCGCGGTTCGGCATCACGACAACCTTTGTGAAGCCACGCGATCTCGACGGCATCCGCGCCGCCATCAAGCCGAACACCAAGCTCGTGATCGGCGAGACCATCGGCAATCCCGGCCTCGAAGTTCTCGACATTCCGGCGGTCGCGAAGATCGCGCATGACGCCGGCATTCCGCTGCTGATCGACAACACGTTTGCGACGCCCTATCTCTCCCGCCCGATCGAGCTTGGCGCCGACATCGTCATGAACTCGATCACCAAGTGGATCGGCGGCCACGGGATCGCCATCGGCGGCGTCATTGTGGACGGCGGACATTTCGACTGGGAAAAGTCCGGTAAATTCCCGACGCTGACGACGCCCTATGCCGGCTATCACGGCATCGTCTTCAGCGAGGAATTCGGACCGCAGGCGTTCATCATGCGCGCCCGCGCCGAGGGGCTGCGCGATTTCGGCGCGTGCATCTCGCCGACCAACGCCTTTCAGATCTTGCAGGGCGTCGAGACGCTGCATGTCCGCATGCAGCGCCATGTCGACAACGCCTCCGCCGTGCTTGCCTTCCTCACCGCGAACAAGGCCGTGGAATGGGTGCTGCATCCTTCGCTTGAGAACCACCCCGATCACGCACTGGCCAAGAAGCTGCTGCCGCGCGGCGCAGGCTCGATTATCACCTTCGGCATCAAGGGTGGGCGCAACGCCGGACGCAAGTTCATCGAAGCGCTGAAGCTGGTCAGTCACGTCGCCAATGTCGGCGATGCCAAGACGCTGGTTATCCACCCAGCCAGCACCACGCATCAGCAAATGAATGCCGAGCAGTTGAAGGTCGCAGGCATCGGCGAAGAGCTCATTCGCCTGTCCATCGGCATCGAGGCCGCCGAGGACATCATCGGCGACCTCGGCCAGGCGCTCCGCTTTTCGCAGAAGGCTTAAGACATGATCCTGACTGTGGACGGCGTTGAGACCTTTGCAACGACAGGAGGCAAGGAGTTCGATCCGAAACTGCCACTGGTGGTGTTCCTGCACGGCGCAGGCTTCGATCATTCGATGTGGGCGTTGTTCAGCCGATGGTTTTCCCATCATGGCTACAGCGTGCTTGCGCCGGACCTCCCGGGACACGGCCGCTCGAAGGGGAAGCTGATTTCGTCGATCTCCGGCATGGCGGATTGGGTCACGCGCCTTATCGTTGCCAGCGGAGCGACGAAAGCCGGTCTCGTCGGACATTCGATGGGATCGCTGATCGCGCTCGATGCCGCCGCACGGCATCCGAACAAGGTCTCGGCACTATCGCTGATCGGCGTTGGCGGCGCGATGCCGGTGTCTCCTGACCTGCTCAACGCTGCGAAGGACAACAATCACGACGCTATCGATATGGTGTCGATCTGGGGTTTCGGATTTGCCGCAGGCCTCGGCGGCTCGCAGGCGCCGGGCCTGTGGATGATGGGCGGCGGCCAGCGCGTGCTCGAACGCGACGCACCCGGCGTGCTGTTCAGCGACCTTGCTGCCTGCAACGATTACAAGGATGCACTCACCGCCGCCGCGAAGGTGAGCGCGCCGACAACGCTGGTCCTCGGCGAACGCGACATGATGACGCCGCTGAAATCCGGCAAGCAGCTCGCCGCCGCGATCGCGGGTTCGAAGCAAGTCGTGCTGCCGGGCGCGGGACACATGCTGACGGCGGAACGGCCGGACGATGTGCTGAAAGCGTTGATCGCGTCACATACCTAGATAGATGCGCCGGACTTCCGGGTTGGCCTTGATGTCGGCGGCCGGTCCGCTCATCACCACCTTGCCGGTTTGCAGCACATAGGCGCGATCGGAAATCTCGAGACTTTCCGACAACCGCTGCTCCACCAGCAAGATCGTTACACCATTGTCGCGGATCTGCTGAATCGCCTGAAAGATTTCGTCGACCAGCTTCGGCATGATGCCTTGCGACGGCTCGTCGAGCATCAGAAGACGCGGCCGCGTCATCAGCGCGCGGGCAATCGCCAGCATCTGCTGTTCGCCACCCGACAGTGTCGCCGCACGCTGCGACAGGCGCTCTTCGAGACGCGGAAACAGCTTGAACACGAATTCGAGCGGGCTGTCGCGATCCGGGCTGCCGCGATGCAGGTAACTGCCGAGCCGCAGATTGTCAGCGACGCTGAGCCGGGGAAACAGCCGCTTGTTCTCCGGCACGAAGGCAAGTCCGCGCGCGGTAATCAGATGCGCCGGAATGGTATCGATCCGTTCGCCGACGAAATTGACAGATCCCGATTTCGGCTTCTCCATCCCGGCGATGGATTTCAGCAATGTCGACTTGCCCGCGCCGTTCGCCCCCGCAACGGTGACGATTTCGCCGGAATCGACGTTGATCGAAATATCCGAGATCGCGATCAGGCCGCGATAGGCCGTGGTGAGGTTTGCGACATCAAGCAGCACGATGACGATCCCCCAGATAAGCGGCGATCACCTTCTCGTCGCGCACGACTTCTTTCGGCAGTCCCTCCGCCAGAACCTTGCCGAGATGCAGCACCACGGCGCGATCCACCAGCGGCATTACCACTTCCATCACATGCTCGACCATCACGACAGTGACGCCGGTCTCCCTCACTTTGCGGATCAGATCGACGCCGGCCGCAGCTTCACTTGGCGTGAGACCTGTGAGGACTTCGTCGAGCAGCAACAGCTTCGGCTCGGTCGCCAACGCGCGCGCCACTTCAAGGCGGCGCTTCTGCGGGGGCGTGAGATCGGCCGCAGATGCATCCGCATGGGCCGCAAGCCCGACATAATCGAGAACATCGAGCGCCTTCGCCCGCGCCTGCAACACGCCGGGATAACGCACGAACGCGCCGACGGTGACGTTCTCGACCACCGACATGGAATCGAACGAGCGCGGAACCTGATACGTCCGCGCAATGCCAAGCTGGCAGCGCTTCGCCGCTGGCAACGGCGTGATGTCGTGGCCGTCGAATTCGATGACGCCGAACGACACCGGGAACGCACCCGCGATCAAATTGAACAGCGTCGACTTTCCCGCGCCGTTCGGGCCGATTAATCCGAGGATCTCGCCGCGCTTCACATCGAGATCGATGGAATCGTTCGCAACGAGCCCGTCGAAACGGCGCGTCACGCTGCGGCAACTGACAAGCGGCTTGTCAATCATGTGGCCGCTCCGCGCGCGGTTGGCGGCTTGATGATGCTGAGAATGCCTTCGGGGCGAGTCAACGACACCACCATGATGAGCGCACCATAGATCACAAGATCAAGACCAGAGCCCGATCCACCGAGATAGGAGCGCGTCAGTTCAGCCAGCGGAATCAGGATCAGCGCGCCGATCGCCGGTCCCCAGAGCGAGCCGACGCCGCCCAGCACCGCAGGCAGTGCCATCAGCAACGAAAAGCGGAAGTGCATGACGCTGTCCGGATCGATATAGGACACAAATGCCGCATAGAAGCCGCCACCGACGGCGGTGAAGAACGCCGAGATCGCGGCCGCCGCCATCTTGGAATGGAAGATCGTCACGCCGAGGCTTTCCGCTGCCTCCGCGCTGTCCTTCACGGCGCGCCACCAGTAGCCCCATTTCGACTCGACGACGGCGAACGTGACCAGCCAGGTGACGGCGAACAGGCCGAGCGCAAAGTAGAAGTACGGCGCCTTGTCGCGGGCGAACTGCAACGTCCACCACGAATCCGGCGTAAATGGCCACTGGATGCCGAGCGCGGCGCCGGCGTAGTCCCAGTTGTGGAACAGCAACAATCCAATCTCGGCGATGACGATGGTCGCGATAGAGAAATAATGACCCTTCAAGCGGAAGCACGGATAGCCCAGCGCCAGCGCAATCAGCGCCGCAATGATGCCGCCCGCGAGCAGCCCGCCCCACGGCGTGATGCCGAATTTCACGTACAGGATGCTGGTCGCATAAGCGCCGATTCCGAAATACAGCGCATGCCCGAGCGAGACCTGCCCGCAATAGCCCCCAAGCAGGTTCCAGCTCTGCGACAAGGCCGCGAACAGCAGCGTCAGGATCAGCACGTTCATCATGTAAACGTCCGACACCATTCGCGGCACCAGTGCGATCAGCGCGAACACGACGACGGCGGTGATGAGCTGACGCCGCCTGCTGGACACAAAAGACGTCATCGATGAGGCCGCTGTGCTCTGGGTCATCACAGCCTCCCGAACAGACCGCTCGGCCTGACGAACAGCACCAGCAGATAGAGTGAATACACGCCGACCGATTTTAGTGACGCCGGCAGAATGAGCGTCGTCAGTGCCTCGACCAGCCCGACGATGACGCCCGCCACCAATGCGCCGAAGATGCTGCCGAAGCCGCCGAGCGCCACCGTGACGTAGGCGATCAGTGCGAAGGTGCCGCCGACCTGTGGATGGATGTAATAGAAAATCGCCAGCACCGCGCCCGCGACACCGACCAGCGCTGCGCCGAGCCCCCAGCCCAGCGCAAACACGCGGTTGCGGTCGATGCCAACCAGCGCCACCGCACCCTGATCCTCGCGCGTCGCCTCAAGCGCCTTGCCGAAATCGGTGCGCGTGATCAGCCAATAGAGTCCTGCGAACACCGCCAGCGAGACCACCCCGCCGAAAATCTGCGGCCACGGCAGAAACACGCCGCCGAGATTGAGCGTCTTTCCGCCGAGCCATGTATTGGCGATGTTGCGATAGTCCGGGGTGAAGAAATACTGCGCGAGGCCCTGGATCAGCAGCGCCAGACCGAAGGTCGCGAAAATCTGCACCATGCCGGGATTGGCCTTGGCGCGCATCGCATAGCGGATGATTCCGGCATAGACCGACACGCCGAGGATGAACATCAGCGCCACCACCAGCGGCGCCAGCACGACGGGGTCCAGCGCGGTCACGAACACCAGCCCGAACGTCGCGTACATCGCAAGCATCAGGAACTCGCCGTGAGCGAAGTTCACCACGTCCATCAGACCGAAGATCAGCGACAGGCCGACCGCGATCAGTGCATAGATCAGCCCCATCAAGAGGCCGCTTGCGATCACCTGAAGAAAGGCCTGTGTTGTCACCGGAAGACATCCATCCAGATAAAGGTGCACGCGGCGGCACTGCCACCGGGCATCACAGTTAGTCGATCATCCATGAAAAAGCGCTGCCGGGAAGACAGCGCCTTGTCGCGGGGTCAGCCGTTCATCGGCCATTTCGGCTCGGCGATTGCCGCCTGCGCCGGATATACGGTGATGAACTTGCCGCCGAGATGCTGCAGCAGGACAGGATCGGCGTCGTCGTTCTGCCCTTCGGCGGTGAACTTGATGCGCTTCCACGGCATGATCGTCTGCTCGCCCGGCGTATCGGTGGCCGCCAGCGCCGCGCGGATTTTCTCGCCATCGGTGGACTTGGCGCGGTCGATGGCGTCAGCCACCACAAGCAGCGCCGTCAACTGGCGTGAGGTGTTGTCGTTGAGGTCGCGGTTGGCGCGGGCCTTGAACATGTCGTTGACCTTGCCGACCGACGGACGCTTGGCCGCGAGATCGAGCGAGAAGCTGGCGCGCGAGATCATGCCGTTGAGCTTGTCGCCGACCGCATCGAATGTCGCCTTGTCGGAGAAGCCGGCCGCCTGGGCCAGGATATTGTTCGGCTTGTAGCCAAGCTCGTCCATGGTCTTCATCAAGAGGATTGTGTCGGTGGTGTAGCTCGACGGCAGCAGCACGTCAGGATTGGCGCTCTTGATCTGCTGCACTTCGGCTGTCAGCGACGGCGAACTGGCGCGATACTTGATGTCGGCCACAACCTTGTAGCCGCGATCGGCCGCGAGCTTGCGCTGCACGTTCGAGGAGTCGGTGCCGAAAATGGTGTCCTCGTAGAATAACCCGACGCTCTCGATCTTCTTGCCCTTCTTCTTCAGCGCATCCATGAACTCGAACATCGCGAGCGAGAACATCTCGTCGTGGGCAGCGGGACGGAAGAAGAACTTCAAGCCCCGGCGATGCAGGCTGGGCGACGACGAGTCGGCGGCGACATAGGGAATGCCGTAGCGTTCGCACGATGCACTGACCGTGGCGGAGACCGACGAATGGAACGCGCCGCAGATCGCGACGACCTTGTCCTGCGTGATCAGGCGCTCGGCTTCGGCGCGGCCCTTCTGTGGATCGCCCTGATGGTCGGCAAAGACCAGCTTGATCTTCGCGCCGCCTAGGCCCGCAAGTCCCGCATTCTTTGCTGTCGGCAGATCGAGATCGTAGGAAGCGTTGACGATGTCGGCGGCGGTTTCCAGCGCATGCCGCGCGTCGGCGCCGATCTGCGCCGTCGGTCCCGTCAGCGGCCAGATGCAGCCGATCAGGATTTCACCACCGGCCTGCGCGAAGGCGCGGGTTCCGAGAGTCCCCGCAAGGGACAGTGCGACACCGGACAACAACACTTCGCGGCGATTCATCAACGATACTCCTGTGTGTGGCGAACTTCTTTGTTCGGCAAAAGGTTCAAGCTGGTTTGGCAAAACTCACTGAATCGAAAATTCCGAATTGCGCACGTCCGTCACCAGCATGTAGCCGGGCGCGTGGGTAATCGCGAAGTCAGGCCGCGATTGCAGGATGACCGATTGCGGTGTTACTCCGCACGCCCAAAATACCGGCACTTCGTCAGGCTGAATGCTCACCGCGTCGCCATAGTCGGGCTTGGAAATATCCTTGATGCCGATCATCTCCGGCTTGTCGAAATGCACCGGTGCGCCGTGTACCGCCGGAAACCGCGTCGTGATCTGAATGGCGCGGATCGCGTCCGCCGGCTTGAACGGCCGCATCGACACCACCAGCGGTCCCGCGAACGGACCGGCCGACGCGCAGGGAACGTTTGTGCGATACATCGGGACGTTGCGCCCCTCCTCGATGTGACGGATTTTCAACCCGTCCGCGATCAGCGCTTCTTCAAACGAGAATGAACAGCCGATGACGAAAGCAACGAGATCGTCGCGCCAGTGCGACATGATGTCAGTGGGCTCTTCGGTCAGTTGCCCATCGCGCCAAACCCGATAGCGCGGCAGATCGGTGCGGATGTCGAGATCGATGCCAAGCGCGGGAATGCGCGGATCACCGACTTCGGACATGCCGATGATGGGACACGGCTTGGGATTGATCTGGCAAAAACGGTGAAACGCCGACGCCAGTTTTTCCGGAAGGATGGCGAGATTGCCCTGAACGAAGCCCGGCGCGACGCCGGCCGTTACGCCGACCTTGCCCGACCGGTAGGCCAGCCGCGCGGCCTGGCTCGGAAGGGTTTGGCCGGGGCTTTGTCCGGTCTGGGGCGCATGCGCGACCGCCGAAAGCATATGTCCACTCCGTTTCTCTCTAAAAAGAGTGGATCATTGCCGTGCTATAAAGTCTAGTCGTGTTTTCTTATGAGAAACGATAAGCTCGACTAATCAATTGCAGGATAAACAGGCATGGTCGATTTCAAGTCAATCGAGACATTTCTCTGGGTGGTGACGCTGGGCAGCTTCGGCGGCGCGGCGCGCAAGCTCAACACCACCCAGCCCGCCATCTCACAACGCATCGCCCAGCTTGAAGCCGAACTCGGCGTGAAGCTTTTGCAGCGTGACAGCCGCAACGTGACGCCGACGCCGAGCGGACGGCAGATGATGCAATACGCTGAGAAGCTCATCGGTCTGCGTTCGGAAATGCTGGCTGCGGTGATGGACCGCTCGGCGATGCGCGGCATCCTGCGGCTCGGCGTTTCGGAAACCATCGTTCACACCTGGCTGCCGCAACTGATCGAGCGGGTCGCCAACGCACATCCCAATCTCTCGCTGGAGGTCGAGGTCGACATCACACCCAATCTGCGCGCGCGATTGCTCGCGCAGGAAATTGATCTCGCCTTCTGCCTCGGCCCATGGTCCGCCTCGAACGTGCGCAACCGTGTGCTGTGCGACTATCCGATTTCGTTCGTCGCCAGTCCGTCGCTGGGTCTGCGCAACGTCGTGCTGACGGCGCACGATCTGGCGCGCTTCGCGATTATCACCTTCCCGCGCAAGACGCAGCCCTATGAAATCGTGCGCTCGCTGTTCAACCGGCCCGATCTGCCGGCGATCCGGCTGCATGCCAGCGCCTCGCTGGCGACCGTGATCCGCATGGCAACCGACGGCATCGGCGTCGCGGTGATCCCGACCGCGATCGTCGAGCGCGAACTGGCAGAGGGCCAGCTCAACCTTCTCGCCACCGATCTGCAGGTGCCGACACTAACATTCGCCGCAAGCTGGCTGGCATCACCGGACACGCTGGCCGCCGAACTGGTCGCCGACTTTGCCGTCAAGCTCGCGCAGGGTGAAACCGATGCGGAGGCACATGCCGCCACACAGAACGTCAGTGCCGCGACGGCGGGTCGTCAGGTATCTCGAGTGCTTCGGTAAACGGAAATTCGAGCACGATCTCGCCGCTGACGTCGGTCACTTCCAGCGAAGCGGACAGCAGGCTCGGATCCTTGCCCTGTTCCTGCAAGATCTGCCGGATGGTCGCGCGCGCGATCTCCCAAGCATGATCAGGATCGCGCAATTCCTCGCCCTCGGGGTCGGGAATCAGCGTCTCGCCGATGCGGGTATTGAAGAAATAACGCGGCATGGCCGAAATCTATGGTCGCTCCCGCGAACCCACAAGGGCGGCTTCATTTCGGCGTAGCGGTTATAAGTTGATCTTGCAGCGCGATCTGAGGCCTAAGGTGGCAGGGCAGCTTCATTGCGACTCGTCACATATCTTTCATGGGCACGCCCGCCCTAAATCCCCGTCCCTTTTTGGGATCATACTCTGCGGAACATCGCTTGCCCGGCATCATCACCGAACCGATGTTTTACGTCGTGGCCGTCCCGGCAGTGATCCTGCTGGGGCTGGCGAAAGGCGGCTTCTCCGGTCTCGGCATCGCGTCGACGCCGCTGCTGGCGCTTTATCTTCCACCGCTGGAAGCTGCGGCACTCCTCCTGCCGATCCTCATAACGCAGGACATAATCTCGGTTTACGTCTACCGGCGCGACTGGGATGCGTGGAATTTGAAGGTCATGTTGCCAGGCGCATGCGCCGGCATGGCGCTGGGCTGGCTTCTGGCTTCGCACCTGTCCGATGCGTTCGTGCGCATCATCGTCGGCATCATTGGCCTTGCCTTCGTGGCCAATACCTGGCTTCGCCGCAACAATATCGAGCCGCATGCGGCAACAGCGACGAGCGGCGTCTTTTGGGGCGGCGTCTCGGGATTTACGTCGTTCATGACGCAAGGCGGCGGGCCGCCGTTTCAGGTTCACGTCCTGCCACAGCGGCTCCCGAAACTGGTGCTGGTCGGCACCACCACGATCTTCTTCGCGATCATCAATGTCCTGAAGATCGGGCCCTACTTCATGCTCGCGCAATTCACCGCAAAGAACTTTGCGACGTCGCTGCTGCTGTTGCCCATCGCTGTGATGGCGAACTTCGCGGGCATCTGGCTCGTCCGGGTCACGCCGACCGGATTGTTCTATCAGATCGCATACGTGCTGCTGTTCTTCATCTCGCTGCTGCTGCTCTGGCAGGGCATCGCAGCGGTAATCTAGATCATCGGCAGGCTGCGCGGCTCACGCCCCAAAGGGAATATCTTGTCGAGCGCAGCAATGTCGCCCTCCGTTAGCGTGACATCTCCCGCACCGGCATTCTCCGCGACATGACTTGAAGAGGACGCCTTGGGAATCGCGAAAACCGAAGGCCATCGCGCGAGGAAACTCAGCACCACCTGACGCGGCGTTGCACCGTGACGCGATGCGATCTCCTGCAAGACCTTGCCGCCTGCCGACTGCGCATTGGGGAAATCATCATGGCCGAACGGCGAATACGCCACCACGGAAACGCCATGCGCCTCACACCATGGAATGACGGAATGCTCGATAGCCCGTTCGTTCAGATGATAAAGCACCTGGTTGCAGGCGATGCGGCCCTCGCCCGCAGCGTCGACCATTTCCGCAAGATCCGATGCGTCGAAATTACTGACGCCCCATGACAGAATCTTCCCGGCGCTGACCAGCTCCTCGAACGCCGCAACAGTGTCTTCCAGCGGATACTGTCCGCGCCAGTGCAGCAGATAGCAATCGAGCCGGTCGGTCTTGAGCCGCTTCAGCGAACGATCGCAGGCTTGCATCGTGCTGCGTCTTGACGCGTTGCTTGGTAAGACCTTCGAGACCAGAAACACTTCGTCACGCCGTCCAGAGATCGCATCTGCGACCACAAGCTCCGCATCGCCGTACATCTCGGCGGTGTCGATATGCGTCATGCCGAGATCGAGGCCCCTGCGCAGTGCCGTTACGGCCGATGCCCGGTCACCATGATCGATGTACCAGGTCCCCTGCCCAATCACCGACACCAGGTGGTCCGTCTTGCCGAATTGTTTCTGCTTCATGCCGATTGCGCCTTCTCAATAGCCCGTCATTTCAAGATAGCCGATACCGTTGTGGCTGCCGCGAAAGCTGATCGGACCTTCCCAATAAGCGAAGCGCGTTCCCATCCAGCTTTTTGCATTCAGCGGCACGCATTCGATCTTGAGACCGCGATCCACGATCGCCACAGTCCAGAATGTCGGCAGCTTGCGGCCTTCGATCTCTGTAAAGCCCGTTGGCGTCATCGCAATTGAATCTGCGGCCAGCGGTTCCGAGCGCCCGTTCGCGTCAATCCAGTTACCGGCGAAATAGTTCCGTCCGTCCTTCTGGCGCAGGCGGAACAGCATGACCTTCTCACCGGACTCCAGATGCAGCGAGAACCAGTCCCACCCGGTCTGGTCCGACGCCAGCGGCTGGCTGCTCCATTCGCGATCCATCCATGCGCGGCCGGTGACGGCAGCCTGCTTGTCCCCCAACGAGATCGAACCGGATGCAGCGTAATATGGCTGGCTGAAATAATACGATGCCTGTCCGCGCTCGGATTTCTTGCTGTAGCCGCCGTCACCTTGTAGCACCAGCGACCGATCCGCTTCGAGCGTCAGCGCGTAACTGAAATCCGCGCCTGACGCCGACACCGTGAGCGGCGCAGCGTTCTGTGCCGAGAACGCCTCACTCCCGCGCATCTCCCATGAATCGATCCACGCACGAAACGGCTTCGCGTCCACGCCAGCCTGCCCCACACCACCACGCGCGAATTTTTCGGCGTAGCGATGCGTATCGGCATTGGTGACGGCGGCGTGCCCCATCCAGATCTGCTGGTTGGCCCAGCCGTCCTGCTGTGCGCCCGACGCCATCGCCTGCCGGAACAGCGTCCATTGCGCGCCCCATCCCGTGCCGGTGGCATCGCGCAGGTTCGCAGTGAGATACCACCACTCGATGCGGTAATCCGGATGCGCCCCATGATCGCGCGGAAACTCCAATAGCTTGCCGGGCACGACGGCTGCAAAACCATTGCTCCCGCCGCCCAGTCCAGCAAAACCCTGCGCACGCGCGAGTCCACCGCCGAGCGTTGCGAGCAAAGCGCCGCCGATGAAGACACGGCGGCTGGTGCGGAGATCAGCGCTCATTGGCGAATATCTTCACAAGGGCTGCGGGCTGTAGCCGCATCAGCCGCAAGATTGGCAGGCACGTCGCCAGCAACGCAGCCAGCATCGTGATCGCGAGCAGCCCCAAAAGTTGCGCCGGGAAGACATGGAACGGGAGCCGCCAGCCGAATGCTTTCACATTGACCACCGCCACCAGACACCACGCCACCAGCAAGCCCAACGGCAGCGCCAGCAATGCGGTGATGAACGCAACTGACATGGTTTTGAGCAGTTCGATTCCGGCAAGCCTTCGCCGCGTCAGCCCAAGCGCCCACAATGGCGCAAGCTGCGGCAACCGGCTGTTGCTCAGCGTCAGCAGACTGGTGAGCAGCGCGACCCCCGCGACGCCAAGCGTGAAGGCGTTCAGCGCCGACGTCACCGAGAAGGTGCGGTTGAAGATGCGGGTGGATTCGGCTTTCAGCGTCGCCTGATCCAGCAGCCGGCTGGGATCGAGTCCGAATTTCTCGCGCAACGCTGCGACAAGAGCCGAAACCTTGTCCGGCGCCACGCGCAACCCGAAGCGCGTCCGCGCGATTTCCGGCCAATGTTTCGCCAGCGCATCGATATCGACGCCGATCTGCCCCTTCGGATTGCCATAGTCCGGATAAATCCCGGCAACCTCGACCTGCCACGAGCCGCTCACCGCAGGAAGTCTAACGCGGTCCCCGAGTCCGACCTTAAGCCGCCGCGCGAGCTGCTCGCTGAACAGCGCGCCCTCGCCCGCGCGCACCTTATCCCAGACGCCCGGCACCGATTCCAGCAGCGGCCATCGCTCGCGATAGGTCGCATGATCGGCGAAGCCGAGGACTTCGACCGGCAATGTGTCCAGCGTCACGTCTGTACGCCATGCCGGCAGAATCGCTTCAACCTCCGGCCGCTGCCGCAGCCATGAAACGATCTCCGCGCCCTGCGCATCGCTGGTCGCGTTGAGATAAACCTCCGCCGCGAGCCGGTCATCGAGCCACGCGGTAAATGTCCGCGAAAAACTCTGCACCATGGTGCCGACGCCGACATTGACCGCGAGCGCAAGCAGCAGCGCCATCAATGCAAGAGAAAGCCCGGGCAATTGCTGCCGGCTGTCGGCCCAGAACCATTTCACGATCGGACGCACGGTACCGCGCTGTCCGAACCACAGCACCGCACCAAGAAGAACCGGCAGCGCCAGCGCCGCCGCGAGCAGCAGTCCTGCCAGCACAAGAAATCCCGATGCAAGAGAATCGCCAAAGTACAAACACGCGGCTGCGATCAGCGCGACCATGAGTGCGAACGCACCTTGCCGTATCAGCCAGCGCTGCTGTGCCTGCTGCCAGGCATAGGGCTGCGCCGCGGCAAGCACCGGCAAACGATAGACGCGGAAGAGTCCCGCAGCGGCGGCGAGCAACGCGCCAAGAATGCTCATGCCCAAACCAGACAGCCACCAGCTTGCCTTGAGCGATAGTTGGCCGGGAATCTGCGCGCCATAGAGTCCGCGCAGGCTGGCGGCGACATCGGGCAGCAGGAACGCAGCAACGACATAGCCGCACATCAATCCGATGACGCCGGACAGCACCGCGAGCGACACAAGCTCCGTCACCAGCACAGCCGTGAGCGCCCGCGCCGACACGCCGCAGGCGCGCATCGTCCGCAGCATCGGCAACCGTTGTTCGAGCGCCAATCCAATGGCGGAGTGAACGATGAAAAGCCCCACGACAAATGACAGCAATCCGAACGCGGTCAGGTTGAGATGAAAGCTGGAGGTGAGCCGTTCGAGATCGCTCGGGGCACCAGCCTCCACGATCCGCAACTTGTCGCCGACCACCTGTTCGAGCGGTGGACGCTTGCCGCCAGTCTCACCAACAAGAAGCCGCGACACCTGATCCGGCATGCCGAGAATGCGTTGCGCGACGCCGATATCGACCACCAGTACGCCGGGCGCGAGATTGTCCTGCACCGCGAGCGGCGGCAGAGCCACGTTGTTGGCTTGGGGAGATACTCCCCCGTTCAGCTTGAGGTCCGACAATGTTTCCGGCGCAACCAGCGTCTGTCCGGGCGGCATCAGAAATTTCTGCAAGTCCGCCTGACCAATATCGGGAGCCGATCCCGCGCCGGGTGGCAACGAGACCGGCTCGATGCCGAGCAACCGGAACGCACGGCCGCCGATCAGCACGCGGCCTTCGACAACGGGCGATACCGGCCAGTTGGCGCGACGCAGATCGACGAAGAGTTGTTGCGGAAACGAAGGGCCGTCGCGGCCGACCAGCATCGCGGTATTGCCGCCGCCGAACGTCGCCGCCGCGCGATCATAGCTGTTGCGCGCCTGCTCGTTCAACGCCTGCACGCCGCTCCATAACGCGGTCGCGGAAATCAATCCGACCAGCAAGGTCGCAAGCTGCATCCGGTGCCGCATCCAGTGGCTCAACAAAACGCGGAGGACCCAGAACGGGCGCGTCATGTGATCCGTCCCGCATGGAGATGAACCTGCCGGTCGAGCGTCGCGGCTAGCCGCGCACTATGCGTCACCATCAGGAAACCGCAGCCGGTGCGCGCCACCAGATCGCGTGCAAGCGCAAGCACATCGTCTGCGGTGGTCTCGTCGAGGTTCCCCGTGGGTTCGTCAGCCAGAAGCACCAGCGGCTTGACTGCCAGCGCACGCCCGATGGCGACGCGTTGCTGCTGGCCGCCCGAGAGTTGCTCGGGATAGCGGTCGAGCAGCGGGCGCAATCCAAGCCGCTCGATCAGTTCGTCCTGCCACACAGGATCGTAACGGTCGGCAATACGCGCCTGAAACGCGAGGTTGTCGCCGATCTGAAGACTCGGAATGAGATTGAACTGCTGGAATACGAGGCCGAGCCGGTCGCGCCGCATCGCCGCGCGTTCGCTGTCGGAGAGATCGGAGACCAGCGCTCCGTCGAGCCAGACCTCGCCGGCATCGGCTCTATCCAGGCCTGCGATCAGATGCAGCAGCGTGCTCTTGCCGCTGCCGGATTCGCCGGTGAGCGCCACGCTCTCGCCCGCGGCCAGCGTGAGGTCCACACCTCGCAAGACCGCAAGCTGCTCCTCCGACGTGGAATAGGATTTGGCGAGATTGCGAACGGTCAACATGATTGTGGCGATCATACACTCCGGCGAACCGGGCGTACAATCGCCACACCAGCCTCTATCAGCCTATCAGGTCAGGCTGAGTTCGTACTTCTCGATGTCCTTGGCCCGTTCGGTTTCGGCCGCGGCCCGGTGATCGGTTGCGAGCACCGTATAAACCGCCGGCAAAACGAACAGCGTGAACAGCGTGCCAATGGACATGCCCGCGACGACCACGATGCCGATGGAGAACCGGCTCGCCGCGCCGGCGCCGCTGGCCGTAAGCAGCGGCAGCAGGCCGGCGACCATCGCCGCGGTGGTCATCAGGATCGGCCGCAGGCGGACGCGCGCCGAGTGTTCGATGGCGGTACGCCGGTCCACGCCTTCGTTGACTTGCATCTCGTTGGCGAACTCCACCATCAGGATGCCGTGCTTGCTGATCAGACCGACCAGCGTCACGAGACCCACCTGCGTATAGATGTTGATGGTCGCGAGGCCGAAGAACAGCGGGATCAGCGCGCCCGAGATCGCCATCGGCACCGAAATCAGGATCACCAGCGGATCGCGCAGACTTTCAAACTGCGCGGCCAGTACCAGATAGATGATGATGAGCGCGAAGATGAAAGTGACCGTGAGCTGATTGCCTTCCTGCACGTACTGACGCGAATCCGCCAGATAGTCGCGCGTGAAACCCGCAGGCAGTTGTTTCGCCTGCGTCTCGAGGAACTCCACCGCCTTGCCCATCGTAACGCCCGGCATGGCCACGGCCTGGAACGTTGCCGAGTTGAGCTGGTTGAAATGGGTCAGCGCGTTGGGGTTGGTCATCGTCTCAATGGTAACGACGGTCGAGAGCGGCACCTGCCGGCCGGTATTCGTCGCAACGTAGTAGTTGCCGATCGATTCCGGCGTCAGGCGAAGGTCACGCGGCACCTGCGGGATCACCTGATAGGATCGCCCTTCGAGGTTAAACCGGTTCACATAGTTGCCGCCAAGCAGCGTCGATAGCGTATTGCCAAGGGCAGCCATGTTGATGCCGAGATCGTTCGCCTTGGAACGATCGACGACGACGCGAACCACCGGTTGATTGAATGCGAGGTCGCTGTCGGCCACGATGAACATCCCGCTCGCGCGCGCGGCTTTCTTCAGATTTTCCATCTGCTCGAAGACGGCCTGGAAGCCGCTCGTGCTGCTGATGACCATCTGGATCGGCAGACCACCGGGTCCACCCGGCAGCGCCGGCAGATTGAAGGCAAACGCATTCACGCCTTCGACCTTGCTCAGCTCATTTTGCACCAGAGGCTTTAACGCCAACGACGATCGCTTACGCTCGTCCCACGGCTTCAGGATCATGCCGGCAATGCCGTTGGCCGGGCCATTGGTGCCGTTGATGATAAAGCGCAGGTCGGTCTCGGGGAAACCTGCGAATACGGCGTCGAGCTTCTTGCCGTAGAAATTGCTGTAGTCGATGTTGGCGTATTGCGGCGCCTTGGTCACCGAGAACAGAATGCCCTGGTCTTCCTCGGGCGCCAGTTCCTTGTTGGTGTTGACGAACATAAAGCCAACGAGGAACAGAATCGTCAGGGCGAAGAGACCCGTGATGGGCCGATAATCCAACGAGCGATCCAGCTTGCGGCCGTACCAGTCGGTTATCCGGGTAAACACCCGATCGACCAGCTTGGCGAAACGGCCCTGATCGTGACCGCTCTTGAGCAGCACCGAACACATCATCGGTGACAGGGTCAGAGCGACGACACCCGAGATGATCACCGAGCCTGCCAGCGTGAATGCGAATTCACGGAACAGAGCACCGGTCAGGCCGCCAAGGAATCCGATCGGGGCATACACAGCGGCCAGCGTAATTGTCATGGAGATGACCGGGCCGACAATCTCGCGCGCGCCTATCAGCGATGCCTCAACGGGCGATTTGCCCTCCTCCAGATGCCGGTGGATATTTTCCACGACCACGATGGCGTCGTCGACCACAAGCCCGATGGCGAGCACCATCGCCAACAGCGTCAGCAGGTTGAGCGTGAAGCCCATCGCCAGCATCAGGATGCAGGCGCCGACCAGCGACAGCGGAATGGTGACGACCGGAATGATGACCGAGCGCAACGAGGCCAGGAACAGGAAGATCACGACAACGACGATAATCACCGCCTCGACCAGGGTGTTGCGCACCTCGTCGATCGACGACTGGATGAACTTGGTCGAATCGTAGGCCACTCGCATCTTCAGCGACGGTGGCAGATTGCGCTCGATTTCCGGGAACAGCCCGCGCACGCCCTTGACGATGTTCAGCGGGTTGCCCTGCGGCGTCGATTGCACGCCGATGAAGATGGCCTGCTGGCCGCTCATCGCAACACTCGCGTCCGTGCTCTGTGCGCCGAGTTCGACTGTCGCGACGTCTTCGAGTCTGACGAAGCCGCCATCCTGCGCCTTCACCGTCATCCGCTTGAACTGCTCGATGCTGGTCAGGTCGGTATTGGTCGTCACGTTAGATACGGTGAAGTATCCCTTTGACTGACCGGCGGCGGCCTGGAAGTTGTTCGCCCTGATCGCCGCGGCGACGTCGTCGGGCGACACGTTGCGGCCGGCCATGCGCGCAGGATCAAGCCAGATGCGGGTCGCGAGCGTCTGCGCGCCGAGAATGTCAGCCGATGCGACGCCATCCACCGTCGAAAGGATCGGTTGCACCACGCGGGCAAGGTAGTCCGAAATCTGCGGCCCGCTCAATTCATCGCTCGCGAAACCGAGATACATTACGGCCGTGGTCTGGCCGGTCGATTTCGTAATGACCGGGTCGTTGGATTCCTTCGGGATCAGGTATCTAACCGAACTGACTTTAGAACTGACTTCGGTCAGCGCGGAATTCGGATCGACGTTGAGCTTAATATAGACCGAGATCGTGCTGGTGCCCTGCACCGACGACGACGTGATGTAATCGACGCCTTCCGCCGACGCCACCGCCTGCTCAATCGGCTGCGTGATGAAGCCCTGCATCAGGTCGGGCGATGCACCGGGATACGATGTCGTGACGGTGACAACGGTGTTCGACAGCTTGGGATACTGCCGAATTCCCAGATGCGTCGCCGCCTGGAATCCGATCAGCAAGATCAGCAGGCTGACGACAAGCGACAGCACAGGCCGCTTGATGAAGATATCAGTGAAGGCCATCTGCGGCGCTCCGTTAAAAAATCAGTAGCGCGGCGGCTGCGCGGGAATCTGCGGTGGCTGATCGGGTGAGACCGTGACAGCCGAGCCGGACTGAAGCTTGAGCTGTCCGACAGCGACAACTCGATCACCCGCCTTCACCCCGCTCAAGATCACGACTCGTCCTCCGATGCGCGGCCCGGTCTTCACGAAAGTCCGGTCGGTCTTCAGCGAGGCTTTGCCCTCGGCATCCTTCGTCTCGGTGATGAGCCAGACGGAGTCGCCATAAAGCGTGTAATCCACAGCCGTTTCGGGCACGGTGATCACCGCGGGCTTCGGCGGCAACTCAACCGTGGTCGATGCGAACATGCCCGGCTGCAGGATTCTTCCCGGGTTCTCCAGCGTTGCCTGGACGCGCACGTTGCGGGTGTCGGCGCTGATCTGCGGCTCGATGGTGGTGATCTTGCCTTCGAAGGTACGACCTGGATAGGCGTCGACCTTGATACGAACGGTCTGGCCGACGTTCAGAACAGCCCGGTCCTTTTCGGTCACCGTGAAGTTGAGATAAAGACGGGAAAGATCAGTCAGCGAAACGATTTGCGTTCCCGCGCTGAGATATTGGCCGAGCTGGACCAAGCGCACGCCAAGCACGCCGGTGAACGGCGCAGTGATCCGTTTCTGCGAAATGATCGCCTCAGTCTTGGCCACCGCTGCGGCACCTTGATCGTAAGCCGCCTGCGCCTGATCGACAGTGGCCTGCGGGCCGAACGATCTGGCTAGGAGTGCCTTGGCACGATCGAGCGCAAGCTGTGCCGCCAGCGTCTGTGCCTTGTAACTGGCGAGATCGCTCTGGTCGGGTGCGTCATAGAGTTGGATCAGCGGGTCGCCGGCCTTCACTTCCGAGCCTGGCTGGAAGAGAATATCCGTGACGCGTCCGTTGACGTCGGTCGTGACGTTGACCTGATTGATCGCGGCGAGATCACCGACGGCGGTCAGGAGATTCGGCAGCACTTCGGATTTTGCTTCCGCCACGGCGACGACGGCCGGAGGCGGCTTCATGTTTTTGAAGAATTCCGCGATCATGTGACTGCGGAAAGCGTTGAATCCCCAGATGATGCCGACCAGCAGCACAAGTGCGCTGCCGATGATGATCAACCAGCGCCGCATGCGAATTGGCTTACGATGCGGCTTTTCGCCTGGCAAAGGAGCTTGCTGTGAGGGTGTGCTCTTGGCGTCCATGTCATGCACTTTCCGCAATTCGCGCGGCTGCCTGAGACAGCGGTGGCGCGGTATCTAAATAAGAAGAGATGGCCTCGCAGGTCATTCCGATTCCCCGCAGAATGAACTGGCAGATTTGCCGTTCGAAGTCCGGCGCGCTTGGATAGTCTAATGAGGGAGTCGCAGGAAGCCTTGTAAGGGCAATCATGTGAACAACCTGATGAGCAAACCAGAAAAGATTAAGCGGTTCTCCCTCGACCCGCACTGCATCTCCGGCTTCGATGGCCCTTTCAAGCGACGCCTTGAAAATCGGCCCGATCAGATCTCCGATCTTGTCGTAGAGCAGTCTTGCAAACTCACCGTCGTTCAACTGGCTGGAAATCAACAGCCTGACGCGCTGGGCGTCCTCCTGCTCCGGCTCGTCGGTGGCGCGCATGAAGTGCACGACCATTTCGCGAATCAGAATGACCAGTGTTTCCGTCGACGGCTTCAACTCACGCAGCTGAAGCAATTCCGGATCGGCCTCGCAGGCCTCCGAGAGAATCTCGGCATAAAGTGCGGCTTTCGTCGGGAAATGCTTGAACAGCAGCCCTTCTGAAATACCCGCAGCCTGCGCGACGCTTTTGGTTGTGGTCCCGGCATAGCCGTAGAGCGCAAAGCAGCGCTTTGCTGCCTCCAGGATTTGTTCCCGGCGGAGATCGCTTGTGAGTCTGAGCGTGCTCATGCGGCGTGAGTAAGCACTCACTTCAGCCTAAGTCAAATAGAATTGGTGCATCGCAATGCTCAATTTCGCCATATTTGGCGGCCTCGGGGCCGCCTCGCCCCAGCCGGGACCATGCTGCCGGGCCGACATTATGAAGGGCCGCCTAGGTGTTGATCACGCAGCGCTGCCTCCAACGAAGTCTTGCCTAAATCGATCAAACCCGCCTCAATGCGCACCAACGAATGGCCCCCGCATCGACGGGAAGGCCGCAATGACCCGCAAATGAAACAGGGTCCGGGGGGAGACGACATGACGACGGTAAATTTGCCGCCGGCGGATGACCAGATGGTCATTTCCGACGAGGCCTTGCGCAAAGCTGAAGAATTCATCGAGGCAGACGAAGGCGCGACCAACAGGCTTGGCGGGCTGGCGGGCCAGGCGGTCACCTACATCGCCATCGCGATGAGCCTGTTTCATCTCTATGCGGCCTACGCGATCGTCCCGACGCAGGAGCTTCGCTACACGCATGTGGCGTTCACTCTCGTTCTCTCCTTCCTGCTGTTTCCGCTTGCCGCGCGGTTTCGCAACCGCGTGCGCTGGTGGGATATCATTCCCGGAATCCTCGCGGTCGCGACTATTGCTTACGCGCTATGGGGCGGCGACGACTTCACCGACCGCGCCACGACGCCCGATCACATGGATGTGGCTGTCGGCATCATCTTCATCATTCTCGTGCTGGAGGCGACGCGCCGCACTACCGGACTGATCATGCCCGTGGTCGCGGTACTGTTCATCGCCTATGCGATGCTTGGCCCTCATCTGCCCGCACCATGGACCCACCGCGGCTACGATCTGTCGCGGCTTGTCGGTCACCTCTTCATTACGCTCGAAGGCATCTTCGGCGTCGCGGTCGATGTGTCGGCGACGCTGATCATCCTGTTCACGATCTTCGGCGCGTTCCTTCAACAATCCGGCGCAGGAAAATTCTTCATCGACTTCTCGCTGGCGCTGATGGGCGGCAAGCCGAACAGCGCCGGGCGCACCGTGGTGCTGTCGTCGTTCCTGCTCGGCGGCCCCTCCGGATCTGGCGTGGCCACCACCGTGATGATCGGCACTGTCGCCTATCCGATGATGAAGAAAGCAGGTTTCGAGAAGAACGCAGCCGGTGGCTTGCTCGCCGCAGGCGGCCTCGGCGCCATCCTGTCGCCGCCGGTGCTGGGCGCTGCGGCGTTCCTGATCGCGGAGTTTCTCAAGATCAGCTATCTCGACGTGATCTGGATGGCGACCATCCCAACCTGTCTCTATTACCTGTCGCTTCTCATCATGGTCGAACTCGACGCCAAGAAATTCGGCGCGCGTGACGTCAACTTCAAGCCGGAAATGTCTCTCGGCGAAATGACGAAGCGCTACGGCTTCCACTTCATCTCGCTCATCGCCGTCGTCGTGTTCATGGTGATCGGCTATTCGCCGGCGTTGTCGGTGTTCTATGCGATCGTGACGACGTTTGCCTTGAGCTTCCTGCGCAAGGACACAGCGCTGATGCCGCCGAAGCTCAAGCGCGCGCTGGCGGATGGCTCGATCGGCGCCCTCAACGCCGCAACCACCTGCGCCGCCGCCGGCATCGTGGTCGGCATCGTGACCCTGACCGGCCTCGGCCTGAAGTTTTCGTCGATCGTCATTTCCTATGCGGGCGGCAGTCTGTTGCTGACCGCGATCTACACATCGCTGATCGTGTGGATCATCGGCCTCGCGGTACCTGTCACCGCGTCCTACATCATCTGCGCCGTGATCGCCGCGCCCGCGCTGATCAAGCTCGGCGTTCCCGACTACGCCGCGCACATGTTCATCTTCTACTACGCGGTGTTGTCTGAAGTATCGCCGCCTACGGCGCTGTCGCCATTCGCCGCGGCGGCCATCACCGGCGGCGATCCCTACAAGACCACGTTGCAATCGTGGAAATACACCCTGCCCGCATTCCTCGTGCCGTTCGTGTTCGTGCTCGATCCGCAGGGCGTGGGCCTGTTGCTGAACATTCCGAAGGGCGGCTCGTGGGTCGACATCGTCGAAGTCTCCATCAAGACCACGCTCGGCCTGATGGCGCTTGCTGCAGCCGCGCAAGGCTGGGTCCTCCGGCCTACCACGCTGATCGAGCGCGGGCTGCTGGTGCTGTCCGGGCTGCTTCTGGTGTTTCCGAGCCTGATCGAGGCCGTGATCGAAGCGGCGATTGGTCGCGACATTTCTTACACTTATGTACCCGGCGTCCTGATCGGATTGGGGGTATTGTTATGGCAGGCGAAAGGACCGGCAATTCAACGACCGGCCTAATCATCTCACAGGGAGGAATACTGGAATGACGAGAACGACAAAAATAGCTGCCGTGCTTGCCTTGGCACTGTCCGCCGGGCTGGCGCTGAGTGCCCATGCGCAGCAGAAGACAATGGCAATCGGAACGGGCGGCACCGGCGGCGTGTATTATCCGCTCGGCGGCGCAATCGCCAACGTGCTGTCGAAGAACCTGCCGAACGTGCAGGCGACCGCCGAAGTCACCGGCGGCTCGGTCGACAACCTCAAGCTCATCGGCACTGGCCAGAGCGAGATGGGCTTCTCGATGGCTGACGCTGCGCTCGATGCCTACAAGGGCGAGGACAAATTCAAGAGCGGCAAGATTCCGCTGCAAGCTCTGCTCGTCGTCTATCCGAACCGCATGCATGTCGTGACGGTCGAGAGCACCGGCATCAAGACGATGGCCGATCTCAAGGGCAAGCGCGTCTCCACCGGCTCGCCGGGCGGCGCGACCGAAGTCATGGCCTTCCGCGTGATCGAGGCCGCCGGCCTCGACAAGGACAAGGACATGAAGCGCGAACGGCTCGGCGTCGCCGAGTCGGTCAACGCCATCAAGGACGGCAAGATCGACGCCTTCTTCTGGGTCGGCGGCATTCCGACTGCCTCCGTCACCGATCTCGCGGCGACGCCGGGCGTCAAGCTAAAGCTAGTCGACCATGCGGATCTGGTCGAGAAGATGAACGCGAAGTACGGCAAGCTCTATAGCGCCGGCGTCATCAAGGCCGGGTCGTATCCTGGCTACGACGTCGACAACAAGATGGCCGAGGTCTGGAACATCATCGTCACCGGCAACAAGATGACCGACGACGACGCCTACAACATCGTCAAGACGCTGGTGGAAAAGAAGTCCGACATCGTCGCCGTGCACAAGGAAGCCGAGAGCTTTTCGCTGGACAACCAGATGCAGGATCGCTCGCCTGTGCCGTTCCATCCCGGCGCGATGAAGTACTTCGAGGAAAAGGGCAAGGGCGGCTAGGCCCGAGCCAAATTTCATCCAACAAAACCCCGGCGATCATATCGCCGGGGTTTTTATTTGCGCCATCGCCTCCCGGTGGAAGACACAGCCATCACGCCCCTTCGTCGAGCGCCACCAGTTCGCGCTTCTTGCGCAGCGACGGCAGTAGCGGCCCGATCAGCAGGATCGCCGCCAGCACAAGACACGCCGCCGAGATCGGACGCTGCACGAAGGTCATCAGGTCGCCCTGCGACAGGATCAGCGACTTGCGCAGATTGTTCTCGAGCAACGGCCCGAGCACAAAGGCCAGCACCAGCGGCGCGGGCTCGTACCCGAACTTGCGCATCAGGTAGCCGACGACACCGAAGCCGACCATGACATAGACATCGAACACGTTGTTGCTGCTGCAATAGACGCCCACGATCGTGAACAGCAGGATCAGCGGAAACAGCACGTTGTAGGGCAGCTTCAGCAATTGCACCCACATGCCGATCAGCGGCAAGTTGAGGATCAGCAGCATGACGTTACCGATATACATGCTGGCGATGATGCCCCAGAACAATCCGGGGTTCTGCGTGATCATCAGCGGCCCAGGTTGAAGGCCATGAATCACGAACGCGCCGAGCAGCAGCGCCATCACCACATTCGGCGGGATGCCGAGCGTCATCAGCGGAATGAATGCGCCGCCTGCGGCTGCATTGTTGGCTGCCTCCGGTCCCGCGACGCCCTCGATCGCGCCCTTGCCGAAACGCTCGGGCGTTTTCGAGAGACGTTTCTCGAGCGCATAGGACGCAAACGATGCAACGACGGCACCGCCGCCGGGCAGGATGCCGAGGAAAAATCCGAGAATCGTTCCGCGTCCGATCGGGCCGCCACTTGCCTTCCAGTCTTCCTTGTTCGGCAGAAGCTGTGAGATTTTTGCATTGATCACGTCGCGCTTGATGACCTGCTCGATATTGATCAGCACCTCGGCGACGCCGAACAGACCCATCACCACCGGCACGAGGCCGATGCCGTCGATCAGTTCGATGCGCCCGAAGGTCAGCCGCGGCTGTGCCGTGATGCTGTCCAGACCAATCAGGCCGAGCACGAGGCCGATGCAAGCCATCAGCAGCGCCTTGGCCATCGAGCCTTGCGTGAGGAACGTCAGCACTACGAGGCCCAGCACCATTAGGCTGAAATATTCCGCCGGTCCGAACGCGACCGCCACGTTGGCCAGCGACGGCGCGATGAACATCAGAGCGATCAACGCAAAGGTTCCCGCGATGAATGAGCCGAGCGCGGCAATGCCAAGCGCCGGACCTGCCCGGCCCTGCTTCGCCATCTGGTGACCGTCGAGACATGTCACCACCGACGCCGCCTCGCCCGGAATGTTGACAAGGATCGACGTGGTCGAACCGCCATACATCGAGCCGTAGTAGATGCCCGCCATCATGATGATGCCGGACTCAGGTGACGCTGACAGCGTCACCGGCAGCAGCAGCGACATCGCCGAGATCGGTCCAATTCCGGGCAGCACACCGACCAGCGTGCCGATGAAGACGCCGATGAAACAATAAAGCAGATTCACCGGCTGAAGGGCGACACCGAAGCCGTGCGCGACGTTGAGGAAAACATCCATGAGCGCTTAACCGATGCCGAAGATGCCCGAAGGCAATTGAATGAGAAGCGCGCGTTTCAGAGCAAACCAGACGCCGAGCGGAACCAGCACCGCGAGCGGCACCGCCAGCGTCCAGCGCACCGGATCGATGACGCGCAACAGCAGCAGCAACAGCGGGATCGACGACAGCAGGAAGCCGAGCGGTTCGAACAGAAAGGCGAAAGCCGAAAGGCACGCGACGACCACCAGCGGCTTGGTCCATCGCGTTCCGGCCCATAGTGATGCAACGCTCGGCCCGCCCTCGGTGACGGCGGAGACGATGATCGTGAAGGCGAACACGCACATCAGCAGGCCGGTGTAGAACAGTACGAAACCGGAGCCCGGATCGTTGATGCTGCCGATCTTGAGCTTGAGGCCGGCCCATATCACGAAGATGCCGAGCGCCAGCCCGACCAGCCCGCCCCACAATTCGGAATTATTCAGCCTGAGCTTCGTCCCCGTAGAACCCGCCATCGCGCACCGCCTCCCCAACAAGCGTCAGATGCAGAAATTCCGACAACGGACCCGCAGCGAAACTCGCCGCAGGCCCGGCATCGCGTGCGTCGATTGTCAGTTGGTCTTCTTAGCAAGCCCCAGCGAGTCGATCACCTTGCGTTCGGAGTCGGTGACCTCGGCGACGAACTTCACGTAATCCTGCGTGTTCTTGTAGTTCGCGACCATGTCGAACTTCGCCAGTGTCGCGATCACCGCCGGGTCCTCGATCGCCTTCTTGAACGCGTCGTGGAGTTTGGCGACGATCTTCGGGTCCATGCCCTTCGGACCCGCGATGCCGAACGGCGAATCGTAGACCATCGAATAGCCGAGTTCGTTGAGCGTCGGCGCATCCGGGAAATTCGGCGACCGCTGCGATGTCCATACCATCAGCAGGCGGAGCTTTCCGGCGTCAACCAGCGGCCGCCATCCAGTGGAATCCGCCTGAAGCATGGTGTGGTTGCCGAGCACGGCGGCGTTGGTTTCCGCACCGCCCTTGAACGGCACCTGCGTCAGCTTGATTCCGGCTTTGGTCGCGATCTGCTCCATGCCGATGTGCAGCGACGTCCCGGCGCCGGGCGTGGCGTAAGTCACCTTGCCCGGATTGGCCTTGGCGAAATCCACCACGTCCTTCCAGGTCTTGAACTGCGAGTCCGCGTTGGTCGTCACGCCGAAGGTGTAGCCCGTGAGATGCACGATGTAGGTGAAATCCTTGTCGGGATTCCAGGATACGTCCTGCATCAGCGGCAGCCGGAACACCGTGATCGGAATTTGCGAGATGGTGTAGCCATCCGGCTTGGCCGCCGCCGCCATGGTCGCCGGGCCGACCGTGCCGCCGCCGCCCGCCTTGTTATCGACGACGATAGGCTGGCCGAGGATTTTCGATGCGCTGTCGGCGATCGCGCGCATCGAAATATCGGTGGAGCCGCCGGCAGGCCACGGCACGATCAGCGTGATCGGCTTGGTGGGATAGTCTTGCGCGGCGGCAAGTCCGCAGGATGCGGCCAACGCGGCCGCGGCCAATATGGTTTTCACACTTGTGCGATAGATCATGAAGTCCTCCCTCGCGGCTCGTGATTGAATCCGAACCTGTCTTTGTTTTGTAACGTGATGATCCCTGAAATCGGCGCGAAAGAAAAGCTGGGAGACTCACAAGGATGGCACTTATTGCGGCGCATCGGGCCGATGCGTCATTAGGTCCCAAAAAACATGGCCCTCAAAACGATCCTGTGTTCGCCCTGCGAAATCTTGCGCATCCGGCCCGTGGATCGGCTATGGTTCCAGCAAGCCGCCCTCGTCCGCCCGAGCCCCTCTGGAGTCCTTCTATGCACCGCGTCACCATCACCCTCGATGACGATCTCATGACCGAACTGGATCGCATGATCGAGGAGCACGGCTACCAGAACCGCTCCGAGGCGATCCGCGATTTCGCCCGCGCCGGGATGCAGCAGGCGGCGCAGGACGCCGGCAAGAACGGCGATTGCGTCGCCGCGCTGGTCTATGTCTACGATCACGCCGCGCGCGATCTGTCCAACCGCCTCGTCAACAATTTCCACGATCATCACGATCTGTCGCTGGCGACGCTGCATGTGCATCTCGACAACGATAACTGCATGGAGATTACCGCGCTGAAGGGCCGCGCATCGGACGTGCAGCATCTTGCCGATCACGTCATCGCCGAGCGTGGCGTGCGTTACGGCCGCGTGGTGATGATTCCGACCGAAGCCGACGCCAAAGCGCCGCGCAAAAAGCACACACACCGGCACACCTGATACGCCTTTTTACGAGATGTCTCGGAAGCAAACCTGCGCTATCGATCAATCATGACAAAAGCCAGATCCAATCTCCAAATCGATTCCGCGCGCCTCTGGGGCGATATCCACGAAACCGCAAAGTTCGGCGCCACGCCCAAGGGCGGCGTGCGGCGGCTCACCCTCGGGCCTGAGGACAAGCAGGTGCGCGACTGGTTCCGCAAAGCCTGCGAGGCTGCGGGCTGCGAGGTCCATGTCGATGCGCTCGGCACCATGTTCGCGATCCGGCCCGGCCGCGACATGTCGAAGCCGCCCATCGGTATCGGCTCGCATCTCGACACTCAGCCCACCGGCGGCAAATACGACGGCATTCTCGGCACCCTCGCCGCGCTGGAAGTCGTCCGCGCCATGAACGACGCCGGCATCGAGACCGATGTTCCGATTTGCGTCTGCAACTGGACCAACGAGGAAGGCTCGCGCTACGCGCCGGCGATGATGGCTTCGGCCGCCTATTCCGGCGAATACACCACCGACGATATTTTAGGCCGCAAGGATGCTGACGGCATCACTGTTGCCGAGGCGCTCGACACCATCGGCTATCGCGGCGCTGACGCTGTCGGGAAGCAGAAATTCTCAGCGTTCGTCGAATTGCACATCGAACAGGGTCCGCTGCTCGAGGCCGAGAACAAGACCATCGGCGTGGTGGATCGCGGACAGGGCATCGTCTGGTATGACGGCAAGATCACCGGCTTCGCCAGTCATGCCGGCACGACGCCGATGCCACTGCGCAAGGATGCGTTGGCCGCATTTTCCGAAGTCGTTCTCGCTGTCGAGAAACTCGCTCGCGATCACGGACCGCATGCGGTCGGCACCATTGGCGAAATCAAGATCGACAATCCCTCGCGCAACGTCATCCCCGGCGATCTGGCGTTCACCATCGACATTCGCAGTCCCGAATCCGCAACGCTCGATGCGCTGCACGAGGGCCTGCAAAAAGCCGTCACCGAGATCGCCGTACGCCGCAAGGTCGCTATCGATGTCGAAAAAATCTGGCGCAAGGAACCGACGGTGTTCGACAAGAAACTGGTCAATGCGGTAGCCAACGCGACGCAGGAACTGGGCTATTCGAACCGCCGTATCACCTCCGGCGCCGGTCACGATGCCTGTAATCTCGCCACTGTCATGCCTGCGGCAATGATCTTCGTGCCGTGCAAAGACGGCATCAGCCACAACGAGCTGGAAGACGCGACGCAGGCCGACTGCACGGCGGGCGCGAACGTGCTGCTGCATACAGTACTCTCGCTGGCAGGCGTTGCGTCAGAATCGAAGGTAGACGGTTAGCATCGCATCGAGGTGCACAATTCATGGTCGTCCCCGCGAAAACGGGGACCCATAACCCCTAGCCTGTCATCAATGCACGTCATACATCCAGCTAACATCTAAGGTCAGGAAGTATGGTCCCCGCTTTCGCGGGGACGACCTGAGAATTGTTCCGCTGCTTGAAAGTTCTTCAGCTATGAATCCCAAAACTGCCATTCCTCCCGTCGCGCCGCGCTGTCCGCACAGTTTCACCCATCACGGCATCACCGTGACCGACGACTATGCCTGGCTGAAGGACGAGAACTGGCAGGAAGTGCTGCGCGAACCGTCGGTGCTGAAGCCCGACATCCGCGCCTATCTCGAAGCCGAGAACGCCTATGCAGACGCGGTGCTGGGCCACACCGCACCGCTGCAGAAAAAGCTGATCGCGGAAATGCGCGGCCGCATCAAGGAAGACGATTCCAGCGTCCCCTCGCCTGACGGCCCGTTCGCTTACTTTCATAAATACCGCGAAGGCGGCCAGCACGAGCAGATCGGCCGCCAGCCGCGTGACGGCGGCGAGGCGCGCTACATCATCGACGGCGACGAGGTTGCGAAACAGACCGAATATTTCAAATTCGGCGGCGCGCGTCATTCACCCGATCACAGGCTGGAAGCATGGAGCGCCGATGTTCGCGGCTCGGAATATTTCACTATTCGCATTCGCGACTGGGAGAGCAGCACCGACACAACTGACATCGTTGAGGAAACCGACGGCGGCATCGTCTGGGCTGCGGATTCGAAATCGTTCTTCTACGTGAAGCTCGATGACAATCATCGCCCGATGCAGGTCTATCGACACATGCTCGGCACGCCGCAGTCGGACGATGCGCTGATCTACGAGGAAAAGGATTCCGGCTGGTTCACGCACATTCATGAAAGCACCAGCGGGCGTTTTTGCGTGATCGCCGGCGGCGACCACGAAACCTCCGAGCAACGTCTGATCGATCTGAATGCCCCCGATGCCAAGCCGCGCCTTGTCGCGGAACGCGAGGAAGGCGTGCAGTATTCGATCGCCGATCGCGGCGATCAGTTGTTCATCCTGACCAATGTGGATGACGCTATCGATTTCAAGATCGTCACAGCACCGCTGTCTTCCCCCACACGCAAGAACTGGCGCGATCTCATTCCGCATCGCCCCGGCATCTACATCATCGACATCGAACTCTATTCCGGCCATCTGGTGCGGCTGGAGCGGGCCAACGCCCTGCCTTCCATCGTGATCCGCGATCTCGCGACCCTGCAGGAACACGCCATCGCGTTTGATGAGGCGGCCTATTCGCTCGGCACCATCGGCGGCTACGAATTCGACACTACGCAGATCCGGTTTTCCTATTCCTCGATGACCACGCCGTCGGAAGTGTTCGACTACGACATGGTCAGCCGCGAGCGCACCCTGCGCAAGCGTCAGGAAATTCCGTCGGGCCACAACCCCGCCGACTACGTCACCACACGCATCATGGCCCCATCGCATGACGGCGCGCAGGTGCCGGTGTCGATTCTTCACCGCAAGGACTTGAAGCGAGACGGCAGCGCGCCGCTGCTGCTTTACGGTTATGGTTCCTACGGCATGGCAATGCCGGCCTCGTTCTCCGCCAACCGGCTGTCGCTGGTGGATCGCGGTTTCGTCTATGCTATCGCGCATATCCGCGGCGGCTCGGACAAGGGTTGGGGCTGGTATCTCGACGGCAAGCGCGAGAAGAAGATCAACACATTCGACGATTTCGCCGCCGCAGGCCGCGCACTGATCGATGCGAAGTACACCTCCGCCAAAAAAATCGTCGGCCACGGCGGCAGCGCCGGCGGCATGCTGATGGGCGCGGTGGCGAACCGTTCGGGCGAATTGTTCGCAGGCATCGTCGCGGAAGTGCCGTTCGTCGATGTGCTCAACACCATGCTGGACGACTCGTTGCCGCTGACGCCGCCTGAATGGCCCGAATGGGGCAATCCCATTGAGAGCGCGAGTGACTTCAAGACCATTCTCTCCTACTCGCCCTACGACAACGTCGCGGCGAAAGAGTATCCAGCCATTCTTGCGATGGGCGGCCTCGCCGATCCGCGCGTCACCTATTGGGAGCCGGCGAAATGGATCGCGCGGCTGCGTCCGGTCATGACGGGCGGCGGGCCGGTCCTCCTGCGCACCAACATGGGCGCGGGCCACGGCGGCGCGTCCGGCCGCTTCAACCGGCTGGATGAAATCGCCATCGCCTACGCTTTCGCGTTGTGGGCGGTCGGATTGGCGGACGGTGAAAGCTAAAGCAAGTCAGTGAGTGTCATGGCCGGGCTTGACCCGGCCATCCATCTTTTTGAAAACTATATATGCGAAGATGATGGATCACCGGGTCAAGCCCGGTGATGACGGCCATACTTGTGGAGACTCTTTACCTCCCAAGTAATTTGATCACTGCCTTCAATCGCGCATCATGCGATTCGTTTCCGTTGCAGCGCGTCATGACGCGCCGCGTTTCTCCGCCCATACTCCGTTCGCTGCCCGCCTCGCTTCTGTCTGGAATGCCCGCATGCGCCGCCTGCCCTTCTATTACGGCTGGATCATTGTCGCCGTAACCTTCGTCACGATGGGCATCGGCGTGAACGCCCGCACATCTTTCTCGCTGTTTTTCTCACCGATTGTCGATGAGTTCGGCTGGGACCGCGGCGTCACCGCGGGCGCGTTCTCGTTCGGGTTTCTGGTGTCGGCGATCCTCAGTCCTCTGATGGGCAGGCTGATGGATCGCAGCGGCCCTCGCACCGTGATGGAGCTCGGCGTGCTCTTGATGGGAGCCGGCCTGTTGCTCGCGCCGCTGACCACGCAGCCGTGGCACCTTTACGTCACCATCGGATGTCTCGTCGGCGCCGGAAGCATTTGCCTTGGTTATTCCGGCCAATCGCTGTTTCTGCCAAACTGGTTCGTCAGACGCCGCGGGCTCGCAGTCGGACTTGCTTTCGCCGGCGTCGGCATCGGCTCTATCATCATCCTGCCGTGGGTGCAGTTGCTGATCGACAAAGCCGGCTGGCGCTCGGCGAGCTGGGCGATGGGCATTCTGGTGCTCGTCGTGCTCGCGCCGCTCAACCTTCTCTTGCGCAAACGCCCCGAGGACATCGGCCTGCGGCCGGACGGCGATGCTGCGCCGACGGCGACAACCGTTGCGCCTCCGTCGAACGTCGTCGATCCCGCGTGGGTCGCTGTCGATTGGACACTCGGCCTCGCGCTGCGCACGGCGCGGTTCTGGTGGATCTCGGTCGGCTACTTCTGCGGACTTTACGTTTGGTATGCGGTGCAGGTGCATCAAACCAAGTATCTAGTCGAGATCGGCTTCAGTTCGACATCCGCCGCGTGGGCGCTCGGTTTTGTCAGCCTGATCGGCATTCCCGGACAGATCGCGCTCGGCTATCTGTCCGACCGGATCGGACGCGAATGGATCTGGACGATTTCGTCACTGGGATTCGCGATCTGCTTCGCGGCACTGATCGCGCTTCAGTATGCGCCGACCTTGCTGCTGGTCTACGTCATGGTCGTGGTGCAGGGATTTCTCGGCTACGGCTACACCTCGATCATGGGTGCCGTGGTAGCCGAGATATTTCACGGCAAGCATTTCGGGACGATCTTCGGCACCATTGGGTTCACGGCGCTAGCGGGCGGCGCGGCAGGCCCGTGGGTGACGGGCATCCTGCACGACATCTACGGCGACTACACGCTCGCCTTCATTATCGGCATTGCGGTCAGCGCGCTGTCCGCCATCTCGATCTGGCTTGCCGCGCCACGCCATGTCCGCGCCGTCGCCGGGCGGATGCACCGGATCGCGAAGGCGGCGTGAGCGCGCCTTTCAGGTAGCACTCGAATCGATCTGCACCGGATAACCTTCGCGCAGCGCGTTGACAATCGACGGCGGCGTGAGGAGTTTTGCATCGGCAATATCCGCGGACGCGCGGCTGTAACCCGCGAACGACCAGCGCCACACTTCACCGTTGCCGATGAGATAGCTTTCGCCACCGGACGTCACCATCGACCCGTCAGGCAGTTTCAACGCCGGTATCCGCAGCCGATGCAGCCGCTTCACGCGGCCGTCGAGGCGCTCGCCGTGAAGCACGGCGTCCATCTCGGTCGCATACGGCTTGTCGCGCCGGTTACCTTTAGCCCACGCATCGCGAAACGCCGTCGCATCGTCCCGGCGGCAATAGAAGCACGGGCGATGCCCGGCTGCAAAAGACGTCGCCTCGTCCAGAAAGAACAGCTCGGTCCAGCTTCGCCGGCTCATCACCTTGCGCCTGCGGCCGCGAAATTCGCAGACGCAGGTGATCCACGCCTTCGACGACCAGCGGCGGTTCAGTAGTGTCTTCGTCGCCGGATCGTGAATGATGCCGCGGTTGCCGGTGAAGCGGCCGCGATGCGCGGTCGCAACGATCTCGCCGAACGGCGACACGCGGTTTTGCAGCGGCATGGGTTTAGTTCAGCACATCCTGATTGATGACGTTCTCGCGGATCGGCTTGCCGTCGAGCGCGCTGATGATGTTTCTGGCGGTCTGCAAGCTCATGCGGTCCAGCGCCTCGCGCGTCACGCCCGCGACATGCGGCGCCGTGATGACGTTGTCCAGCGTCAGCAGCGGATGATCCGGCCGCGGCGGCTCCTGCGCGAACACGTCGAGGCCCGCGCCTGCGATCTTGCCCGAGGTCAGCGCCGCATAAAGCGCAGCCTCATCGACGATGCCGCCCCGCGCCGTATTGATGAGATAGGCCGTCGGCTTCATGAGCTGGAACTGCGCCGTGCTGAACATATTGACGGTTTCAGGCGATTTCGGACAATTGACCGAAACGAAATCCGCGCGCGGCAACGCCGCATTGAGATCGGTCACGCGCTCCGCGCCAATCGCCTCGATTTCCGCCGCGCTCTTGAACGGATCGTAGACCAGAACGTTCATCTCCATCGCCACCAGCCGCTTGACCAGCCGTGCGCCGATACGCCCCATACCGACGACGAGCGCTGTCTTGCCGAGCAGATCGAACGGGATCGCGCCAAGCCGCTTGTTCCAGTTGCCGCTCTTCACCAGCGCGTCGAGTTCGGCCGCGCGCTTGGCCAGCGCCAACATCATGAACAGCGCGCATTCGGCGACTGACGGCGAATTCGCGATGCCCGTCGTCATCAGTGGAATTCCGTTGGCACTCAGCGCCGTCACGTCCACCGCGTCGTAGCCGACGCCGATGCGCGCCACCACCATCATCTCTGCCGAGGACACAATCTCGTTGGCGCCGAAACCGGTCGCACCCAGCGCCACGCCGTTGACCGGCGCGTGTTCACGCAACATCGCGTTGAAATCCGGAGCGGAAATGGTGTTGGGAAATCTGATCGCCTCGATGTCGCTTCGTTCCTGGAACAGCGCCCATCCGCCGGGCGACATGGTTTCCACAATCAGCAGTTTTTTCTTGTTGGTGGCCATTTCATCCCCTGATGTATTGTTGATTTTCATTCCGCCGCGAGGCGTAAGCCGCCCATCTTCGCCTTGTTTCCCCTCTTCCTGCAAGCCGTGCCAACGACTTGCCGCTTTGCATTTGCGCAGGCAAACTCACCCCGCGCCGTTCCTCCGGTTCGGGCCGCATCACAAAACAAACAGGAGATCAACCCGTGACCCAGCCCGCACCCCATCCCGCATCGCTGCTCGAAGCTCTGGCCCGCTTCGACACGCCGACGATCTGCAACGCGATGGAGGTCGTGGCGCCCGAACGCCGCCTGATCGGCTTTACGACCAAGCCGCTGGTCTGCCCGTTTCCGGACCTGCCGCCGATGGTCGGCTATGCCCGCACCGCAACAATCCGCGCCACCTCGGCATCAAGCCTGTCGGCCGCCGATGCACGCGCCCAGCGGGCCGCCTATTATGAATATTGCGGCACGGGACTTGGCCCGCGCATCAGTGTCATTCAGGATCTCGACGGCGCGAACATCGGCTTCGGCGCGTTCTGGGGCGAGGTCAACAGCTCCGTCCACAAGGCGCTCGGCTGCCTCGGCGTCGTCACCGACGGATCGATCCGCGACATTCCTCAGTGGGCGCCGGGATTCCAGGCGCTGGCGGGAAGCATCGGACCGTCTCATGCCTATGTGCATCTCGCGGGATTTGGCGAAACCGTGTGTGTCGCCGGCATGACGGTCAGTTCGGACGATCTCATTCACGCGGATCAGCATGGCGCCGTCGTCATTCCGGCAAATGTCGCAGCCAAGCTTCCGGATGCAGCCGAATTGTGCGGACGGCGCGAGGAACCGATCCTCGCCATTGCGCGCAGTTCGTCGTTCACGGTCGAGAAACTGAAAGAGGCGCTGGCCAAGTCCGCCGAGATTCACTGACGCGCGAAAAAGACGGAAACCTTCTCCAAATCACACAAACAACGAAAGGTTTGTCTCATGAGAGTCGCGCTCGGCGTCGTCGTCGGATTGGTGATCGGCTTCCTCGCCATGTATTATTTCAAGGCCGGCCACCTGCCGTTCTGACATTTCGCAAGACAGCCCGAGTATCTGATGCCGCTTTCGCCGCACTACCGCGCCTCCACCAGCCATGCCGCACTCGGCTCCGAATTCTACGATGTCGTCGCGGCGGCGACCTTTCCGGATCACATCCTGCGTTACCGCAATCAGCGCGCGGCGAAGACGGTGGGCCTCGACGCGCTGACCGACGAGGAGTGGATCGCGCATCTCGGACGGTTTCAGCCGCTGAGGGAGAGTTTCGAAGAGCCGCTGGCGCTGCGCTATCACGGCCATCAGTTTCGCGTCTACAACCCGGAGCTCGGCGACGGCCGTGGTTTCCTGTTCGCGCAACTGTTCGACGACAAAGGCCGCCTGCTCGATCTCGCCACCAAGGGCAGCGGCAAGACGCCGTGGTCGCGCACCGCCGACGGACGCCTAACGCTGAAGGGCGGCTTGCGCGAGGTGCTGGCGACATCGATGCTGGAAGCACTCGGCGTCGATACTTCGAAGTCGTTCAGCCTGATCGAGACCGGCGAAGCGCTGGAGCGCGGCGATGAGCCCTCGCCGACCCGCTCGTCCGTGCTGGTGCGCCTCAGCCATTCGCATATCCGGATCGGCACGTTTCAGCGGCAGGCATTCCACCGCAGTACCGAAAACATACAGAAGCTGCTCGACTACACAATCAAGACCTACATGCCGGACGTATGGCGCGACGACACCTCCGCGCGCGCCATCGCGTTTCTCGAAGAAGTATGCCGCCGCGTCGCGCGGGTCGGCGCGCAATGGATGGCCGCGGGCTTCGTCCACGGCGTGCTGAACACCGACAACATCAACGTCACCGGCGAGAGTTTCGATTATGGCCCGTGGCGCTTTCTGCCGATGCTGGAGCCCGGCTTCACCGCCGCCTATTTCGACGAGACGGGTCTTTACGCCTACGCACGGCAGCCCGACGCATTGTTCTGGAACCTCACACGGCTGGCCGAGTGCCTGCTCGGCATCGCGGAGAAGCCGGACCTCGAGAAGGCACTTGGCGTTTTCGAACCGTTGATCCGTCAGGAATTCACTGACGCAATGGTAAAACGGCTCGGCGTTCAGTCACAGGGACAAGAGCGCGATGCCGAATTGGTGCGGGCGCTATGGGTTTTTCTGTCGGACACCAAAGCACCATTCGAGCAGACCTTTTTCGACTGGTTCGGCGGACTTGCCAGCGCGGATCGCGCGGAAAAAAGCCTATCGAAGGAGCACTACGTCAATCCGGCGTTCCATGCCGTGCGAGAAGCGTTGAAGGATTTCGCGCCGCGCGATGGCGTCAATCTCGGCCACGCCTACTTCAAGAAATCAACCGCCTGCACCATGCTGATCGAGGAAGTCGAGGCGATCTGGAAGCCGATCGCGGAACAGGACGACTGGTCGGTGTTCCGCGCCAAGCTCGACGCCATCGACGAGATGCGCGAGGCATATGGGCTAGGGTAGACTATCGTACTCGTCATGGCCGGGCTTGTTCCGGCCATCCACGCCTTGCTTCGTCATTGCGAGCGAAGCGAAGCAATCCAGAGCATCAAGCCAAGAGTGGATTGCTTCGTCGCTTCGCTCCTCGCAATGACGGTGTGACATCCCTGAAACGTGGATGCCCGGGACAAGCCCGGGCATGACGTAGATAAATCAGCAATCTAACTGCGAGAAAGAAGGAAGCTTACGCCACCTTTTTGCGCGGCGTGGCGGCAACGTAATTACCCTCAAGGAAGCCGGTCAGACGCTTGCGGATGAGGTATTCCGCGTCGGCCATGATGCGATCGATCAATTCCTTCACCGTCGGAATGTCGTGGATCAAGCCGACCATCATGCCGCAGCTCCATGCACCAGCGTCCATGTCGCCTTCCAGCATCACCTTCGGATAAACGCCGGCCACCTGGTCCATGATGTCGTCGATCTTGAGGCTCTTGCCCTTTTCCTTCTCGATCTCGATCAGCTTCTCGACGTTCTTGTTGGTGAGCACGCGTTCGGTGTTGCGCAGCGCGCGCATCACGAGGCGGGTGTCGAGTTCGGTGGCGTTGAGCAGCGCCTGCTTCACGTTCGGATGCACCGGCGCTTCCTTGGTGGCGATGAAGCGCGTGCCCATGTTCATGCCCTGCGCGCCCATCGCGAGCGCGGCAACGAGGCTGCGTGCGTCGGCCATGCCGCCCGACGCCACAAACGGAATTCTCAACTCCTCTTCCGCGCGCGGCAGCAGAATCATGTTCGGCATGTCGTCTTCGCCGGGATGACCGCCGCACTCGAAGCCGTCGACGCTCACTGCGTCGCAGCCGATGGCTTCAGCCTTCAGCGAGTGACGGACCGAGGTGCACTTGTGAATGACCTTGATGCCGGCGGCCTTGAGCGCGGGCATGTATTGTTCCGGGCTGCGGCCGGCTGTTTCGACCGCCTTGATGCCGGCCTCCTTGATAGCAGCGATATACTCGGGATACGGAGGCGCTGCGAACGTCGGCAGAAAGGTCAGGTTCACGCCGAACGGCTTGTCGGTCATGTCCTTGCATTTAGCGATTTCCTTCGCCAGCAGCTCAGGCGTCTTTTGCGTCAGGCCCGTGATGATGCCGAGGCCGCCCGCGTTCGAGACCGCCGCTGCAAGCTCCGCGAAGCCGACATAGTGCATACCGCCCTGAATGATCGGATGCTGGATGCCGAACATTTCCGTGATTGCCGTTTTCATGTGTTCCCTCTCTCCTTGGTTCTGTCCACATCGTTAGCGCAGGCACGCGCGACGCTACAATGGTTCGGGTGGTCAGAGCTGCCATGCCATAAGTTCTGAAACGGAACGTATCAGGATGATCCAAACCGTCAACTGGTGGCCAAACCCTGAGCCAGCGTGTATCAGAGCGGCGATAACTCTATTATCTGACAATGGAATTTCGCTTGAGCCAGCCGCAGCCCGTTAAACCGTTTCTTGAAGTTCTGATCGGAAGCCGCCAGCCGGTGCCGCCGGTCTGGATGATGCGGCAAGCAGGGAGATACCTGCCCGAGTATCGCGACCTGCGCGCGAAAGCCGGCAGCTTTCTCGACCTCTGCTTCAATCCGGAATGGGCCGCCGAGGTGACGCTGCAGCCGATCCGGCGCTTCGGCTTCGATGCCGCGATCATCTTCTCGGACATTCTGGTGGTGCCGCATGCGCTCGGACGCGCGGTACGCTTCGAGGTCGGCGAAGGCCCACGACTAGAGCCGCTCGACACGCCTGAGAAGGTCGCGACGCTGGCGACGGCTGCGGACTTTTCAAAACTTGAGCCGGTCTATGAGGCGCTTCGCCGCGTCCGCAGCGCGCTCGATCCTAAAACCACATTGATCGGCTTCTGCGGCGCGCCGTGGACGGTGGCGACCTACATGGTCGCCGGACAAGGCACGCCGGATCAGGCGCCCGCACGGATGCTCGCCTATCGCGAGCCTGAGGCTTTCGCCAAGATCATCGACGTGCTGGTGGAGAATTCGATTCAGTATCTGTTCGGGCAGCTCAAAGCCGGCGCAGATGTGCTGCAGATCTTCGACACCTGGGCCGGCGTGCTGCCGCCACGCGAATTTCAACGCTGGTCTGTCGAGCCGACACGGCGCATTGTCGAAGGCGTGCGTGCAAAAGTGCCAAACGCGAAGATCATCGGCTTCCCGCGCGGCGCGGGTGCGCAACTGCCGTTGTATGTCGGGCGCACCGGCGTCGACGGCGTCAGCATCGACTGGGCGGCAGAGCCGTCATTGATCCGCGAGCGCGTGCAGACCCATGTCGCGGTGCAGGGCAATCTCGATCCGCTGGCGCTGATCGCAGGCGGCGCTGCTCTCGACCGCGCGGTGGACGACGTGCTGGCGAATTATGCGGGCGGCCGCTTTATCTTCAATCTCGGCCACGGCATTCAGCCGGAAACCCCCATCGCGCATGTCGAGCAGATGCTCAAGCGCGTGCGGGGGTATAAAGGGTAGCCGTCACCCTGAGGTGCCGTAGCGAAGCGGAGGCCTCGAAGGGCGACGGCGCTATGACCCCTTCATCCTTCGAGGCTCGCAAGCGCTCGCACCTCAGGATGACGGCTCACACCGGCCTTGATCTCTCGATGATCGCAGCGGCACCCTTCGCCAGGAGATCGAACGCCACGGCGCGACCAAGTTCCCGCGGCTTGTCGGCTGGCCCGCTGCGTGTCGCTTCCAGCAACTGATCGCCTTCAAGGTCCAGCACCGACGCCGTCAGCGACATCTCGCGTCCATTGATCGTCGCGTATCCCGCGATCGGCGAATTGCAATGACCGTTGAGCACCCACAGCACCTCGCGCTCGGCATCGGCGGCAAGATGCGCAGCGGGATCGTCGATCAGCGACAGATAACGCCGCGTCTGCCAGTCACTCGCGGCGCATTCCACGGCGACGATGCCCTGCCCCGCCGCCGGCAGCATCTCGCGCGCGGAAAACTCATGCGCGACACGGCCCGCAAGTCCGACGCGCTCAAGTCCCGAGCGCGCCATGATCAGCGCATCCGCAGGGCCGACCGCGCCGCCGTCGGGAAGCCGCTGCATCTCGCCGTTGTCGAGCTTGCGCACGCGCGTATCGGCCGCGCCACGAAAATGAATCACTTCGATCTCGGGAAACAGCCTGCGCACATAGGCCGCGCGGCGCACCGCATTGGTGCCGATCTTGAAGCCCTTGCCCTTGGTGCGCTGCAGATCGGCGAGCGTCACGCCCGCGCGGAGCATCAGTGCATCGGTCGGCGGATCGCGCGTCAGCGTCGCGCCTATCACAAGACCCGGCGTGTCCTCGTTGCCCGGCATGTCCTTCAGGGAATGCATGGCGGCGTGCAGTTCGCCGGCGATCACGGCGCTGCGGATTTCGGCCACGAACGCCCCGCCCTTGCCGCCGTGCGCCAACAGCAGACCGGTCTGATCCTGATCGCCACGCGTCTCGAATTTCACGATTTCGACGTCGAGATCGGGGGCCGCAGCCGTCAACTGGCGCGCGATTTCCTCGGTCTGCGCCAACGCCATCACGCTCTTGCGCGTGCCGATCCGCATTGAAATTTTTGCCACGTCCGCTCCGTTTTACGCGGGCATGATCTGGTCCGAAAACCTGTTTCCACTTTTCGGGATGCCTGCGGTGAATTCGGCGGCACAATACGGCGAGCGGTCCCCCCAATGCAAACCCATTGGGAGCGGGGAAATGGAGGGAAATTCAGGCTAAATCTGCGAGAGCGCCCGGGACGTCGGCAAACTGACTTCGGCGAGGCGCGCCGCGTCCTCGTTCTGGTCGAGGGCGACGTACTGCCCCTGCCAATAGGTCAGCGCAGGCTTGCCCGCCGACACCCGCAGATCCAGCACACGTCCGATCACGATGGCATGGGAATGGCGCTCGACGACGTGCTCGACCTCGCAATCGAAGGCGGCCAGCGCACCTGCCAGCAGCGGCACGCCGGACGCGAGGCTAATCCACTCAGAACCAGCGAATCTCTCCGCACCCTTCAGGCCGCCGATGCCGGAAAACCGCTCGGCCACGTCCACATGATCGGACGAAAGAATATTGACGCCGAACACGCCGTGCTTCTGCAGCAGCGGCCATGACGACGCCTGACGGTTGATGCTGACGATCAGCGTCGCCGGCTCCACTGACAACGACGACACCGAGGTCATGGTCATGCCGGACACATCATTGCCCCGCCCCACCGTGATGACGCTGACGCCGCCCGCGAGCGACCGCATGGCGTTGCGGAAATTGTCCGCCGTCGCCACGGTGTCGATCTTGGTCTCGCGAATATTCCGGACCAGCGAATTCATGTCAGCCTCATGTTCCGACTAGTGTCCTGAATCCGAAGTTCGCCTCATTTGCAGCTCACTCCTTAGCGAACTTCGGATTCAAAAGGACACTAGAATTTATAACTCTAGTGTGATTTTGGTTCGCAAGTCCGCAAATGGACTTGCTGAGCAAATGTTGCGGACTTGCGAACCACCACACTAGTCGCCGGTCTCCTTGAGCAACTCGCGAAGGATGTTTCCTTCCAGCGCGGCGAGTTCCGCCGAGCCACGCTGGCGCGGGCGCGCCAGATCGACATCTATATCGTGTACGACGCGGCCATCTTCAATGACCAGCACGCGATCCGCCAATGCTACCGCTTCAGAGACGTCATGCGTCACTAGAATTGCTGTAAAGCCCTGGTCATGCCAGACACGTTCTAAAAGCCGTTGCATCGAAATGCGCGTCAGCGCATCGAGCGCGCCAAGCGGCTCGTCGAACGCCAGCACGCGCGGATGGCTGACCAGCGCGCGCGCCAAGGCGACGCGCTGTTTCTGCCCGCCGGACAGCACCGCCGGCCACTGATCCCGCTTCTCGTCGAGACCGACCTCCTTCAAGGCATTGTCGGCACGAATTATCGCATCGGCTGAATTCCGGTCGCGGCCGAGCCCGACCTCGACATTCGACAGCACCCGCGCCCACGGCAGCAGGCGCGGCTCCTGAAACATCACGCGGACATGATCGCTCGGGCTGCCTTCATGATCTCCGAACTCGATAGTGCCCGCCGTCGGCTGGTCGAGACCAGCAATCAACCGCAGCAGCGTGCTCTTGCCGCAGCCCGACTTGCCGACGATGGCGACGGACTGCCCCGCCGGAATGTGCAGATCGATGCCGCGCAGCACTTCATTGTCGCCGAACGATTTGCGCAGTCCGCGGATGGTCAGCGACAGCGCGCGCGATGGGTCGCGCGCTCCCTGCCGCACCACGGTCGCCTCGCGGATGAGATCGGAGGCGGCGCTTACCGCTTTGGCGTCGACGGGAGAAAATCGAAGGGCCTGATTCATGATCACTCTCAATGTTTCTGGAAGGCCGGGTGCCAGGAGAGCGTGATCCGCTCCAGCACACGTGCTGTACTGTCGGCGAGCTTGCCGAGCAGCGCATAGATCAGGATGCTGAGCACGACGACATCGATCAGCATGAACTCACGCGCCTGCATCGCCATGTAGCCGAGGCCAGATGAGGCCGCGATGGTTTCCGCCACGATCAGCGTCAGCCACATGATGCCGAGCGCGAAACGAAGACCGACGAAGATCGACGGCAGCGCGCCCGGGAAGATCACCCGCCGGAACAGTTCGCTGTTGGTCATGCCGTAGGTGCGGCCCATCTCGATCAGCTGCGGATCGACGGTTTTGATGCCGTGCAGCGTGTTCAGATAGATCGGGAAGAAGACACCGAGCGCGACCAGAAACAGTTTTGCCGACTCGTCGATGCCGAACCACAGGATGACGAGCGGAATCAGCGCCAGATGCGGCACGTTCCGCACCATCTGCAGGGTCGTGTCGGTCAGTTTGTTACTGAGTTGCGACAGTCCGTTGGCAAGACCGAAAGCGAATCCGATGGCGCCGCCGATGAGAAATCCAACGCTCGCACGCCAGAAGCTGACCCAGATGTTCTTCGCAAGTTCGCCGGACAGCAAGAGCTTCCAGCCGGCCACTGCCACGTCGGTCGGTGCCGGAAGCACTCGCGCCGACACGAAGCCGGTGACGCATGCAATCTGCCACACAAGGATAATTAGCAGCGGCACGATCCACTGGGTCAGGCCGTCGGCGCGCGGAAGGCTCAATCCGCGCGAGCGAACTTGCGATATGGACTCGGCAAGACTCATGACGAAGACGCCTGCTTCTGGGGACGATAGTCGTTGCCGATGGTCTCCCCGAACGGCCCGGTGTTGACGCGCAATTTCGCGACATTGGACTGATTCAGGTTGAGCAGCGGGAATACCAGTTCGGCGAAGCGATAGGCTTCCTCGAGGTGCGGATAGCCGGACATGATGAAGGTATCGATGCCGACATCCTGATATTCCTTGATGCGCGCCGCGACCGTCTGCGGATCGCCCACCAATGCGGTGCCCGCGCCGCCGCGCACGAGGCCGACACCGGCCCAGAGATTCGGGCTGATCTCGAGCTTGTCGCGGCGTCCGCCGTGAAGCTGTGCCATGCGCTGCTGGCCGACAGAGTCCATCCGCGAGAAGATCTTCTGCGCCTGCGCGATGGTATCGTCGGTGACGTATTGAATGAGTTCATCCGCCGCGCGCCATGCCTCTTCATTGGTCTCGCGCACGATCACATGCAGACGGATGCCGAAGGAGAGCTTGCGGCCCCTTTTGTCGGCGGTGGCCTTCACACGCGCGACCTTCTCGGCGACCTGCGCGGGAGGCTCGCCCCAGGTCAGATACTTGTCGACGGTGTCGACCGCGACATCGATGCCGGCATCCGACGAGCCGCCGAAATACAGCGGCGGACGCGGCGATTGGACCGGCTCGAATAGCAGGCGGCCATCTTCGATGGAGATGTGCTTGCCCTGCACGTTGACGGTCTTGCCCGCGAGCAGATCGCTGTAGACGTTCAGGAACTCGCGCGTGACTTCGTAGCGCTCATCATGGCTGAGGAAAATGCCGTCGCCCTTGTTCTCGACAGGATCGCCGCCGGTCACGACATTGATGAGCAGGCGTCCGTTGGTAACGCGATCCAGCGTCGCTGTCATGCGCGCGGCGACGCTCGGCGATTGCAGACCGGGACGCACGGCGACGAGATAGCGCAGCCGCTCGGTCCACGGCGCGACCGCTGAAGCGACGACCCAAGAGTCCTCGCAACTGCGCCCGGTCGGCAGCAGCACGCCGAAATAGCCGAGCTGGTCGGCGGCCTGCGCAACCTGGCGCAGGTAATTGAAGTTCACTTCACGCCCGCCGGTGGTGGTGCCGAGATAGCGGCTGTCGCCGTGGGTCGGCAGGAACCAAAGGACGTTTGCTGGGGTCGTGTTCGCACTCATGATCCGGACTTTCTTGCGATATCCGACACACGGACTTCCTTCGGGATCAGCTTCAACTGGTAAAGCGTGTCGGCGATCTTCTGCTGATCGGTGAGAACCTGCGCGTCGATCGGCTTGATGCCGTAAGACTGGCGCTTCAGCGCCGTCTCGATGATCGGCACCGGCAGCCCCACCGACGGACTCAACTGTTCTGCGACCGCGTGAATGTCGGTCTTCGCCCACTGATCGACCTCGCGCAGGCCATCGAGCAGCGCGTCAAGCACTTTGGGCTCGCTTTCGAGAAATTTCTGCGACGAGAGATAGAACTGCGTGTTCGGGACAAGACCCGTGCCGTCGGTGAGCGTCTTTGCTTCAAGCGTCACTTCCGCAGCCGCCTGGAACGGGTCCCAGATCGACCATGCATCCACCGCGCCGGTGCTGAAGGCCGCGCGCGCATCGGCGGGCGTCAGGAACACCGGTGTGATGTCTTCATATTTCACACCCGCCCTCTCCAGCGCCTTCACCAGCAAATAATGCGCGTTCGATCCCTTGGCGACGGCGACCTTCTTGCCCTTCAGGTCGCTGACGCTTTTCAGCGGGCTGTCCTTCGGAACGAGAATGGCTTCACCCTTCTGCGCCGGCGGCTCGTAAGCGACATAACGGATCGGCGCACCGGCAGCCTGCGCGAACACCGGCGGCGTTTCACCCGTGTTGCCGAAATCGATCGCGCCGACATTGATGGCTTCCAGCAGCGGCGGGCCGAACTGGAATTCCGTCCAGGTCACGCCGTAGCCCAGCGCCTTCAGCTTCGCCTCCAGCGTGCCCTTGCTCTTGAGCAGCACCAGCTTGCCGTATTTCTGGAAGCCGATGCGGACGACTTTCTCCTGCGCCTGCGCCGGCGTGATCGCCAGAAGCGGGGTCAGCGTCAGCGCGGCGACGGCGGAGGCTGCGAGCGCAAGCTTCGTGATGGAGCGGCGTGTGTGCATGAACTTTACCCTTGATGAAAACAGAATGGCTGCCAAAGAAGATCAGGTCTGCGGCGTCTTCCAGACGATGTCGCGGACGGCGATCGGTTTCGGGATCAGGCCGATCTTGTGGAAGCGGTCGGCGACGCCCTGCTGGGTTTCGATGATGCCCTCGGTCACGGGACCAATCGCGAACGAGGCGCGGTTTGCAGCGAGCGTCTGAATGTCGAGCGGCACGCCGGTGATCTCGTGCAAGGACTTTGCAACGGCCTCGCGGTTGTTCTCGGCCCACGTCGCCGCTGTCGCCAGACCTGCGATCACCTCGCGCAACGGTCCCGGCTGCCGGTTGGCGAAATCGCGATTGGCGATAAAGAACGCGTTGGTCTTCGCCACCTCGTAGGCATTGATGAGAATGCGGGCGTTCTGCTTCTTCTCGCCGATAGCGAAGTACGGATCCCATACCGCCCAGGCATCGATACTTCCGTTGGCGAAGGCGGGACCGGCATCCGGCGGCGTCAGATAGACCGGCGTGATGTCATCATAGGTGAGCCCGGCCTTTTCGAGCGTCTGCACGACGATGTTGTGCGCGCTCGATCCCTTGGTGAAACCGACGCGCTTGCCTTTGAGGTCCGAGATGGTCTTGATGGACGAATTGGCCGGCACCAGAATGCCCTGCCCGTTACTGATCGGCGATGCCGCGGCATAGACAATGTTGGCGTTTGCAGCTTGCGCGAAGATCGGCGGCGAGTCGCCGACCGCGCCGAAATCCACGCTGCCGTTGCTGATGGCTTCCATCATCGGCGGCCCGGACGTGAACTCGACCCACTTGATTGACGTGCCGCTTGCGGCGAAGCGCTTCTCCAGTGTTCCTTGCTGGCGCGCGATCACCAGAACGCCGGTTTTCTGATAGCCGATACGAACTTCCTTCGCGACCGCCTGCGAACGCACCGGTGTCGTCGCGAATGCCGCGACCACCGCCGAAGACAGTTTCAGAAATTTCCGCCGCTCCATTCCAACTCTCCAGCGCATCATCCGCGCACAGGCCGCGTTCGTGATCTGGAATGATGGTCATGCGAATTGTGGGTGTCGAGTGCTCTGCAAAAATAGCGATGCCCGCACTGCTGCAATGCGCGCGCTCGACAAGAATCTTTCAGAAAGCATGCCGAGCGCAGATTGATTTTCTGCCCAAAATCCAGCCATCCCGGCATTAACGAAGAAAAATCTCCAAAAGATTCCCGAACGCTCACAGACGCGTGAAGCGCGACAAAATTCCGGTCGCGCATTCATTTCACACAAGCAGCCGAAATGAGAATGAAGCGCGCGCCGAACAGCAGAACTTTGGACACTCATTATCCCGCTTGTTTCCTACATTTCACGCCACAGATCAGGCGATCGCCGCTTCACGACGATGACCACGTTAGCGGTTTGCCCGTCGCCGCCACAGGACCATGGAACCATGACTCAACGTTTCCGAACATTTGCCGGGCTTTTCGCCGCGGCTTTACTGCTGCTCACGGCGACGGCATCGTTCGCGCAGGACAAGCCCGCCGATCAAATCCGTATCGGCCTGCAGAAATCATCGACGCTGATCGCGGTGCTCCGCGCCAACGGCGAACTGGAAAAGGCGCTCGCGCCACTCGGAGTGAAGGTGTCGTGGCATGAATTCTCCAGCGGCCTTCCGCTTCTGGAATCGCTCGGCGTCGGCAATCTCGATTTCGGCGCCGACGTTGCAGACACCGTTCCGATCTTCGCGCAGGCCGCCGGATCGAAGCTCGCCTATGTGGCAGAAGAAAGCGCGTCGCCCGCGGCGCAGGCCATTCTCGTGACCGCGGATTCGCCGATCAAGACGCTGGCCGACCTGAAGGGCAAGAAGGTCGCGGTCACCAAGGGCGCCGGCAGTCACTATTTGCTGCTCGCCGCACTCGGCAAGGCCGGGCTGACCTTCAAGGACATCGCACCCGCGTATCTGGCGCCGGCCGACGGCCGCGCGGCCTTCGTGAGTAATAATGTCGACGCCTGGGTGGCGTGGGACCCGTTCCTCACCAGCGCGCAGCGGCAGTCCAACGCAAAAGTCCTCAGCGACGGCAGCAATGGCCTGGCGAGCTACAAGCGCTATTATCTCGCCTCGGAAACCTTCGCGGACCGCCGCAGCGATGTGCTGAACATCGTGTTCGCCAAACTGCGCGATACCGGCAAGTGGGTGAAGGCCAATCCGAAGGAAGCCGCCACGTTGCTGGCGGGTCTGTGGGGCATCGATGCGGCGACCGTCGAGGAAGCCAACAGCCATCGCAGCTACGGCGTCGGCGCGGTCAAGCCTGCGGGCCTTGGCGAACAGCAGAAGATCGCCGATGCGTTCTTCGGCGAAGGGCTGATCCCGAAAAAGCTGGACACCACCGCTGTCAAGATCTGGACGCCGAACGCGCCATGATGTCTTGATGGGTTCATGACCCAGAGCGAACGATCCGCCACCGGCGATCTTCCGACAATTGTAATTGTCGGCGGCGGATTCTCGGGCGCAGTATTGGCCTGGCATCTGCATCGAACAGCGCCCTACACGCACAACATCATCATCGTTGAGCCGCGCGACGAGATCGGCCGCGGCCTCGCTTATGATAGCAGAGATCCGGCGCATCGCATCAACGTGCCCGCGCTGAGGATGAATCTCGATTTCGACGAGGAAGGCCATTTCGAGCAGTGGCTGATCGCGCAAGGATACCCGGCGCGCGATCCGGCGGCGGAGATTCCCGGCGCGCTGTTTCCGACCCGCGCCGCCTTCGGCGACTATGTGAATGCGCATATCGCGAAACTTGGCCGCGCGGCCACGCACAGGAAGACGACAGCACGTGCCGTTGTCCCGCAACCGAGCGGCTATCGCGTTGTCTGCGACGACGGTAGCGAGATCGACGCCGATGTTGTTGTTCTCGCGGTGTGCCATACGCCGCCGCAGGTGCCCTCATCTCTCGCGACACTGCAAGACCGCCCACTATTCATCGCCAACCCGTGGCAGCGCGACGCCTTGCGCGACATCGCGCCGGATCATCGTGTGCTGATCGTCGGCACCGGGCTGACCATGGCCGACATCGTCGCTTCGCTCGACCGTCAGGGCCATCGCGGCAGCATCACCGCCGTCTCGCGGCGTGGCCTGCGCTCGCAACCGCATGCAGCGCAACTCATGGAGCCGTTCGGCGATTTTGTGGATGATCCAGAACAGACCACGTTGTCGCTGCTGCGCCGCGTTCGCCGCACCATTGCGGATGCCGCGCGCGACGGACTCTCATGGCATCCCGTGCTCGATCAGATCCGCCTGCAAGGCACCGACATCTGGCGCGCGCTTCCGTTGGATGAACGCGCCAAACTGATCCGCCATCTGCGTCCGTTCTGGGACACCTCCCGCTTCCGCATCGCGCCGCAGGTCGATGACGTCATCACCCGCCGGATCGCCGACGGCACGCTGACAATCCGCGCCGCGTCGATCCGCGCGAGCGTAACGCAAGGCGATGATCTCGCCGTCGATCTGCGCCCTCGCCGCAGCCGGAATTGGGAGCGCGCGACATTCGACGCGATCGTGATCGCAACGGGTCCGGCGCACGGCACGGTGTTCGAAACCAATTCGCTGCTCGGACAGATCGGCGATGCCGGCCTCGCCCGTCCCGATCCGCTCGGTCTCGGCATCGATGTCGATCTGGGGGGCCATGCCATCGGCCGCGACGGCGTTGCCGCCGGATCGCTGTTCGTAGCGGGTCCGCTGGCGCGCGGCACATTCGGCGAATTGATGGGCGCGCCGGATCTGGCGCGCTATGCCCGCAATCTCGCCGAAACTATTGTGCGCCAGCACTGCCGCCCGCCGCGGTTGCCTCCGCGTCCCGTCCCGGCCTAAAACACTCTCATCGTTCATGCGCCGGTCTCCATGGCCGCGCCCATCAGACAGCCGGAGAAGCCGTCAATGACGCCCGCCCTCGCGCGCATCAGTTTCCTTGCGCCCCTGTTCGTTCCTGCCAACCGGCCCGAGCGCTATCACAAGGCCGCCAATTCAGGCGCGGACGGCGTCATCATCGACCTTGAAGACGCGGTCGCGCCCGGCGACAAGGACGTGGCGCGCGCGACGCTGCTCGCAGCGTCCATCCCGGTCAATTCCATCGTGCGCATCAACCCCGTTGGAACACGCTGGCACGCGGATGACGTTGAGGCAGTGAAGAAACTCGCCGTCGGCGTCATGCTGCCGAAGGCGGAATCTGCCGAGCACGTCAAAGGCCTGCGCGCCGCACTTGGCGACCGGCCGATCATCGCATTGATCGAGTCTGCGCAAGGCGTGGTCAATGTGCGCGAGATTGCGAAACATGCCGACCGCCTCGCCTTCGGCTATATCGACTTCAGCGCCGACGTCGGCTGCAGCATGGAGCGCGACGCACTGGTCATGGCGCGCGCCGAGATCGTGCTGGCATCACGGCTGGCGCAGATTCTCCCCGCCCTCGAAGGCGTGACACCGTCGTTCGACGATACCGCGCTGGTGGAAGACGACGCGCGCTACGCCGCGTCGATGGGATTCGGCGGCAAGCTCTGCATTCATCCCAAACAGATCGCTCCGACACTGGCAGGTTTTCGTCCCTCGCAGGCCGACATCGAATGGGCGCAGAAGATCGCGGACAGCGGCGACGGCGCAGTCGCGCTGGACGGGATCATGGTCGATGCACCGGTGCGCCTGCGCGCGCAACGAATTCTCGCCGCGGCAAAAGCCAGCGGCGCGGCGGGTGGGAAGTAGCCGATAATCCACCGTCATTGCGAGCGAAGCGAAGCAATCCAGTTTTCTGACAACAGAAAGAAAGGACTGGATTGCTTCGTCGCAAGCGCTCCTCGCAATGACGAACGGAAATCTTCAAGCTAAAGGAGACTTCAGAGTCTCGCTATTCGCGCGCGATCCAGACTGCCAGTTCATTGCCGCCGGGCTCGCGGAAATGAAACCGCCGCCCGCCGGGAAAATCGAACTGCGGTTTCGTGATCACCCCGCCTGCGGCAATCACACGCCGTTCAGCGTCATCGATATCCGTGGTCCGCACGACCGCCAGCGGTGCAGCAACTCTTTCGGGCGCCTGATCGATGCCACCATCAATGCCCGCACCTGTGAGCGCATCATAGGTCGGACCGTAGCTAATGACGCCCCAACCGAAAGCCGTCTGGAAAAACGCGCTGGATCGCGCACGGTCGACACTTGGAAACTCAATATAGTCGATCTTGTCGGCCATGGCCGCCTCTCCCTCACTTAAGACGTAAACCGTGCTGCATCTTCACAGCGCGGTATCGATTCAGCGAAGGTGTATCAGATTTTATCCCGCCGCGACCGGCGGCCACGTCGTCAAAACCATCTCGACGATCTTCTTGAGTTCGTCGCGCTTGGCTCCGCCGACGGCCTGCACCGCGATACCTTGTGCGATGGTCGAAATGTAACGCGCCAGGGTGGTTGGATCAGCCGACTCGGGTAGATCGCCCTCGGCTTTCGCACGCTCGAAACGCTGGCGTAGATCGTCCTCGCCCTGGGCACGGCGGGCCACCAGTTCCCGTTTGATCGATTCGGCAGCATCACCGCAGGTCAACGCGCCGTTGATCGACAAACATCCCGCCGGACAATCCGGATCGGTCACCGCATCCACTTCACCATAGAGCAGACGTTCGATCACAGCCCGCGCTGTCGGCTGAAGAAGCGCAAGCTTGGCGTAACCGGCCGGTCCGTCGACATAGGAATCGAATGCCTTGCGGAATAATTCTTCCTTATTGCCGAACGCGGCGTAGAGCGATGGTTTCGTAATACCCATTGCCTCGGTCAGGTCCGCCATCGACGCACCCTCGTAACCCTTCTCCCAGAAAACGTGCAACGCGTTTTCCAGAGCCTGGTCGAGATCGAATTCACGGGGGCGTCCCATAGCCACGGTAAGAACCTTTCTGAATTTGTACCTTTCGTTAGATATGTCCCTTGACGGCGAAAGTCCAAGGCCCATCTATACCGAACGTTACAGTTGCGGTGCAGCAATAAAACACCGCGACACGGGGCAAATCGGAACTTTTATTCTTTCGCCAAAAGACGATCCCCAGCAACGTATTGAAATAATTGTGTTTTGCGCTGGAGCGCGAACGCAAAAAGTGGGGATCGGTGATGAGAAGCCTTTCAAAAAGAACGAGCCTGATTGGGGCCAGCGTCGGTCTGGCAATCCTGGCTGCCGCGGGCACGTTGATCTTTGCGACCACGAACAATCGCGCCAAGGCCGACGCTGCCGCTGCGCCACCCCCGGCTACGCCGGTTTCGGTCGCTGACGTCAAAGAGCGGGAAACCTCGATCTGGGACGAATTCTCGGGGCGTCTTGAAGCCATCGAGCAGGTCGAAGTCCGTTCACGTGTTGCCGGAGCCATCCAGGAGATTCGTTTCCGCGAAGGCGCGCTGGTTCAGAAGGACGAGGTCCTCGTCGTGATCGATCCGGCGCTCTACGCTGCCGAGGTCGCCCGCGCGGAAGCGCAGGTCGCTGCTGCGCAGGCGCGATTGGTGTTCACCAAGAGCGACTATGAGCGCGGCCAGCAACTGACCGGATCGCAAACGATTTCGCAGCGCGATCAGGATAACCGCATCAACGCCTATCGCGAAGCGGAAGCCAACCTCAAGGCGGCTCAGGCCACTCTTCAAACCGCGCAGCTCAATCTCAGCTACACCGAAGTCCGTGCGCCTGTGACGGGCCGCGTCGGTAAGCGCGAGATTACGGTCGGCAACCTGATCGCAGCGGGCCCCGGTTCGCCGTTGCTGACGACCATCGTCTCGACAACGCCGATCTACGCTAGCTTCAATGCCGACGAACAGGTCGTGCTGCGTGCGCTCAACTCCTTGGGAGAAGACGCCGCGGCATCGAAGACCGGCCGCATTCCGGTCAAGATGGGCACCGCGACCAGCAACGGCCTGCCATTCGAAGGCCACATGCAGTTGATCGACAACCAGGTCGATGCGCGCAGCGGCACGGTGCGGGTCCGCGCCATCTTCGACAACAAGGACGGTCGCCTGATTCCCGGACAATTCGTCCGCCTGCAGATGGGCCAGCCCAAAACCGAACGCGCCATGATGATCAACGAGCGCGCCGTCGGTACCGACCAGAACAAGAAGTACGTGATGGTCATAAACAAGGAGAACAAGGCCGAGTATCGCGAAGTCTCACTCGGCGTCTCCGTCGACGGGCTGCGCATGGTCACGTCCGGTCTGAAGGCCGGAGAGCAGATCGTGGTCAAGGGACTGCAACGCGTTCGACCAGGCACTCCTGTCGCGCCGGAAGTCGTGGCGATGGACTCAAACTGACAGAGAGTATTCCTCACCAATAACGTCATTGCGAGCGAAGCAATCCGTCGCTGAGAAGAGAAAGTCTGGATTGCTTCGTCGCTACGCTCCTCGCAATGACGACATCAGACAGTCGACTGCAACAAGACCAATAATGAGATGACGTCATGAATATCTCGAGATTTTTCATCGACCGGCCGATTTTCGCTGGCGTGCTGTCGGCGCTGATCCTCCTCGCGGGCCTGCTGTCGCTGCCCGCGCTGCCGATCTCCGAATACCCCGAGGTCGCGCCGCCCGTCGTCACGGTGCGCGCGCAATATCCCGGCGCCAACCCGAAGGTGATCGCGGAATCGGTGGCGACACCGATCGAAGAGCAGATCAACGGCGTTGAGAACATGCTCTACATGAGCAGCCAGGCCACATCCGATGGCCAGCTCACGCTGAACGTCACATTCCGCCTCGGCACCAATCCCGACCTCGCACAGCAGATGGTGCAGAACCGCGTCTCGCAGGCCGAGCCGCGCCTGCCCGCGGTGACGCGCCAGCTCGGTATCACCACGGTCAAGAGCTCGCCGGATATTACGCTGGTCGTCCATCTGCTCTCGCCGAACGACCGCTATGACATGACCTATCTGCGCAACTTCGCGCTGATCAACGTCAAGGATCGTCTCGCGCGCATCCAGGGCGTCGGTCAGGTGCAGATGTGGGGCGCGGGTGACTATTCGATGCGCATCTGGCTCGATCCGCAGAAGGTCGCTGAGCGCGGCCTGTCGCCGGGCGATGTCGTCCGCGAGATCCAGGCGCAGAACGTCGAAGCCGCGACCGGCACCGTCGGCGCCTCACCGAGCCTGCCCGATGTTGAGTTGCAGATTCCGGTCAACGCGCAGGGCCGCCTCAACACCGAGGAGCAATTCGGCGACATCGTTGTAAAAACGGGTCAAAACGGCGAAATCACACGTCTGCGCGACGTCGCCCGCATCGAACTCGGCGCATCGGAATATGCACTGCGCTCGCTGCTGGACAACAAATCCGCGGTCGGCATTGGCATCTTCCAGTCACCCGGCTCCAACGCGCTGAACATCGCACGCGACGTGCACGCGGCAATGGCGGAGATCAAGCAGAACATGCCGGACGGCGTCGATTACCGGATCGCCTACGATCCGACACGGTTCGTCCGTGCGTCGATCGAAGCCGTGGTGCACACTCTGCTGGAAGCCATCGCGCTGGTGGTGCTCGTCGTCATCATATTCCTGCAAACATGGCGCGCCTCGATCATCCCGCTGGTCGCAGTGCCGGTCTCCGTGATCGGCACGTTCGCGGTGATGTTCCTGCTCGGCTCCTCGATCAATGCGCTCAGCCTGTTCGGCCTCGTGCTGGCCATCGGCATCGTGGTCGACGACGCCATCGTCGTGGTGGAGAACGTCGAGCGCAACATCGAACAGGGGCTGACGCCGCGCGAAGCGACTTATCGCGCCATGCGCGAAGTGTCCGGCCCGATCGTTGCGATCGCGCTGGTGCTGCTAGCGGTGTTCGTGCCGCTGGCCTTCATCAGCGGCCTGACCGGCCAGTTCTACAAGCAGTTCGCCATGACGATTGCGATCTCAACCGTGATCTCTGCGATCAACTCGCTGACGCTGTCGCCTGCTCTCGCAGCTCTTCTGCTGAAGGGCCATGATCAGCCGAAGGATGCGCTCAGCCGCGGCATGGATAAAGCGTTCGGCTGGTTCTTCCGCCGCTTCAACAAAGTGTTCAACCGCGGATCGGATGCCTATAGCGGCGGTGTTAAGCGCGTGATCTCGCGCAAGGCGGTCGTCATGGGTGTTTATGTCGCGCTGCTGGCGGCCACATTCGGTTTGTTCAAGACGGTCCCCGGCGGCTTCGTGCCCGGCCAGGACAAGCAGTATCTGATCGGCTTCGCCCAGCTTCAGGACGGCGCAACGCTGGACCGCACCGAAGACGTGATCCGGCGCATGTCGGAGATCGCGAAGAAAACACCCGGCGTCGAAAACGCCGTGGCGTTCCCCGGCCTGTCGATCAACGGATTCACCAACTCGTCGAGCGCAGGCATCGTGTTCTCGGTGCTGAAGCCATTCGAGGAGCGCAAGGATCCGTCGTTGAGCGCGGTCGCCATCGCCGCCGAGCTGAACAAAAAATACTCCGCCGAGATCCAGGACGCTTTTGTCGCCATGCTGCCGCCGCCGCCGGTCAACGGCCTTGGCACCACGGGCGGCTTCAAGCTCGAGCTCGAAGACCGCGCGGGCCTCGGCTATGAGGCGCTGGACGAGGCCAAGAAAGCTTTCATGGCGAAGGCCGCGGAAGCGCCCGAGATCATGGGTCTGTTCTCGAGCTACCAGATCAACGTGCCGCAGCTCTATGCGGACATCGACCGCACCCGCGCGCGGCAGCTCGACGTGCCGATCACCAGCATCTTCGAGACGATGCAGGTCTATCTCGGCTCGCTCTACGTGAACGACTTCAACAAATTCGGCCGCACCTACTCGGTGCGTGTGCAGGCGGACGCAAAGTACCGTGCGCGTCAGGACGACATTGGCCAGTTGAAGGTCCGCTCGAACTCCGGCGAGATGATCCCGCTGTCGGTGCTGCTCAAGATCAAGACCAGTGCGGGTCCGGAAAGCGCGATGCGCTACAACGGCTTCCTCGCAGCCGACATCAACGGCAACACCTCGCAAGGTTATTCCACCGGACAATCGCAGGCCGCCGTCGCGCGCATCGCGAAAGAAACGCTGCCGAAAGGCATCGACTACGAGTGGACCGACCTCACCTATCAGGAGATCATCGCGGGCAACACCTCGCTCTATGTGTTCCCGATCGTGATCCTGCTGGTGTTCCTCGTGCTCGCAGCACAATACGAAAGCCTGATGTTGCCGCTGGCCATCATCATGATCGTGCCGATGAGCTTGTTGGCCGCGATGTTCGGTGTCTGGATCACCGGCAGCGACAACAACGTGTTCACCCAGATCGGGTTGTTCGTGCTGGTGGGTCTATCGGCGAAGAACGCGATTCTGATCGTGGAGTTCGCCCGTGAACTTGAGTTCGCCGGACGCACACCTTTCGCGGCCGCCATTGAGGCCAGCCGGCTGCGGCTGCGCCCGATCCTGATGACGTCGATGGCGTTCATCATGGGCGTGGTGCCGCTGGTGACGTCTACCGGCGCGGGCGCGGAAATGCGTCACGCCATGGGCGTCGCAGTGTTCTCCGGCATGATCGGCGTCACGGCGTTCGGCATCTTCTTCACACCGGTATTCTACGTGCTGCTGCGCGGCCTCTCCGGCAACAAGCCGCTCGTCCAACACGGCGAAAGCTCGATCGAGCCGCACCCCTTGCCCGCGGAGCAGCACTTCAAGGCTGCGGCGGAATAACGGCTACAAGAACGGCGTGGCGCTGATGCCCGTACCCAGCGACGCGCCTGCGACGAAGCAATCCGGTTCCTTGCCCCTCCAAGGCCGGATTGCTTCGCTCGCAACCTGAACCGCACAAAAGAAAATGGCCGGGAAAACCCCGGCCATTTTGTTATTAAGACCGCGAGAGATGTCAGCCCAGCGTCTTCGCCAGCGCATGAAATTTTTCAAGCTGGTCGGTCTTGAGCGCGCGGTTTTCATCCCGCCCGACGAAGACCTTGAACATCACGCCGCCGTCGACATTGAGAAACGCCACGAAGGCCGACGACTTGCCCATGAACGGCCGTTCGACGAAGGCGATGCCGCCGCAGCGCTCATGCCGCAGATGGCCATGCATGCCCTTCGGCTTCATGATGTTGTAGTAGCCGCGGCCGACCTCACCGCCGCCGACCGGCTCGGTGACCTCGAAGATGCCGTCCTCGGTATGAACGATCAGCGTCACCTCGCCCCATGCCGCGATGTCCTGCATCGCGGGCACGAAGGCTGAGCCCGGCGCGAAGCTGCGCATCTCGTCCGGCAGCGCCTCGATCACGGCGCGCGCCGTGACGTTCTTCTCCCGCGCGACGTCCTCGATGACGCCGCCGGAATTCTCCGCCATGTGCTTGCGCAGGTCGGCGAGATCAGTGCTCAGCATTGCTCTGCTTTCTCTGAGAGGATCAGGCGGCAGCGCTGGTCTTGCGCTCGGTCTGGATAATGTCGAAGCCTTCAAATTTCGGATGGCCGAGATAGAGGCTCGGGCCGGTCTGGTTGTCGGCGCGGGCATGCGCCTTGCGAAACTGCTCGGACTTGGTCCACGCCTCGAACGCCGCCTTGTCCGCCCACAACGTGTGCGTCGAATACAGGGTGTGATCCTCGGCGACCGGTCCGCGCAGCAGGTGGAATTCGATGAAGCCCGGCAGCTCGCTGAGATACGACTCGCGCGTCGCCCAGACGGTCTCGAACGCCTGCTCGGAGCCGGTCTTCACCTGGAATCTGTTCATTGCGATAAACATTGGTCTTCTCCTGTTTGTTTCATTGTAAGGCCACGCGGCCGGTTATCAAAGGGTCGATGTTTCGCCGACGTGATTGGAAACGCATCGAGCCGCGCAGAAAATCTCCGCGCGGCTTGAATCTGTCTGCCCTTGTGTCAGCAGTTGTTACTTAACTCTCTCCGTTTAACTGCCTCCAAAGTGATACTTGAGCCCGGCCTTGTAGGTGATGCCCGCTCCGGCGCTCGCCCACAGCACGTCGTTCTGCGGCGAGGTGAAGTCGGCAGCACGCGGGATTGCATATGGCCGGTAGTATTCGTTGAGAATGTTCTCGATCGAGAAGTTGAGCGCGAGATCCTTGGTCGGCTTCACGGCAAGGTACACGTTGACCAGATCGTAGGACGTACCCGGCAGATAGTTGGCCGGAATGTCGGTGTTACCCTTCACCGACGTCCACATCGCCGACAGCACAACCTGATTGTCGAGGAAGCGCAGGCCCGCCGTCGTCGTCACCTTCTGGGGCTGGATGCTGTAGAGACCAATACCGGTCTGCTCGTTCTTGCCACGCTGAACGGTGGCGGCCACGCCGACGAAGAAAGTATTGGCGTCGTACATCGTCTCGGCTTCGAAGCCTTCGATCTTCGCCTTGGCGATGTTCTGATACTGATAGAAGTTATACAGCCCCTGCACAACCGGCGGCACGCCGACGAAATCGATATAGTCCTCGACGTCGTTACGGAAGACGTTGAACTTGCCGCGGAAGGTATCGTTCGCGAAGAAAACACCGTCCTTCTTCACGTTGAAGCCGAGTTCCTTGGTCTTGCCAACTTCAGGACGCAGGTTCGGGTTCGGCAGGAAGCAGAAGTAACCCTTCGTGCCGTCGGCGCAGGTGAAGATGTCACCCTGGTTCGGTGCGGTTGCGACGTGCGCTCCGGCCACCAGCGTTTCGGTGATGGTCGGCGCCCGGTAGCCTTCGGCATAGCTGACGTAAGGCGTCACGACGTTCGTCGGCAACAGGCCAAGGGTGACCTTCGGCGAGAACCGGTCGCCGCTTGTGCCGCCGATCGAGGAGCTCAGCCGATAGTTGTCATAGCGGACAGCACTGACCAGCTCAGCCCATGTCTTGTAGTTCAGTTTCCACTGAACGAAGCCGCCGGTCACCGTGCGCTCGCCGCTCGGCGTGGTCTTGTTGGAGTTGCCGCTCTGGTCGGTCGTGGTCACGTTGTCGCGGAAACCATCCACGCCGTAAGTGAACGCATGACGGAAGTCGCCGGTCTCGACGCGCGACGTATTGTAGACGTCGAACCCGTAGGTATCGAGCAGATAACCGCGCCGATCGCCGACGCAGCCCGTGATGTTGTTGCCCACTCCGCCCGTACAGTTGCCGAAACCTGTCGTTCCGTTGTGCGCGATTTTGGTCTGATCGACATCGGTCCGGTTCCAGTAGATTTTCGAGTCAATATCGAAGAGCTGGTCGTCCGGCCGTGAGTACTTCCAGCCCAGCGTTGTGGTGTAGTTCTTCGTGTTGGTCGCATAGACGGAGGTGCCGTTGCCCGCCGAACCCGGCAATGCAAACGGCAAACCGACGGCCCGGCGCGGCTGGCCAACGTTATAGATGTCTTCCTGGAAGATTCCGCCGAGCTTGATTTCGTGCCCGTCCGCCGGACGCACGGTGAGTTTCGCGATACCGCTTGAGAGCCGCTGCGCGGTGTTCTCGACCGGAACGCCGAGACCATCCTTGTAGTTGTCCTGCGTAGAATAGGTGCCGCCGGCGAACACATCGACATTCGGACTGACGCGCACGCCGCCGAAGATCGAACCGAGCGCCCTGCCGTGGTTCGTTCCGAAGATCGTATTGGCGTCGACGCCCCAGCGCTCGCCGGGCCGCACCACGTCCTCGATGTCCTTGGTGCGGAACGACGCCACACCGCCGATCGCGCCAGAGCCGTAGATGTTGGCCGTCGGGCCGCGCACGACGTCAATGCCGCCGATCAGTTCGGGATTGAGGAAGAACGACCCGTTCGCGTTATGACCGGTGCGCTGGTAATTCTGGCGCGCGCCGTCGACGACGACAGCAACGCGGCCGAAATCCTGAAGACCGCGGATATTGATGGATGTCGATGGATCGTCGCCGCGATCCTGTATCCAGACGCCGGGAATATTATAGACGAGATCACCGACGCGCGTCGCTTGACGTCCCTGGATCTGCTCCAGCGTCACCACGCTGACCGGCGCCAGCGCGTCGATCGCACGCTCCTGGGTTTTCGAAGCAGCGACCGTGATTTCGTCCAGCGACTGATAAACCGGCTGTCCGATCTGCGCGTTGGCGTTCATCGGATTGCGCGGCACAGGCACTTCCGCCATCGGCGCCGCGGCACGTTTTTTCTTGATTTGCTTTGGCTTGGCAGGCTTTGCGGTTTGACCAGACGGTTCAGCCGATTGCGCATGCACCGGCGCGGCCGCAACCATAACCCCCAGCGTAACAACAGACACAGATACGAGAAGCGCGCACGCGCGCGCATTCAGCCCCAACATGACAGCCCCAACTCTTGATTATGCTTTGATGCGGCTGGCGGGCATCGCCTGGAAGGCGGCTGGCTGGCTGTCGTGAATCACGCTGGCCTTTGCCAACGTCTCGCCACTTTTGGTACGTGCCCCCTTGTGTTGGGTCAACCCGCGGCACGTTCAGTTTAAACTTATTGTAATCTGGAATGTTGGAATAACAGCGCGAACGAACCTAAAGAGAAACAGTAGTTTCTTTAACGGGGCGCTGAAGAAGGATGAATGCTGACTCGCGGGATAATCCCGGCGACACGTCCAGCGACGGGAAATCTAGAACGACTCTAATTGAGCGTTCGATCCCGTTGACCGATAACCGCATCAACAGCCGTGATCTGTTCGCCGCGACGCGCGAAATCCTGATCGTTCACGGCGACGAGACCTATCGCCTGCGGCTAACCGCTCAGAACAAGCTGATCCTGACGAAATGAAAATGCAGATGTCCGTCCGCCGCCGAACGCTCACCGCAATGCTGAATGCGACACTCGGTCTCACCCTGATCGTCTGCGCGCCGACCTTATTGCTGCCTGCGCGTGCCGAAGTCGTGGTTCACGATGCGCGCGGCCGCGATGTTGCGATCGGCAACACCTCGCGCATCGTTTCGATCGGCGGCGCCATCACCGAGATTCTTTATGCGCTCGGTGTTCAGGACCGCGTGGTCGGCGTCGACACCACGAGCCTCTACCCTCCGCAGGCGCTCAAGGACAAACCGAACGTCGGATACATGCGCCAGCTTTCGGCCGAGGGCGTGCTCGGGCTTAATCCGCAACTGATCCTCGCCATCGAGGGATCGGGTCCGAAAGAGACGCTGGAAGTTCTGGAAGCGGCAAAGATTCCGTTGGTGTCGTTTCCCGAGACCTACACCGAACAGGGGCTGATCGATAAGATCAAACTCGTCGCGCATGCGATGGATGTGGATTCGCGCGGTGCGTGTCTTACGGCAGCCGTGCAGAACGACCTTGCTGAACTCAAAAAGCTGCGCGACGGCGTCAAACAGCCCGCGCGCGTGATGTTCGTGATGTCGTTCCTCAACGGCCGCGCCATGGTTGCGGGTCAGAAGACCGCGGCGAACGAGATCATCAAGATGGCCGGTGGCGTCAACGCCGTCGAAGGGTTCGACGGCTACAAGCCGGTCAACGACGAGGCGATTGTCGCGGCCAAGCCCGACGTGGTGCTGACCATGGAGCGCGGGCGGGAGCAACTCGACGCCGCCACGGTGTTTGCCAATCCCTCCTTCGCGCTGACGCCTGCCGCCGCAAAGAAATCTTTCGTCGCCATGGACGGTTTGTATCTGCTGGGCTTCGGCCCGCGTACCGCAGCCGCGGCTCGCGACCTTGCCCTGTCGCTCTATCCGGACATGGCTCAAAAAGCCGCGACCTGGAAGCCGGCGGCGCTTTCCGTCGATTGCCATAAATGACGACCGCCGGCGCAGCGCCGCTCGCATCTTCGTCTGCCAAAGTTCGTGTGCCCTCAATGCGTCCCACCGCGATTGCCGTTTTCGCCGTTCTGATCGCGGGCCTTCTCGCGGTCGCGCTGCTGGCGACCACGGTCGGCGCGGCGGGTATTCCGCTGCCGCGTCTGGCCGCCGCTCTTGGATTCAACATCGCGAATGCCGATCCTGCCATGCTGGCACGCGACGAACTGGTGCTGTGGTCGATCCGGATTCCGCGCATAGCGATTGCGGGAATGATCGGCGGACTGCTCGCTTTGTCGGGCGCTATCATGCAGGGGCTGTTCCGCAATCCCCTCGCCGATCCCGCGCTGGTCGGCGTGTCGAGCGGCGGCGCTTTCGCCGCAGCCTCCGCCATCGTGATTTCAGACAGCGCGTGGGGCGCAAGCTTTCGCTTCCTGCAATTCGAGCTGCTGCCGGTTGCCGCGTTCGCGGGCTCGCTGCTCACCACCACCCTACTTTACAAGATCGCCAGCCGCGAAGGCCGCACCTCCGTCGCGATCTTTCTGCTCGCGGGTCTCGCCATCGCAGCCATCGCCAATGCGGGCATCGGCCTTCTGGTGTTCGTCGCGGATGATCGCCAGTTGCGCGACATTACATTCTGGCTGCTGGGCTCGCTCAGCGGCGCGACATGGCCGAAAGCCGGCATGGTCGCGCCGGTCGCCTTGCTTGCGCTGCTCGCCATTCCGCTGATCGCGCGCGGACTTGACGTGCTGGTGCTGGGCGAAGCCGAAGCCTTTCATACCGGCGTCGATGTCGAGCGCCTGAAGAAAATCTCCATCGTGCTGATCTCGGCGATGACCGGCGTCGCGGTGTCGATCTGCGGCGTGGTCGGCTTTGTCGGCATCGTGGTCCCGCATCTGTTGCGCATCGTCATCGGCCCCGGTCACCGGATGCTGCTGCCCGCCTCAGTCTGCCTCGGGGCCATTCTTCTCATACTCGCCGACACCATCGCACGCGTGCTGGCGGCTCCCGCCGAAGTGCCGATCGGAATTCTCACTGCGGCGCTCGGTGCGCCGTTCTTCCTGTTCATCCTGTTGCGGCAACGAAAGCTGATCGCGTCGTGACGTCCCCTCGCCCAGCGCTGATCGAAGCCGATGCGGTCTGCATGAAGATCCGGCATGCGACGCTGCTCGATCGCGTCAGTGCACGGGTTCATGGCGGCGAGACCGTCGCCATTGTCGGACCGAACGGCGCCGGCAAATCGACACTGCTGCGGCTGCTGTCCGGCGATCTGAAATGCAGCGGCGGCGGCATCCGCCTCAAAGGCCGCGACCTCGCCTCGTTCTCGTCGCGGGACCTCGCGAACCACCGCGTCATGCTGTCCCAGCATGTCAATGTGAGCTTTCCGTTCACCGTCGAGGAAATCGTGTTCATGGGCGCGGGCGATCGCGCGCGTGCCACAGCGCAGCAGCTGGTCGACGCCGCCATCGCCGAACTCGAACTGGAGCCGTTCCGGCACCGCGAATTGCCGACGCTCTCCGGCGGCGAGCAGCAGCGCGCGCATTTCGCGCGCGTTCTTGTTCAATTGGCCTGCGGCGAAGCCGATCACGGTCCCGGCGTGCTGCTGCTCGACGAGCCGACCTCGAGCCTCGACCTGCGCTACCAGATCAATCTTGTGGAGGTCGCCAAGCGCCGCGCGCGCGCTGGCACCGCTGTCGTCGCGGTGCTGCACGATCTCAACCTCGCTGTGCGATTCGCCGACCGCATCATCGTGCTGCGCAAGGGCACGGTCGCCGCCGACGGCAGTCCCGCCGAGACCATCACCGACAGGATGATCGCCGACGTGTTCGATGTCGAAACCAGCATCGGCACCGAGGGCGGCCAGCCCTACGTTTTGCTGCAACGGATGCAGTAACTGCAGGCTCCGGCCTCGCTCCCAGTCTCATGTATGCCAGAGGACGAATGCTGCAGCGCCGCTGTTTTCGGTTGCGCTGCTTGCTCGCGGATGCGAGATTAAAGCCATTCCTGCAATGCACCAAAAGGAACATCCGATGTTTAACATCGGATGTTTTGTGGCGGCGGGCACACGCGCATGCTAGCGTCGATCCGTTCCTGCTCAAATTTATCGAATGCAAATGAAATCGCCTGCAAAATCCCGTCCGAAAACCAACGGCAAGCTGGTCAAGCCCGGGCGCATCCAGTCCGTGCTGAAAACGCTCGGAAGCGAGATCGCGCAGGATCTGATTCCCGTCGGCTCGACCCTGCCGCCGGAGCACGATCTTGAAAGCCGCTTCGGCGTCGGCCGCGGCGTGGTGCGCGAGGCGATCAAGACGCTTGCGGCCAAGGGTCTCGTCAGTGTGCGTCCCCGCCACGGCACCCATGTCCGGCCGCGCGGCGAATGGAGCCTTCTTGATAGAGATGTACTGAGCTGGCTGGTGGGGACGGAAGAGCCCAACCGCGCGCTGCTGCTGGCGCTGCAGGAAGTGCGCCTGATCATCGAGCCCGCCGCCGCGGCGCTGGCCGCCGAGCGCGCGACCGCGAAGGACCGCAAGCGCATCAACGCAGCACTCGCCGCGATGGAAGCCTCGCACGACGTGCCGACCGCCATCATCGCGGACAAGGCGTTTCATCTGGCGATCATCGACGCCACGCATAATCCCGTGCTGCAGGGTTTTCGCGGCGCCATCGACACGATCCTGAGCGCGGTCTTCATGGTCGCCACCGGCAGTCCTGGCTGGTTCAACGAAAACCTGCCGAACCACGCCATCGCCGCCCACGCCATCAACGAAGGCAACGCAGAAAAAGCCCGCGCCGCGATGCAGCAAGTGCTTGGCTACACCCAGTTCAAGCTGTCGTCGAAGAAGAAATACGGGCGCAACGCGCAGATTTCGTCTGGCGAAACGAAGCCGAAGCGCAAACGCCGCGCCGCGTGACCGCGATGTCAGAGCCGCTCAGGACGCGGCGGATTTAACGCAAACACCTTGTGCAGATTCTGCAAGGCCGCGCCAAACAGGCCGTTGCGCAAACTTCCGTCATCCTGCGCGGGCGCGCCGCGTAGACGCGCGCCAAAAGCCTGCTTAAGCTGTCCCCCAAAGCCGATGTCCGACAAACGGACGCGGACAAGAGCCGGCTCGACCGGACATTGGGAGGAGAAAACATGAAGAGATTCAAGAGCATTACGCGATCATTGGGGATGCTGGCGGCCAGCGCCGGCGCGATGCTCGCGCTTTCCGGACCGTCCTCGGCGCAAGAGAGCTTCAAGGTCGGAATCGTCACCTTCCTGTCGGGCCCTGCCGCGGAAAGTTTTGGCGTTCCCGCCGGCAAAGCCGCGGAATTCGTCATCGGCGAACTGAACAAGGGCGCAGCTCCCGCGCCCTATAATAAAGTCGGCTTCGGCGGCATGAAGATCGAGCCCGTCGTCATCGACGAGAACGGCGGCGCGACCAAGCAGGTGCAGGAGCTGCGCAATCTCTATCAGCGCGACAATGTCGACGCGGTGATCGGCTACATCGGCTCCGGCGACTGCCTCGCGGTGGCGCCCATCGCCGAGGAATTGAAGAAGCCGCTGTTCCTGTTCGACTGCGGAACGCCGCGCATCTTCGAGGAAGCCAAATACAATTACGTCTTCCGCACGGCCGCCCACGCCACCCAGGATAACGTCGGCCTGATCCGCTACATGAAGCTCAAGAACATCAAGATGGATACGTTCTCGGCCATCAACCAGGATTACGCCTGGGGCCAGGACAGCCGGGCCGACTTCGTCGCGGCCGCGGCCCAGCTCTATCCCAACGCGAAACTCGGCGCTGATCTTCTGCCAAAGTTCGGCGCGGGGCAGTACGGCACCGAAGTCTCCGCGCTGGTCAGCGCGGGATCGGACGTCGTCTATTCCAGCCTCTGGGGCGGCGACCTGCAAGCGTTCGTCCTGCAATCGGTGCCACGCGGTCTCGCCAAGCGCAGCCAGCTCGTGCTTAGCGCCGCCGACCACGTGCTGCCTCCCCTCGGCGACAAGATGCCCGACGGCGTCATCATCGGCGCACGCGGCGCCTATGGCCTGATGTCGCCGAAGACGCCGCTCAACGAGTGGTTCTTCACCGGCTACGAAAAGGTCAACGGCGTTTATCCGGTGCAGGCCGCGTATCGCATCACGCAATCCATCCTCGGCATGAAGACCGCGATCGAAGCCGCCATGGCCAAGAACGGCGGCAAGAAGCCGACAACGGATGAACTGATCGCGGCAATGACCGGCTCGCAATGGGAGAGCCCCGGCGGACTGATCCAGATGAAGAACGGCGACGGCCATCAGGCCATTCAGCCGATCGCGTTCAGCCGCACCAAGTACAACGCCGAGAAAAAGCGCGTCGATCTGGTGGACATCGTGAATTTCGCCGCCGAGTGCGTCAACCCGCCGCCGGGCGTGAAGGCGATCGACTGGATCAAGGACGGGATGAAGAGCGACAAGTGCAAGTGAGTCGTTCGGGCAGATAACCTTCCGTCATTGCGAGGAGCACTTGCGACGAAGCAATCCAGTTCTTTCTGTTTCAAAGAGTGGATTGCTTCGCTTCGCTCGCAATGACGGCTTGGGTTCTGCCGATGATATGACGCCGTCCCGTATGAAGCAGTGCGTACCCCCTCCTCGCAGCGCTACCTGATCGCTCAAGCGACCGAAAGACAGATGAATTTACTTCTCACGGTCATTCTCGACGGCCTCATTCAGGCATCATGGCTTTTCGTTGTGGCGCTGGGCCTGACCCTTGTTTTCGGCGTTCTCAAGATTCTCAACATCGCCCACGGCGGATTCTACGCGCTGGGCGCCTATCTCGCCGCCACCGCCGTCACCCTCGCCGCAGCACACCACGTTCCGCCGGGCGTCGGCTTCGTTCTGATGCTGCTGTCGGTCGCCGCCATCGCCACAGCGATTGGCCTGCTGATGGAGCGCGGACTGATCAAGCTGTTCTACGGCCGCGACGAAGTCGTGCTGCTGCTGGTGACTTACGCGGTGTTTCTCATTCTCGAGGACGTCACCAAGCTGATCTGGGGTGTCAATCCGATCTACGCCAACCAGCCCTATGAACTGTTCGGCAATGCCGAGTTCGCCGGGCTGTTCTATGTCGGCTACGATCTCATGCTGATCCCGCTGTCGGCGGCGATCGGCTTTGCGGTGTGGTTCGGTCTCAACCGCACCACCACCGGCAAGATCGTCACGGCCGTGATTCATAACGCAGAGATGAGCGCGAGCATGGGCGTGAAGATCAATCGCGTCTACGCCCTCGCCTTTGCCTTCGGTGTCATGCTCGCAGCACTTGCGGGCGGACTCACCGCGCCAAAGATTTCAGTGCAGCCGGGACTGAGCTCCGAAATCATCATCCTGAGCTTCGCCATCGTGGTGATCGGTGGACTCGGCAGCGTTGAAGGCGCCGCCGTCGGTGCCATTCTCGTCGGCATGGCGCGGGCCGCGTCGGTCCACCTCCTGCCGCAGGCCGAACTGTTCATGATCTATCTCATTATGGCCGCCGTGCTGATGTTCAGGCCCGAAGGCCTGTTCCGCCGCGAAACCGCGAGGCGCATCTGATGAAACGCGCCACGCATCCGCTCGTTCTTTTCGGCCTCGTCGTGCTCGCCGTGCTGTTCGGCCGCATCATTCCGGCATGGACCTTGTCGCTCGCGACCGTCGCAGCATCGAAGGCGCTTGTCGCGCTCGGCATCGTCGTGCTGGCGCGAACCGGCAACGTCTCGTTCGGACAAGGCCTGTTCTATGCCGGAGGCGGCTATGGCGTCGCCCTCATCGCGCACCACTGGGGGCTGACGGACGCCGTCGCGCAGGTGCTGATCGGCGCGGTGTTCGGCGGCCTGCTCGGCCTCATCATCGGCCCGCTGATTGCGCGCTACAGCGGCATCTTCTTCGGCATGCTGACGCTCGCGCTGTCGATGGTGCTCTACGGCGCGTTGGTGAAAACCACTGCGTTCGGCGGCTCCGACGGTTTCAACGTCGGCCGCCCGACCCTGTTCGGCATGGTCTTCAACGATCCGCGCGAGGCGGATTTCATGTTGTACGCCGTGTCCGTGGTCGCGACCGGCCTCGCGGGCATCTTCGCGACGATCCTGTTCCGCTCCGAATTCGGACTGACGAGTCTGGCCGTGCGCGAAAACAATCTTCGCGTCGAATATCTCGGCACGTCCGCGAACCGCATCGTCACCATCAACTTCGTGATCGCGGCAGTCTTCGCGGGCGCCAGCGGCGCACTCGCGCTGATGGCCCAGCGGCACATCGATCCGGAATTCGCCTACTGGACGACGTCCGGCGAATTCGTTTTCGTGGCCGTGCTTGCCGGAACGCAGAGCGTCGCGGCGGTCTTCATTGCAGCGCTCGCTCTCGAACTCGTGCGCTCGTTCTCCAACCTCTACCTTCCGAACACATGGCAACTCGTGCTCGGACTGTTCCTGCTCGCCGTGATCCTGTTCTTGCCGCGCGGCATCGGCTCGCTATGGGCCGGACGAAAACGCAAGAGCATTGAGCCGTCGCCGGAACCGGCAATCGCCGAGAAAGGATCGGCATCATGACAACGCCCGTCCTTTCCGTGCGCGGATTGCAGAAGCGCTTCGGCGCGGTGGTCGCCGCCGACAACATCAGCATCGATATTCCGGCTGGGCAAAAAATCAGCCTGATCGGCGCCAACGGCGCGGGCAAGACCACGTTCGTCAACATGGTGACGGGCTACATGAAGCCTGACAACGGGCAGATCGACCTCGACGGCTCGCCGATCGGGCGGCGCTCTCCCCGCGATGTTGCGAAGCTTGGAATCTCGCGCTCGTTCCAGATCCCGCAATTGTTCATCGAACTCACCGCTGCCGAAAATCTGACGGTTGCCGTGTCCAGTGCCGCAAGCGGCGCTCTGTCGCCGACACAGCCGGCGGAAGCCGGCGACCGGCACGACAAGGCGCTGGCGCTGCTCGACCGCTTCGGGCTCAAAGGTCACGCCGAGCGGCCAGTGTCCGAACTCGCCGGCGGCGTGCGCAAGCTCGTGGACATCGCCATGGCGCTGGCGCGGCGGCCGAAACTGCTGCTGCTCGACGAGCCGACGTCCGGCGTCTCGGCCGAGGAGAAATTCGCGACGATGGACCGGGTCATCCATGCCGTCTCGGGAGACGCAGCCACCATCGTCTTCGTCGAGCACGACATGGATATCGTCAGCAAGTATGCCGACCGGGTCGTCGCCTTCTACAATGGCCGGATTCTCGCCGACGGCGAACCGGCCCATGTGCTGAAAGACAATGAAGTGCGCCGCTATGTGACGGGAGGCGCAAAATGACCGCCCGTCCGTTGCTCGAGATCGAAAATCTCGCGGTTGAAATCCAGTCGATGCCCGCGCTGCGCGGCTTCACCATGCAACTGACTGAGGGCGGCATGGTCAGCCTTGTGGGCCGCAACGGCGCTGGCAAGACCACCCTGATGCGCTCAATTATGGGGCATCTCGCGCCGAAACGCGGCACTATGCGATTCATGGGTGAGGATCTGGCGGCGCAGCCGCGTCATGCCCGCGCCGGCCTCGGCATCGGCTACATGCCGGAAGATCGCGGGCTGGTGCCGCAACTCACCGTCGAGGAGAATATCCTTCTGCCGCTGTGGGTCGCCAAGGACGTAGACCTGAAGGCGCGACTCGCATTTGTTTATGAGGTGATCGGCGAACTTGCCGGCATGCGCGACCGCAAGGCGCTGCTGTTGTCCGGCGGCCAGCAGAAGCTGGTTGCGCTTGGTCGCGCGCTGGGCATCGGGACCCGATGCCTGCTGCTCGACGAGCCATTCGAAGGGATCGCACCTGCCCTGTCGGAGAGAATCTCTGATGTTCTTGCGTCACTCAAGGGCAAAGGTTTAACTGTATTAATGTCGCAATCTGATTTGAACCATTCGCATACTTTATTCGATGCTGAATTCGTGATCGAGCGCGGCGCCAATCTTTCAGCCTGACGCGAGAGATCCGGACGGGAAGACGATTATGGACTGGTCGCAGTATTCTATTCCGGCAATGCGGCTGGAATCCCGTTTCGGTGATCGCGTTGTGCCGGCGTTCGATCACCGCCCCGCCAGCATCTGGGCCATGGTCGCGGAAGCCGCGGCGAAAAATCCCAACGGCGAAGCGCTGATCTGTGGTGACGAGCGGATGACATGGCGCGAGGTCGCGGAGAAGTCCGCGCAGGTCGCCGCGGGCTTCAAGGAGATCGGCCTCAAGCCCGGCGACCGCATCGCGCTGCTGATCGGCAACCGTATCGAGTTTGTGCTCGCACTGTATGGCGCGGCGCATTTTGGCCTCGTCAGCGTGCTGCTCAGCACCCGGCTGCAAAAGCCCGAGATCGCCTACATGCTGACCGACTGCGGCGCGAAGCTGCTGGTCCACGAAGACGAACTGGCCGAACGCGTACCAGATGCCGTCGACCTGCCCGATCTGCTTCATCGCGTCTCGATCGGACCGACCGCCGGCGCGCTGGCGTTTGCCGATTTGATCGCGACCGATCTCTCGCTGGCGCCGACGGTCGTCGGCGAAGAAGACACCGCGATGATTCTCTATACTTCGGGGACGACAGGCAAACCAAAGGGCGCGATGCTCGCGCATTGCAATCTCGTGCATTCCTCGATGGTCTATGAGGTCTGCATGGAACTGACGCAAGATGACCGCTCGATCGCCGCGGTTCCGCTTGCACATGTCACAGGCATAGTCGCCAACATCATGGCGATGGCGCGCTGCGCCGGCGCGCTCATCATCGTCGCGGAGTTCAAAGCCGCGGAGTATCTCAAGATCGCGGCGCGCGAGCGCGTCACCCAGACGGTGATGGTGCCCGCGATGTACAATCTCTGCCTGCTACAGGCGGACTTCGACACCCACGACCTCTCCACCTGGCGCATCGGCGGCTACGGCGGCGCGCCGATGCCGGTCGCGACCATCGAGAAACTTGCGCAGAAGCTTCCCGGATTGAATCTCATCAACGCCTATGGATCGACGGAGACCTCGTCGCCGTCCACGATCATGCCGCCGCAGTTCACCAAGAGCCATGGTGACAGCGTCGGCCTGCCTTGCCCCGGTGCACATATCACCGTGATGGATACCAGCGGCCACGAACTGCCGCGCGGCGAGGTCGGCGAGATCTGGATTCGCAGCGCGTCGGTCATCAAGGGCTACCGGAATAATCCGCGCGCGACGGCGGAGAGTTTCACCGCTGGCTACTGGCACTCGGGCGATCTCGGATCGATCGACGAAGAGAATTTCGTCCGCGTCTTCGATCGCCAGAAGGACATGATCAACCGCGGCGGCTTCAAGATCTATTCGGCTGAGGTCGAGGCGATTCTCGCCGGTCATCCCGCTGTCGTCGAGAGCGCCGTCGTCGCGAGGCCATGTCCTGTGCTCGGCGAACGCGTCCACGCCGTTGTCGTTGTCCGCAGCGAAATCGATCCGCCGGCGTTACGCGCGTGGTGCGCCGAGCGTCTGTCCGATTATAAAGTCCCGGAGACCATCGCCGTGACCGTCGAGCCGCTGCCGCGCAATGCCAATGGCAAGGTCATGAAGAAAGATCTGCGCGACACGCTCGTCGATTCCTGAGCGAAACGTTCCGCCTCCCCTCGAAACGTCCTGACACCATTTCGCCTTTTGTATCCGAGTCCGCCGCCGTTTGGCCTTTTGGAAAAGCGCAGAATCAGGACCGCGCACGCGCCCGCCGCACCTTCGGATTTTCCTTGGACTGGTCCTTCGCCTGATTGGCCTCGGGCGGAATTTCGCCCGTCGTCTTGATCCGGGCCTTCATCTCGATGAGGGTTTCGAGCGTCGATTCAATTGCGGTTTGCGGTATGTCGCTGAGAACGTCGGTCGCGATCGCGTCGCGCAGGCTATCCAGGTCGTCGACCAGTTGCCGCCCTTTTGTCGTCAGAAACAGCTTATTGGCACGGCGGTCGGCCGGATCGGGTTTGCGTTCAAGCAACTTGGCCTCAACGAGCCTGTCCAGCAGCCGCACGAGAGAAATCGGCTGAAGCTCAAGCACATCTGCGAGATCGACCTGCGACAGTCCTTCCTGTTGCCGCAATCGAAACAGCACAATCCACTGCGCGCGGGTGGTCCCGCGGCCCTTTGCTCGCTGGTCGATGTAGTTGCGCAAAAGACGCGATGTCTCAACGAGTTGCGCGACCAATTGTCGTTTCAGATCGAGCGGCATTTGCGGTTTGTGACCTTAACCTTTCAAAGAATTAATAATGCGCCTGCATACTAAGTGCAGGCATATTAGTTATAAACCTATATCGGTTGAGCACTCAGAAGCAATTGAGATCGGTATGGCAAAGCGTCGCATTCCAACGTGGGCCTATTACTTTGCGGCCGCACTTGTGGTCGGAGGCGCCTATCTCGCCTGGCCCAAGCAGCAAGCTCAGAACGCCTCGGCCAACAAAGCTCCTCCCGCCGTTCCGGTCACGGTGGCAAGCGTCGCGAAAGCGGATTTCCCGGTCTATCTGACCGGCCTCGGCACAGTTCAGGGCTTTAACACCGTTACGGTGCGCACGCGCGTCGATGGCCAGATCAACCAGATCGCCTTCAAGGAAGGCCAGTTGCTCAAGGAAGGCGACCTGATTGCACAGGTCGATCCGCGTCCCTTCCAGGCCGCGCTGGATCAGGCCAATGCGAAGAAGGCCCAGGACGAAGCAAGTCTGGCCAACTCAAAGTTGGATTTGCAACGCTCCAAGAACCTCGGCGACTTCGCAACCAAGCAAACGGTCGATACGCAGACCTCCACCGTTGCGCAGCTTACCGCACAGATCGCCGCCGATCAGGCCAACATCTTCAATGCGCAGACGCAGCTCGACTATGCCAGCATCCGCGCGCCAATCTCGGGCGTGGCTGGCATCCGCCAGGTCGACGTCGGCAACATCGTCAACGCGGCGACGCAAACTGGCATCGTAACCATCGCGCAGATCGAGCCGATTTCCGTGATCTTCACGGCGCCGGAAGAGCAGCTTCCCGCGATCGCCGCAGCGCTGCGCCAGCATGAAACCAAGATCACCGCGCTGACGGCCGATGGACGCAAGGTGCTGTCCCAGGGTGTCCTGTCGCTCATGAACAATCAGGTCGATACAACGAGTGGAACCATTCGCCTCAAGGCGACGTTTGAGAACAAGGACCACGCGTTGTGGCCAGGATTGTCGGTGTCGACGCGCCTTCTGATCGACACGGTGAAGGATGCCACCGTCATGCCGGACGACGCCGTACAGCACGGCACCGACGGCCTTTATGTCTTTGTCGTCGCCGACGGCAACAAGGCTGATGTCCGCAAGGTCAAGATCGGCCCTTCGACGGACGGCAAGACACTCGTCGAGAGTGGCGTGAACGTTGGCGAGCAGGTGGTGACGCGCGGACAATATCGCGTTCAGCCCGGATCTCCGCTGACGGTGAGCGTGGCAAACTCCGGTCAGCAGTCCACGGTGAAGGCCGACTGAGATGAGCAGCAACAAACCCACCGAGACGATCGGCGACGGCATCTCCGGCCCATTTATTCGCTATCCGATCGCGACGTCGCTGCTGATGGCCGGCATTCTCTTTGTCGGCCTCGTCGCCTATCCGTTGCTGCCGGTCGCACCTCTGCCTCAGGTCGATTTCCCGACCATTCAGGTGTCGGCAAGCCTCCCCGGCGCCAGCCCGGAAACCATGGCCTCGTCGGTGGCGCAGCCGCTGGAACGGCAGTTTGCGCAAATTCCGGGCGTCGCACAGATGACCTCGACCAGTTCGCTGGGTTCGACCTCGGTGACAATCCAGTTCGATCTCAATCGAAACATCGACGGCGCGGCGAATGACGTTCAGGGCGCGATCAACGCTGCCGGCGGCCAGTTGCCGAAGACGCTGCCAAGTCCGCCGACCTACCGCAAGGTCAATCCCGCGGACTCGCCCATTCTCATTTTGTCGGTGACATCCGACACGCTGCCGCTGACCGAAGTGGATGACTACGCCGATACGCAAATGGCGCAGCAGATCAGCCAGATTTCCGGCGTCGCACAAGTCACCATCGGCGGCCAGCAGAAACCGGCAATCCGTATTCAGATCGATCCCGCCAAGCTGGTCGCCAAGAACCTGCAGCTCGAAGATGTTCGCAGTCAGATCGCGATCACCACCGTGGACAATCCCAAGGGCAATATCGACGGAACGACGCGCAGCTACACCATCTATGCCAACGACCAGTTGCCGAAGTCCAAGGACTGGAACGACGTCATCATTGCCTACCGCAACGGAGGTCCGCTGCGGATTCGCGACATTGGGCAGGCGGTGACCGGCCCGGAGGACGCCAAGCAGGCTGCCTGGGCCGACGGCAAGCGCGGCGTGTTCCTTGTGGTCTTCAAGCAGCCCGGCGCGAACGTCATCGACACGGTCGACAAGATCAAGGCGCAATTGCCCCGCCTCCTCGCATCGATTCCGCCGACAATCAAGGTATCGGTGCTGAGCGACCGCACCCAGACCATTCGCGCGGCTGTCTCAGACGTTCAGTTCACGCTGCTGCTCACCATCGCCCTCGTGGTCATGGTGATCTTCGTCTTTCTGCGAAGCCTCTGGGCGACGATCATCCCGAGCGTGACTGTGCCGCTGGCGCTGCTCGGCGCCTGCGCGCTGATGTGGGGATTCGGCTATACGCTTGACAACCTGTCGCTGATGGCCCTGACGATTTCCGTCGGCTTCGTCGTGGATGACGCTATCGTCATGCTCGAAAATATCAGCCGCTACATCGAGGAAGGCGAAGAGCCGTTTGCAGCCGCTCTCAAGGGCGCTGGGGAGATCGGCTTTACAATCGTCTCGATCAGTATTTCGCTGGTCGCCGTGCTTATTCCCCTCCTGCTGATGGGCGGTATCATCGGACGACTGTTCCGCGAATTTGCCGTCACGCTCGCGATGACGATTTTCGTCTCGCTGGTGGTATCGCTGACCCTCACGCCGATGATGGCCTCGCGCTTTCTGAAGGCGCATACCGGCGAAACCCGACACGGCAAGCTCTACCAGCTCAGCGAACGCTTCTTCGACGGAATGTTGCGCGGATATGAGTGGGGCCTCGATCTCGTTCTGCGCTGGCGCTTCACGACGCTGCTGGTTTTCTTCGCGACCGTCGCGTTGTCCGGCTATCTGTTCGTCGTCATTCCGAAGGGCTTCTTCCCGCAGCAGGACACAGGCCTCATCACTGGCATCACCGAAGGCGGGCAGGACATTTCCTTCGCGGAGATGACCCGGCTTCAAGCGCAGATCGGTGCTATCGCCCAAAAAGACCCGGCGGTCGCCAGTATCGCCATGGCGATCGGCGGCGGCGGCAGCGCGCTCAACAACGGCCGCATGTACATCACGCTGAAACCGCGCGACGAGCGCAACGTGAACGCGCAGCAGATCATTGCAAGGCTCAGGCCCCAGTTCGACAAGCTTGAAGGCGCGCGCGTCTTCCTTCAGGCGGCGCAGGACGTCCGCCTCGGCGGCCGCGCCACCCGCACCCAGTTCGAATACACGCTGCAGGACGCCAATCTCGCAGAACTAAATGAGTGGTCACCAAAGATTCTGGAAAAGCTGAAAACGTTGCCGGAACTGCGCGACGTTGCAACCGACCAGCAGACCCTCGGCACAACGCTGACGCTGGTTATTGATCGCGACACGGCCTCCCGGTTCGGTATCCAGCCGCAGCTGATCGACGACACCCTGGCGGACGCGTTCGGCCAGCGGCAGGTGGCGCAGTATTTCACGCAGGTGAACAGCTATCACGTGATTCTGGAGATCCTGCCGGAACTGCAAGGCGCGGTGGACACGCTGAACAAGATCTACATCAAGTCGCCCACCACCGGCGATCAGGTTCCGCTGTCGGCCTTCGTGCGCTGGAGCACGGTGCCGGTTCGCCCGCTCTCGATCAGCCATCAGGGCCAGTTCCCGGCGACGACCATCAGTTTCAACCTCGCGCAGGGCACCGCCCTCGGTCAGGCCACCGACGCTATTCAGAACGCTGTCGCACAGCTTGGCGTGCCGCCCACCGTCAACGGCAGCTTCCAGGGCACGGCGCAAGCGTTCCAGCAATCGCTCGGCACTGTACCGCTGCTGATCCTCGCGGCGCTGATTGTCGTCTATCTGATCCTCGGCATTCTGTACGAGAGCTATATCCATCCGCTGACGATCATCTCCACCCTGCCCTCGGCGGGTGTCGGCGCGCTGGCCATGCTGATGCTGTTTGGATTCGATTTCAGCCTGATCGGCCTGATCGGAATTGTGCTGCTGATCGGCATCGTGAAGAAGAACGGCATCATGCTCGTAGACTTCGCTATCGCCGCTGAGCGTGAGGAGAATCTGTCATCCGAAGAGGCCATCCGCAAGGCAGCGCTCATCCGCTTCCGCCCGATCATGATGACGACGATGGCAGCCCTGCTCGGCGGCGTGCCGCTGATGCTGGGAACGGGCACCGGCTCCGAGATCAGGCAACCACTGGGTTATGCGATGGTGGGCGGTCTGGTGGTCAGCCAGGCGCTGACGCTGTTCACGACGCCCGTCGTCTATCTCTATCTCGACAAGCTATCGAACATGTTCTCGACGGTCGGCCACTCGAAAAAGGAAACCCGCCCGGCAAGAGCGCCGGACGAGGTTTCAGAAGCGGCAGAATAAATCGTCGCTTGTCGGATACATATATTCTAGTGACTGATCATCCACGGCCGCGCCGTAGGGAATGACTTCGAGCCGGTGCGGTCGCGGTGCACCAGACGCGAGGGCTTCTTGCTCGTCGAACAGCAGCTACACCCTGCTCCATGCTTGGTGGACTTATACTGATCGAGCGTCATCGGCGCATGGCGGCTACGCTCGTTGGTCGCGTGCGCCTTACGCGCTTCCGCGGGCATGCAGGCGAAATGCGGCGCAGTAAGAATAACTCTCGGCGCCTCTATCGCGCACTGCGGACACTCCTGCGGATCGTCGCATTCGGACATGGGACGCATGTCCGTGAACGGCCCGCAGTCATTGCAAAGATACTCATAAACCGGCACAGCCTGTCTCCCTGATTGGCTTCACCTGACATTCATCGCAAAGGACACGGGAACACGTTCGCTCCCGTGTCCTTCGCCGTTTATTTATCCTGCGAAAGCGGCATTTGGATCGACCCATCGATAAACTTGGTCGGTCCTGCCGCCGAAGGATTGATGTCGAAGTCGAAGATCTGGGTCGGCAGCCACAGCGTGGCGCAGGAGTTCGGGATATCGACGACACCCGAGAAGTGGCCCTGCACCGGCGCGACACCGAGTATCGAGTGCGCCTGCGCGCCCGAGTAACCGAACTTCTTCAGGTATTCGATGGCGTTGAGGCACGCCTGACGATACGCGACGTTGGCGTCGAGGTAGTATTGCTTGCCCTGCTCGTCGACCGAGATACCCTCAAAAATCAGATAGTCGTTGTAGTTCGGCGTGATCGGCGACGGCTTGAAGATCGGGTTCTTGATACCGTACTTCGCCATGCCGTCCTTGATGAGATTAACCTTGATGTGCAGCCAGGCGCCGTACATCTCGATCGCGCCGCAGAACGTGATTTCGCCGTCGCCCTGGCTGAAGTGCATGTCGCCCATGGAAAGGCCCGCACCGTCCACGTAGACCGGGAAGAATATTTTCGACCCACGCGACAGATCCTTGATGTCGCAGTTGCCGCCGTGCTCGCGTGGCGGAACGGTGCGCGCGCCCTCGGACGCGACCTTGCTCCACTTGTCATCACCCTTCTTGAGCTTGCCGAGATGAGCGGTCGCACCGAAGGTCGGATTGGCCAGCGGCGGCACGCGCGTCGGATTGGTATCGATCAGCGCCTGCTCACGGGAGTTCCACTTCTCCAGCAGATCCTTGCTCGGCAGCGTGCCGATCAGGCCGGGATGAATCAGGCCGGCAAAGCCGACGCCCGGCACGTGACGCGAGCGCGTGAACATGCCCTCATAGTGCCAGATCGATTTCTGGGCGAGCGGGAAGTGATCGGTGAGGAATCCGCCGCCATTCTTCTTCGAGAAAAATCCGTTGAAGCCCCACTCATGTCCCTTGAGCGAGCCGGCGTCGAGAATATCGACAACGAGCAGGTCACCGGGCACCGCGCCCTTCACGCCGATCGGGCCCGAGAGATAGTGAACCGTCGTCAGGTCGACGTCGCGGATATCGTCCGCGGAATCGTTGTTGGCGATCGCACCGCCCGTCCAGTCCACAGTCTCGACAATAAAGTCGGCACCGGGTTCGACCCATGTCGCAATCGGAATATCCGGATGCCAGCGATTGTGAAGGTACTCGTTCTCGGTTGCCGGCTTGGATAGATCGACCTTGATCAGTGTCTCTGGCATTATGATGCTCCCCTTGGTTGCAAACGTTGTTAGACAGACAGATATTTCGCGACCTGCGCCGCATCGATGCCATCGCGCTTCTCGTCGCGGACAATCTCGCCGTTTTCGATGACGAGAACACGGTCTGCGACATCGAGCGCAAAGCTCAACACCTGCTCGGACACGATGATGGACAGGCCCTTGGTATCGCGGATGCGCTTCAAGGTACGCGCCATCTCCTTGATGATCGAAGGCTGGATGCCTTCGGTCGGTTCATCGAGCAGCAGAACCTTGGGCTTGGTCGCCAGCGCGCGCGCGATGGCAAGCTGCTGCTGCTGGCCGCCGGAGAGATTGCCGCCGCGGCGATTCTTCATCTCCAGCAGCACCGGGAAAAGTTCATAGAGGTCGCCTGGCACGTCCTTGCCACCCGATGCGACGAGCCCGGTTTCGATGTTTTCCTTGACCGTCATGGTCGAGAAGATCATGCGGCCCTGCGGGACATAAGCGAGCCCTTTCGCGACGCGCTCATAGCTCTTGAGCTTGTTGAGTTCGCTGCCCTCCATAGTGACCGAGCCGCTCTTGGTCGGCACGATCCCCATCAGCGATTTCATCAGCGTGGTCTTGCCCATGCCGTTACGGCCCATGATCGCAACGATTTCGTTGGGCGCGACCGATACGTTGAGGCCGTGCAGGACTTCGCTCTGTCCGTATGCGACGTGAAGATCCGAAATCGCCAGCATTGCGTATTCCTTGGCTAAACCGTGATGTCAGTGGCCGAGATAGACTTCGATGACTTTCGGATCGTTCTTGACCTGCTCCATCGAGCCTTCCGACAGGATCTGGCCCTGATGCAGCACCGTCACCTTGTGAGCGATGTCTTCGACGAACTTCATGTCGTGCTCGATCACCAGCACCGAGCGGTCCTTGATGATCCGATTGAGCAGTTCGGCGGTCTTCACCCGCTCGCTGACGCTCATACCGGCTACGGGCTCGTCGAGCATCAGCAAGTCCGGATCCTGGATCAGCAGCATGCCGATCTCGAGCCATTGCTTCTGGCCGTGGCTGAGCAGTTCGGCGCTCATGTTGAGGCGATCCTTCAGAAAGATCGTCTCCGCAACCTCTTCCACGCGCTCGCGCACGACCTTGTCGCGCTGGAACGTCAGCGCGCCGAACACCGTGCGTCCGCGCGGAAACGAGATTTCCAGATTCTCGAACACGGTGAGATCGTCGTAGATCGACGGCGTCTGGAACTTGCGGCCGACGCCGGCCTGGACGATCTCGTTCTCCTTCATCTTGGTCAGTTCCTTGCTGCGGAACTGGATCGAGCCGGACGTTGCCTTGGTCTTCCCGCAGATCAGGTCGAGGACCGTGGTCTTGCCGGCACCATTCGGGCCGATGATGACGCGGATTTCGTTCTCGTCGACATAGAACGACAGATCGTTCACGGCCTTGAAGCCATCGAATGAAACCGTCAGCGTCTCGACCGCGAGCAGGAATTCCTTGGGTTGATGACCGATAAGCATGGTGTTCTCCCTACTCCGCAGGTGCGCCGTCGGCGACCTTATCGCCGGTCCAGCCGTTCTTGCCGTCGGCCTTCGGCTTGCGCAAAGCCATCAGGCGATCGATGCGCGGCTGGATGTAGTCGCTCCAGATGCCGGCCAGACCGTTCGGGAAGGCGAGGACGACAGCGATGAACAAGCCGCCGAGGCCGAACAGCCACAGTTGAGGAAACGATTCCGAGAAGCTTGTCTTGGCGAAGTTGACCAGCAATGTCCCGTAAACCGCGCCGAGGATCGACAGGCGGCCGCCGACCGCTGTGTAGATCACCATTTCAATCGACGGCACGATGCCGACGAAGGACGGCGACATGAAACCAACCTGCAGGGCGAACATCGCGCCGCCGATCGCAGCGAACACAGCCGCCACGCAGAACGCGAAGATCTTGAAGTTGGCGACGCTATAGCCCGAGAACCGGACCCGATCCTCCTTCTCCCGCATGGCGACGAGAATGCGTCCGAGCTTGGAGTGCCGGATGAACTGGGCGATGAAGATGCAGCCGAAAAGGCAGGCCACTTCGAAGAAATAGAGCACGACCTTGGCGTGATCCGGACGGATATCCCATCCCTTGAGCGTGCGCAGGTCGGTCATGCCGTTGATGCCGCCGGTGTAACCCTGCTGACCGATAATCAGAATGGTCAGGATCGCCGCGATGGCCTGCGTGATGATGGCGAAGTAAGTGCCGCCGACCCGGCGCTTGAACATCGCCACGCCGATGATGAAGGCGAAGATTGCCGGAACCAGAATGATCGCGCAAACGGTGAACGTCAGGCTGTGAAACGGCTGCCAGAACCATGGCAGCGCGGTGATCTGATTCCAGTCCATGAAATCAGGAATACCGGGCGTCGACTGGATCTTGGTATTTGCGACGCTCGATGCTTCGAGCTTAAGGAACATCGCCATGCAGTAGCCGCCGAGGCCGAAGAATACGCCCTGCCCCAGGCTCAGAATGCCGCCATAGCCCCAGCAGATCACCAGACCCAGCGCAACGAATGCATAAGTCAGATACTTCGCGACGAGATTGAGCCGGAACACGTCGAGGGTCAGCGGCAGAACGACCACCAGCAGAACGGCGAGAACCAGAATGCCGATGAGTTCTGATCGGTTAACGATGTGCGGATTGTCGGTCATGGCTCCAGCTTTCTTACTTACGGACCTTGAGGGCGAAGAGTCCCTGCGGCCGCAGCATCAGGATTGCGACGATGGAAAGCAGCGTGAGCACCTTCGCCATCGATCCGGACATGAAGAATTCGAGGGTCGACTGCGTCTGCGAGATGCTGAAGGCGGAAGCGATCGTGCCAAGCAAGCTGGCCGCGCCGCCGAACACGACGACCAGGAATGTATCCACGATATAGAGCTGACCTGATGTCGGACCAGTCGAGCCGATCATGGTGAAAGCGCTGCCGGCAACTCCGGCGATGCCGCACCCAAGACCGAAGGTGTAGCGATCGACCTTCTCGGTGTTGATGCCGACGGCGCCCGCCATGACGCGGTTCTGCACCACGGCGCGAACCTGGCGGCCCCAGCGCGACTTGTACATGACGTAGGCAACAGCGATCGTGATCAGCAGCGTGAGGCACATCACGAAGATGCCGTTGATCGGCACCTCAATAGTGTCGGTAACCTTCAGTGAGCCCAGCATCCATTGCGGCAGCTCGACGCCGACTTCGCGGGCGCCAAAGATCGAGCGGTAGGCCTGTTGCAGGATCAGGCTCAAGCCCCAGGTCGCAAGCAGCGTGTCCAGAGGGCGCTTATAGAGATGGCGGATGAGACCCCATTCGACCAGCATTCCGAGCGCGCCGGCCGCTACGAAAGCCAGCGCCATCGCGATAAAGAAATAACCGCCGAACAGAGACGGAAGATAGGCCTGAAAGAAGTTCGACGTCATCCAGGTGACGTAAGCGCCAAGGATCATGAACTCGCCGTGCGCCATGTTGATGACGCCCATCTGGCCGAAGATGATCGCAAGTCCGAGCGCCATCAGAACGTACACGGAGAAGAGAATGAGGCCCGCAAATCCTTGCATCACAAAGATCGAGCTGAGGTCGCCAATCGAATAATCGCCGAACATGTCAGTATTCTCCGCGAGGGAAGTCTCGCGCAGCGGACGAATCCGCGGCGCGAGGGCTGCGGACGTGGACTCGCAATCCACGTCAGGGAGCTCAACTATCGAAGAGAGGCTTCGCTCTTACTGATAGCCCTTGGGGAACGGATCGGGCTCGACGAGATCGGCCGTTTCGAAGATCAGCTCGAACTGGCCATCGAGCTTGGCGCGACCGACGCGGGATTTCGACCACAGGTGGTGGTTTTCATGGATACGCACGTAGCCTTCGGGCGCTTCCTTGAATTCGATCCCCGGCGAAGCCGCAGCGATCTTGTCCACGTCGAAGCTCTGCGCCTTCTCAACAGTAAGCTTCCACAGCCACGGGCCGAGATAGGCAGCCTGGGTGACGTCTCCGATCACGGTCTTCTCGCCCCACATCTTGTGGAAGGCAGGAACGAAAGCTTTGTTGTTCGGATTGTCGAGCGATTGGAAGTACTTCATGCAGGCATAGGCGCCCGCGATGTTCTCACCGCCGATACCGTCGATTTCGTCTTCGGTCACGGAGATCGTCAGCAGCGGCTGCTTGGACAGATCGATGCCGGCTGCCTTGAGCTGCTTGTAGAACGCAACGTTCGATCCGCCGACAACGTCGGTGAAAATCACGTCGGGCTTGGTCAGCTTGATCTTGTTGATGACCGAGTTGAACTGGGTGTGGCCGAGCGGGAAGTATTCCTCGCCAACAACCTTGCCCTTCAGAACATTCTCGACGTGCTTGCGTGCGATCTTGTTCGACGTGCGCGGCCAGATGTAGTCGGAACCGATGAAGTAGAACGTCTTGGCGCTCTTCTCCTTCGCAATCCAGTTGATGCCCGCCAGAATCTGCTGGGTGGCCTCCTGGCCGGTGTAGATGACGTTCTTGGACTGCTCGAGACCTTCATAGAAAGTCGGGTAATAAAGCATGCCGTTGTACTGCTCGACGACTGGCAGCACCGCCTTGCGGGAAGCCGAGGTCCAGCATCCCATGATCGACGCCACCTTGTCGTTGACGAGGAGCTTCTTCGCCTTTTCGGCGAAGGTCGGCCAGTCGCTGGCGCCGTCTTCCTGGATGAACTTGATCTTGCGGCCGAGCACGCCGCCCAGGGCGTTGATCTGCTCGATCGCCAGCTTTTCAGCCTGGATCGATCCGGTTTCCGAGATCGCCATCGTACCCGTCGCCGAGTGCAGGATGCCGACCGTGACTTCCGTATCGGTCACTGCCAATCCCGTGGTGTTGACGGCGGATGTCGCCGGTCCCGCACCGAAGGATGGACGTGAAAGCAGCGACATGGCGGGCAGCGCCGCCATCCCCATAAGCATTTTTCGCCGGAACGCGGACTCTAAGCCCCGATGTTTTTCGTCTGACATGACCACCCCTTTTGCTGAACAACGCGCCTTGATGGGGAAAAGATGGCCCGAATTGTGCAGCGCACAGATACGCGAAATCGCGCATACTGCACCGCAAAAGCGCGACGTAGATTTTGGAACCGATCGGGGATCGCCGCAGCGTGACCAAGGAGATACAAGTGGCCGGGCGACAGCGGATAGACCGCGTCAGGCGCCAATATAATCAATGGGTTGCGAACCAAACCCTTGAGGACTATGCACTGCGCTTTACGGCCAAAAGCGCCCGCCGCTGGTCCGCCGCCCGGGTCGCCAATACCGCTCTCGGCGCGATTTCGTTTCTCGCGCTGGAAGCTATCGGCGGCACAATCACGCTGAACTACGGCGTCACCAACGCCACCGCCGCCATTCTGGTCGTCAGCGTCATCATTTTCTGTTGCGGACTGCCGATTGCCTATTACGCAGCCAGATACGGTGTCGACATCGATCTGCTGACCCGCGGCGCCGGCTTTGGCTACATCGGCTCGACGATCACGTCGCTGATCTACGCATCCTTCACCTTCATCTTCTTCGCGATCGAGGCCGTCATTCTCGCGATGGCGCTTGAACTCTGTTTCAGCATCCCTCGCCCGATCGGTTATCTCATCAGCGCGGTCGTCATCATCCCGCTGGTCACCCACGGCATCACATTGATCAGCCGCTTCCAGTTATGGACGCAGCCGTTCTGGATCTTGCTCCATATCCTCCCCTTCGCAGCCATCGCGATCAAAAGCCCCGGCTCGTTTGCAGAGTGGCGTGCGTTTACGGGAGACCACGGAAATCCCGACGGACATCTCGATCTGCTGCTATTCGGGACCGCCGCCTCGGTAGTATTCGCGCTGGTGGCGCAGATCGGTGAACAAGTCGACTTCCTGCGATTCCTGCCGCGCGACCGGCGAACCTCAAAGCGCGGGTGGTGGATCGCGATGGTCAGCGCCGGTCCCGGCTGGATCGTCCCCGGCGCAGTCAAAATGCTGGCCGGATCGTTCCTCGCCTTCTTCGCCCTCAAGCACGGTGTGATTCCGGAATATGCGGCCGAACCGGCGCACATGTATCTCGAAGCATTCCGCTACGTCCTTGCACAGCCCGACGTGGCGCTAGCGCTGACCGGCACCTTTGTCATTCTCTCGCAGCTTAAGATCAACGTCACCAACGCCTATGCAGGCTCGATCGCCTGGTCGAATTTCTTCTCGCGGCTGACGCACAGCCATCCCGGTCGCGTGGTGTGGCTTGTGTTCAACGTGCTGGTCGCGCTGCTGCTGATGGAAATCGGCGTCTACAAGGCGCTGGAGCAGACGCTCGCGCTTTATTCCAACGTCGCCATCGCCTGGGTCGGCGCGCTGGTCGCCGATCTCATCATCAACAAGCCGCTCGGCCTGCGCCCTCCGCACATGGAATTCAAGCGCGCGCATCTCTACGACATCAATCCGGTCGGCGTCGGCGCCATGATCATCGCGACTATCGTGTCGATCACTGCGTTCTACGGCTTCTTCGGAATCACAGCGAAGGCGCTCGCGCCGTTCGTAGCGCTTACCGTAGCCTTCCTGACGGCGCCGATTATCGCGTGGGCCACCGGCGGAAAGTACTACATCGCGCGCAAGCCAAAACGTAGCTGGCAGAATCTCGAAACCATCAAGTGCTGCATTTGTGAACACTCCTTCGAGCCGGAAGACACCGCCTCCTGCCCGGCCTATGCCGGACCGATCTGTTCACTGTGCTGCTCGCTCGATGCCCGCTGCCACGATCTGTGCAAGCCGCATGCACGGGTGCAGGCGCAGTTCTCGGAAACCCTCGGCAAGATTCTCCCGCAATTCATCTACGCGCGGATCAATTCACAGCTCGGGCACTATCTTGGCGTGTTTGTATTGTCGGCGGGTCTCGTCGGTCTCACGCTTGGCCTGATTTACCTCCAGACGTCCACAGCGCTTCGATTCGATCAGGCGCAGCTGTCGGACGTGCTGTGGAAAGTCTTCTTCGCATTGACCATCATCATCGGCGTGGTGGCATGGCTGTTCGTTCTCGCGCGGCAAAGCCGCCAGGCCGCGGAAGCCGAGACCAAACGGCAGACGACATTGCTGATGCAGGAAATCGACGCGCACCGGCAGACCGACATGGAATTGCAGCGCGCCAAGGAAGTCGCTGAATCCGCGAATCTCGCCAAGAGCCGGTATGTTGTGGGACTGAGCCACGAACTGCGCTCGCCGCTCAACGCCATCAGTGGCTACGCGCAATTGCTCGAGCAGGACGCAACCATCTTGCCGAAGCCGCGCGATCAGGTCCGCGTGGTCCGCCGCAGTGCCGACCATCTGTCCGGGCTGATCGACGGCCTGCTCGATATTTCCAAGATCGAAGCCGGACGGCTGCATCTGTCGCGCGACGAAGTGCGGCTCCACGCCTTTCTCGATCAGCTTGTCGGCATGTTCCGCCTGCAGGCCGCCGCAAAGAATGTCGAGTTCGTGTTTCAGCGGCCCGAAACCCTGCCCCCCGTGGTCTACGCGGACGAAAAGCGGCTGCGGCAGATTCTTATCAACCTGTTATCCAATGCCATCAAGTTCACGCAAAGCGGCAGCGTTCATTTCATCGTACACTATCGCAGTCCGGTAGCGGAATTCGAGGTGCGCGATACCGGTCCCGGCATCCATGCCGACGATCTGGACCGCATCTTCGCGCCATTCGAGCGCGGCGCGCTCGGCATCTCCCAGCCCCAGACCGGCACGGGCCTCGGCCTCACCATCAGCAAGCTACTTGCCGGCGTGATGGGCGGCGACATTCGTGTCACCAGCGCTGTCGGCAAAGGCAGCACATTCCACGTCAAGATGCTGCTGTCCGAGGTCACCAATCCGACGCGCATCAAAGCGATCAAGGCGCCGATTTACGGCTATCACGGTCCGCGCAAGACCATCCTGATCACCGATGACGATCCGACTCACCGTGATCTTTTGCGCGAAGTTCTCGCGCCGCTTGGCTTCATCATCCTGAGCGCACCGGACGGCGTCACCTGTCTCAACCTGGCGCAGCATTGTCAGCCGGACATGTTCCTGCTCGACATCTCCATGGGGGAGATCGATGGCTGGACCGTCGCGGAGACCCTTCGCTCTAACGGCCACCACCACGCGCGTATTCTTATGATCTCTGCCAGCGCGCTCGAAGCCCATGGCGCACCGCTTGCGCAGCCGTTCCACGACGGCTACCTGATGAAGCCGATCGACGTGCCGCGCTTGCTGGAGCTGATCGGGCAGTTGCTCAAGATCGAGTGGTCACACGAGCCGAACGCCATCCAGCCCCAAGAGACTCCCGCCCCGACATGGAATTTGAACGACGATCCGCGCCCGCCGGTTCACTATGTCGACGAGTTGATCGACCTCGGGCAAATCGGCTACGTCACCGCCATTCACCTGAAACTCGATCAGATCGACAAGGATCATCCCGAACACGCTGGTTTTGTGTCGCAGATGCGCTCTCTGGTGGAACGGTTCGATCTCGGGCAATACATGGCAACTCTCAAGTCTGTACAGCGCCATGATCATTAAACCCAAACCACGCGATACCGTGCTTATCGTTGACGATTCGCCGGAAACCCTGCGCATGCTCACCGACGCGCTGGACGGCGCGGGCATGACCGTCATGGTCGCGCTCGATGGCGCATCGGCATTGCGCATCGGCGAGCAGATCGTGCCAGACATTATTCTGCTCGATGCGGTGATGCCGGGAATGGACGGCTTCGAGACCTGCCGGCGTCTCAAGCGCGAGGCACAGCTCGCCGGCGTGCCGGTGATTTTCATGACGGGGCTGGCAGAGACCGAACATATCGTGCGCGGCTTGGAGGCAGGCGGCGTCGATTACGTGGCGAAGCCAATTGTGATTGCGGAGATGCTCGCCCGCATCAAGGTTCATCTGGCTAATGCGCGGCTGACGCAGAGCGCGCGCGCTGCGCTGGATGTATCCGGGCGATACTTGTTCGCGGTCGACCATCGCGGCCGAATTATCTGGGCGACACCACAGGCGGAAAAGCTGGCGCGCGATCGCGCCAAGAACGCTGGTGATAAGTTCGAACTGCCCGAGCCGTGGCTCGACTGGCTCGAGCAGATGCATCAGGGGCTGGCCGAGGCGAAGGCGCCGCCGGCGGCGTCGTTCCGCGACGAGAAGCTACGCCTGCAATACATGGGCAGGATCGGCACGAATGAATTTCTGCTCCGGCTTGCGCGGGACACCAGTTCGGATTCGCCAGCGGAATTCAGCAAGGAGCTCGGGCTCACCAGCCGCGAGGGAGAAGTGTTGTCGTGGCTAAGCAAGGGCAAGACGAACCGCGACATCGCGCAGATTCTCGGCCTCAGCCCGCGCACGGTCGACAAGCATCTCGAACAGATCTACGCGAAGCTCGGCGTCGAAAATCGCACCGCCGCGGCTGCCGTCGCGACCAATGCGCGACAACAGCGTTCTTGAATCGAGCTAGAAGAAATCAGCGTTCCGCGAACGCCTTCTCGACAACGAAATCAGCCGGCTCGCCGTGGTTGCCTTCAACGAAGCCACGATCTTCGAGCAGCTTCTTGGTGTCGAGTAGAAGCGCCGGGCTTCCGCACATCATGACACGATCCTTCGCCGCATCGAGCGCGGGCAGCGAAATGTCCTCGAACAGCTTACCGGAGGTGATCAGGTCGGTGATGCGGCCGCGATTGCGGAACGGGTCACGGGTCACCGTCGGATAATAGATGAGCTGCGCGCGCACCATGTCGCCGATCATCTCGTCCTGCGGCAGCTTCTCGGTGATCAGCTCGCCATAAGCCAGTTCCCTAACGTGGCGGCAGCCGTGCAGCAGCACGACCTTCTCGAAACGCTCGTAGGTCTCGGGGTCTTTGATGACGCTTAGGAACGGCGCAAGGCCGGTGCCCGTGCCGATCAGATAGAGGTTACGGCCGGCGGTCAGGTTGTCGATCACCAGCGTGCCGGTCGCCTTGCGGCTGACAATAATCTGGTCGCCTTCCTTGAGATGCTGGAGGCGCGAGGTCAGCGGACCATCCGGCACCTTGATCGAGAAAAATTCGAGGTTCTCTTCATAGTTCGCGCTCGCGACGCTATAGGCGCGCAGCAGCGGCTTCTCGTTCACCTTGAGACCGATCATGGTGAACTCGCCGTTGCGAAACCGGAACGATGAATCGCGCGTGGTCGTGAAGCTGAAAAGATTGTCGGTCCAGTGATGGACGCTCAGCACCGTTTCCTGATTGAAATTGCTCATTCCCGATCCATGCTAGCAATCGGTGAAAGCGCGGTCGTCCGGCAATGCGGGCGATCAAGCCTCACGCAAGTTAGCCAATGAATTTTGCTGGTTGCCCGGGGTGCGGGCGAAGGCGCTGGCAGCATTCACGACAGGCGCTGAAATAGCCGAATTCGCGTTTTTGGTCAATTACATACCGCGCCTGCGTCATGCCTTCGGGGCAGACCGGCTTTGCATTCTAAGATCATGTTCCACAGGAGAAATTTCCTCCCGCACAGAGGCGATCGGGAGGAAATTACACTCAATCTAAACGGGAGGACCCCACGGCCGAGACGCGGTCGCGCCCGGCCATGGAGACAGATTCTTACTTCTTAACCATCGGGCAATTGCCGTCCGCCATCGGCCGGAACGCGTCCTTCGCCGGAATCGTCTCCACCAGTTTGTAGAAATCCCAAGGCGCCTTGGACTCTGCGGGAGTCTTCACCTGGAACAGATACATATTGTGGATGTGACGACCGTCCTCGCGGATCGTACCTTCGCCGAACAGCGGGTCCTTCGACGGCATCTCCTTCATCTTGGCGATGACCTTTTGTCCATCGGTCGTGTTCGCCGCTGCTGCCGCGCGCAGGTAGTGCAGCGTGCCGGCATAGACGCCTGCCTGAATGGCGGTCGGACGCTTTCCGCCTCCGACCATCGCAGTGAAACGATCAGAGAACTTGCGTGTGCCTTCGTTGGTGTCCCAATAGAACCCTTCGGTCAGATAAAGGCCCTTCGCGCCCTGAAGTCCGATGGCGTTGACGTCGGTGACCTGCATCAGCAATGCCGCCAATTCCTGTCCGCCGGCCTGAATGCCGAACTCTGTCGCCTGCTTCACGGAATTGACGGTGTCGTTCACAGCATTGGCGAGCGCGACGATCTTGGCCTTGCTGGCCTGCGCCTGCAGAAGGAACGACGAGAAGTCCGACGCGCCCGGCGGATGCCGCACGCTGCCAAGGATCTTGCCGTTCTGTTCCTTCACGACGTCCGACGCGTCCTTTTCGAGCGAATGGCCGAAGGCGTAGTCTGCCGTGACGAAGAACCACGTGTCTTTCTTCGCCTTCAGCAAGGCCAGTGCAGTCCCGTGCGCGAGCGCCCATGTGTCGTAGGTCCAGTGGACTGTGTTAGGCGAACACTTCTCGCCGGTCAGCAGTGACGAGCCGGGGCCCGATGCAATGAACGCAGTTTTCGATCCCCGCGTGGCCTCCTGCACAGCCAACGCCACCGACGAGAACGGCACGTCGAGAATGGCGTCGACCTTGTCGATGTCCATCCAGCGGCGCGCCAATGCGCCACCAATGTCTGCCTTGTTCTGGTGATCCGCCTGAATCAGTTCAACCTTGATGTCCGGCTTCTCGGCTTTGAAGTCTTCGATCGCAAGGCGCGCGGCAGCAACAGAACCCGTGCCCGTCGAATCGGTCGCGATGCCGGTGAGATCGGTCAGAACGCCAAGCTTGATTGTGTTGTTGGCAATTTCAGCGCGCGCCGGACTCATGAGCGCCAGCAGCACCGCAGCTCCCGCCAGAAAAGCCGATTTCGATTTAAGCAGCATTGTTATCCTCCCGGTTGAATTATTTTATGGATTGTCCGGCGTTATCGCCGGAATGTTTAGCCGCGAATCGTCTCCAGAATGTTTTGTGCGACATCGATACGCACGGCCTTGCGTTCGACCAGCACTTTCGCGACGGCCTCGACCTCGTCCCCGACAGCGCCAGCCATAATCGCGATGTTCTGCGCATGCAGCGCCATGTGGCCGGACTGGATACCCACCGTCGCCAGCGCCTTCAGTGCCGAGAAATTCTGCGCCAGACCCACGGCCGCGATGATGCGGGCGAGCCGTTCCGCCGTGGTGACGCCGAGAATCTTCAGACATGCCTGCGCAGTCGGATGAATCTTCGTCGCGCCGCCGATCAGGCCAACGGCCAGCGGCAACTCGATCGAGCCCGAGAGATCGCCATCCTTGTTGATTTCGTATCGCGTGAGGCTGCTGTAGCGCCCGCCCCGCGCCGCATACGCATGGGCACCCGCCTCGACCGCGCGCGTGTCGTTCCCGGTCGCGAGGATAACGGCGCTGATGCCGTTCATGATGCCCTTGTTATGCGTAGCCGCACGATAAGGATCGGCTTCAGCGAATTGATACGCGCTGATGATGCCATCGCGAACGCTCTCACCGCCGATGTCGGCCAGCTTCCAGACCGCATGGGCACGCGCAAGCCGCCGGTCGGCGAGATTAGAGAGAATGCGCAGGAACACGCGCCCGCCGCTCCATTCGGCAATTTTCGGCGCGATCTTCTCCGCCATCGTATTGACGGCGTTCGCGCCCATCGCATCGCGCGTGTCAACGATCAGGTGCGTGATGACCATGGTGCCGCCGAGCGTCTCGAGAATCCGCACTTCGAGATCGCGAAAGCCGCCACCGAGCTTCACCAGCAGCGGATCGCAGGCGTCACAGATCGCCTTGATCTCCTCGCGCTTCTCCAGCAGGCGCAGCCGCGCCGCATGCGGATCGGGAACATCGACGGCCTGCACCTGGGCGATCATCAGCGTGCCGGACACCGATGTCGTGAAGCCCGCGTCATAGGTCTGGCGCGCGGCGTTGCAGACGGCAGCAACCACTGACGACTCCTCGGTCGCCATCGGGATCAGAACGTCCTCGCCGTCGACCTTGACGTTGGTCGCGATGCCGATCGGGATATTCATCGTGGCGATGACGTTTTCGATCATCTTGTCGGCGAGCTGCGGCGACAGATTTCCCATATCGGCGAGATGGCGCGCGGTCTCGGGATCGAGACCTGCGAATGCGGCAACGAGATCGAGCCGCTCCTGCGGCGATTTGCGATGAAATCCGGCGATCCGCGAACTGCGGTTCGCGCCGTGCGTGGCAACAGTCATTGAGCGTCTCCGAGCCTAAAGCCTCTTGAGGGGATTTTCGGCTGCGGAAACTGTATGGTGATGGGGGTACACTGCAAGGAACGCTTTGCACAATTTCGGGAAGGTCCGTACCATGCGCAGCATGGGTACAGTTGAGAGTTCGACTAGCGGAAACGCACGCTCCCGCATTGAAACCATTGTGGATTCGATCGTTTCGCGGATCGAACGAGGCACCATGCGCCCCGGCGAACGGCTGCCGTCGATCCGCCACGCGTCGGAGCTGTTCGACGCGTCGAAGAACACCATTGTCGATGCCTATGACCGGCTGGTGGCGTCCGGCCAGATCGAGAGCAAACCGGGCTCCGGCTTTTATGTCTCGCACCACCGCCCGAAGCGGGCGGAAAACACCGAGCCTGCCAAGGTTGAGGCCGTCGACAGTGTGTGGCTGCTGCGCGAGCAACTCGAAAAACGCTATGAGGTGCGCGTGGGCGACGGTCGTCCGCCCGCGGCCTGGATGGAGGGCTCGGAAGTCGGCCCTTATCTGAGACCTGTCAGCAAACCCGGACAACGCAATCTCCCCGAAAGCTACGGCAGTCCTTATGGTCTCCTGTCGTTACGCCAGCGGATTGCCGGGTTATTGGCGGAGCGCTCAATCGGCGCGGAGCCGACGCAGGTTCTTCTGACTCAGGGCGCAAACGACGCGCTCGATATGATCGTCCGTCAATTCGTTGAGCCCGGCGATCCCGTTCTCGTCGACAGCCCCGGTTACTATCCGCTGTTTGGAAAACTGCGGCTGGCGAAGGCGCGTCTTGTCGGCGTGCGGCGAACCGCCGACGGACCCGACCCCGACGATCTCGCCGCCAAGGCCGCCAGCACCGGCGCGCGCATGTTCTTCACGCAATCGCTGGCGCATAACCCGACAGGCTGCTCGATCACATTGCCGGTCGCCTATCGTCTGCTGCGCGCCGCCACCGAGCACGATCTGCGGATCGTGGATTCAGATCCGTTCGCCGATGTGCTGTCCAATACGAGTCCCCGGCTCGCCGCGCTGGATCAGCTCGACCGCGTGATCTATGTCGGCACCTTCGCCAAGACACTCTCCGCCAGTCTGCGTTCGGGATATATCGCAGCCAATGCCGACACCATCGGACGGCTCGCTGATCTCAAGATGATCACCCGCGCCAACAGCTCCGGCTATATCGAGCAGATCATCTACGATCTGATCACCAGCGGGCGCTATCGCGGTCATCTCAAGCGTTTGACCGGCCGCATCGAAGCTGCGACCCGCCTCGCCTATGACAGCCTGTCGCGATTGGGGCTTCCCGTATTCGGCCAGCCGCGCGGCGGCTTCTACATGTGGTGCAAACTTCCGGAACACATCGACGATACGCAGCTCTCACGCATCGCGGCTGAGCGCGGCATTCTGCTGGCGCCGGGCTCAGCGTTCAATCCCGACGCGATGCCTGCTCCGCCCGCCATGAGGATCAACATCGCGCATGTCGGCGACCCGAGGTTTGAAGCATTCATGGCGGAACATCGCGGACCGTAGAGGATAACTGTTGGTAGGGCTGGTTCTGATTCGTCATTGCGAGGAGCACTTGCGACGAAGCAATCCAGTCTTTCCTTGTAGCTCTGGATTGCTTCGCTTCGCTTGCAATGACGATAAAATTCATCACTGCGACAGGAATCCGATGGATATCCACGGAAACGCAGCAACGATGATGAGTCCGATCAGCAGCGCCAGCAGATAGCCCCAGATCGGCTTGATGCCTTCCGCCGGATCGACCTTCCCGATCGCGCAGGCGGCGTAGTATCCGACACCGAACGGCGGCGCGAACAGCCCGATGCCCATCGCAAGAATGACAACCATCGCATAGTGCACTTCATGCACGCCGACGGCGCGGGCAATCGGAAACAGCAGCGGCCCGAACAACACGATGGCCGGAATGCCTTCCAGCACGCTGCCGAGAATCATGAAGGCCACGATGGAGACCGCAAAGAAGATCGCCGGACCGCCGGGAAGCCCGGTCATGGCCGCTGCCAGCGAGCGCGAGAATCCAGATTGCGTCAGCCCCCATGCCATTCCGGTTGCGGTGCCGATGATCAGGAGGATGGCGCCGGACAACGACGCGGTTTCGATCAGCATCGGTTTCAGACGCGACCAGTCGAACTGGCGATAGATCGCGAGCCCCGCAAAGATCGTGAAGACAATGCCGATGGTCGAAACCTCAGTTGCCGTAGCAACGCCCTCCACCACCGCCGCGCGGATCACGAACGGCAGCGCCAGCGCAGGAAGCGCGATGACGAAAGTCCGCAGGATGTGTTTTCCGGTCGCACGCTCGACATGACTGAGGTCTTCGCCGCGATAACGCCACCACACGAGGCCCGACAATGTTACGGCCAGCACCAGTCCCGGCAGCAGACCTCCCGTAAAGAGCGCCGCGATTGATACGCCGGTGACAGAGCCAATGGTAATAAGAACGAGGCTCGGTGGAATCGTTTCGGTCTGCGCACCGGTCGCGGCCAACAGCGCAACAAGATCGCCGGGCTTCGCGCCGCGCGCTTTCATTTCCGGAAACAGCACCGGCGCAACAGCGGCCATGTCCGCCGCCTTCGCGCCGGAAATGCCCGACACCAGATACATCGCGCCGATCAGCACGTAATGCAGTCCGCCGCGCACGTGGCCCAAGAGGCTCGCGAGGAATGCGACCATGGCGCGCGCCATGCCGGTCATTTCGATCAACAGGCCAAGAAACACGAACAGCGGCACCGCGAGCAGGATGAGATGACTCATGCCCTCATCCATGCGCCCGACCAGCACCATCGGCGGGGTATGCGTGGTCAGCACAAGATAACCGAAGATCGAGAGCCCGAAGGCAAAGGCGATCGGCACGCCGGCGAAAACACAAAGCGCCACCACGCCGACAAAGAAGATGACAAGATTGAGATTGCCGAGCGGCCGCAACACGGGTTGCGCGAACCAGAATACAGCGACAATGGCCGCCACCGACAGCAGCGCGACAATGACCTGCTTCCGGTCTGTCTGACGCGCCAGCCGCAGCAGCGCGAACAGCACCATCAGGCCGACACCGATGGGCAACGCGGCGGCGCGCCACGTATTGGAAATCTCCAGCGCCGGTGTGGTGATGAAACTTTCTTCGTAGGCATATTCGTAAGACGGCCAGATGATCATCAACAGGAAAGCCAGCGCAGCGCATGTGCCCGCGACATCCAGAAAGGCGCGCGTCGCCGGCTGGCACTTCGCCACTACCGCCGTCATCCGCATATGCTCGGAGCGACGGAAGGCCACCACCGCGCCGAACATCGCAAGCCACAGGAACAGGATCGACGCGAGTTCGTCCGACCAGATCAGCGGCCGGTGAAACACGTAACGCGACACTACGCCTACGAACAGAATGACGATCTCCGCGACGACCAGCAGCGCCGCGGGAATTTCGACCAGACGCCCGAGCGCGGCTTCGATCGACAGAATCACGCTTCGCCCGGGCGCGGCAATCGATGCCGCACCCGTTTCGCCAGGGGCCAAGGTCGTGACGTCGTTCATGACCGCCGATTACGTCAGTTTGCCCGCGTTGTTTTCCAGGATCGCCCAGGCTTCGTCACCGTACTTGCCCTTCCATTCGGCGTAGAATCCGGCCTGCTTGAGCTTCTCGCGGAACGGCTTGAGATCGGGCTGGTTGAAGACAAAGCCTTTCGCGCTCAACTCTGTCTGCAAGTTGGCGTTGAGCTTTTCGGTGTCCTCGCGGGCCTTCATCGCAGCGCCGTTGACGTTCTTCGCGACGACGGCCCGCACATCGGCCGGCAGCCGCTCCCATGCACGGCGGTTGGCAAGAAACCAGTAGCCGTCCCACATGTGATTGGTCAGCGAACAATATTTCTGAACCTCGTATAGCTTCGCCGTCGAAATCAGCGCGAGCGGATTTTCCTGACCCTCGACGATCTTGGTCTGCAGGGCCGAATAGACCTCGTTGAAGTTAATCGACGCAGGCGACGCGTCGAATGCCTTGAACATCGAGGTCCAGAGCGGCGACACCGGCACTCTGATCTTGAAGCCCTTGTAGTCCTCCGGCTTGGTGATCGGTTTGGTCGATGACGTGGTCTGCCGGAAACCGTTGTCCCAGATCTTGTCCAGCACCACGAGGTTGGCCTTGGTGATCTGGCCGCGAATGTAGGCGCCGAGATCGCCATCCATCGCCTTCCACACGGCGGGATAATCCGGGAAGGCAAAGCCGATGCCATTGATCGATGCAGCCGGGACCAATGTTGCGAGAATCAATCCCGACAGCGTGAAGAATTCCACGCCGCCCGAACGGAGCTGGCTCAGCGTATCGGTATCCGACCCGAGCTGGCTGCTCGGAAAAATCTGGATGTCGACGCGGCCATTGGTCTCCTGCTTGATGGCCGCAGACATTTCCCGCGACCGCACATTGATCGGGTGAGTATCCGGCAGGTTGTTGGCGAATTTGTAGACAAACTCGGCCTGTTGCGCCCGCGCCACCAGCGGCGCGCCGACGCCGGCCATGACGGTGGCGGCTGCCGATGATTTGAGCAAAGTGCGGCGTGAGACGTTCATTGGGCCTCTCCCTGATACGTGTTCTTGTTGTTGCTTCGGATCGGAAGCCGACGGCGGCAGATCATCCATCTTGCGACAAAATGTCAAACGATCTGCGCAAGCAAACCGCAGTGAACGGCGGGATTATTTTCTTCCCGGCAGCGACGCCGCCGCGCATGCGCGATCCGTTTCAAACGCTGCAGCTTGAGAGTTCCCGCGCTTTTCGGCGTTGCAGCATTAACGTCAGGCGAGCAAGGTTTTGATCCCGTTCTCGCCAGTTCACCTCCCACATGAACCGCTGCTGCAATCATCCGATCTTTGCTTGACTCGTTCTTGTCCGGCCAGCAGTCTGTCGCCGCAAATAAAAAGCATCGAACACGAATTCGAATGCATCAGGGAGAAACGTCATGAAGTCATTTCTCAGCGCCCTCGCTACCGCGAGCATCCTCAGCGCCGGGGCGCTGCTCTCAACGAACCCCGCCGCCGCCCAGCAAGGCCCCATCAAGATCGGCATCCCGACCTCAGTCCAGCTTCAGGTCGGACGCGACACCCAGAACGCCATTAAAATGGCGATCGAGGACATCAACAGCAAAGGAGGCCTCCTCGGCCGCAAGCTTGAAATGGTTGCCGCGGACGAAACCGAGAACCCCGAACAAGGTATCGCAGCAATCAAGAAGCTCACAGCCGACGACAAGGTCGATGTGCTGATCGGCGGTTACACCAGCGGTGTGACGCTGGCCCAGTTGCCGCACATATCCAATGCGAAGACGATCTACCTCGGAGTCGGCGCTGCCTCTCCCGCGATCACCGCGAAGGTGAAAGCCGACTACGACAACTACAAGTATATCTTCCGGGTTTCCCCGATCCATGCCGGCCATCAGGCCCGCGCGCTGGTTGACTTCATCAACGGCAAGCTCAAGGGCGAGATGGGTCTGAAGAAAATCGCCATCGTCGGTGAGAACGCCAAATGGGTGCAGGATCTGGTGCCGATCCTGAAGAAGGGCGCGGTCGATGGCGGCACCGAAGTGCCGATGGCCGAATTCTTCGACACATCGACGTCGGACTTCTCGCCGCTGTTTGCGAAGGTGAAGGCTAGCGGCGCGCAGTATCTGATCGTGATCCTGTCGCACGCCTCCTCGGACATCTTCGTCAAGCAGTGGCATGACGCGCAGGTGCCGATTCCGATCGGCGGCATCGACGTCAAGAGCCAGGATGCGGACTTCTTCACCCGCGTGAGCGGCAAGGCGCTGTCGGAGACCGTCGGCCTGTTCGCGACCCGCGCAGAATTGACGCCCAAGACGATTCCGTTCTGGGACGAGTTCGTCAAGCGCTTCGGAACAGCACCTGTCTACACCGGCGTCGGCGCCTACGATGCGATCTACGTCTATGCAGAAGCCGTGAAGCGCGCCAACTCGGTCGAGCCGAATGCGGTGATCAAGGAACTCGAGAAGACGGACTATGTCGGCATCGCCGGCAAGATCCAGTTCGACGAAGTCCACGATGTGAAGACCGGACCCGGCCTGCAGAACCTGCTGTTCGCGCAATGGCAGAAGGACGGCGCACGCATCGTCGTGTGGCCGAAGGCTTCCGAAACGGGGAAGATGATCCCGCCGCCCTGGATGAACTGAACTGCACTTGACGTCGTGAGAACGGCGGCCGGTAACGATCTTACCGGCCGCAAGTCCCGGAGGCTCCGCCTTCATCTTACGTTTACGTACAAGAACAGCAGGCGGTCATGCTTCAAATCCTGATCTACGGCGCGGTGTCCAGCGCGATCTACGCGATGCTCGCGGTGGGCTTCACGCTCATCTTTGGCGTTGCCCGTATCCTCAATCTCGCCCACGGCGCGTTCTATGCGCTCGGGGCCTACGCAGCCTACGTGCTGACGTCGCTGCTCAACGTACCGCTGTTCCTCGCCGCACCGCTCGCTGTTCTGATCGTTGCCGGGTTTGGCGTTCTGATGGAGCGGTTTCTGGTCCGGCCACTGCGCTCCTCGCAACTCGCCGTGCTGATGATCACGCTGGCGGTGTCGCTCGCCGTTGAGCAAGCGTTGTTCATCACCTTCGGCTCCGAATATCGCAACGTGCCCTCATTCGTCGCCGACAAGCTGTCGATCGGCGGTGTCGATATCGGCGGCCAGAGACTGCTGGCGCTGGTCGCAGGCGTACTGGTGCTGCTGATTCTGTGGCTGTTCATTCAGCGCACGCGATTGGGCGCAGCCATCCTTGCGGTGTCGCAGGACCCGGAAGCCGCGCAGTATATGGGCATTCCAACCAACCGCATTTTCTCCATCGTGATGGCGATTTCAGCGGGCACCGCGGCGCTCGCGGGCGTGCTGGTCTCTCCGTTCCTCACCGTGCAGCCGACCATGGGCCTGCTGCCGATGGTGAAGGCCTTTGCCATCGTTATCGTCGGCGGCCTGGGCTCGATCCCCGGAAGCATCATCGCCTCGCTGATCCTCGGCTATTCCGAGACCATCGTGGCCTATCTGGTTTCAACATCGTGGACCGAACTAGTGTCGCTGGTCGCCGTCGTCATCACCCTTATGATCAGACCGTCCGGAATTCTCGGCCGGCGGGCGGCGTTCTGACATGCGGCAGATTTCATTGATCGATGTCGCCGGCGGGATTGTGGTCGTCGCCATTCTGGCGTTGGCCCCGGTGTTCGCCGCAAGCAACTACCTCACTGGCGTGCTGACCGTCTGCGCCATTTACGGCATCTGGGCGTCGAGCTGGGACTTTATGTCCGGCCTCACAGGGCGCGAAAACTTCGGCCACTCGCTGTTCATCGGCGCGGGCGCCTACACCGCGGGCTTCATGGCGACGACGTGGTTCACGAACCCGTGGTATAGCCTCCCCGCCGCCATCATCATCGCGGTGACGTTCAGCCTGATCGTCGGCTTTCCGACGCTGCGCCTGCGCGGTCCCTACTTTGCTCTGGCCATGCTGTCGGCCTCCGCGATCCTGCAGCGCCTCTGCCTGATCTTCTGGGAATACACCGGCGGCGAGGAAGGCCTGTATGGCCTCGACCCACTGATGCGCAATCCGCTTCAATACTATTGGTTCGTGCTGGCGATTCTTGTTGTCACCGTAATCGTGCTGACACTGCTGGCACAATCGCACTGGGGTCTCTTACTGCGCGCGATCCGGGGCGATGAGGCGACCTGTCAGGCAGCAGGCATCAACGTGACGTTCTACAAGATCGCATCACTTGCGATCAGCGCGGCCTTCGCGGGCCTCGGCGGCGCGCTCTACGCGCACTACCAGCTTCAGGTCAGCCCGCCGCTGTTTTCGGTGGTGGTGTCGATCACCGTCATCATCATGTGCTACGTCGGCGGCATCGGCTCGATCTATGGCGCAGCGATCGCTGCCATCCTGCTGACGCTGCTCACCGAGATGCTGCGCGGCTTCGGCGAATATCGGCTCTGGATCTACACGCTCACGCTGATGCTGATCCTGTTCTTCCTGCCGAACGGCCTGGTCGCGCCGTTCTGGCGCCGGCTGACGGAGCGTTTCCGATGACCGCGCTGCTCGAAGTCAACGACGTCACCAAACGTTTCGGCGGCCTCACCGCCGTCAAGAATGTGACCTTCAAGCTGGAAAAAGGCGAACTGACCGGCATCCTCGGCCCGAACGGCGCGGGCAAGACCACGCTGTTCAACCTTCTCACCGGGTTCATGCAACCGACCTCCGGTACTGTCACTTTTAACGGTGAAGCGTTGCAAGGCCTCGCGCCCTACAAGGTCGTCAATCGCGGCATGGCCCGCACCTTCCAACTCTGCCGTCCGTTCGTCGGTATGAACCTGCTGGAAAACGTGGTGGTCGCCTGCCTGTCGCCGCGCGCGCATGACGACAAGGACAAGGAAGAACGAGCGCGGCATCTGCTTGCTCAGGTCGGCCTCGGCGGTCGCGAGTACGAGCCGGTCGAGACTCTGCCCTATGGCGACTTGCGGCGGCTCGAAATCGCCCGCGCGCTGGCGACGCGGCCCGACCTGCTGTTGCTCGATGAGCCGTTCGCGGGCCTCGGCAGCAGCGAGATCGAACCTCTGGCGCAACTCATCAAGCGCCTGCATCGCGAGGAGCATCTGACCATCCTCTTGATCGAACACAAGCTACGCGAGTTCATGGCGCTGGTGTCGCGCGTCATCGCGATGAATTTCGGCGAGGTCATCGCCGTCGGACCGCCTGAGGAAATCGTGAAGAATCCGAAAGTGATCGAGGCGTATATCGGCAAGACGGAGGATGCGCATGCCTCTGCTTGAAGTTTCGGATCTACGCGTCAGCTACGGCAAGGCGCTCGCTATCGAATCCGTTTCAATCAAGGTCGACAAAGGCGAACTGGTCGGTGTGCTCGGTCCTAATGGCGCCGGCAAGACCACGCTCTTGAAAGCGATCTCACGCTCCATCGGGTCGCAGGGCACGCTGAAATTCAAGGGCGAGTCACTGGACGGCGTCGCGCCCTATGATGTCGTGGCGCGCGGCATCTGTCATTGTCCCGAAGGCCGCAAGCTGTTCTCGGAACTGTCGGTGCTAAAAAACCTTCAGCTCGGCGCATACCTGCGCAGCAACAAGGCCGAGATCAACGCCGACCTCGAACGCGTCTTCACGCTGTTTCCAGTGCTGCGCGAACGGCAGTGGCAGCAATCGAGCACACTGTCCGGCGGCGAACAGCAGATGGTCGCCATCGGCCGCGCGCTGATGGGCCGGCCGGAATTGCTTCTACTCGACGAGCCGTCGGTCGGCATCGCACCGCGGCTGAAGGGTTTGATCTTCGATTCGATCCAGCAGATCCGAAAAGATGGCACCGCTATCCTGATCGTCGAACAGGATGCGACTTCCACCTTGCGCATCACGGACCGCGTCTATGTTCTCGAACACGGCCGCACCATCCGCGAAGGCACCCCGAAAGACCTCGCGGGGGATGAATATATCCGCCAAGTTTATCTCGGCGTGTAAGACGCGCCATCAATCACAACGTCATTGCGAGCGAAGCGAAGCAATCCAGAGATGCCAAAGACAGGCTGGATTGCTTCGTCGCTCCGCTCCTCGCAATGACGAGGAAAATTACTTCTTGTCGAGCGCGCCTTCGGCCTTCAGCACTTCGTGCGCGGCCTTGAAGGCCTCAAGGCCCGCGGGAATGCCGCTATACACGGTGGCGTGCAGGAGAACTTCCTTGATCTCATCCACGGTCACGCCGTTGGTCAGCGCGCCTTTGACATGGAGCTTGAGCTCGTTCGGCGCTTTCAGCGCCGTCAGCATGGCGAGATTGAGCAGGCTGCGGGTCTTGCGGTCTAGGCCCGGCCGCGTCCAGGCGTAACCCCAGCACCATTCCGTGGTGATACCCTGGAAGGCCATCATGAAGTCGTCGGCCTTGGCGAGGCTGCTGTCGACATAATCCTTGCCCAGAACGTCGCGACGGACGGCCAGACCCTTTTTGAATTGTTCGCTTTCACCGCTCATGACGCTCTCCAGACACTTCGTTGATGATGGGATATTCCAAAAGAGCCTTTAGCGGCTGGCGGCCGTTCCGACAATCGCCGGTTCCGCCGCGCCGCCATGACTCATTCCGGGGCGTCCGTTAGTTCGCCTTTGCGCCCGACGCCTGAATGACGGGCGACCATTTTGCGACTTCGGCCTTGAGATGCGCCGACAGCGCCTGCGGGGTCGCCTGCTCCGGCTTCACCGGCTCGATGCCCAGCGCGGCCAGACGCTCGATGACTTTCGGGTCTTTGAGCGCAGCCTGCAGGGCATCGTTCAATTTTTTCTGAACATCAGCGGACAATCCCTTGGGCGCCCACATTGCATGCCACGCGGCGACCTCGAAACCCTTGAGACCGGCTTCATCCAGAGTTGGAAGATCGGGCAGAACCTTCAGCCGCTCCTTTGTCGTCGCGGCGTAACCCTTGATCTTGGCGTCCTTGATCTGCGCAGTGGTCGTCGTGGTCTGGTCACACATCACGTCGAACTGACCGCCCAGCAGATCCGTCATCGCCGGCCCGGTGCCGCGATAGGACAGCGCCGTCATCTGGGTATCGATCGCGCTCATGAACATGATCGCGCACAGGTGCGACGCCGAGCCGATGCCTGCATGGGCATAGGTGACCGCGCTTTTCTTCTGCTTGATCCAGGCGATCAGCTCCTTGGCCGTCTTCGCCTCAAGACCGGTCTTGCCGACGACCGTCATGGGCACGTCCGCGATGCGGCCGATGGAATCGAAATCGTCGATCACGTTGTAGCGGAGGTTGTCGTAAAGCGACGGCGCGGTCGCCTGCGCGATGTGCCAGACCGTCACCATGTACCCGTCGGCGGGCGATTTCGCGACACGCGTCATTCCGATGGTGCCGCCGGCGCCGCCGACATTCTCGACCACGATCTGCTGACCCAGCGTCCGCCCCATGGCTTCCGCGACCAGACGGGAGACCGCATCCGTCGGCCCTCCTGCCGCCGCCGGAACGATCAGGGTGATCGGCCGCGATGGAAACTCCTGCGCCGCGGCCTGTTCGATATTGGATAGCGACAGCAGCGCCGCAATCAAAACAGCAAATCCTGCGAAGAGCTTTCGCATCGCGTCCTCCCTGTGGTTTTGTTTCCTCGTCCTATTTTTCTTTTTGTTTTGGTCTTCTTCGCCCGTTATCCGGGTCTAGTTCTCCTGATTATCCCCGATCAGCGCGTCGCAGACGGCCTTCGTGACATCCGCCGTTCGCGCCTTTCCGCCGAGATCCGGCGTATGCAGCGACTTGTCCGCGGTGACTTTCTCGATCGCCCGCATCAGCCGCGCCGCGGCCGAGGGTTCACCGAGATGCTCCAGCATCATGACACTGGACCAGAATGTGCCGATCGGATTCGCGATGCCCTTGCCGGTGATGTCGAAGGCCGAACCGTGGATCGGCTCGAACATCGATGGAAACCGGCGTTCAGGATTGAGATTGGCGGTGGGCGCGATGCCGAGCGAGCCCGCCAGCGCCGCCGCGAGATCGGACAGAATGTCGGCATGCAGGTTGGTGGCAACGATGGTGTCCAAGGTCTCGGGCTTGAGCGTCATGCGCATGGTCATGGCGTCGACCAGCATCTTGTCCCATGTGACATCAGGGAATTCGGCGGCGACTTCCGCAGCGATCTCGTCCCACATCACCATCGCATGCCGCTGGGCATTCGACTTTGTCACCACGGTCAAAAACTTGCGCGGGCGCGAGCGGGCCAGCGCAAAGGCAAAGCGCATGATGCGGGCGACCCCTGCTCGCGTGAACATCGACACATCGGTTGCGACTTCTTCAGGCAATCCGCGGTGCACGCGTCCGCCGACGCCGGCATACTCGCCTTCAGAATTCTCGCGCACGATCACCCAGTCGAGTTCGGGACCGGAGACGTTGCGCAGCGGACTGACGATGCCCGGCAAAATGCGGGTCGGCCGGACGTTGGCGTACTGATCGAACGGCTGGCAGATCGCGAGCCGCAGGCCCCACAACGTGACGTGATCGGGCACATCCGGCGCGCCGGCGGACCCGAACAGGATCGCATCGTGGTTCTTGATCAGGTCGCGTCCGTTGTCCGGCATGAACGCGCCGGTTTTCTTGTAACGCTCCGATCCCCAATCGAAATGATCGAACGCGAAGGCAAACCGGCCGTCGCGCTTTGCGCACGCGGTGAGCGCTTCCACGCCCGCGGAGATGACTTCGGAGCCGATACCGTCTCCGGGAATGGCGGCAATTCGATAAGTTTTCACGCTGAATCCGCTTGTTCTGGCAGTTGCACAACGAATGCGAACCGCAGCGACTGGATAGGCCTCGGCCTTCAACCGTCCGCGCACGCATCGCATTATCCATTTCATCTTCCATGGAAGATGGTATGGATGTCAAGACGCCTCGCGCTGAACGCAGGCTTGCCTCTATAAGGAAGCGCCAGTCAGGAACGGACATGAGTCGCCTCAAAACGCCCATCGCAGAGCCGCTTGCCAAAGCACCTTCGCTTGTCGCAGATGCCTATCAGGCCTTGAAGAACGCCATTCGCGACAACGCCTTCGCGCCAGGTTACCAGGGCTCTGAACAGGAAATTGCGCTCCGGCTCGGCATGAGCCGGACACCGGTCCATGAGGCCCTGATCCGGCTTCAGGAAGAAGGTCTCGTTCGTGTGCTTCCGAAGCGCGGCGTCACCGTGCTGGCGCTGTCACCCGACGACATGCGCGAGGTCTACGACATTATCATCGCCCTTGAAGGCATGGCCGCTGAACTGATTGCCGGCATGAGCCCCGCCGACCGCCGTCCGATTGCCGCCGAGCTTGACGCCATCAATGCCGACATGAAGAACGCCCTGCAGCGGGACGAACTCGACGCGTGGGCGCGGGCGGACGACCGTTTTCATCGCACGCTGATCGATCGCAGCGGAAACATGCGCCTGGCGCGCCTTGCCAACACCATCATGGATCAATCGCACCGCGCACGCATGATGACGCTCCGTCTGCGTGCCAAACCCACGAAATCCATCAAGGAGCATCAGGCAATCGTCACGGCCATCAAGAGCGGCGACCTCATGCTGTCCTGCAGCGAAGCCCAAAACCACAGGCGGCGTGCGCGCAGCGAGCTTCTGCCGCTTCTGGATCAATTCGGGATGAAGCATCTCTGACCGCCCCGGGCTGGATTGCATAGGCGTATTCGAAAACTGCACCTGCTCCTGCGTGCAGAATTACTGTTCATAGACATATGAATCGTGACCTGCTCTCCGGGCCTGCCTGATGAAGCCAATAAAACCGGCCATGAAGCCGGTACATATCGCGCTCAATGTGCTGGCGTTGTGCTTCGCATTATCGGTGCTCGGGCGCGGACTCGGCGAGAGTTTCACGGTCTTCCTGCTGCCGATTTCGCAGGGTTTTGGCTGGGATAGGGCTGAGGTCATCTCGATTTACTCCGTAGCGGCTTTGGCGACCGGCCTCGCGAATCCAGCCGTAGGCCGCCTGTTCGACCACTCGGGCCCTCGAACAGTTTACGCCGTCGGGCTGTTCCTGCTGGGCGGTGCGTTTTTCGCCGCAGCCTTCGCCCAGCACCTCTGGCAATTTCAGCTCACCCTTGGTCTGTGCGTCGGGTTCGGCGCGTCCTGCATCGGCAATGTGCCGAATTCCATCCTGCTCGGACGATGGTTCGGACCGAGGCTGCCAACCGCCATGTCCGTGGTCTATTCGGCTGCCGGCGCCGGTGTCCTGATCTTGCTGCCACTGTCGCAGGTCCTCATCGACCGCTTCGGCTGGCGCGGCGCGTATCAGCTTCTGGGCGGCGCGGCACTCCTTCTTCTTGTGCCATTGCTGTTGCTGCCCTGGAAGACCTTCGCATCGGGATCGGCGACACTGGCAAAATCCGCATCAGCCGACGGCAGCTACGTCGACTGGACGCTCTTCAGCGCCTTGCGTCATCACGCCTTCTGGGCGCTGTTCTCCACGTTCTTCTTTACCGGCGTCGGCATGTTTTCCATTTCGGTGCAGATCGTCGCTTATCTTGTCGATGCGGGCTTTCCACCTCTGCAAGCCGCGACGGCATGGGGTTTTAGCGGCGTCGTTCTGCTGTTCGGTATGCTGGGGGTGACGTGGCTTGACGGCGTCATCGGCCGCCGGCGATCCGTACTGCTCAGTTATGCGCTATCGATCATCGGCATCGGCCTGCTCTGGCTGCTGCGCTTCTATCCAAACATCTGGATGCTGACCGCGTTCGTTGTTTGCTTCGGCAGCATGATCGGCTCCCGCGGCCCCCTCATTTCCGCAACCGCGATGAAGATCTTTCGCGGCGAGCGTGTCGGCACCATCTACGGCACGATCTCAATCGGCAGCGGACTGGGCGCAGCGATGGGTTCATGGGCCGGCGGCCTTATCCACGATTTCACCGGCAACTATGATGTGCTGTTGCTGTTCTCGTTGGTGAGTGTCGTTCTCGGCATGATCCCGTTTCTCGTCGTCCCCGCTCTGCGGCAGTGATCATGCCAGTTGCGTTGATCGCCCGCAGTTGCAATCATCCGCAGGTCTGTCTTTGGGAGGTTCATCCATGAGCGCGCCGCTCGACGCACCGGATTGGCGCAAGCTGACGCAGGAGCAGCTTGATCTCGGATTGAACAATACCCTTCACGTTCCCCAAACTCCGGCTATTGTCGCCGAATGGGATCGACTCTCCACCGAGATGCGCGAGCGGCATCCGCAGTCTCTCGACCTCCGCTACGGTCCCCGCGAACGCAACCGCATCGATGTGCTGAAAGCCAACACAGGCGGCCCGACGCTCGTCTTTATCCATGGCGGCTACTGGCAGACGCGCGCGAAGGAGAACTTCACGTTCAGCGCCGCCGGTCCGATGGCACACGGCATCAACGTCGCCCTCGTCGGCTATACGCTTGCGCCCGATGCGACGCTCGATCAGATCGTCGACGAGGTTCGCACCGCCATCGATTATCTGGTGGACGAACTGCCGGCGCTGGGCGGCGACCCGGAGCAGATCGTGGTGTCGGGCTGGTCGGCCGGCGGACATCTCTCCTCCATGGTGCTCGGGCATCCGCGCATCAAGGCCGGGCTTCTCATCAGCGGCATTTACGATCTCGAACCGATCCGCCACAGCTATCTGAACGCCAAGCTCGGCCTCGATGAAACCATGAGCCGTCGCAACTCTCCGATGGCGCAACCGGGTGGCGTGAACAAGCCTCTCGTCGTCGTGGCCGGAAGCGGCGAACTGCCGCTGCTGCGCAAGCAGTCCGCCGATTTTGCGGGTCACCGCGCGATGCACGGACTGCCTGTGATCTACGAGGAAATTCCCGGCGCGAACCATTTCACCATGATGGATGAATTGGCGTCGCCCACGGGCCGGCTGACGACGCTGGTTCGTCAGCTCTTTGAGCGAACTGCCAACAGCTAGAATGTGGTTGATGGAACGCCGTCACCCTGAGGTGCCGTAGCGAAGCGCAGGCCTCGAAGGGCGACGGCGCTTCATGGCTCATCATCCTTCGAGGCTCGCAAGAGCTCGCACCTCAGGATGACGAGTTCCTGCCCCATTTCAACAAATCATCTTACGCCTGCGAGAGCGGCATCCGTGTTTCGATAATGCGCGAGAACAGACTGGCGCCCACGGGCAAAATCCCGTCGTCCAGAATGAATCCCGGATTGTGCAGCGGCACTGTGCCTTCGTGCCCGAGCCAGAAATAGGCCCCAGGCGCCGCAAGCAGCATGTCGGCAAAATCCTCGCTGCCCATTTTTGGTATCGATGCCATCAACACATTGTCGCTGCCGACAACCTCCCGCGCCACGTCTGCGACGAACCTGGACTGTTCCTCATGGTTGATCAGCACAGAAAAAATGTCGCGAATCTCGACCTTGATCTCGACCTGAAACGCCGCCGCCACGCCTGCCGCGATGGTCCGCATGCGATCGCGGATCTGCTCCCGGACCTTCTCGGAAAAGGCTCGCACGGTGCCCGCGAGTTTCGCCTCGCCGGGAATGACATTGTAAGCCGAGCCTGCATGAATCTGCGTGATCGAGAGCACCGCCGATTGAATCGGATCGACGTTACGGCTGACGATGGTCTGCAATGCCTGCCCCAGCGTCATTGCGATGACCACGGAGTCGCGTGACTGCTCCGGCATCGCGCCGTGGCTGCCAAAGCCGGTGATGGTGATGTCGAAGAAATCCGCGCTGGCCATGCTGGGTCCGGGAGACATCACCACCTGACCCGCAGCAAGATCCGGCGCATTGTGCAACCCGTAGACTTCGTCAACTGGAAATTTCTTGAACAGGCCGTCCTTGATCATGGCGCGGGCGCCGCCCAAGCCCTCTTCCGCCGGCTGAAAGATGAAAGCGACCGTGCCGTCGAAGTTGCGCGTCTCGGCGAGATAGCGCGCGGTGCCGAGCAGAATGGTCGTGTGGCCGTCGTGGCCGCAGCCGTGAAAGCGGTCGGGAATGGTCGAGCGCCAGCTCAGATTGGTCTTTTCTTCCATCGGCAGCGCGTCCATGTCGGCACGAAGCCCGATGCGCTTGTTGCCGTTGCCCTTGCCTTTCAGCAGGCCGACGACGCCCGTGCCGCCGAGACCGCGATGCACCTCGATGCCCCACTGCGCGAGTTTGTCGGCGACGATGCCGGATGTCCGATGTTCCTCGAAGCCAATTTCCGGATGCGCGTGAAGATCGCGACGGATGGCGACGAGTTCGTCGACGTAGCTCTCGATCAATTCGATATTGGGCATGGATTGCTATCCCGCTTGGTGAAAATTTCTTGATCTGGCCGTTGCCTCACTCCCCGCAACATGAGGCGATCTATCTTTGCATCTCAAGCGAGACTGGCCAAGAGCCCGGCGATCAGACGCCCGCGTTCGACGAGACTGTCGACTTCGATGTGCTCGTTCAGCGTGTGGTAGTCGGCGCCGCGCACGCCCAGACCGTCCAGCGTCGGCAGTCCCATCGCGCCCGTGAAATTTCCATCCGAGCCGCCGCCCGAACTGCCGTGTGTCAAATCGAGACCGATTCTCTGCCCGACGGCACGCGCCTGTTCATAAAGCGCCATGGTCCCGGCATTCGGTTCCCAGACCGGCCGCGTCACGCCGCGCGTGACCGTGAATGTGACGTCGTTGGTCGTGCCGTTCAGCGCGAGCATGCGCGTGACGCCGCGATCCAGATCGGCCTGCCGCTTCGCCATACTGAGCGCCTCGCCTCGACAACTCGACGCCACGCAGTTCACCCACTGGCCGCCGTGAACCACGCCGACACTGAAGGTGCAGTCCTCGCCTGTCATTCCGTCGATGGCAACGATCTGCCGCGCCATTTCGCGGATGGCCGAGCGTCCAGAGGCAAGCGTCGCGCCCGCATGGCTCGGCTTGCCGACGGCTTCGAGATTAAATCTCGCAATCGCATAACGCCCCGTGGTGACGCCGGAATTCTTGAAAGCCGGCTCCGGCACCAGCACGTATTTATTACGGGCGGCTTCGGCCTCGATGATATCGCGTGTGCTGGGCGTGCCGACTTCCTCGTCTGGCGTGAAAAGCACGGTAACCGGAAGCGGCGTCGCTACAGCCGCCTTCTGTAATTGCCGGATCGCCTCAACCGAGGCGTAGTTGCCGCCCTTCATATCAAGAATGCCGGGGCCGTAACATCTTCCGCCCTCGCGGCGCCAGGGCAGCTTTGCCAGCGTGCCGATGGGATGAACCGTATCCATGTGTCCCGCGATCAGGATACCCGGCTGTCCCTGCTTCGGATGTGGAAACCGCGCACGGATACATCCGCCGAACCCCTGACGGCCGGCGATATATTCGATCGAAGCCCCGGCGATGGCCATGTCGCGCGCCGCGAGTTCGAGCATGCGGTTGACGGCGTCCGCATCCCAAGTCGGGCTTTCGCATTCGATCCAGGGACGAAGGCCCGTCAGCATGGTTTCGACGTCAAACGGAAGTGAGGCGGGATCGATCAAGGCACGTTCCTCTTCATCTATTTTTCGGCCACGCGGGACCGCCCCGGTCCACTGATCGTTGCAGGTTCGGCGTTCAAGTCAAAAGGAGTTTTTAACGGATCAGCCCATCGGCTGGCGCAGTTGTGCACCGAGGCAAGATTCCGTAATCAGTCTCCCAACAATTAAAAAGCCGCGAAACCAGTTGCGGCGCGACATGAGGGGTGGAAGTGACGTCCTCGATAACTGCATTGCCGCCCTCCAACGCGAAGGCGGCCGCCTGGATGAGCGGCTGGCTGGCCGCCATGCTCCTCCTCATGGTGGCTGGCCGGGAGATTCTGCGCGAACTGAACCTCTTTCAACTCATGGAGATGCGCTCGGTTATCGGCCTCTTCATGCTCTATCCCATGATCCACGCCCATGGCGGACTCGCCACCATGCGGACCTCGCGGCCGCTTGCACACATCTGCCGCAACACCGTTCATTACGGGTCGCAATACGGCTGGTTCCTCGCGCTGACGCTGATCCCGCTGGCGCAGGTGGTCGCGATCGAGTTCACCATGCCGATCTGGACGGCGCTGCTCGCGGTCCTCTTCCTGAACGAACGCCTGAACGCATGGAAGATCCTGGCCATCGTGCTCGGGCTGATCGGCGTCATCATCATCGTGAATCCGGGATCGGCTCAGGTCAGCTCCGGTCAGTTGCTGATGGTGGCGGTGGCTGTCGGCTTCGGCGCATCCATCGTCCTGGTGAAGTCGCTCACGCGCACCGATTCCGGGGTTGCGATCGTGTTCTGGATGCTGGTGATTCAGTCGGCCATCGGGCTGCTGCCGGCTCTTTATTACTGGCAAACGCCATCGGCTCACCTGTGGCCGTGGATTCTCCTGATCGCCTTCTGCGGCACGTACTCGCACTACTGCATGGCGCAGGCGATGCGCTATGCCGACGCGACGGTCGTTGTGCCGATGGACTTTCTGCGGGTACCGCTCAGCGCGACGGTCGGCTGGCTGCTTTATTCAGAACAGCTCGACGCCGCCACCATCGCTGGCGCGGCGTTGATCCTCACCGGCAATCTGCTGAACCTGAGGCGCTCGTCGGCGCCGGCCAGCGCTACGACATAACGCTAGTCCGTTCGCTCAGGCGGCGCTCTTGCTGTCCGCCGTCAGCACGCCACGCCGGATCTGGTCTTCCTCGATGGATTCGAACAACGCCTTGAAGTTGCCTTCGCCGAAGCCGTCGTCGCCCTTGCGCTGAATGAACTCGAAGAAGATCGGGCCGATGGCATTGGCCGAGAAGATCTGCAGCAGCACTTTGGTGTGACCACCGTCCACCACGCCCTCGCCGTCGATCAGGATGCCGTTTGTCCGCAGGCGCGCGACGTCCTCGCCGTGCTTGGGTAACCGCGCATCGATGCGCTCGAAGTAAGTTTCAGGCGGCGCCGGCATGAATGGCAGGCCGTCGGCGCGCAGCTTCTCGATGGTGCGGTAGATGTCCTTCACGCCGCAGGCGATGTGCTGGATGCCCTCGCCGCGATAGATGTTGAGATACTCCTCGATCTGTCCGGAATCGCCGGCGTCTTCGTTGATCGGAATCCGGATCTTGCCGTCGGGACTGGTCAGCGCGCGCGAAAAGAGACCGGACGCCCGGCCTTCAATGTCGAAGAAACGAATCTGGCGAAAGTTGAACAGCTTTTCATAGAAGCCGGTCCAGACATCCATGCGGCCGCGATGCACGTTGTGTGTCAGGTGGTCGAGATAGAACAGGCCCGCGCCTTCCGGATGTGGATTTGTCTCGCCCAGCCATTCAAATTCATTGTCGTAAGCTGAGCCCTTCGCGCCATAGCGATCGACGAAATACAAAAGACTGCCACCGATACCCTTGATGGCCGACACGTCGAGTGTCTTCCGCGACGCAGTTTCATCCGCTGGCTCCGCACCGAGTGACAGCGCGCGTTCATAAGCACGCTTCGCATCGACCACGCGGAATGCCATGGACGGCGCGCAAGGTCCGTGCGCGGCGACGAAATCATATCCATGGGTACCCGGCTGTTCGTTGACGAGATAGTTCACGTCGCCCTGACGATACACCGTGATCGCCTTGGTCCTGTGCCGCGCGACGGCGGTGAACCCCATCAGGCGAAACAGCGAGTGCAGGCTTGAGGGATCGGGATGGGCATATTCGACGAACTCGAACCCGTCGGTACCCATCGGGTTCTGCTCGGAAATGACGGCGGCTGGCGCATCGTGCGGAAACGGACCCATGGCGATCTCCCTTCGATTCTTCTTTCGGGAGGTATCGTGCGCCGCTTTTCGTGCAACAGGCGTGCAAAATAAGGCATGCTTTGCTAATATTATGCATGGATCGTGCACATTTTAGGATTTTTCCGCATGACATCGCTGGACGGTTTTGACCTCAAAATCCTCGCCGCGCTTCAGGACGATGGCCGACTGACCAATCAGCAATTGGCCGATCTCGCCGGCCTCTCCGCCTCGCAATGCTCGCGCCGCCGCACGCGGCTGGAAGAAGAGAAAGTCATCGCCGGGTATCATGCCGATCTTGCTAGCGAAGCGTTAGGTTTCAACGTGCTGGCCTTCATCCAGATTACGCTGGCCACACACTCCCCCAATAACGCCAAGCGCTTTCGCGATTTGATGCGTCGGGTCGACGAGATTCAGGAGGCCTATTCGCTCACCGGCGACGCCGATTATCTGCTGAAGGTGGTGCTGAGAGATCTCAAGAGCCTGTCCGACATCATCAACAACGTGCTGATGCCGCACGAAAGCGTCGCGCATGTGCGCTCGTCCATCGTGCTCGACCGGCTGAAGACCACGCGCAAGCTGCCGCTGCGAAAGCTGGGAGGCTAATACTGCGCGCTAACAACTATCTCGTCATGGCCGGGCTTGTCCCGGCCATCCACGTCTTTTTACATCAGAGAAGGAAGACGTGGATGCCCGGCACAAGGCCGGGCATGACGGTGGATGGATACGAAGATGTACAATGACGTTCAAAGTGACGGCAAAATCGTGCCCTCGACCTCGCCGAAGCCGATGCGATAGCCGTTGCCCTGACACCAGCCGCGCATGCTGAGCGAGTCACCGTCTTCGAGGAACGACCGCTGCACGCCATTGCCGAGATCGAGCGGTTCGGCACCGCCCCAGCTCAGCTCCAGCATGCTGCCGCGCTCGCTTTTCTCAGGGCCGCTGATGGTGCCCGAACCCAGCAGATCGCCGACATTCATCGCGCACCCACTGGACGCATGGTGCATAAGCTGCTGCACCGATGACCAGTACATGTATTTGAAATTGGTGCGGCAGATGCCGGCCGGCTTTTGCATCGTCTCAGTCTTGAGATCGACCGCGAGTTGCATGTTGTAATTGTTCGCGCCCTTCTGCTGCAGATACGGCAGCGGCTTCGGGTCCTGCGCCGGTCCATGAACGCGAAACGGCTCCAGCGCTTCACGCGTGACGATCCATGGGCTGATCGATGTACCGAACGCTTTCGCCTGAAACGGTCCGAGCGGCACATACTCCCACGCCTGGATGTCGCGCGCGCTCCAGTCATTCAGCAGCGTGAAGCCAAAGATCATCTCTTCTGCCTGTTTCTCGGTGAGCATCTCGCCCATCGCCGAGGCCTGCCCGATCACCACGCCCATTTCCAGCTCGAAATCGAGCCGCTTGCAGGGGCCGAAGGTCGGCGACTCCGCCGTCGGCGGCTTGAGCTGTCCGCGCGGACGGCGGATCGGCGTGCCGCTGACCACAACAGTCGATGCGCGGCCGTTATAGCCGATGGGAATATGCAACCAGTTCGGCTGCAGAGCATTGTCCTTGCCGCGAAACATCACGCCCACATTGGTGGCGTGCTCCTTCGACGAATAGAAGTCGGTGAACCCAGCGACCTCGATCGGCATATGCATATCGGCGAAATTCCGCGGCACCAGCGCGCGCCTGCGCAGCTGCATGTTGTCGCGCAGTTCCGGATGATCGTGCCGCAGCAGTTCACTGATCCGCGCACGCGTCTTGCTCCAGACCCTGGAGCCCAGTGCCATGAAGGCATTCAGCGATGGCTTCGCGAACACACCGCCGGCGTTGTCGAAACGGATCAGGCCTGCTGCTTCCAGCACCGCCAGATCGAGAACGAAATCGCCGATGGCAACACCGACACGAAGATCAGGCAGATCCGGCGTGAAGAACACGCCATAGGGCAAGTTCTGGATTGGAAAATCGGACGACGGTTCGATTTCGATGAAGGAGCGCAGTTTTGGGTCGTTCGGGTGCATCGTTTCCATCCAGATTGTTCTTGGTCATTCCGCGTCGGGCTGGCGACCCGGTTCGGCGGCGGCAAAGGCATCGAGCTTTGAAGCCGCTGCATCAATGCCCACGATACGCTTGTAGGGCGTGAGGTCCACGCCAAAGCGGCGCGCGTTGAAAACCTGCGGCACGATGCAGATATCCGCCAGCGTCGGCGTTTCGCCTAATGCGAACGAACCCGGCAAATGCGCCAACCGCGCCTCGATAGCGTCGAAGCCGGTTTCGATCCAGTGTTTCGACCATGACGCGCGCGTCGGCTCATCGACGCCCATCTCGATCAATCTGTTCAGCACGCGCAGATTGCCGATCGGATGAACATCGCTGGCGACGACAAGCGCGATCTCGCGGGCAATGGCCCGCCCCTTCGCGTCCGCCGGTAAGAGTGGCGGCTCGGGATGCGTCTCGTCGAGATACTCGATGATTGCCAGCGACTGCGCCAGTTCGAGATCGTCATCGATCCAGTAAGGTACCAGCCCTGCCGGATTGATCTTGCGATAGGCCGGCTGCGTCTGCTCGCCCTTGCGCAGATGCACGAAGCGATGCTCTGCGCTCAGCCCCTTGAGACCCAGCGCGATGCGCACGCGGTAGGCCGCGGTCGAGCGGAAGTAGCCATACAGAACAGCGTCAGCGTTACTCATGCGACACGTTACGGCTTGGACGGGTCGAAGCGGCGCTCCAGCCCCTGCCAGCAATCGGCGTAATCATCCTGCAGCGCGCTTGTCGTGGCCGCATATTCGGTGACACGCTGCGGAAAGCGCGTCTCGAACATGAAGGCCATCGAGCCTTCCATTTTCACCGGTTTGAGTTCGTCATTGCTGGCATGGTCGAATGCTTCGCGGTCAGGCCCATGGGGCAGCATCATATTGTGCAAGCTGATGCCACCGGGCACGAAGCCATGCGGCTTGGCGTCATACACGCCGCAAATGAGGCCCATGAACTCCGACATGATGTTCATGTGATACCACGGCGGCCGGAACGTATTCTCCGCCACCGCCCAGCGCTCCGGAAAAATCACGAAATCGATATTCGCCGTGCCCGCCGTTTCCGATGGCGACGTCAGCACGGTGAAGATCGACGGATCGGGATGATCGAAGCTGATTGCGCCGACCGGCGAAAACGTCCGCAGATCGTATTTGTAGGGCGCATAGTTGCCGTGCCACGCCACCACGTCGATCGGCGAATACGGCAGCCTGGTCACGAACAGCGAACCGCCCCACTTCACATAAAGCTCGGTCGGCGTTTCCTTGTCCTCATAGGACGCGACCGGCGTCAGGAAATCGCGCGAATTGGCCAGACAGTTCGCGCCGATCGGCCCGCGCTCCGGCAGCGTAAACGCGCCGCCGTAATTCTCGCAGAGATAGCCGCGTGCAGGACCGTTAGGAACTTCGACGCGGAATTTGACGCCGCGCGGAATCACGGCGATCTCGTTTGGCTCGATATCGATCACACCGAATTCGGTGACAAAGCGCAGGTTGCCCTGCTGCGGCACGAACATCATCTCGCCGTCTGCATTATAGAAATGCTGATCCACCATCGATTTGGTGATGAGATAGACATGCGCGGCCATACCGGCCTGCGTGTTGGCGTCGCCCGCAGTGGTCATGGTGTAGATTCCCTGCAGGAAGGTCTGCTCCTCCTTCGGCAACGGAATCGGGTTCCAGCGCAATTGCGCGATCGGCATGTCGTATTCTGTGCACGGCGCGGTGCGCCAATGCTTCATATCGACCTTCGCGAAGCGGCCGGAATGTTTCACCGACGGGCGGATGCGATACAGCCATGATCGTTCGTTGACGCCGCGCGGCGCGGTGAATGGCGAGCCGGACAGTTGCTCGGCATAAAGCCCATAGGCGCAGCGCTGCGGCGAGTTGCGCCCGATGGGCAGTGCGCCCGGCAAGGCTTCGGTCTCGAAGCTGTTGCCGAAGCCGGACATATAGCCCGGTGTGACGTTGACAGCGTTGCGGTTCACAAGTCCAGGAGCTGTGTTGATGTTCATCGCACTATCCTCCTTGCAGGGCTGCCCACATTTCGCGGTCGCGCTTGTCGGTCCAGATTACGGGATCGTCGATCCCCGACGCTTCGTCGAAGGCGCGCGAGACGTTGAACGGCAGGCAATGTTCATAGATGGCGAAGCTGGAGAATTTCGGATCCATGACGTCGCGCGTGGCGGCCATGGTTTCCTTGAGCGTGCGGCCCTTTGCGACAGACAATTCCGCCGCACCATAAAGCGACGTCACGAAGTCGCGCGTCATGGCGATGGCCTCATTCACGGTCGCCGTGCCCTTCAGCGCGTCGCCGCGGCCGGGCGCGACCGCCTTCGGATTGAACTCGCGAATCTCGTTCAGCGTCAGCGGCCACTCGCGCAACAGCGCGTCCCCGCAATAGCAGGCCGAGTGATATTCGATCAGGTCGCCGGAGCACATCACCTGCGCGTCGGGCACCCAGGCCACGATGTCGCCAGAGGTATGCCCGGCGCCGAGATGCATTAGTTGAATCTCGCGCTTGCCGAGATAGAGCGTCATGCCGGTGTCGAAGGTCAGCGTCGGCCAGGTCAGGCCCGGAATACTCTCTGCGTCGCGGAACAGCCGCGGAAACCGGCCGAACTCGGAATCCCAGTCCTGCTGTCCGCGCTCCACGATCAGCCGGTGGGTCTCGGACGACGCGATGATGCCCTGCGCCTTATAGGCCGACGCGCCGAGCACGCGCACCGCATGATAATGCGACAGCACGACATACTTGATCGGCTTGTCGGTTACGGTCTTCACGCGTTCGATCACACTCTTCGCCATCGCCGGCGTCGCCTGCGCATCGAACACAAGGCAACTGTCGTCGCCGACAATGACCGCCGTATTGGGATCGCCCTCCGCGGTGAAGGCGTAGATGTCGGGGCCGATCTCGGAGAAGGTGATCTTCTTCTCGGCCATGTCGCCCGTTGAGGCGAAACCCTTTGCGGTCATTTGCTATCCCTTGTTGACGTCTTGTCTGCCTTGCCGCCGAGCTGCCGTTTCGCCAATGCGATGGCGTCACGCAATATGTCGGCATCGCCGATGTGATTGGCGAGAATCAAAACCAGCGCTGTATCCAGCGATACGCTGTCCTCGTCGCTGAGGCCGCGATGCGCCTCAACCACCAGCCGATAGGCGGTGTCCGGATCGGCGAAATTCGATGTCGTCGAAAGCGTCATGACATCGCTCCTGCCTGTGCAGTCGCCCGCGCGATGGCAGCCTTCACACCGGCATCCGTAGGCTTCTTGAAGCGCGCCGCGATATATCCATCAGGCCGCAGGAGATAGGCCGCGCCTTCCGATGCATCATAACGCTTTGCGAACAACTCTGACGTATCGCGCAGCGGCGCGTCGTTGCCGATCTGGATGGATGGGCAAGCCGAGATGCCGGTGTCGGCTCCGTTCGTTGCTTGCAGCAACACAAAGCCATCGAACCCTTTTCGGACTTCGGTGAGATAGATCGGCTCACCGGCCGCATTGTTGAGCGGCGCGTCGACCATCTGCGCGCCGGGACGCAGCCCCGCCGCCCAAACATCAACATCCGCAGTCGACAGCGGCGAATCATAGACCGACGGGGTCGAGAGCCGTCCGCCATTGACCATGTGCTTGGCAAACTCGGTTTCCTTCGCCAGCCGCAACACCATCTGCCGCATCCGGCGCTCCTGGTGCGAATGTGGCGCAATGAAATCCGTCGAACGCGTCGAGGCGCGGATATTCTCGTCGGCGGCGGCGCTGCGTTCTATATCGTAGCTATCGAGGAGTGCCGCCGACGCTGCCCCGCGTAAAATCATCGACAGCTTCCAGGCGACGTTTTCGGCATCCTCGAGACCCGAATTCGCGCCGCGCGCGCCAAATGGCGAGACCTGATGCGCGGAATCACCCGCGAAAATCACACGCTCATGCACGAAGCGCTGCATGCGGCGACACTGGAATTTGTAGATCGATATCCACTCGAAGTCGAAATTCGTGTGCCCCAACATCCGTTCGATCCGTGGCCGTACATTCTGCGGCAATCGCTCGACGGCAGGATCGGCATCCGGCCCCAGTTGCAGGTCGATGCGCCAGACATCGTCGGGCTGCCGATGCAACAGCGCGGACTGGCCGGCATGGAACGGGGGATCGAACCAGAACCATCGCTCGGTCGGGAATTCGGCAGTCATCTTGACGTCCGCGATCAGGAACTGATCCTCGAAGACCTCGCCGGAAAACTCGGCGCCCACGAAACCGCGCAGCGCCGAGCGCGCACCATCGCAGGCCACGACGAAATCCGCCTTCAGATGATAACGGCCATCTGGGGTCTCTATGGCGAGCATCACGTGATCGTTGCGCTGCTCCAGCCCGACCACCTTGTTGCGCCAGCGCAGATCGACCTGCGGCAATTCCCCGATGCGATCGACCAGAAACGCCTCGGCGTAATACTGCTGAAGATTGATGAAGGCCGGCATCTTGTGGCCGTCTTCCGGCAACAGATCGAACTGGTAGAGCAAATCGTCCTTAAGGAAGATCTTGCCGACCTTCCATACGACGCCCTTCTCGACCATGCGCTCGCCGACACCGAGCCGATCCCACAACTCCAGCGACCGCTTCGAGAAGCAGATCGCGCGCGAGCCGTCGCCGATCCTGTCGGCATCATCCAGCACGACGACGGGATGGCCGCGCTGTGCGAGATCGATCGCCAGCGTCAGCCCGACCGGCCCGGCGCCGACGACGATGACGGGATGGCGCGCGGCATTGGCCGCCGTCCGATCCTGGTCGGAATGGCGGCGATAGCCGAACTGGGTAATGGGAGGTTGCGGCACGTCTCTAACCCTGTAATGACCGGTTTCTTGAACGAAACTCTGGTCAACAGGATAGACCATTGCTATGATCGTTGCAACTGCAACTAACTAGGGGCCCTCCCGCCTCGGCCGAAACCCGGATCCGTTCCTTGACCAAGCTCGATCTCTTCAAATTCACACCGTTCCGGCTGAACCGGCTGGCCGCCGAAGTCAGCGCGGAACTCGCCAGCGAGTATCAGGAGCGTTATGGCCTCGATATTCCGGAGTGGCGGGTTCTGGCCACGCTCGGTTTCCGCGGTGACGCGTGCACGGCCCAGTACATCGCCCACTGTACGCGGACGCACAAATCGACCATCAGCCGGGCGGTCGCCCACTTGCTGAAACAGCAGATTGTCGAGCGCGTCGAAAACGAGGATGACCGGCGCGAGTTTGCGCTGCAACTCACGCGCAAGGGCGTCGCGCTCTACGAAGAACTGATTCCACGGCTGCTGCGCAAGGAGCAGGACATCCTGTCATGCCTTACTGCGGCGGAGCGTAAGGAATTCGCGGCTGCGCTCGGCAAGATCGAGCAGCGTCTCGATCTTGTTCAAAACGCAAAGGATGCGAACGCGAAAAAGGACGCCTATTGAGGCTCAGCCGGGCGGTCACGCCGCCCGGATGTTCGCCATGAAGCGATCGAGTTCCTGACGAAGCCGCGTGCTTTCCACCGCCAGCGTCTGCGCCGAACTCAGAACTTCGCCGGATGCGGTGCCGGTCTCGCTCGCGCCGCGGTTGACCTCCGAGATGCTCTCGGCGATCTCGGCGGTGCCGCTGGCGGCGTTCTGGACATTGCGCGCAATCTCGGTCGTCGCATTGCTCTGCTGCTCGATCGCGGCGGCGATGTTGCCGGCGATTTTCGAAATCTGGCCAATGGTTCCGCCGATCTCCTTGATGGCGGCCACGGATTCCTGCGTCGCCTCCTGCATGCCGGCGATGTGCAACGAGATCTCGTCGGTCGCCTTCGCCGTCTGGCTCGCCAGCGACTTCACCTCGGAAGCGACGACGGCGAAGCCGCGTCCCGCCTCGCCCGCGCGCGCAGCCTCGATGGTGGCGTTGAGCGCCAGGAGGTTGGTCTGCTCGGCAATCGCCGTGATCAGCTTGACCACATCGCCGATTTCCTGCGCGGCGCGCGACAGCTTGTTGATGCGCGTATCGGTGGCTTCAGCCTGGGACACCGCCGCGGCTGCGATCCGGCTCGACTCCTGAACCTGCCGGCCGATTTCCTGAACGGATGCCGACAACTCTTCTGTCGCCGCAGCAACGGACTGCACGTTGGACGACGCCTCTTCGGAAGCGCTCGCGACCCGGCCCGTCAGTTCTTGCGTCGCGTCGACCGTGCGCGTCAGTGTCGAGGCAGAGGATTCAAGCTGGCTCGCCGACGACGACACGCTCGATACGATCCCGCCGACGGCGGACTCGAAATTGTCGGCAAAACGGTGAAGCTCCGCGCTGCGTGCGCTGCTGGCTGACTTGTTCTGCGCCTCGCGTTCGGCGGCATCGCTTTGCGCCTTGGCCACGGCCCGCATCTTGAACTCCTCGACGGCGCCCGCCATCTCGCCGATCTCGTCCTTGCGGCCGAGGCCCGGCAGCACGACGTCGAAATTGCCGCCGGCAAGTTCACGCATCGCCTTGCACATGCCGATCATCGGCCGGGAAATTCCCTGCCCGAGCAGCCACGCCAGCAACACGCCGAATGCGATACCCGCGCCGCCAAAGATCGTTACAAACTTGCTGGTGGAGTGCGCCGCTGCGGCGGACTCCTTCGCCAGCTGCTGCTGCTGGGCAAGCAGGCTGTCCTTGATGGCCTTCGCCTGCTGGGTGATGGCGGCGGCGGCCTCGTTCATCTTTGCCGACAACGCATCGACCTTCGCGGTGTTCTCGACGTACTTCGCGAACTCGGCCTGATAGGTGCCGAGCTGTTCGGAGACATCCACAATTTTCGGCTTCAGTTTCTCGTCTTCCGAACCCAGCGACGCGAGGCTGTTCTTCAGCATTTGTATTCTGGCAGTAGCACTCGCAGCAACGGCCTTGTCCGGCCTCGCGACGAAGTTGGTGATATTGGAGGTGATCGACAACGCCTGCGGCGCCAGTTCCTTGACCGTCGAGTGGAACGACGACAGGCCGGCCAGCATTGCGCTATCGGCGAGGTCATCGAATTTATAGCGGATGGTGTTACCCAGCCGGAGCAACTGGTTCGATGCAATCGTGGCGTTCTCGGTCTTGAGTGCGATCACGTGGCCGAACAGAGCGGAAAAATCTGTGTAACTGGCAGAGAGGTTCAGAACGCTCTGCTGGTTGCCGGATGTGGCAACACGCGCCGCACGTTCGATCGCGCTGCCAAGATCCGCTTCCGCGGCACGCGCAGCCGCCTCGTCGGCCGGAAGGCCGCTCATGACATAGTATCTGGCGAGAAGCTGATAGGCCGCTAGTTCGCGATCGATGTCGCGCGCGCCGTCGGTCTCCGCAACGATGCCCTGATAAGACTGAACGCCTTCGGCGATGCGCTCGAACCCGAAATAGGCGACGCCCATGTTGATACCGGAAATGCCCAGCACGGCGATGAAGCCGAGGATGATCTTGGTCCTAAATCTGAGATTTGAGAGGAAGCTGACCTTTGCCTTCTGCTTCGTCGAAGCGCCCCTGAACCAACCCATTCCCATTCCCCTAAAAGTTCTTTTTGCATGCCGAACCAGCCGGCAGGCCGACTAGCTCAAGCCTTTAGGGTAAACGGGAATGGATAAGATGTCGTAAACTCATACCTCGCGGGCACGGAAAACGCCTGCAAAGCAGGCGTTTTGTTGCGAATGTGAGCAGTTCAACGCCGCTTCTGCCGGACGCCGTTACCTGCACGTGACAGAAGTTAACAATCTATTCCCAGCTCAGGGCGCCGCCGTTCTGGTATTCGATCACGCGGGTCTCGAAGAAGTTCTTCTCCTTTTTCAGATCCATCGCCTCCGACATCCAGGGAAACGGATTCTCGGTTTCATCGAACACACGGGTGAGCCCAAGCTGGGCGCAGCGCCGGTTGGCGATGAAATGCATGTACTGTTCGCACAGCGCTGCGTTCAGGCCGAGAAATCCGCGCGGCATAGTGTCCCGGCCATAGGCCGCTTCCAGCTCGGCGGCGTTGCGGATCATTGAGCGGACTTCCTCCTGAAACTCGTTCGTCCACAGATGCGGGTTCTCGATCTTGATCTGATTGATCACATCGATGCCGAAGTTCAGGTGAATGGATTCATCGCGCAGGATGTACTGATACTGCTCGGCGATGCCGACCATCTTGTTGCGGCGGCCGAGCGACAGGATCTGCGCGAAGCCGGTGTAAAACCACATGCCCTCGAAAATCACGTAGAATGCAACGAGATCGCGCAGGAACGCCTGGTCCGACTCGGGCGTGCCGGTCTTGAAGTCCGGATTGTCGAGGTTCTGCGTGTGCTTCAGCGCCCACGCTGCCTTGTCGGTGATGGACGGCACCTCGCGATACATGTTGAACAGCTCGCCCTCGTCGAGGCCAAGGCTCTCGACGATGTACTGGAACGTGTGCGTATGCACCGCTTCCTCGAACGCCTGCCGCAACAGATACTGGCGGCATTCGGGATTGGTCAGGTGGCGATAGATCGCCAGCACGATGTTGTTGGCGACCAGACTCTCTGACGCGGCAAAGAAGCCGAGGTTGCGCTTGATGGCGCGGCGCTCGTCGTCGGTCAGGCCATCGCGTGATTTCCACAGCGCGATGTCCGCCTGCATCGACACTTCCGTCGGCATCCAGTGGTTGTTGCAACCCGCGAGATACTTCTCCCACGCCCATTTGTATTTCAGCGGCAGAAGCTGATTCACGTCGGCGCGGCAGTTGATCATCGCCTTGTCGTCGACCGACACGCGGCCGCCCTTGCGGTCGATAGTGCCAAGTCCTGTCGGATCAAGGCCGGTTTGGTCGATCGCGGCGGATTGGCTGGTCAGGATCGGCGGAAGCGCGTTTATGGCTTTGTTCGGTGAGGTTTCGGACCAGTCGAGCATGGGGATATTCCTGATATTCATTGAAATCGGGGCGGCGGCTCCCTCTCCCCGTTCTTACGGGGAGAGGGTTGGGGTGAGGGGCGAATGGGCGATAGTAAAAGGCCCCTCACCCGCCGCGCTGTGCGCGTCGACCTCTCCCCGCAAGCGGGGAGAGGTAAAACTCACTGGCACGCCTCACAGTCGGGATTGTCGATCGAGCACGCCACTGCGCCCGAGAGATCCGGCGCGGTCGAGGCCTGCGGCACAACAATGGGCTGGTTCACCGGCATGGAAGCGAGCGACGACGATGACACTGAATTGAGTTTTCCGTCGGTGCCCTTCAGCGTCGATTTCTCGACATGGGTGGCGCTGCGCGAGCGCAGGTAATAGGTCGTCTTCAGACCGCGCGTCCATGCCAGCCGATACAGTTGATCGAGCTTCTTGCCCGACGGATTGGCGATGTAGAGATTAAGCGACTGCGCCTGATCGATCCACTTCTGCCGCCGCGCCGCCGCCTCGATGAGCCACGCGCTATCGATCTCGAACGCGGTGGCATAGAGCAGCTTCAGATCGTCGGGCACACGGTCGATGGAGCCGACGCTGCCGTCGAAGTACTTCAGGTCGGAGACCATCACCTCGTCCCACAGGCCGCGCGCTTTCAGATCACGGACAAGAAACTCGTTCACCTCCGTGAAATCGCCGGACATGTTCGATTTGACGTAGAGGTTCTGGTAGGCGGGCTCGATCGACTGCGCCACGCCGCAGATGTTGGAGATCGTCGCCGTCGGCGCAATCGCCATCACATTGGAGTTGCGCATGCCATTGAAGCGAACGCGCTTGCGCAGACTGTCCCAGTCCAGCGTCTGCGACCGGTCCATGTCAAGGCCGTCCCTCGCCTGATCGAGAATCTCGATGGAATCGATCGGCAGAATGCCCTTACTCCACAGCGATCCGTTGAACGAAGCGTAAGGCCCGCGCTCGATCGCGAGATCGACCGATGCCGAGATGGCATGGAACGAAATCGCCTCCATGCTGGTGTCGGCGAAGGCGACGGCGGCGTCCGAGGCAAAAGGAATCCGCAGCGCATGGAGCGCGTCCTGGAATCCCATCAAGCCAAGGCCTACCGGGCGATGCTTGAGGTTTGAGCGGCGCGCCTCGGGAATGGTGTAGAAATTAATGTCGATCACGTTGTCGAGCATCCGCATCGCGGTGGAGATCGTCCGCTGCAAGCGCGCGTGATCGATGCCGCCCTCGCCCACATGATTCAGCAGGTTGACCGAGCCGAGATTGCAAACGGCGACCTCGTCGTCCGAGGTGTTCAGCGTGATCTCGGTGCACAGATTCGACGAGTGGATGACGCCAATGTGCTGCTGCGGCGAGCGCAGGTTGCACGGATCCTTGAACGTGATCCACGGATGTCCGGTCTCGAACAGCATGGTCAGCATACGGCGCCAAAGGTCAGTGGCGCGCAGCGTCTTGAACACGCGCATCTCGCCGCGCGCGGCCTTCGCTTCATAGAAGGCATAACGCTCGGCGAACGCCTTGCCGTAGAGATCGTGCAGGTCCGGCGTCTCGTCCGGCGAGAACAGCGTCCACTCGCCATCCGCTTCGACGCGCTGCATGAACAGATCCGGCACCCAGTTCGCAGTGTTCATGTCATGGGTGCGGCGGCGGTCGTCGCCGGTGTTCTTGCGCAGGTCGAGGAATTCCTCGATGTCGACATGCCACGTCTCGAGATAGGCGCAGACCGCGCCCTTGCGCTTGCCGCCCTGATTGACCGCAATCGCCGTGTCATTGGCGACCTTCAGGAACGGCACCACGCCCTGGCTTTCGCCGTTGGTGCCCTTGATATGCGCGCCGAGGCCGCGCACGCGAGTCCAGTCGTTGCCGAGGCCGCCGGAATATTTCGCCAGTAGCGCATTGTCCTTCACCGACTTGAAGATGCCGTCGAGATCGTCCGCCACCGTGGTCAGGAAGCAGGACGAAAGCTGCGGGCGCAGCGTGCCAGAGTTGAACAGTGTCGGTGTCGAGGCCATGAAATCGAACGACGACAGCAGGTTGTAAAATTCGATGGCCCGCGCTTCGCGGTCGATCTCGCGAACCGCCAGACCCATCGCGACGCGCATGAAGAACGCCTGCGGGAGTTCGATTCGGTTGCCGTCATTGTGCAGGAAATAGCGGTCGTACAGGGTTTGCAAGCCGAGGAACTGGAATGACAGATCGCGCTCCGGTTTCAGTGCAGCCGCGATCCGCTTCAGGTCATAGCGCGCCAGTTCGGGATCGAGCAGCTCGGCCTCGATGCCGGCCTTCACATAAGCCGGGAAATATTCCGGATAGCGCGCGACCATATCCGCTTGCGACGCATTGATCGGCGAGCCGTGAACGAACGACAAAACCTCGGTGCGCAGCTTGTCGAGCAGCAGCCGCGCGCTGACATAGGCGTAGTTGGGCTCCTGCTCCACCAGCGTGCGCGCGGCCATGATGCCCGCGAGCGCAAGCTCGTCCTGGCTGATGCCGTCGTAGAGATTGCGCTTGGTCTCGGCCAGCACGGGCGCAGCATCGACGCCGTCGAGGCCCGCGCAGGCTTCCTGAATGATCAGGGTCAGGCGATCCACATCGAGCGGCACGCGCGTGCCGTTGCCCAGCGTCACATGCAACTGCGGCTCGGATGATGTCTTGACCGGCTTGGCGGCAGCCTCTTCAGCACGCTGGCGCTGCCGTTCGTCGCGATAAAGCACATAGGCACGGGCGACCTTGTGATGTTCGCTGCGCATCAACGCCAGTTCGACCTGATCCTGCACGTCCTCGATATGGAATGTCCGCCCCTCGCCGATCCGGCGGGTCAGCGCGCTCACCACCTCATTGGTCAGTTGCTCGATCACCTCGTGCACGCGCCGCGACGCAGCCGCCGTATGACCTTCCACGGCGAGAAACGCCTTGGTCATGGCGATCGATATCTTGCTTGCGTCGAACGGCGAGACAGTGCCGTTGCGGCGGATAATCTGCAACGGCGGCTCTGCAGAAACACTCAACGACTCGGAACGCAACTGAATGAGAGGAGCGGATTTGGCGGCTTCGCGTTCGAGAGAGAGTGACATCGGCAGACCCCGTGCGTGTTGCAATTTTCTGGGGGCTGGGGCCGAGAGGCGCGTTGTCACGGCGCGCGAACGCACCGAAGCAAGCGACCGCCGGACACCCCGCCCGTGGACGTTCTTTTGGTGTCGCGGCAGGTCTCCTGGCTCGCAGGTCGGCGCTGAATCCGGTCTTCCCGATGCGAAAACGCACCAGTGACATCGGTCGGATTCAACTCACTGCTTACAGTTGCGGGGGCAGCGCCGGAATTGCTGCGTCAGAGCGCAGTTCACCGGCTTCCCATCTTCGCCACCAAGTCTTGCGACCCAGTGGAACCGTGACGCCTACATCTGGTGCCGTTCGTGCTCCGATGTCAAGCGGCTGTGCCTGGGGATAGCGTGACAAAATCACGACTGCGCGAAATACGTGAGGAAATCGCCACAACATTTTTTCTCGGCGAGTGCTCCGCCCGTGACAGGTGACGCCACCATCCCCGGATGACCGCAGCGATTCTCTTTCGCCCGCTGCCCACTCGCGCGACGCCGGCGTTTTGCGTGGCCGCAGTGGGAAGCTTTCCCTTTGACCCGCCGCAAGCTGCTTCCCATAATTTAAGCATCGTGGTTCTGCGGATCGGTGATCCGGAGCCAAGAGGGAATGCGGTGCGCACGGTCTCATCGGATCGCGCAAGTCCGGAGCTGCCCCCGCAACTGTAGACGGTGAGCCTCGTCCATCGAATGCCACTGAGGCGAAAGCCTCGGGAAGGCCGGACTTAAGGCATCGACCCGTAAGCCAGGAGACCTGCCGCGATCACATAACGTCCACGGGCGGGGTGCCCGGTGTGCCGCTTGCAGGAGAACGGCGCTGCCGTCTCTGTTGTTCGCGCATGTCCGGCCCTGCCCCAACATCACGGGGTTTTGCAATGTCGGGTTCTGTTTCTACACCATCCATTCCTGTCGCCACGCTGGGCGTGCCGCGCATCGGGCCGCGCCGCGAACTGAAAATGGCGCTGGAAAAATTCTGGTCGGGCAAGATTGACGAGGCGTCGCTGCGCGAGGCCGCCGCAAAAATTCGCGCCGACAACTGGAAGCGCCAGCGCGATCTCGGCGTCACCGTGATCCCATCCAACGATTTCTCGCTCTACGATCAGGTGCTCGACACCAGCGCCATGGTCGGTGCGATTCCGAAAATCTACGGCTGGACCGGCGGACTGGTGCCGCTCGAGACATATTTCGCCATGGCGCGCGGCAGCCAGAAGGATGTGGGCGACCACGAGAGCTGCGGACATGCCCATGATCACGGTCACGGCGTGCCCGCGCAGGAAATGACGAAATGGTTCGACACCAACTATCACTACATGGTGCCGGAATTTGCAAAAGATCAGACCTTCGCGCTCGCCTCCACCAAGGCGATCGACGAATACCGCGAGGCGAAGGCGCTCGGCATCCAGACCCGGCCCGTGCTTGTCGGTCCGGTGACGTTCCTCAAGCTCGGCAAGGGAGAGAACCGCTTGTCGCTGCTGCCAAAATTGCTTCCGGTCTACATCGACGTGCTCAACAAGTTCGCAGACGAAGGCGCGGACTGGGTGCAGATCGACGAGCCGTGTCTGGTGCTCGACCTCGACGCCAACGAGAAGGCCGCGCTCAAGACAGCGTATAGCGAAATTGCGCTGAAGGTGCCGGGCATCAAGATCATGCTGGCGACCTATTTCGGCGAACTCGGCGACAATGCCGATCTCGTCGCAAAATTGCCTGTCGCCGGGCTGCATCTCGATCTGGTGCGCGGCAAGGGCCAGATCGATTCAGTGGTGAGCAAGCTGCCCGCAGATCGTGTGCTGTCGCTCGGGGTGATCGATGGCCGCAACATCTGGCGCAGCGACCTGTCGAAAATCCTCGGCTGGCTCGAAGGCATCGTCGCAAAACGCGGCGCGGATCGTCTCCAGCTCGCGCCGTCCTGCTCGATGCTGCATGTGCCGATCGATCTCGATCAGGAAACCGATCTCGATGCGAACTTGAAAAGCTGGCTCGCTTTCTCGGTGCAGAAGATGGGCGAGCTGACAACACTCAGCCGCGCGTTGTCCTCGGGGCGTGATACCGTCAAAGACGTGTTCGCAGCCTCGGATGACGCTGCGAAGAAGCGCGCGGCGTCGCCGAAGATTCACAATCCAGCGGTGACTGCGCGCGCCGCCGATGCCTCGCCTGCCCTGTCAGAGCGGCAGAGCCCGTTCAGCGAACGGCGCAAGCTGCAGCACAAGATGCTCGGCCTTCCCGCCTTCCCGACCACGACCATCGGGTCGTTCCCGCAGACCGAAGAGGTGCGCAAGGCGCGCGCCGCCCACGCCAAGGGTCAACTCAGCGACGCCGACTACGATGCATTCCTGCGCAAGGAAACGGAGAAAGCCGTGCGCTGGCAGGAGGACATCGGCATCGACGTGCTGGTACATGGCGAGTTCGAGCGCAACGACATGGTGCAGTACTTTGGCGAGCAACTGTCCGGCTACGCCTTCACCAAGCACGGCTGGGTGCAGAGCTACGGCTCGCGCTACGTCCGGCCGCCGATCATTTTCGGCGACGTCTCGCGCCCGAAGCCAATGTCGGTCGGATGGTCGTCCTACGCCCAATCGCTGACTACGCTGCCGATGAAAGGCATGCTCACCGGCCCGGTCACCATGCTGCAATGGTCATTCGTGCGCGACGATCTTTCGCGCGATCAGGTCTGCCGCCAGATCGCCTTCGCTTTGCGCGACGAGGTGACCGATCTCGAGAAGGCCGGAATCTGCGTGATCCAGATCGATGAGCCGGCGTTGCGCGAAGGCCTGCCCCTGCGCAAGGGCGACTGGAAGGCCTATCTCGACTGGGCGGTGGACTGCTTCAAGGTCTCACAAGCCGGCGTGAAGGACGAAACGCAGATCCACACCCACATGTGCTACGCAGAGTTCAACGACATCATCGACGCCATTGGTGCAATGGACGCCGACGTCATCTCCATTGAGACCTCGCGCTCGAAGATGGAGCTGCTCGATGCCTTCGTGACCTACAAGTATCCGAACGAGATCGGACCGGGTGTCTACGACATCCATTCGCCGCGCGTGCCGGAGGTGCCGGAGATGATGGAGCTGATCGGAAAGGCCCGCCGCAACATTTCTCCGGATCAAATCTGGATCAATCCGGATTGCGGCCTCAAGACTCGCGGCTGGCCCGAGGTCAGATCGGCGCTGACGAACATGGTCGAGGCGGCACGGCAGGCGCGCGGGGCGTAATAGATCGCTTATTCACAGGTCGTCATGGCCGGGCTTGACCCGGCCATCCACGATTTCACTTCGATCGTAAGCAAGGCGTGGATCACCGGGTCAAGCCCGGTGATGACGATTGAATGTGTTGAAGGCAAGTCGCCTGAAAATCAGCCTTACTTCTTCTTCCCGTCCGCGCCGTATTGCGCGAGGAACGCAGCGAGATCCTTGATCTCGTCATCCTTCTTGATGCCGGCGAATGCCATCTTGGTGCCGGGAATCTTCGCCTTCGGATCCTTGATGTAGTCGGCGAACACAGCCGCGTCCCAGGTGATGCCGGAATTCTTGTTGGCGTCGGAGTAGTTGTAGCCCGCGACGCTTCCGGACTTGCGGCCGAACAATCCATTCAACTCGGGGCCGACCGTGTTCTTGGCGGTTTCACCAACCTGATGGCAGGCGCGGCATTTGTTGAAAGATTTTTCACCGGCGGCAACGTCCTGCGCACTGGCGGCGCCGGTCACGGCGGTGGACATCATGGCGGCGAGGGAAAGCGCGGCGAGAAACGAACGAGTGATCATCTGTCTTGACCTCTGAAACTGGCAGGATGCTGGCGAGTGGGCGGGCGTAGCGTCGGGGATGATACCCGCTGCTGACACAACGGGTATCCCGTCTTTCCGCTTAATTTTGGGTTTCCTCAGGCAAACATGTCGGCGGTGATTCCGGAATACCAGCCCATGTTTTCAGACTGCGTCTCCTTGCGGAGCTCCGCCGTCTCACCCGTTTTCGAGACGAATGTCGACGATGCGGCGATCTTGCCGTCCTTGGCTTCATAGGCGCCGCCGACCTTCACGCAATCGTCCGTGTCGATCAGGCTCCAGCATGTATTGGTGTAGCGCGCCGGGAACGTCCGCGCCGCCGCCAGTTCACCGCGGATCATCATGGCAGCGACCTTGGCCTGGCTGTTGGCCGAGAAGGCCGACTTCGGCATGTCGCCGGCGATAGAGGCGTCGCCGAGAACATAGATATTGGAATCAGCGACGGACTTCATGTTCGCAGGATCGATGGCGCAGTAGCCGGTTGCATTGGCGAGACCCGCATCGCGCGCGATGGCACCAGCCATCTGCGCCGGAATGACGTTGACCAGCGCCGCGTTCTTGTAGGTCTCGAAGCCGGTCACAACGGTGTTGGTCTTGGGATCGACCGACTTTAGCCCGTCATGAACTTTCGGGCCGAGCCATTCGACCATGCCCTTGTAGTGCTTCTCCCAGCCTTCCTGAAACAGCGCCTGCTTGGAGAAAGTTTCCTTGGGGTCGATCACGAAAATCTTGGAGCGATCCTTGCGCGCCTTCTTCAGGGCATGCGCCATCATCGACACCCGCTCGTAAGGTCCGGGCGGGCAGCGATAGGGATTCGGCGGGGCGATCATCACGATCACGCCGCCATTCGGCACGGCGTCGAGCTTCTTCTTGAGCAGCAGTGTCTGCGCGCCTGGCTTCCAGGCATGCGGCATGGTTTCTTCAGCGGCCTGCGACCAGCCCGGAACGGAATCGTATTTCAGGTCAATGCCCGGCGACACGACAAGCCGGTCGTAAGGCAGCTTCTTGCCGCTGGCGAGAACGACTTCCTTCTTGTCGCGATCGATCTTCGCGGCCCGGTCGCTGACAACGGTGACGCCGTGCTTCTTCAGCCCGGCATAGCCGTGCGTGATCGACGGATAATCCCGCACACCGCCGAGATAGAGATTGCTATGGAAGCAGGTCTGATACTTGGCGTTCGGCTCGATCAGGGTGACGGCGATCGCGCCCGCGCTATCTTTCGCAATGTATTTCGCGGCAGTCACACCGCCCGCGCCGCCGCCGATCACCACCACGCGTGGCTTGCCCTGTCCGAGAACCGCGGGCGCACCGAACATCATGACGCCCGCGAAAGATGCCGATCCAGAAATCAACTGCCGACGACTGATGCTCATGTTGTCCCCCCGGTATGTCTTGTTGAAAAATTGGATTCAGTTGCCCGGCAGCACGCTGCCGGTCAGCCGACCTTGAGATACGCAAAACCTTTCGATTGCAGTGCTGCCACAGTGGCGACGCCCGACGGCACGAAGCTGATGAACGGCGCGTCGATCACCTTGCTCTTGTCGAGTTTCAACCGCTGGAAGGTGATTTCGCACAGGAGGACCTTGAGGCCGTTCTTGGCGAGCGCCGTCGCGCGCTCGAACAGGGCCGGATCGATAGTCTCATCCTTCCACGGCGTTCCCTCCAGCGTGCTCAGGAAATACTTCACTGAAGCGCTGTGCGCGACGATCACCAGTTGCAGGCCGAACGGATCGGCGCCGTAAGCCGAGTAATGATTGGAGATGTTGTTGAGCGTCTGGGCGAAGCGCGCGTTGTCGCCATAGTCGCAGTGATAGAGGCATGCGACGTCCGCCTCCTTCTTCAGATCCTTCATGGACAAGGCCTGCGGTGCGGCATGCGCCGACGCGGCAACCAGACCGCCGACCGCCCCGATGATGACGCTCCGCCGTGTTGTCGAACTCTTTTGGTCTGTCATGACAACCTCCGATGCTGCAAACCGTTATTTCTGCGTCCTGAAATAAGCCGCCAAAGCCGCGATGTCATCCGCTTCCAGCCGTCCCGCGATGGTTTGCATCACAGGGTTGTCTCGCTGCTTCGCCTTGTACGCATTCATCACAGCGACGAACTGATCCTCCGCCCAACCCGCGATTTGCGGTATACCCTGCGCGGCCTGCCCTGACGTGCGATGGCAGGTGACACATTCCGCCGACAGATATTGCCCCAGTTCGCGATCTCCCGCGAGTGCATGATCGAAAGCAAATCCCGCCGTCAGGACGAAAAGCAGCGCCTTTCGCACCGGCGGCGCACTCATCATTCGACTTTCGGCCCGGATTTTCCGTCCGGCGTCACGTCGACCGACATGGCCCGGCCGGTCACCTTGGGCGCGCTGCGGCAATTCGTCATGCACGGGTCTTTTTTCCAGAACTGCTTTTCGGCGGTCTCGCGATCGTCGTCGTAGAACGCGGACGCATTCGGCATCTTGATGGACGTAAAGTTCCTCTCATTCAATTCGAAATTTTCGTCCTTGATGATGTCGTTCATGCTGAGAAGATAAGCCGTCAGGGCATAAACATCGTCGTTCGAGAGCGACCGCGCATTTCCGTAAGGCATCGCCCGCTGAATGTAGTCGAACACCGTCGACAGATCCGGCCAGAACGAACCGATGGTCTTGTCGGGCCGGTCCGCCTTCAGCGTCCCCGCGCCGCCAGCGAGCACGGGCCAGCGGCCAGCGCCCTCGCCGAATTCGCCATGACACGCGGCGCATTGCGCCTGAAAGATCACATCCCCCTGCTTGGCGGTGCCCTTGCCGACCGGAAGCCCCTTGCCGTCCGGCCGCACAGCGGTGTCCCACGCCTTGATTTCTTCCGGCAGCGCCGGACGTCCAAGCCCGAGCTTAGGCGAGGTCTTTGCCGCCGCATGTGCGGCAATTTGCTGCGCCGATGTCTGGGAGATCGCAAATGCCGCTGCACTGCCGCATAGCAAAGCGAGCCCGAGCAGCTTAGCCAATCTCGACATTTTCAGTCTCCCCGCTTGAGCGCACCAGCCAGGTCTGAATGCCGTTGTTGTGGTAGATCGAATTAACGCCGCGCACCTTGCGCAATTCGTCCTTCGTTGGTTGCACATAGCCCGTCGAATCCATCGCGCGGGACTGCACCATCAGTTCCTGCCCGTTCCAGTCGAAGTCGACGTAGAAGCGCACGAGAGATTTTTCGAGCACCGGCCCATCGATGCGCGCGGTCTGCCAGTTGCGTCCGCCGTCGAGCGAAACGTCCACGCGCTTGACAGTGCCCCGGCCCGACCATGCGAGGCCGCTCAGGACGTTGCGGCCCCTATGCTTCAGCGGCGCTTGCGGCGACGGATTGGTCACCACCGATTTCGCATCCATAATGAATGTGTGCTTGCGCGAGCGGCCGTCCGCGAGCAGGTCGGTGTACTTCGATGTCTCTTCGCGGGTCTGCCACGGCTGGTCACCGGCCTCGATGCGGCGCAGCCACTTCACCCAGAGATTGCCTTCCCATCCGGGGATCACCGCGCGCAGGGGATAGCCCTGTTCGGGCCGTAGCGCCTCACCGTTCATGGCGAAGGCGAGAAGGCAATCGTTCAATGCTTTCTCGACTGGCAGCGAGCGATTCATTCCGGCGGCATCCGCGCCTTCCAGCATCAGCCACTTCGCATTCGGCTTGAGACCGGCTTCGTCGAGCACTGTCTTGAGCGTCACGCCGGTGTACATGACATTGTGCACCATGCCGTGGGTGAACTGGCAGCCGTTGAGCTGCGCGCCGCGCCATTCCATGCCGGAATTCGCCGCGCATTCGAGGAAATAGATCTTGTTCACGCGCGGCATACGCTTGATGTCTTCCATCGTGAACACCAAGGGCTTGTCCACGAGACCGTTGATCATCAGCCGGTGGTCGGCGGGATTGATCTCCGCAACGCCGCTGTGATGGCGCTCGAAGCAGAGGCCCGATGGCGTGATGATGCCGTCCAGTTCGTGTAGCGGCGTGAAGTTGACGGACGATTCCGGCGATGCGGTCAGCCACGAGACGTCGCGGCGGATCACATTCTTCTCGAACTTCGACGGCATGCCGTAAGGCTTCTTGTCGACGCCGTCGCCGAGATAACGATTCCAGTCCTGCACGTCTGTAATGAGAGGATCGGGCTTCGCGCCTTCCGCGACGGCGGACAGCGCCGAAAGTGCTGCGCCTGCACCAGCGAGTCCGGCTGCGCTCAGGAAGCGGCGGCGATTGAGAATATCCGCGGATGGCTTGTCACTCATGGGACACCTTTGGGGACATCTGCATCTCTCTACTTATCCCGATACGTGAATATGTTGGTCGCAACTCCGCGCGCGAATCCCGCCGCGCTCAGGCACCCGTAACTTTGACTGCGGTATTCGGTTCGACCTTCACAGTGCCGCGCTTCGATACATGCGCTGCGACCACGTCCCAGATCGGCGGGCCTTGCGTGTTTTCGTTGATGCTCGCCCAACCCGCGACCGTGTAGGTCTTCGCGGCCTCGATCGGCTTGCCGGATTTCAGGTGCGTCAGCTCGGAAATGCGCGAGCCCATCGGTTTCGACACATCGATCGAATAACCCATGCCGCCGATGCGAACCATGTCGCCGCCACCCTGGAAGTAGGGATCGGGGTGGAAGATGTTGTCGGCGACGTCCTCGAGCACTTCCTTGAGCTGCGCGCCGGTCATCTGGTTGCGGTAGCAGTTCGGATAGGTGATCGCGGTGGCGTTGGTCACGTCTTCCCATGTGATCGGGCTGTCCGGAAGCAGCGTGCCGCCCCAGCGGAAGCCGGGCGACAGTGCGATCTCGGCGTCGCGCTCAGACATCATGGCATCGCAAATCAGATCGTCGAAGGTGCCGTTGAAATTGCCGCGGCGATACAGCAGCGAATCCGTTTTGCCGATGGTGCGCGCGAGATCCTTCGCGAACGGCGCCCTCACATTCTCGACCAGCGCAGTCATCGATGCATCCGGCTTGATGGCGTCGGAGAACACCGGCATCAATTTGAAGCGAACGCCCGCGACCTTCTTGTCTTTCACCTCGATATCGAGGCGCGAGAGGAACTTGCCGTGCGAACCGGTCGCCACCAGCACCGTGTCGCCGACGCGCACGAGGCCCGGCATGGCGTCATGGGTATGCGCGGTCAGGATGACGTCGAGACCCTTGACGCGGCCCGCGAGCTTGCGGTCCACGTCGAAGCCGTCGTGCGACAGGAGAACGACGATCTGCGCACCCTCGGCGCGCGCCTCGTCGACCTGCTTCTGCATGTCTTCTTCGCGGATGCCGAACTCCCATTTCGGAAACATCCAGCGCGGATTGGCCACCGCCGTGCGCGGCAGGGCCTGTCCGATCACGGCGATCTTCGCGCCGCCGCGCTCGAACATCTTGCGCGGCTCGAACACCGGCTCCTGCCATTCATTATCGCGAATGTTCTGCGCAAGAAACGCGAACGATGCCTTGTCGGCGATTTCCTTGACGCGCTCGGCGCCGTAAGTGAATTCCCAATGCCCGACCATGGCATCGACCTTCAGCGCCGACATGACATCCACCATGTCCTGCGCCTTGGTCTGCAGCGAGCTCCAGCTTCCCTGCCAGGTGTCGCCGCCGTCGAGCAGCAGCACCTTGTCCTCGCCGCGCTCGGCGCGCACCGCGCCGATCAGCGCCGCGACGCGGTCCATGCCGCCCATGCGGCCGTAGTTGCGCGCCAGCGAGACGAAATCATCCGCAGTCAACGCATAGGCGTCCGCCGATCCGGTGGCGACGTTAAAGTACTTTCGGAATTCAGCGTCGGTGAGATGCGGCGGAAGTCCACGATCCGCGCCGACGCCAAGATTGACCGACGGCTCGCGGAAATACAGCGGCATCAATTGCGCATGGGTGTCGGCGATATAGAGAATCGTCACGGTGCCGAGCGGATCGAAGCGCGTGATGTCCGCCTGCGTCAGGCGCTGTTGTGCCGCGACCTGGCCGAGCGGGCCAAGTCCGCTTCCGATCGTCAGCGCAGACGCAGCCGCGGTCGCCTGCAGGAAATCCCGCCTCGATATCATGGTCCACCCTTGGTCCCTTCACGCGAAGGGAAATGTTTTTAGAAGCTTGCGCGCGCGGCGTCACACGCCGCGCGAAAAGAAATCAGCCGACGGTCAGCTTGTTCTTCGCGGTGTATTCCGAACCGTCGTCGTCCTTCCAGGTGAAGGTAAACTCGCCGGTCTCGGCCGCTTTATAGAAAAACGACTGATACGGGTTGGCCGAGATCGCCGGATTCCAGTCGGCCTCGAACACCGGCTTGCCGTTGAACGTCGCCGTGAACTTGTTGATGATCTTGCGCGGCACGACTGCGCCGGACGCGTCTTTGCGCTGGCCCGATTCCATCTCGTGCGAGATGAGGGTCTTGATCTCGATCATTTCGCCGGGCTTCGCCGTGGCAGGAACGCGAACGCGCGGTGTGGGTGCTGTGGCCATGGGAAAATTCCTCGCCTGAATTGTTTTTCTTTGTCGAAGCCGTTCCGATCAGCCGCCGCAGCCGCCGATGGTGACCTTGATGTTCGCCTTCGCCATGTGGAGGTTGCCGTTCGACATTTCCGCGATGCAGACGATGTTCTGCGTCTGCGCGAGACGCATGCGCGTCGATGCGGAGGCCTTGCCGCAGGCCGGCGTGAACTTGTAGGTGACGACGCCGGGCAGCGGATTACCGTCCGCGAACACATGCACGGCCTTCACGTAGTCCGAATCAGTCATCGGGCTTTCGACCTCGACGTTGATCGGCACGACCAGACCGTTCTCGGCGATCTCGGGCACGTCGAGCTTGATCTTGCCGCTCTCGAGTTTCTTGTCGCCGTACAGTTTCTTGATCTCGGCAGCGACCGCCGCTTCGTCCGCGAACACCATTTTCGGTGCGAGAAACACTGCAAGACCTGCGATTGCTGCAAGCGCGAGAGTTTCGCGACGCGTCGTTTCAACCGGCTTCGAATTCATCCGTCATTCCTCCTGCGGGAGTCTTTTGCATCCCTTGACGATAGTATCGCTTGACGATGCCAAGTTTGATCTATCATGATCCGCTCACATCATTATATTCTTTTTTCTGAATGTAAAGATGTTCTAGTGTAGTGGTTCGCTACACGAGCTGAGCTAGGAACCGCAAGGGCCGCACAGACGACCTGACGGAGGGGAGGACTTGAGAATGAGACGGACCACGATTCGGTCGGCGATTGCCTTTGCCATTTTGATGTGCGTATCGAGCGCACCAGTTCGCGCCCAGGACGCGAGCGAAAAGGAAATCGAGCGCTACCGCGCAATGATTTCCGACCCAATGTCGAATCCCGGATATCTCGCGGTCGATCGCGGAGAAGTCCTCTGGAAGGACAAGCGCGGCACCAAGAACATCTCGCTGGAAGGCTGCGATCTCGGCCTCGGCGCAGGCAAGGTGGACGGCGCCTTCGCCAAGATGCCGCGCTATTTCGCGGACGCCGACAAGGTCATGGACCTCGAACAGCGCCTGCTGTGGTGCATGACGAACATCCAGGGTCTCGACACCAAGGACGTCATCGCGCGCAGATTCTCCGGCCCGGGCCGCGCGTCCGACATGGAAGATCTCGTCGCCTACATCGCCAACAAGTCGAGCGGCATGAAGATCGACATTCCCCTCGCCCATCCGAAAGAACAGGAAATGGCTGCCGTCGGCGAAGCGCTGTTCTATCGGCGCGGCGGTGTGAATGATTTCTCCTGCTCGACCTGCCATGCCGAAGAAGGCAAGCGCATCCGGCTGCAGGGCTTGCCCGATCTGTCGAAGCCCGGCAAACAGCCGCAGGAAACCATGGGCGGCTGGCCGACCTACCGCGTCTCGCAGGGCGCGCTGCGGACGATGCAGCATCGTCTGTGGGATTGTTACCGCCAGCAGCGCTGGCCTGTTCCGGAATACGGCTCCGACGCTCTCACCGCGCTGACCGTCTTCCTTCAGAAGCAGGCAGCCGGCGGCGAGATCAACGTCCCGTCGATCAAGCGTTGAGAGAGGAGCGCATCATGACAACATCATCAAAAATCGCAGCGCTGGCTCTCGCAGCAGGTTTCATCGCTCTTCCCTTCTCCGCTTCCGCGCAGACCGCGCCGAAAGCGATCGACCCCGCCATTGTCGATGCCTATGTGAAGGCGACTTTCGGCAAGGCGCCGCCGGAATGGCAGGAGCGCATCGTTCCTGACGAGACGCTGAAAACCTGCAACGCCTATCACAACAACGTGCCGTCGAAGGAAGCTGACGCGATCACGAAGCGCGAACTCGCGAAAGTCGTCTATCCGGCTGACGGAAAATTCCTCGGTGATTGGTCGTCCGGCGCCCGGATTGCCAACAACGGCCGCGGCGGACAATTCTCCGATCCGCCGGGCACTGTCGCGGGCGGCAACTGCTACGCCTGTCACCAGATGGAAAAGCAGGAAGTCAGCTTCGGCACCCTCGGCCCGAGCCTGACCAACTACGGCAAGGACCGCAAGTTCTCGCCGGAAGAAGCGAAAGCGGCCTACACCAAGATCTACGACTCGCAGGCGGTGTTTGCGTGCTCCAACATGCCGCGTTTTGGTGCGAACAAGGTGCTGACGGAAAAGCAGATCACCGATCTGGTCGCGTTCCTGTTCGATCCGGAATCGCCGGTCAACAAGTAAGCCGGATATCGGCGTATCACGGAGACTAAAGAGATGAAGGTGCAAAACCTGCTGGCGCTATCGGCTGTTTGCGCCCTCATCGCGTGTCCTGCGTTCGCGCAGGACACCACCGTGGCTTACAAGTCGCTCAGCCCCGAACTCGCGCAGGACGCCGCGAAGGCCGCGCTGGCCGATTGCCGGACACGCGGCTATCAGGTGGCGGTCGCGGTCGTCGATCGCTTCGGCACGCCGCAGGTCATGCTGCGCGATCGCTTCGCGGGCGCGCACACGCCGCCCACCGCAACCGGCAAGGCGTGGACCGCGGTCAGCTTTAAGAGCAGCACGAACGATCTGAACGCCGCGACGCAGACACCCGCAATGCAGGGCCTGCGCAATCTCCCCAACGTCGTGATCATCGGCGGCGGTCTCATGATCGAAGCGGGCGGCTCACTGCTCGGCGGCATCGGCGTCTCCGGCGCACCGGGCGGCGACGCGGATGAAGCTTGCGCGAAAGCAGGCATCGCCGCGATCAAGGACAAGCTGGACTTCTGAGATCGACGCACTCGCCAAACATTCGCTGTCGTCCCCGCGAAAGCGGGGATCCATAACCACCCAATGACCAAACCAGTAGCCCGGATGGAGCGCAGCGCAATCCGGGTCATGCGGATTCGTATTCGTCCCGGATTTCGCTGCGCTCCATCC
>JBOFVL010000043.1:0-11227 GCA_051653085.1 Afipia sp. | reverse complement strand
ACGGCAGAGCCACGTAGTTGGCCCGGACGGTCAACCCCGGCCTTCCGGACGGTGTGGGTGCGAACCACATCGCGCAGACGCCGCATCCTGCTCCGCTTCAAAAGCGCCCTCGAGAAGCGCCCCTCACGAACAGGACGTCTCGAACATAAGAGAGGCTCAGAGCGTGGGGATGCGTATTCCCATCACGAAATGTTGCGGAGTCGTATCGCCGGAGCGCAGCAAGATCAGGCCCGCAATCTCTCCACGTCGTCCCCGCGAAAGCGGGGACCCATACTCCCTAAACCGTCAAGCAGTTGCTGGAGCGATCTTCTCTATCATCACGATGTTCGGTGGTTATGGGTCCCCGCCTGCGCGGGGACGACACCGAGTGCTTGGCGATGATCGTGCGTCGCAAACGCTTGCGATGATGCAGCGTCATCCTGAGGTGCGAGCCGCGTTTGCGGCGAGCCTCGAAGGATGCGCGTCAAGCATTCGCTCCGTCCTCCTTCGAGGCTCGCAAGTGCTCGCACCTCAGGATGACGGCGCTTCCTTTCCTGCTGGCCGCAGCAACAAAAAACGGAGGCTTGCGCCTCCGTTTTTCTTGTCATCGTCCGATTGTTTCTGAGCTTATCCCAACCGTCCCGCCGCATGGGCGAGCAGGGTGTAGACCAGCCCGGTTTCCGAGACGAGGTGGCTGCGCAGCGCCGCAGGCCCGCGCTCGTCGCGCGAGACTTCATCAAGCAGCCGCTCGAACTCGTTGATGTAACGGTCCACCGTCTGCTTGAAGTTGCGGTCGGCGCGATACTTGCGGGCGACCTCGTCGAAGGCCTTCTGGCCCGCCGGGGTATAGAGCCGCTTCGAGAACGCCTTGCGCTCGCCGCGCTGATAGCGATCCCACATTTCCGCAGCGAGTTCGCGGTCCACCAGCCGGGCGATGTCGAGCGACAGCGCCTCGAGCGGGTTTCCGGCCTGACGGGGAGCAGCGCCGCGGCCACGCGGACCTTCGTCGGTGTCGGCGCGGTTCAGAAGATCCGACAGCCATCCGTCACGATCTGAAGCTGCCGGGCTGACCGGCGGCGCTTCGGTGCGGCGGGGAGCCGGACCCGGAGGGCCGAACTCAGGCGCGGGCAGGCTGGATGCGCTCGCGACGTCGCGCGGACGTGGCGCGGGCCGCGATACGGTTTCAGTGCGGCCACCGGCCGATGCGAGTTCTTCCTCGCGATAGACGGTGCGGTGGGTCGGAGCAACGTCGAGGCCCTTGCCATGGCGTGCGACGATCCGGTTGAGCTCGGCCAGCGCTTCGATCTGGTCGACGATGACCTTGCGCATCTGTGCAGTGCTCTCGGCCGCTTCCTGCGGCACTTCGAGGACGCCACGCCGTAGCTCGGCGCGGGTGGCGTCGAGTTCGTTGTGAAGCTCGGCGGCCATCTGCTTCATGCCATGCACAATGGTAGCGAACTTGTCGGCGGCCTGACGGAACATGCCGTCCGCTTCGCGCGTGCCCTGGTCGTACAGTTCGGCCATCGCTTCGGAGGTCTGGCGGCGCTCGTCCTCGACCGCCATGCGCACGGCCTCGAACTGACGGCTGACTTCGGCCGAACTTGCGCCGGCAGTCTGCGCCACGATCTGCGCGATGTCGCGCGCCCGCGTCTCAGCAGCGGCCAGCGAGTCGTCGAGTAGGTTCGTGAAGCGCGAGAGGCGCTCGTCGAGATCGTGAGTCCGCAGATCGATGGTCGAGACCAGCGATTCGAGCATGGAGTTACGCTCGGAGACGGAGTCGCTTGCGCGGTCGTTGCTCTTCTCGACCAACTCCGCGGCCTCCGCCAGGGCGCGGCCGTGGTTTGCGAACTGCGCGGAGAGGGCGTTGAGATTCGCCAGCGCGCCGGACGTCTTGGTGTTGAACACCCCAAGCTGCTGCTCCAGCGCATTCGTGGACTCGCCGTTGCGGGAGGTGACGTCGTTCATCGTCGAGACGAACTCCGCGACCCGCGTAACAAGCGTGCGCTCGAGCGAATTGAGGTTGTCGTGAGCGCCGGTGAGGACTTCCTGCAGCAGGATGTTGCCCTCGCGCAGCCGCTCGAACAAGGCGAGGGTGTCGGTGCGCAGGATCTTGCTGGTCTCCTGCAGTTCGTTGATGGTCGACGTCGCCACCTGACGCGACTGGTCGATCGCCGCGCGGGAGGTCTGGTCGATGTCCTTCAGCGACTTGCTGACGGCGCCGATGGCGATCTCGCTCGCCGTGTTGATCTGGCGGGCCAGATCGGAGCTGTTGTTCATCATCGCGACGGTGAAGGCGCCGCCGTGGTTTTCGATGGACTTCAGTGCGGAATCGGCAGCGCTGCCGATCGTCGCTGAAATCTCCGCGGCCTTGCTCCCGAGCGCATCCACCAGCGCACCGCGCCGGCTGTCGACGAGCTGCGACAACTGTTCGGTCTGCTCGCGAACGCCTTCGGTGATCAATTCCACCTTGCCGTTCAGGGTCGAGCCGAAGCGGTCGGTCGAGACTGCAATGGTGCGTTCGATCTCGGCGGAGGCCGACTTGACCTGCGCGGTCGCGCCGGTCGACGCCACGGTGAGAGTGTTCTCGGCTTCGCGCGCGGCCATCTGGATGCTGCGTTCGAGTTCGCCGGAGACGTTCCGGAGCTGCGCACCGACCTCGCCGGATACCGCCTTGAGCTGCGTGCCGACGTCGCCAGAGACGTCGCGCAGTTCAGAGCTGACCTCGGTCGAGACGCTCTTGAGTTCAGCCGCGACAACGTTCGATGTCGACCTGAGGTGGGCTCCGACTTCGCCGGAGACGCCACGCAATTCAGCGCCGACTTCGGTCGTAACGCTCTTGAGCTCTGCGGTGACGTCGCTCGAAGCGGACTTGAGCTGCGTGCTGACTTCGCCGGAGAGCGAGATCAGCGACTGCTGGGCGGAACGGGCGCTTTCCTGGATCGTGGTGCTCGCGTTGGTGATGAGGCCGGTCAGGGCGCGCTCGGCTTCGTCGACGCGGGACTTGATCGCGTTCGACATCTCGCCTGCGCGGGAACCGATCACCTCGGCGGCATGCTGGCCGCTGCCGGTGACGCGGTTGGCGGCAGCCTCGACCCGCGTATCGAGCAGGCTTTCGAACTGCGCAACGCGCGCGCTGATATCGGAGGCGAGGGCGCTGACGTTGAATTCCAGATTGCTCTGGATGTCCTTGACGCGCGCCGTCACGGAGTTGGCCATCTCGTCGACGCCGGTGGTCATCGCATTGAGCACCTGCGCGCCGCGGGCCTCCATCGCATCGGCGATCGATGCGGTGCGGCTTTCCACGACCGATGCGAAGGCGGCGGCCCGGCTGTCGAATGTCTGCACCACGGCTGCGGTGCGGGTATCGACGATATCGGCGAAGGTCGCGGTGCGGGTGTCGAAGGCATCCGCGATGGCGGCCGTGCGGGCATCGACGACGGTGGCGAACGCTTCCGCGCCGCTGTCGATCTTCGCGGTCACCGCAGTGGTGCGGGCATCGATGAGATCCGCGAAAGCCGTGGTGCGTCCGTCGATCGTGTCAGTGAACGCGGTCGTGCGTCCGTCGATCGTCTCGGTGAACGCCGCGGTGTGGCTGTTGATCGCGTCGGTGAAGGCGATCGTCCGTCCATCGACCGCTTCAGTGAACTTGGCGGTGTGGTTGTTGATCGTGTCGGTGAATTCCAGGGCCCGGCCGTCGATCGCTTCCATAAACGCGCCGGTTCGCGCGTCGATCACGCTGGTGAAGGACGAGGCGCGGCCGCTGACCGTGTCGGAGAACGAGGCCGCTCGCGCGTCGAACGACTCTTCGAGCGCCTTCATGCGGGCGACGACGGTGCCGTCGAGGGAGTTGATCTTGCCGAGCAGGGACGTGTCGAGATTTTCGACGCGGGCTTCGACGGCGTTCTGGAAGCCGGAGAGGCTCTGGTCGAGCTTGGCGTGGAGCTGGTCGCCATGCGCGGTGACGCGGCCGTCGAAGGTATCGACATAGCTCTTGAGACTGTCGGCGACGCCCTGGGTATGCTGGCCCATACGCTCGACGATCTCGCCGCCATAGGTCTTCACCGTGCGGTCGAATTCGGCGATGTGACGCGTGATGAGGGCGCCCAGCGTGCCGCTGTCGCGCGCGAACTTCTCGGCCAGTTCCGTACCCTGTTCCTTGACGAGGCCGTCGAACAGACTGATCTGGTTGCTCAGTGTGTCATGGGCGGACTCGGTCTGGCTCACGACCTTCTCCACCAGCGTGCTGATGGTGGCATCGAGCGCTTCGCCGGCCTTGTCGCCGCTGACCAGGACGCGTTCGGCGAGCCGGTTGCCGGCCTGATCGATCTTGTCCGTCAGATCTACGCCGCGCTCGTCGAGCTCGAGGAGCAGGGAGTCGCTGGCGTTCTTCATCGAGTCGAAGATCTTCTCAGTGCGCTCGGTGACGTTGGCGACGATCACCTCGGACCGTGCCGCGATTCCGTCGACGATAGAGGTCGATCGCTCCGAGAATTCGTTGGTCATCTTGTCGAGACGTTCGTTGAGCACGTCGTGGACGCGGTCGGCGAGGTCCGCGAATTCCTCGTGGACGTGGCCGGTCTTGAAATTGAGGCTGGCGGTCAGCTTCTCGCTGGCGTCGAGCACGCTGGCGGCCGTCTGGGTGCTGGCTTCCTCGAGGCGGTCGAGCAGGTCGCCGCCGCGTTCGCCGAGCGCGATGATCATGTTGTCGCCGGCGCTGGAGAGCGCGCGGGTGATGTGCTCGCTGCGCTCTTCGAGCGCGCCCGTGATGCTGCTGGCCACCTCATCCACGCGCGATGCGATCGCGTCGCTGATCAGGGCGATGTCCTGGCGCAGGTCGATCTGCACGCCGGAGATGGCGTTGCGGACCTGTTCGGCCTGACCGACGAGGTTATCGCGCTGAACGGCGATGTCCTGGAGCAGGGCGCGCATGCGCACCTCGTTGTCGCTATAGGCGCGTTCGAGCGACGACACTTCGTTGGCGACGAGCGCCTCGAGTTCGCCTGCGCGCGCGATGGCGCGCTCGACGCCGTCGCCCATGGCCGCGACTTCGCGGCGGATGGCTTGACCCACGGTCACGATCCCGCCGTTGGCGACATGCTCGGGCTCGGAGAAACGGACGGCCATCTGCGCCATGGATTGCGCGATCATGCTCATCTCCTGGCTGCGCCAGGCGAGGCTTGCCAGCGCATAGAACAGGATAAGCGGTGCGACGATGACGGCGAGCAGGCCGATCAGCGCAAGGATGCCGCCGCTGCCCTGACCGACAACGGCTTCAAGCGCCGGCATGAATGCGAATGCGAGGAATCCGACGCCTGCGATCCACAGGCCGGAGAAGAGCGTTGCGATGGTGTAGGCGTTGCGGCGAGGGCGGCCCTTCTGGATGGTCTGCAGAATGGTGCCGATGGTTTCGCGGTCGTCGTTGGCCGGCTGGTGGCCGAAATTCGTCATGTCGATGTCATCGGCCGGCTGCCGAAGATCGGTGCCGCGGCTCGGCGGGCGAATGGACGGTTCACTACGTGTCAGAGCATCCCGACCGTTTTCGGACGCAGGCAGGTCGCTGATGTTCAGAGCTTCCTGGATCGCCGAGAGAGCGTCTTCGGTGGGGTCTTTGACCTTCGGATTTTTTGCCATGTGTCCCATACGCCTTTATTTTTACGCATCCGGAAGACGCCACGCTGATGGCTGGCCGTGCGCCCCGGAATTGCCCCGATATTTTCGGTCGACACGAAAGTTGAAGCCGCCGAATGTCCCGCCGGTTGTCCCGCACTTCCGGAAACATCCTATTGGCTCGGCCGGTCGAATGAAATGGGACCGGTTAATAGATTTTTAATCATCGTTAATTTGTCGAGGGTTAACACTTTAAGAAATCAACAGTTTTAGAAAGCACTTTGGTACTTCATGGCGGCGGCACGGCAAAAAAATGGCTAAATCGCGGCGAAGACATCATACGTTCCGTTAACCATTGGTGTGATTGGTTGACAATGTTTCAGGCCGGAACTGGTTCGGCGCTGTCAGCAATTTCGGAATGGTTATGCCCCTTCACATGGAGCAGTTGCACTGGATGCCGTCGCCACCGCTCGTTCCGGAAGACTCAGCCATCGATGTCCAGCATCTCGGACGCATGACCCTCGGCGAAGCGGCCCTGGAGACCGAGGTTCTCGCCCTGTTCGCAGCCCAGAGCGGCGACCTCGTCAGCCGCCTCGCGGCGATCCCCGCAGATGCCGCCGCGCTGGCTCATATGCTCAAGGGATCCGCGCGGGCCATCGGCGCGTTCCGCGTCGCCGACGCCGCACTTGGCCTTGAGGCCGCCATGAAGAACAATGGCGATGTGCCGCGCGCCGTCGCCTTGCTTCAGCACGCGGTCGACGAGGCCAGGGCCGCGATTGACCGGATGTTGAACCGGTCCTGACGGCCTGATCCGGCCCGCTTTTATCCCCACCCGTGCTGGCTTCTCGCGGATTGACCCGTTATAGGACTGCTCCATCTGAATTATCCGGGCAGCACGACAATCATGGTCAAGATCAACTTCGCAGATCACACAGGCACAACCCGCACCGTGGATGTCGATGCGGGCGCGACCGTGATGGAAGCTGCGATCCGCAACGCCATTCCCGGCATTGAAGCGGAATGCGGCGGCGCCTGCGCCTGTGCGACGTGCCATGTCTATGTCGATGAAGCCTGGCGCGAGAAGGTCGGATCGCCGACGCCGATGGAAGAGGACATGCTCGACTTCGGTTACGACGTGCGGCCGAATTCGCGGCTGTCGTGCCAGATCAAGGTGACCGACGAACTCGACGGACTTGTTGTGTCGACGCCCGAGCGTCAGGCGTAGCAGCGTCATCGTCCGCCGGATCAGCCGGCGGCGGAATTTTTCTGACGACAATCCATTCGATAATCGCCGTCACCAAACCGACGGTGAAAGCGGCGATCACGATACGCTTGTCTGCCTGCATCAGCATCGCAACGATGCCGAAGATCCAGATCGTGCCGGTCAGCCGGAGCGCGATGGCAAGCGATGTCGGCATGTTGTGCATGGCCGCGACCTCAGAACGGCACGGACGCGCGGGCGCGATAGGTCCAGAGAGCTGCACCACTGCTGCTGCCGATTCCGCCGCGCTCCGCGCCGACGGAGATCTGCGCACCGTTGGCAAATTTCAAATTCGCGCCGCTCGCGATGCGGGCCGACCAGCCGTCGAGAATGGCGGCTGACACGGTTGCGAGGCTTGCTGCCGGAACGGCGGCGCTGTCGCTGTTGAAGTAATAGTCGCCGTACAGTCCGACATACGGCGCGATAGCGACTGACGACCACATCACCGGATAGGCGAGCTTGAGCCCGCCGCTGGCGCGGCCGGTGGAGAAATCGCGAGCGGACTGCAACGTGCCGAGCGTGTCGGTGTAAGCGTTCTCGTGCTCCCACAGCGCGTATATGCGCGCAGACGGTTCGATCTGCAGGCCGTGGCTTTCATACGTTCCGGTCAATCCGCCCGACACCAGCCAGCGATTGCCGTTGAAGGTGCCGGAAGCTGTGCCCGCGGTACCGTCATAGCCGAGGCCCGAATATCCGACCGCTGCGTCGAAGCGGATGGTCTGTGTGATCTTCCAGCCGAGATAGCTGCCGACGGTCCAGCCGTCGCCCTTCAAGCGGCCCTGCAACTGATCCGAACGATACTCGAATGTCTCGTAGCCGCCGAACGCGCCGATCAGGAAATTCGGCGCGAGTTTGCGGGTGAGACCGGCAAGCGCATTGATCTGATTGCCATAGAGCGTTGAAACGCTGCCTGTACCGCTGCTGCTCCATCGATCGAGCGTCGCGCCGCGCACTTCCGCCCAGCCGAGCCAATCCCTCGGCTCAGAGAAGCGTGTTGGCGCCTTTATCGGCGCGGCGTAGGCGAGGGCGCCGAATGCATCTTCGACACGCGACGATGTTTGCGACGGACCTGCGTTGCCGAATGGAGCGGCGGAACTCACCTTCGGAGCGGCTTGTGAATCGTCGTCGCGGCTTTCGGCGGAAAAATTGAATCGGATACCGCTGTTGTTCGGGGCGACCAGCGATCCACTGCCGTCGGCGAAGCCTTCGGTGATGGCGTTGTCGATCGCGCCTGAAATCGCCTGACCGGAAAACTGACTCACCATGGGTGTCGCCAGCGCCTGAAGCGCGCGGAGCTTCAAGCTGTCGGCGGGAATGTTCACCGACTGGACCAGCGGCGATGACGCGCCGCTCGTGAATCCGGGACTGCCGCTGAAGCTGGCGGTGATGGTGTGGCTGCCGAGGGTCAGCGCTGCCGTCGTCAGGCTAGCGACGCCGCCGGAGAGGGCGACAGTCCCGAGCGTCGTCGCGCCATCCATGAACGTCACCGTGCCGGCGGTCGGGGCTCCGGCACCGCTTGTGACGGTCGCGGTGAACGTCACCGGCTTGCCGGCCTCGCTCGGGTTCTGGGAAGACGCCAACGTCGTGGTCGTGGTGGACAGGCTGATGGTCTGGGAAAGGACCGACGATGTCGAACCGTTGTTGTTGGAGTCGCCGCTGTAGACAGCGGTGATGGAATGACCGCCGGGAGTCAGAGCACTAGTGGTCAGCGTCGCCTGACCGCTGCTCAACGCAACCGACCCGATCAGCGTCGCACCGTCGAAGAAACTTGCCGTGCCGGTGGGGTTCACGCCGGTGACGGTCGCGGTGAAGCTCACCGATTGGCCGAACGGAATCGGATTGGCGGATGAAGCTACTGTGGTGCCCGACGTCGCTTGTCCGACGGATTGGGATACGACCTGCGAACTGCCCAGGAAATTGGCGTCGCTGCTGTAAGTCGCTGTGACGCTGAAGTTGCCGGCGGTTGCATAGGTGTGCGTTACGCTGGCAGCGCCGCCGGCGAGAGTGGCGGCGGACTGTGACGTGCCGTCGCCGAAGTTGAACGTGACTGTTCCGGTCGGCGTGCCGGCTGTACTCGAGACCGTCGCCGAGAATGTCACCTGCTGACCTGCGGCGCTCGGAGCTGGCGACGCGTTGAAGCTTGTCGTGGTAGGCGCCTTGTTGACGGTTTGCGTCAGACTTCCGGAACTGGCGACATAGTTGGTGCCATCCCCGCTGTAATTCGCGGTCACGCTCTTGCTACCCGCAGTGGCGTAGGTGTGGGTGGTGGTCGCGGTGCCCCCGCTCAGTGTCACTGGTGTCGATGTTCCGTCACCGAAGTTGATGGTCACGGTGCCGTTCGGAACGCCGTTGGACGCGGTGCCGGTCACGGTGGTGGTGAAGGAGACCGATTGTCCGGCAGTGCTTGGATTGGGGCTGGCCTGAATTTCAGTCAGGCTGGCGTTGGCCGGACCGGGCGTGCAGGCGACGGTAATCCAGTTCGAAGCGCCGCCTGAGCCGCCATTATAGATATAGGCGGTAATGGTGGACTCATTGCCCGCCGCGGTGAGCGTGAAGGTGGAGTAGTTCGTTGGATTGTTTTTCTCCGCGCGCCGCTGGCTGCCGTCCGAGAACACCAGGTAGACATAGTTCAGCGTGCCGTCATTGGTCCGGGACGTCGTGGTCAGCACGTCGCCGGGGCTGAACCGCTTGCCGGTGATCGTGCGCCAGGCCATCGGTGTTGAGGTGGACGCGGATACGTCAAGCTCACCATTGTTGACGGCGTCGCAGCCCGCGGACGCCCATGCGCCCGAGGCCGCCGATACGACCAGAATGCCGCCAGCCAACAGAGCGAATGCGGCGCGCTTGATCGCCGCTACCCTCTCAAAGCACCCCATGCCCCATCCATTATTCCATGCTCCGTCGCCAACCGGGCGGCGGAGGCCTTCAGCGTGGAATGTTTGGCAGATCGATCGGATGCCGTCGTCTCATTGCGCGCAAATGCTCACCTCAGGCGCGAAAAAGCCGAATCTCTTCAGCGCTGTGGCGTGGCGGTCACATCGCGCGGCGCGTGATTAATTTTTACGTGATGCAAATGGGAAGCGCGGGAATATCAATGCGATAAATTCTTACGTCATCAAAGCCGGCGTGAAGCCTCGATGCGCTCCAGCCGCCATCGTCTATCAAATGGAGGAAAGGGCCGTCTTCTCACTCAGCGCAAACACCAAATCTTTTCGCGCCGCGACATCGCGCCGACGCACTCAGAACGCCTGACTGACGCCGAGGCGCGACACATAGGTCGTGGTCTGGTTCGGTGTGATTGATGCGGTGACCGAAGCAGTGACCGCGCCGTTAGCCCACGCAGGCAGGCGCACGCCGCCGCCGACTTCCGTCCAGTCCCTTGCCGACGAGAGACCGGGCGAGGTGAAGCCGAATGGTGCATCGATCAGCGTGCCGGTGATGTTCGCGCCCTTACCACTGTCGAGGCGATGCCCCCACGCCGCCGTGGCCCAAACCCAGCTATTCGGCGCGAAGGTGTAGCGGAAGTCGCCGCCGACGCGCGAGACCTGCGAGGTCGAAATGAAATCTTCGAAACTCGACGCGAACACGCCGCTGGTTTCGGAATAGCCGCGGAAGCGCGTCTCGGCGAAGGTGTAGGAAGCGAACGGCGTCACGGTGACCTGCGGCAACATCGCAAAGCCCCAGCCGATGCGCGCCGTCGCGCCATAGCCATTGCCGGATGTCGAACCGGTGGACATCACCGGCGTGATGCCATTGAGATAGCCGCGCGTGATGTCGCCCTTCAATGTGATCAGGCTGCCGCCGAGCAGCCATTGCAAGCCGGTGTCGGGCGCGCGTGCAATGAACGCGCCGACCGCGCCGCCGGTCATCTTCGCGTTGCCGCTATAGACCATGTCGGTCTTCACATAATTGGCCGACGCCGAGAATCCGGCAACAAGACCGAAGGGCAGATCGGCGGTCATGCCGAGCGTGCCCGATGCAATCGGATCGCTGTCGTAGGCGCCATAACCGAACACCGAGTAAGGCGTGCTGCGGCTGCCCTGAGACTGCATCGCCTGCGTCGCGTATTCCTGCATCGTGCCGAGCGTGCCGCCGATCGCGGCATTGGCCGTCTGTCCGACGGCGGACTGGCCTGCGTAGGAACTGGCCATCTGGTCGTAGGTCGTCAGACCCTGACAGATCACGGATTGGCAGCGCGCGATGTAGTACCCCTGCCAGACTCCTCCTGGACCGGTGAGATTGCCGATGGTGATCTTGCCATCGTCGGACATGAAAGCAGCCGCACCAAGAACCATGCCGGGGCCCGGACTGATGCCCCTTGCGGCCAGAAGATCGGACAATTTCTGCATGCCGGTGGCCTGCGTCCAGCGAAATGCAAAT
>JBOFVL010000042.1:0-6533 GCA_051653085.1 Afipia sp. | reverse complement strand
ATCGTTGTATCGCAACCCCGGACATGATGCCGCTGGTCGGCCGTCTCGGTAAGGTGCTCGGCCCGCGTGGCATGATGCCGAACCCGAAGATCGGCACCGTGACCATGGACATCGCCAACGCCGTGAAGGGCGCCAAGGGTGGTTCGGTCGAGTTCCGCGTCGAGAAGGCCGGCATCGTGCAGGCGGGCATCGGCAAGGCGTCGTTCTCGGAAGAGAAGCTCATCGAAAACATCAAGGCACTGGCCGACGCGGTTGTGAAGGCGAAGCCTGCTGGTTCGAAGGGCACCTACGTTCAGCGCGTTGCGGTCTCTTCGACGATGGGTCCGGGCGTGAAAGTCGAGCCGGGCAGCCTGCACTGATCGGCAACGGCTTGTGAATGATTTGAAGGCGGAGCGATGAAAATCGCTCCGCCTTTTTCTTTTCACGATGCCGGGTGCAATTGCGTCTTTGCATGGCGGCTCCGACGCCGATGGCGGGACAAACATCGTCCGGCGTGCGATTAATTCATTCCCTCCAGATGTTTTCCTTTTCCGGTTTGAACATGCCCCACCAAGTCCTGATCTATTCGCGATTTCCCAAGGCCCAGATGGTGCGCATCGGCGAGCGCTACGATCTGCTCGATGGCGTGGGCAAACCGCCGATCGAGACCTTCAGCGCCGAACAGCTCAAGCCGATCCGCGCGATGATCACCGCGGGCGGGCAGGTGATCCCGCCGGCGGTGCTCGACACGCTGCCTTCATTGGGCGCGATCATCTGCTACGGCACGGGTTATGACGGCGTCGATTTCGCCGAGGCTGCGAAGCGCAAGATCGTCGTCGGCAATTCGCCAGCGGCCAATGCGGCTGCGGTTGCCGACCTTGCCATGACGCTGATGCTGGCGACGACACGGCGGCTTTTGCCGGCCGATGATTACGTTCGCAGCGGTGGCTGGTCGAGCGCGAAGCCGTCGCCGATGCTGCGTCCCTTGCCGAGCATGACCGGCCGCAAGATCGGCATCTACGGTATGGGCGAGATCGGCCGTAAGATCGCGGCACGGTGCGCGGCGTTCGAAACCGAGGTCGCTTACTATAGCCGCAGCAAGCACGACGTGCCGTATGGCTATCACGCGAGTCTTGCTGCCCTGGCGGAGTGGGCCGACATCTTGATGGTGGCGGTTCGCGCCGGGGCCGATACACAGCACGCCGTCAATGCGGACACTCTCAAGAAGCTCGGACCTCAGGGCACCATCGTCAACATTTCGCGCGGCTCGGTGATCGACCAGAAAGCGCTGATAGCGGCGCTTGAGAACAACGTCATCGCGGGCGCGGGTCTCGATGTTTACGAAAAAGAGCCGCATGCACCGGATGCGCTGACAAAACTTCCGAATGTCGTACTGACGCCACACATCGGCGGACACACGGTCGAATCGCACATCGGCATGCAGGACTGCGTGTTGGCGAATCTCGATGCCTTCTTTTCAGGCAAGCCACTGCGCTATCCGGTCGCGTGAGATCGGAAAATAAAACTGTCATCATCAATAGCAGGGATGCTGACACATATAGGAACGCGCAACTCACATTGCGAGGGTTCGTTCCTTTGCGAACGAAAAAATATTCATCGCCGCACTGCACATTAGTTTGATTGCCGATTAGAACGAGTCGAATGTAGAATCTTTTCTTCTGACGTAATCGGAAGGAATGCGGCCATGGCGGCCTATACGCTTAAGATCAACGGCGGCGAACATCGTGTGGATGTCGACCCGCAAACTCCACTTCTCTGGGCCATTCGCGACAGCGCGGGCCTGACCGGCACAAAATACGGATGCGGTGTCGCGCAATGCGGCGCGTGCACGGTGCATGTCGATGGTCAGCCGATGCGCTCATGCGCGCTGCCGGTCTCGGCGGTCGGCAACAGCGACATCACCACTGTCGAAGGAATCAAAAGCCGCGAAGCGCAGGCCGTGCAGAAGGCTTGGGTCGCGCTCGACGTTCCGCAATGCGGTTACTGCCAGTCCGGCCAGATCATGAGTGCGGCATCGCTGCTCGAACTCAATCCGAAGCCGACGGACAACGATATCGACCTCGCGATGAACGGCAATATCTGCCGCTGCGCCACCTACGTCCGGATTCGCGCCGCGATCCACGACGCTGCCAAGTCGTTGGAGGGCTGAGCCATGAATATCCACATCAAGGACGACATTAAAAAAGCATCCACGCTCTCACGGCGGTCCGTCCTGAAGGGCGGCGCAGGTCTCGTGCTCGGCGCTTATCTCGCACGAGGCGGCAAGGCGTTTGCGCAGGGCGCTCCTGCAGCACCGAGCGTCAACATCACCCCGAACACGTTCCTCATCATCGCACCGGACAACACGGTCACGGTGCTGTGCAAGCATATCGAGTTTGGGCAGGGGCCGTTCACCGGCATGGCCACGCTGGTCGCCGAAGAGCTCGACGCCGACTGGTCGCAGATGCGTGCGGACCACGCGCCATCCAATCCTGTGCTCTACAAGAATCTGCTGTTCGGCGTTCAGGGCACTGGCGGATCGAGTGCGATAGCAAATTCCTACACCCAGATGCGTCAGGTCGGTGCCGCCGCGCGCGAAATGCTGGTGGCTGCTGCTGCCAGCGAATGGAATGTGCCGGCGTCGGAGATCACGGTCGAGAACGGCGTCATCAAGCACCCGTCCGGCAAGGAAAGCGGTTTCGGCGCGTTCGCCGAGAAAGCCAACCAGTTGCCGGTCCCAACCGATCCGAAGCTGAAGGATCCGTCGGCGTTCAAATTCATCGGCAAGGAGGGCGTGGTCAAGCGTCTCGACAGCGCCGAGAAGTCGAACGGCAGCGCCGAGTATACGATCGACATTAATGAGCCTGACATGCTCACGGTGGTGATCGCGCGTTCGCCGAAGTTCGGCGGCACCGTAGCGTCGTTCGATGCGACGGCAGCGAAGGCCGTTCCGGGCGTAGTTGAGGTTAAACAGGTGCCGACCGGTGTTGCGGTTTATGCCAAAGGCTTCTGGCCTGCGAAAACCGCGCGCGATCTGTTGAAGGTCACATGGGATGACAGCAAGGCGGAAAAGCGCGGCACGGCGCAATTGCTGACCGAATTTCGCGAACTCGCGAAAGCGCCGGGCAAGACCGTGAAGCAGGAGGGCGACTTCGCAGGCGCGATGGCCAAGGGCGGCCGCGTCGTCGAAGCCGAGTTTGTGTTTCCATATCTGGCGCATGCGGCGATGGAGCCGTTGAATGCGTTCATTCATTGGCAGGGTGACACGGCAACCTCGCGTTTCGGCAGCCAGTTTCCGACGCCGGACCATGCCACCATCGCGAAGATTCTCGGTCTTCCGATGGAGAAGGTTCAGCTCAAGACCATTCTTGCGGGAGGCAGTTTCGGTCGCCGCGCACAGCAGACGGTGCACGTTGCCGCTGAGCTTGCGGAAGTGGCGAAGGCCATCGGTCCCGGCAAGCCGATCAAGCTGGTGTGGACGCGCGAGGACGACATGCGCGGCGGTTACTACCGACCGTTCAGCGTGCACCGCATGCGCGGCCTGGTGCGCGACGGCAAGATCGAAGCCTGGAGCGACACCATCGTCGGCCAGTCGATCATGAAGGGATCGCCGTTTGAGGCGATGACGTTCAAGGACGGAATGGATTCGACGGCCTATGAAGGCTCGAATGAAATTCCCTACGACGTCGCCAACTTCAAATGCGATCTGCATCAGGTCGATGTCGGCGTGCCGGTCTTGTGGTGGCGTTCGGTCGGACACACCCATACCGGTTACGCGGTCGAAGCGTTTGTCGATGAACTGCTGGAGGCGGCGGGAAAAGATCCCGTTGAGGGACGTCTCGAACTGATGAGCAAGAAGCCGCGTCATGCCGGCGTGCTTCGCGCCGTCGCGGAACTGGCCGACTGGAAAAACACGAAGCTTGAGCCCGGTCACGCACGTGGTGTGGCCGTGGTCGAGAGTTTCAATACTTTCGTCGCTCAGGTCGTGGAACTGTCGATGACCGCGGAAGGCCCGAAGGTCCACAAAGTTTGGTGCGCTGTGGATTGCGGCATCGCTGTCAATCCGGACATCATCCGCGCGCAGATGGAAGGCGGCATCGGCTTCGGCCTCGGTCACATCCTCTATGCCGATGTGACGATGGAAGAGGGCCGTGTGACCACGGGCAACTTCGACAGCTACCGCTCGCTGCGCATCAACGAGATGCCCGAGATCCACGTGACGATCGTCAAGTCGAACGAGAAACCAAGTGGCGTCGGCGAACCCGGTGTGCCGCCGATCGGCCCCGCGGTGGCCAATGCAATGGCCAAGCTGGGTCACACTCGCCCGCGGCAATTGCCGATCGTGCCGGGAGCTGCAGCATGAGTCTGATCAGGCAAGGTGCAATGGCGCTCGGTGCGGGCGCCATTGCCGCGACGCTGCTTGCGTTCGCGGGACCCTCATTTCGCGGCGAGGCTGATGCAGCGGTGGACCCCGCGAAGAATGTGCAGACGCTGAAACCGGTGTCGAGTTTCGACAAGATCAAGGACAAGAACAAACGCGCGATCGCGTTGTTCGAGGAAGCCGGCAAGGTGATCCAGTCGCCGCGCTGCATGAACTGCCACCCGGCGACCGAACGTCCGACACAGACGGACAAGATGCGGCCCCATATGCCGCTGGTCGTGCGCGGTGACGGGGGTGTCGGCGCCGCGAGCGGACTCGCGTGCAATACGTGTCACCACGATGCGAACTTCGACGCGGCGGGCGTGCCCGGCAATCCGAAGTGGGCTTTGGCGCCCATCGAGATGGCTTGGCAGGGCAAGTCGCTCGGCCAGATCTGCGTCCAGATCAAGGACAAGGAACGCAATGGCGGCAAGGACATGGCCGCGCTGGTGAAGCACATGGCTGAAGACGAATTGGTCGGCTGGGGCTGGAACCCGGGGGGCAATCGGACCCCGGCGCCCGGAACCCAGAAACAGTTCGGCGACCTGATCAAGGCCTGGGCTGCGGCAGGGGCGGCATGTCCGAAAATACCGGCGAGTAGCGGCAAAGGATGATAGAAATGGAGCCACTGCCGACCCGCGGGAGGCCATAGGCATCCCGGCAAGGTTTTTGGCCCGAGAAATGCTTTGGGAACTCAGAATCCCCTTGGCAAAGCGAACCTGACCCGTTAAACATTCCTTTCCGGGCGTGCTGGCTGTCGCTGGCGCGTCCGTGTTCGTTTTCCGAAAATCAAACCAATAGGAGTCCATTCCTCGTCGATCATTCCGCATGGATTGCTCACAGGAACGGAAACCCTTTGTTTTGTTGGAAGAAAACGGGCGGGGGCTGGTTCCGGCGTGAAGCCGGATAAAGCTTCCATCCTGTCCAAGACTGCAGGTGCCTGGCCGAATCCCTCGTGGAAGCGGCTTCGCTTAATTCCCTGCACAGACGGGTGAAAACCGGATTTCGTGACCCGCTGCCAATTCGGCAGTGGCTGCGGATTTGGTTCGAACCTCGACACCTCGTTCAGGCGTGCCGCAAGGCGGGCCAGGGCGAGAGGGCAGGCTTCCGAAATGTCGTCGTGCCCGACGTGTTGAGAGATGAATGTCTCGAGGCTAGCGGGCAGGACGATCGGTGCAACCCGGCGGTCCTGCTTCAAGGCAGACCGCCAACCGGAAAGAGCTTGCTGTGGAACGAGCGGCAAAAAAAGAGGCGGTCGAAGCGCTGAACGGGGTCTTCAAGACCACCGGCGTTGCGGTCGTTGCTCATTATTCCGGCCTGACCGTTGCCCAGATGTCGATTCTGCGGACGCAGATGAAACAGGCTGGCGCCTCGGTAAAGGTCTCGAAGAACCGTCTCGCCAAAATTGCTCTTGAAGGCACGGATGTTGTTTCCATCGGCTCCCTGTTGAAGGGGCCGACCGTGATCGCCACCTCGGACGATCCGGTTACAGCACCGAAAGTTGCCGTCGAATTCGCCAAGGCCAACGAAAAGTTCGTGATCCTCGGCGGCGCGATGGGAACGACTGTCCTGAATCCCGACGCTGTGAAGGCGCTTGCCTCGCTGCCGTCGCTTGATGAACTGCGCGCGAAGATCCTCGGCCTCCTTGTGGCGCCGGCGACCAAGATCGCTCAGCTCACCACCGCGCCTGCTGCGAAGCTGGCCCGCGTGGTTCAGGCCTATGCCTCGAAGAGTGAAGCGGCGTGATGCCATTCTCCATCTCAACTGGTTCGAACTGATACGCTAAGGAAACATAAAATGGCTGATTTGCAGAAGATTGTGGACGACCTCTCGACCCTTACGGTTCTTGAGGCTGCCGAGCTCGCGAAGCTTCTCGAAGAGAAGTGGGGCGTCTCGGCTGCTGCCGCGGTTGCGGTTGCTGCTGCTCCGGGCGCTGGCGGCGGTGCTGCTGCCGCTGAAGAGAAGACCGAGTTCTCGGTGGTTCTCGCGTCGGCAGGCGACAAGAAGATCGAAGTCATCAAGGAAGTCCGCGCCATCACCGGCCTGGGCCTCAAGGAAGCCAAGGACCTCGTCGAAGGCGCACCGAAGCCCGTCAAGGACGGCGTTGCCAAGGACGAAGCCGAGAAGATCAAGG
>JBOFVL010000041.1:0-39495 GCA_051653085.1 Afipia sp. | reverse complement strand
ACCGGTTCCTGACGCCGCTGACCAATGCCATTCTCGATCGCAAGGGCACCATCGACAAGTACATGGGCGACGCCATCATGGCGTTCTGGAACGCGCCGCTGAGCGATCAAGCGCACCAGATCAATGCTTGCGAGGCGGCGCTCGACATGATCGACAAGATCGAGATCCTGAACGTCGAACGTGAGCGCGAGGCGAAGGAGGCGGGCAAGCCATTCATCCCTATGAATGTCGGAATCGGCCTGAACACCGGCACCTGCGTGGTCGGCAACATGGGATCGAATCTGCGGTTTGACTATTCGGTGCTCGGCGACAGCGTCAATCTCGCTTCGCGACTCGAGGGACAGTCGAAGTCCTACGGTGTGCCGATCATCGCGGGATCGGCGACGGCGCTCGCGGCAAAAGACAAGTTCGCGATTCTTGAACTCGACTTCATTACTGTGAAGGGCAAGAAGGAACCTGAGGTGATTTACGCGATCGCCGGACGGGAAGATGTCGCGAAATCCGGAGAGTTTCAGCGGCTTCGTAATCTGTGCATCGAAATGCTGGCGTGCTACCGCGCCCGCGACTGGGATGGAGCGCTCGCTGCGATTGCGAAGGGCCGCATCGCCGACGAAGCGAAGAGCTTCAAGATGCTCTACGATCTTTATTCCGAACGGATCGAGGCATTCCAAGCGTCGCCCCCGCCGGACGACTGGAACGGCGTCTTCGCCCTGACAACCAAATAAAGGGTGAGGCGAAACGTCGCCGCTACCGTCCGCGCTGCCGTCTGGCAAGCCATTTTTTTGGTGAACAGCTCGCGGTATCGTGTTGGTGAAGATGACGGCCGCATGCAATTCTCGCGAAGGATTCATTGAGTTTTTTTATGTCGACCACAATGTCTGTGCGGTTCTGGGGTGTTCGTGGGAGCATTCCGTGTCCAGGTCCGAATACCGTGCGGTATGGCGGCAATACGTCGTGCGTCGAAGTGCGCTGCGGCGATCATCGCCTGGTTTTCGATGCGGGATCCGGGCTGCGTATGCTCGGCCTCGCGCTGGCCGATGAAGCCGTTCCGGTCGACATCGATTTGTTTTTGAGTCACTGCCACATCGATCATCTGCTGGGCCTTCCGTTCTTCGTGCCCGCCTTCGTAACCGGAAACAGGCTTCGCCTCTGGGCGGGTAATCTGAAGGCCGCGGGAGGCGTGCAGGAAACCGTACGGAAGCTGATGAGCTATCCGCTGTTTCCGATCGAAATCGAAGCCGCGCAGGGCAAGATTGAATTCAACGACTTTGCGCCCGGCGATGTTCTGACACCTCGGCCCGGCATCAAGATCATGACTACGGCGCTCAATCATCCTGGTGGCGCGACTGGATACCGCGTCGAGTTTGGCGGCCGCGCCATGGCCTACATCACCGATACCGAACTCAGCGCCGATGAAATCGATCCCGCGCTGCTTGAGCTGGCCCGCGATGCGTCGATTGTTGTCATCGATACGACATACACCGACGAAGAATTGCCTGAGCATGTCGGCTGGGGACACTCCAGCTGGCAGCAGGCCGTCCGGCTGGCCAACGAGGCGGGTGTAGGGAAGCTCTTTTTGTTCCACCACGATCCCGAACACGACGACAACGAGATGGACCGTATCGCCGCCGCCGCCGCCAAGGCACGACCGGGGACCGTGGTCGCGCGGGAAGGGCTGTCGATTGAGATTTGAACGGAGCGCATGTTTTTGGCAGCGCGGCTCCAACATGAATTGCCGCACATAGATTTGACGCCCGATTAACGCTTCGAGGGCCAGAACCGTTGTGGCGCAGGGCGCAGAACGGCATAATACATACCAGATTTCCTTTAGCACCAGGTTGATTCCGATGGATATGTCAGGACTCGTTTCCGGCGCCGGCGGCTTTATCGCGTCCGCGTTCGTGGTGGCCGGCTACACCATGCGAACGATGATCCCGCTCCGTATTTTCGGGATCATCACCAACGTCCTCCTGATCGGATTCTCAGTCGTGCATCACCATTATCCGGTGATGGTGCTGCATCTCATTTTGCTGCCGCTGAACATCTATCGCTTGCGCGAAATGCTGCTGCTGGTTCGCGAGGTGAAGAAGTCCGTCAACAGCGATCTGTCGATGGCGTGGCTGAAGCCTTTCATGACCGAGCGGAAATGCAAAGCCGGCGAGATACTGTTCTACAAGTACGAGAAGGCCGAGGAGATGTTCTACATCGTCAGCGGGCGCTTCCGGCTTGTGGAGTCGGGAATCGAACTGCCGATCGGCGCCATCGTCGGCGAGCTCGGCATGCTGTCTCCGTCGAACAAGCGGACCCAAACGCTCGAATGCCTTGAGGGCGGGATCATCCTCAGCGTGACCTATCAAAAGGTCGAGGAGCTATACGTCCAGAATCCGGCGTTCGGATTCTACTTCCTGCGGCTGGTCAGCGCTCGGCTCTTCCAGAATCTGGGAAGGCTGGAGGCGCAGCTTGCCGAAACCGGCACACAGCAGGCGGCATCGTGAGAGTCCGGGTTCGAGTTCCGCCGTCACCGTTCCGGCTGCTGAAGGAGCGGTATTTCGGCGAGGAGACGCGCAATCCGCGGGTCGCGCGCGCTGCGCTGGCAAAGTTGTCGGCGCGGTTGCCGGCGGATGTCGTTCCGATCGTCAGCGAGGCCGTTCATTCGCTGATCGATTATCAGGACCCCGACTACGCGCTGGCTTATCTTGAACGGATCGAGCGATACGTCGGTCCGGCGGCCCATCCGTTGCCTAATTTCGCTGAACTTGCGCAATTGCTATCGGACCGGATGCACTTCGAGGATCCGATCCGGATCGCTCAATTGAAATTGGCCGAAGCCAGAGGTCCGACCGCCGAGCCCGATGCGACGTCGGTCGACAGGATCGAAAAATTTCGCTGGGATGAAGTGATCCCAATGCTTCCGCCCAAAGCGGCGGCGCCTGCGCTCGATCTTTTTCAGCGGCTGCGCCTGGCGAGGTTGGCGCGCAGAAGCGTGACGCTCCGTTTCAGTTCAAGGACCCGATTCAAGCTCCAACGGTTGAAGTGGCTGGCTGCGGCGCGGATCACGCGCCCCTTTTCCGAGCGTTTTAAACGGGAAAGGGTGTGGGTGGAGCGTTGGCTTCACATGGTCGATCGAAGTCTGGTGAAGCAACCTGAGGCCACTGTCGCGATCGTGAGAACCGCAGACCTCATCAAGGGGCACGGCGATACCTACCAGAATGGTCTGGCGGAATGGAATGCGATCATCGACGGTTTGGTCAAGCCGACATGCGACGGGACGCTTCCGCTGCCGAAGCTTGGCGACGCTATCCAGGCAGCGCGCGAGGCGGCCATCGGCGAGCAGGCGCAGAACCGTCTGCTGAGCGCTGTGGAGGAGTTGAGACTACGGGCGCTGGCCGGGACATGAGCGCAGGGAGATGACCATTCAAACGTTTTTGTTGGGCACGATCTCTTCCGAAACCGGTTTCCACTTTCCGGGATCATGCCCTAGAGTTATGAGGAGCGCGGCGCCCGGCACCATTTGCCGCGATGCGCGTGAGCAGGGGAGACGCTCGATGAAGACGTTTTTGAGACTGTTTCTTGGATTTATGCCGGCTCTCGCGCTTTTCGCTTTTGCCGGGATCACGGATGCGCGCGCGGCGGACGAGATCAAGCTCAGCAGCAATCAGCGGATTGCCTGCGGCCGGGGGCTCAATGCCGGCAAACTTCAGAACATCAACTGCAAATCCTACGCTTATATTTTCAACTCGCGGACCTCGGAATTCTACCGGTGTCAGGTGAGCGTCGGCGTGACCCGGGACAACAGGGAGGTTCTCAAGGTCGATACCGACGGCGCATGTACCTTGAAGGCGCGCATCTTCCCGAATGACTCGTCCTATGCGTTCGACGCAACTGAAACCGAGCCGCCCAACACCAACGCGTTTTTCGGATCGGGCGGGACCGCGATCTGGGTCAGCGACAGCACCAAGCTTGCGGCGAAGGGATGTATCCTGCTCAACGTCGGCGTCGGGCCGGACGTGTTGAGGTGCGTGGACATGGCGTTCAACAAGTAGGCCACTGCCGTTGCCGGCAGGCCTCGACGTCGGATGTGACAATCCGGATTTATCTTTTCAGGAAGAACGCCAGAGCCAACAGGCCAAGAACAACGGCGATGCCGATGGCCCACGTCGACAGCCGGACGTCGCTGGAAAGCTCGCGTGCGGCCTCGTTCTCGGCAATTTTCAGGTTGCGCTTGCGATTGTCATGTTCCGGGTCGCTCACGGTCTCTCCTGACGCTGGCTGGGCGTTGCAGGACGATCCACTGGTCGGCGGTCCGGATCGCCCAGACGAGCAGTGTACCCAGCGCCACGATTAATCCGCAAAGGACAAAAGAAAGATCGGCAGCAGTCAATGACAGGTCCATCGGAGACATCCCTGGTTTTGTGCGCCCGGCCCAACTCAGTAAATCAGGATTCGCGCCAAATTGCTGCGGTGCGATATAGATCGCAGGCCGGCCCTGCGGCTTCCGCATGCCTCACCACTAAACGCCCTCAGGGGCGAGCTTGTTCCCTGAACTGTGATGGGGCGGTTCGCCGCGGCGCTTGAGACAATGGCTTGGGTCGTGTCCTATGCCGCCAATTCAGTCAGTTCGAATCAAAGGTGTCCCATGGTGAAAATAACGCAGACTTTAATGGTTTTGGCCGGATTGCTGGCGCTGAGCCATGGGACGGCGCAGGCGACGGAATACCCTTACTGTCTGACCTACACCGAGGGGTGGAGCGGCGCGATCGAGCGTTGCGAATACGCGACCATGGCCCAGTGCCAGGCGAGCGGGCAGGGATTGAATGGAACGTGCGCTGCCAATTGGCGTCTCGCGCTGAACCGGGGCCAGAATCCGGACGCTGCCGAACCAGCCGCACCGAGGAAGCGCACTCGCCACTAAAACGTGGTTCTCAAAAGCCGCTGAACTGCCTCAGGTGCGCTCGATAAACTCGACGCCGATGACCGCGTCCTTACGCCAGATCAACCGGCAGCGCGTCACCTTCCTCACATCCCCTGTGAGCGCCAGGCTGAGGTTATTTCCAATCGACCCGCCATCGGTCAGCTTGATGAGCGCGCCGCCGGACGACAGATTGAGGATGGTGCAGTTGCGTTTTGCAAATCCGCCATCAAGCAGCATCCACGCCTGATGTTGCGTGCTGTGTCGAGGTTTACGGTTTTCTTTCTTGAAAACAGCCATCGGTATCTCCCCGTGATCGAAGCATGTTCGTACCGCACGGAAGTTTCGGAAAATTTGAATCAAAGCTCGAATAAGGGGCTGGGGCCTTAGTGTTTCGTTAACCAGTTGCCCCGGCCTAACGCCAGGCAGCGACCGCCAAAACCGGCAATTTTGGCGATTTCCAGCCCTTTTGGGCTCGTCAGACCTCGCGGAGGCGGAACCGAGGGCTGCCGGACACGTTGGTTTGCTGGAGGAGCCTCCGGTGGCTGGCGGTCATTATGGTGGTGACACGACGAGGGCTGGGAGAGGCGAGCGGGCGCGCCTGATCCGTGGCGCGGTTGTGTTCGTGACCGCGCTAGCGGGCGTGCTGATCGCGATCTTTGTGTTTTTTCATTACTTCGGCACCGAAGAGTCCGGACCCTCGCTCGCCTGTACGGCGCGGCTTTATAGTCCCTATAATCCCAAGGATCTCGAGCAGTGCATGACCGTCTGCATGGTTTGCAGCGCCGGTGTGAAGACCACATGCTCAACGTCTTGCATGCTCAAGGGCGCGCGGTGAGGGCGGCTTGATTTTTCCACGCCGGCACAACTTCATAACTTGACAGGGGCAATACAATATCCGCCGCGATCGGGCTTGCTTGCGCATGCGTCTCGTTTTCTTATGGCGGAAATTGCGTAGAGCAATCTGAGCGCCTAGAAGGAAACTTGGGCAGCGGGGGGAGCCGAATGAAGCGTTACGTTATCTTTGCAGCCATAGGGCCACTGGTCGCAGGCTTTCTTCTTCTCGTTCTCGGCGCGCCCGCCGGATACTGGGACAAGCCAGATGTCGTGAGAAAGCTGTTCACGGTCGTGCTGTCGCAAGTGCCCTACAATTATCTTTTTGGAATCATTCCGGCCCTGATGATCGGCGCAGTGGATGACATTCTCTTCCATGTCAGGCAGGTGAGCCCGGTTGTGCGCATGTTGTTGACCGGTCTCGTTGCGTTTGCGGCAACGGCGATCCTCTACGGAACATTGGGGACAGAGACGGGTCTCAAGCACTACGTACTCTACGGACTTGTCGGGTTTTTCCCGGCGACGGTTTCTTCGTGGCTGGCGCACAAGACCGACAAGATCGCAGTCGCAAAGTGAGTGCTGGGTTTGCCGTAGTAATCCCGCCGTGTCGCGAGAAGGGCTCGTTGCTCGTCCAGCGGATGGTGGATCGCGCGAGATATGTTACAGATGCGCGGCTTAAGGTTGAGGAATTCCTGTATGGACAAGTCGTTGTTTGCTGCTCCGAGACGTGGCCTCAGGCAAGAAGATTGTCAGTTTTACCATACGATGGACATTCCGACGGTTGGTGTCGTTTATGGGTTCGAAGGCGGCAACTGGGATTTGCGGCCGCAGATAAAGTTCTTCCTGGATGGGCTGGGTCTGGCGGGGAAGCGCGTCCTCGAGATAGGACCCGCGAGCGGTCATCTTACGTTCGAGCTTGAGAAGCGTGGCGCCGACGTTGTCGCGATCGAGATACCTCACGATCATCGTTACGATGTGGTTCCGTATCCATCCATCGCGGGCTACTGGCAAACCGCCGTGGAGAATACATGGAAGCCGATGACGAATTCATGGTGGTTTGCGCATGAACACTTCAAGTCCAGGGCGAATGTCGTCTACATCGGAGCCTACGATCTCGACAAAATCGATATAGGCCGGTTCGACATTGCTCTGGTTTCGAACATGCTCCTGCATAACCGCGATCCGCTGAAGATCTTGCAGAATTGTGCCGCGATTACTGACCGGCAGGTCGCCGTTGTCGATATCGTTGAGCCTTCGCTCGAGGCCCTCGGCGAGCCGGTCGTGAGATTTAAGCCGAACCCCAATCCCGAACCAGGGAAAGAGGATTGGAATCAATGGTGGCGGCTGAGTTCACGCTTCATCGCGGATTCGTTGAGCGTAATGGGTTTCAAAAACGCAAGCATCACGAAATTCTCTCCCGAGTGGAACAAGATTCCGATCGAGTCATTTCGCGTGCTGGCTTCGAAGTAGGCGCTCGTCAGTAACGCGACGGAAGCTCCAGTTGGATCGATAGATTTTAAGAGCATAAATTCAAAGGATAATTGATGCGTTCCTTTAATGTTGTCGAGCGACTGCGCAACATTGTGCGCCGCCATCGCGATTCACAGCAGAGCATCTATGGTGAACTTCAAGCCATCCGAATGCTGCTCTCGTATGGTTATGGTTCTCCGGGCAACGCCGCTTATGGCCGGCTTATCGATGACGTCATCGCGGCGGATGGCCGCTATGCCGATCCGTTATGTCTTGCCCGCTTCTCGGCGAGCATGTCGAGCCAGGTGGGAGAAGACGGAATCATCGCGGAGATTTTTAACCGCATCGGCCGAAAGGACCGGACTTTCGTTGAGATTGGCGTCGAAAATGGAACACAGAATACGACGCGGTTTCTTCTCGAAAGCGGATGGACGGGCACGTGGATTGAAGGATCGGAAAAGGACGCGAACGCCGCACGCCAATTCATGCAGAGCTACGTGGACAACGGCCGTCTTAAAATTATTCACGCTTCGGTAACGGCTGAGAACGTCAATGATCTGTTTGACCGTGCCGAGACGCCGGACGTCATCGACTATCTTTCGATCGACATCGACTACAACACGCCGCACGTCTGGTCCGCTCTTCGGAGAAAATCGCGTGTGGCTTGCATTGAGTACAACGGTCATCTGCCTTGCAATGTCGCAATGTCGGTGCCTTACGAACCAAATCGCGTGTGGGACGGACACACTGTGTGGTTCGGTGGCAGTCTGAAGGCGATGGAGAACATCGGCAGGAAAAAGGGGATGTCTTTGGTGGGATGCGATCTCATCGGCATCAACTCGTTCTTTGTATCGAGCGACGAAGCAACGGGAAAATTTCGCGCACCTTTCACCGCGGAAAACCACTACCAGCGCGCTCGCGCACACAACGTGCTGCCTTATTCGATTTCCGCGCCTCATCAACGCTGGGTCGTTGAAGACTAGGGCGCGGCAACAGTTATCCAGTTTATAAGATTAGACTGGAGCGTTGTTCGGCGCCGCCTTTAGCGTGCAGAATTCGATCAAACACCTCGTCTTCAAAGGCCGTCAGTCGTTCGGTTGATGCTCGAATCCTTCTCCGTTTTCCAGGGAGGGATGATATTCGCGCGCCGATGAAGCGTGGACTGCCGGTCAGGTGATCCGGTCACGCGATCATTCGCGCCAGGTCCAGCGGGGTCTATCCCGTGCGGCAACGACATTCGCCGACTCATTCGTATCGCCGATGTCGAGGAATGCCTGGCGATCGCGTTGGCGTGCTGAGTTCCCCGGACAGGGATTGAACCGGGTAGCGTCCCAAGACGACCCAGAGTCACACATCAACAAAGGAGGCTTTCATGGTGCGGCCCGGATTCTCCGTCGTTCTCGCTGTATTGATGCTCGTCATGGCAGGGACTGCCCTGTATTCACGGTCTCATACAAACGAATTGAAGGAACGCGCACCTTCGACCTTCTTCCAGGATGCAGTCGCAACTGGAAAGACCAGGAACATGCCGACAGAAACATTTGACGATATGTCATTCACCAATCCGTCCGTGCGCTGAGTTTACGAGCTGCGAAAAGTAGGCTGCCCAGTTGGCAACCTCTTGCCAGAGCGCGTCAGGTTTCAGTGCTGCGCGCTCGACTCGCGCTCTGCCTCAATACGTTCAGGGCATCGAAGATTGCTTGTTCGTGCTGGGCGTACAGCTTTCCCGCTTCTGCGTATTCGCGAGCGGCCACAAGCGGGTGAACCGGGTGGTGATGGCGTTCAGGCAACGCGCGGCTGATGATCGTCAGCACTTTCGCAAGAGCTGACAAGGTTTCCTTGCATGAGGTCATCGCCAATGCCGCCCTTCGCCCCGAACCTGGCTGCTCTGCAGCTTGCGGCTAATCGCTGATTTAGTGAGCTGACTTTAAGCAGGCGGATTCTCAAGCCGCAATACAGCCAACGGTTGACGACATCGCAGTGTCTCCATGGCATCGGCAATTCGAGACGGCTCACCGGCAGCTATTCGCATCGCCAAACCAGCGGGATTTGATCATTTGGACACGTTCGTAATCGGGACAGCTTGCTTCCGACATGCGTTGAGCAAAAGCGGCAAACACACGGTCTGAGAGTCTGGCAAACCTATTGAAATTGTTGGTGTCTGGCGGAAGGGGTGGGATTCGAACCCACGGTACCCTTGCAGGCACGCCGGTTTTCAAGACCGGTGCCTTAAACCACTCGGCCACCCTTCCACGCTGCACCTCATGAGGGAAGGCGGAGGGGATTGCAAGGATTGTCCACGCCTGCAAACCCGAAAAAATCAATCTCCGGTTTACCACCTCTGGTGGCGGGTCATTTCCGGCACGGAAGCAATGGGTTAAGGTATGCAACGTATGAGTGCGTAGCGTCCGGCCTGGCGGTGCCCGGTAGGCAAGGCGGCGCTGAAAGTGCTATTTGGGGTTCTATGGGGATTTGCGTCACTGAATCTGGCGGGACGATCATGCGCCTGGCCGCAGCGGGAGCCTTGTGCTTGCTGGTCGCCAACTGCGCCTCGTCGAACAAACTCTCCAGCCGCGTCGATCCGAAGTACGGCGTCTCAAGCAGCCCCCGCGTGGTCGATTTCAACGAAGCGGTCCCCAAGGGCGGCGGCACCTACCGCGTCGGCAAACCTTATGTCGTTGCCGGCAGGACTTACGTTCCTGAGGAAGATCCGAATTACCGTGCCGAGGGACTGGCGTCCTGGTACGGCGATGCGTTTCATGGCCGCCTGACCGCCAACGGCGAGGTGTTCGACATGACCTCGCTCACGGCGGCGCATCCGACGCTGCCGTTGCCGAGCTATGCGCGCGTCACCAACGTGGCGAACGGCAAATCGGTTATCGTGCGCGTCAACGATCGCGGTCCGTATCACGGCAACCGCTTGATCGACGTCTCGAATACCGCCGCCAAGCTACTTGAATTCCGCGAAAACGGCATCGGCCGCGTGCGCGTCGAATATGTCGGGCGCGCACCGCTTGAAGGATCGGATGATCGCCAGTTGATGGCGACGCTGCGGACCGGAGAACCTGCGCCTGCGCCGTCGGGTGTCCGCGTCGCCTCCGCGCGTCCGTTCATCCCCGACATGACGCCCTCGCCATCGCGTGGTGTGGCGCGTGGCGACATTCCGCTGCCCAGCGGGCGCCCCTATACGCTTGGCCACACGGCAGACGACATGGCTGCGGGGTCGTCGGAAGTCTCGGCTTCGTCGCGCGTGCGCGCCGGCGGCCGGCGGTTCGAGCGCAGTGCACCTGTTGAAGCTGAGACGGTCGAGGAAATGTCTCAGGCGACGCGGCCGGTCGCAGCCTATGCACCGGCTGCAAGCAACAACAGTATCAGCCTGATGTCGGGCCGCGGGTTGTACTGAGAGTTTTTATATTTGGGCATGATCTGGTCCGAAAACCGGTTCCCACCTTTCGGGATCATGCCCCACGCACACCATTAAGAAACTCGATCAGCGCCGCGTTGACTTCGTCGGGACGTTCTTGCTGAATCCAGTGCCCGGCGCCTTCGATAATCAATTTGCGCTTCAGGTTCGGTAGCACGCGCTCCATTTCGGTGACGCGCTTGCCGCCGAGAATGCTGGTGACGACCGAATCCTTTGCGCCGGCGATGAAGATGGACGGCTGGTGGATCCTGGCCCCTTGCCAGGGAGCGGTCAGCTCCCAGTTCCGGTCGATATTGCGATACCAGTTCAGGCCGCCGCGAAATCCCGTGCGCTGGTAGGTTTCGACAACATGCGCATGGTCGGCCGCGTTGATCCAGTCAGGCAGATGACGCGCAATGGCGGGATCGCCGAGAAACCCGAATCCGTCTTTCAGATAAAGTGACGTATCCACGCCGAAGGTCACGGCGCGCATCGTGAAGTCGACATCGCGCTCGAACTCGGCCTCCGCGACGCCCGGCTTCTGGAAGTATTGCCAGTAGAAGTTGGTGACGCCGCTCTTTGCCAAAGTCTCCATCGGCCGCTCGCGGCCCCGCCACGGCGGCGCGACGCTCAGGCCTCCCACGGCAGTGAAGATGTCCGGCCTGAACAGGGCGGCATGCCATGCGACCGGCGCGCCCCAGTCGTGGCCGATGACGACGGCCTTTGTCTCACCCAGCGCAGTAACCAGCGCGACCATGTCGCCCACCAGGTCGAAGATGGAATAGGATTCGACGCTTTCCGGTGCCGAGGTACGCCCGAAACCCCGCATATCAGGGGCTACGACATGGAAGCCGGCGGCGGCGATGGCGGGGATCTGATGTCGCCAGGAGTGGGACAGCTCTGGCCAGCCGTGGCAGAGCAGAATCAGCGGCCCCGAACCCTGTTCGGTGACAAAAATTTCTATGCCGTTGGCTGAAATTATTCGCGATGAGGACATCGATTTTCTGCCTCTTTTTTGAATGATTTCCGAGGTTGGGGCGCTCGGCGGCACGTTGTTTGGTACCAGTCCAACTGATACAAGGCGATCCTCAGGAACCTCAGCATGGCAGCCATTCAAACAGCACCCCGGTTTCACGGGCGTCCGAGCGGGCGGCTTTGGTGGCGTGTCTGCGCCGCGGTGTTGATCGCCGGCATCGCGTTCGGCGCGGCTCATGCCGCCAACAACAGTGTGCAGGGTGCCAAAAAGGACGATGGCTACGACACCGACGCGCCGACCGCGATCCTGATCGAGGCGAAGTCCGGCAGCATCCTGTTCGAGAAGAATGCGGACGAGCTTCGCGCGCCGTCAAGCATGATGAAGCTGATGACAGCCGAGGTGGTCTTCAACGCGCTGACCAAGGGCGAGATCAAGCTCACCGATGAATTCAGGATCAGCGAGAACACTTGGCGCAAGGGTGGCGCGCCGTCCGGCGGCTCGACCATGTTCGCGGCGATCAACAGTCGCGTCAGCGTCGACGATCTGCTGCACGGCGCATTGATCCAGAGCGGCAACGACTCCTGCATGGCTTTGGCGGAAGGTCTCTCGAACACCGAGGCCGCCTTTGCCGAGAGGATGACCAAGCGCGCGCGTGAACTCGGGCTGACGAAGTCGACCTTTGCCAACTCCAACGGTCTGCCGGACCCTGGCAACAAGATGACCGTGCGGGAACTCGGGATACTCGCGCGCCACATCATTCTGACCTATCCGGACTTCTACAAGCTCTTCAACGAGCGTGAGTTCACCTGGAACAAGATCCGCCAGCAGAACCGCAATCCGCTGCTCACGATGCTGGAAGGCGCGGATGGCCTGAAGACCGGCTTCACCAAAGAGGGTGGCTACGGCATGGTCGGCTCCGCCGTGCAGAACGGCATGCGGCTGATCGTGGTGGTCAACGGCCTTGAAGATTCCGACGACCGGGCAGCCGAAGCCAAGAAGCTGCTCGAATGGGGCTTCCGCAACTTCGAGGCGCGGACGCTGTTCGCAGCGGATCAGACTGTCGGCTACGCGCGGGTGTTCGGCGGCGAGAGCCGTTCCGTCAAGCTGGCAAGTCCCGAACCCATCAAAGTCATGTTGCAGCGGAACGGCAATGACAAGCTGGTCGCCCGGATCGTCTATACTGGTCCGATCCGTGCGCCGATCCAGCCCGGACAACGTATCGGCGTGTTGAAGGTATGGCGCGGCAGCAATATCGCCCTGGAGACTCCACTGGTGGCGGCGGAGTCCATCCCAACTGGCTCGACAACCCGCCGCGCGCTCGACGGCGCCAGCGAACTTGTCATCGGACTTTTCCGCGCCGGCGCAGAGAAGCTCTGACATGAGTGAAACAGCCAAGACCCGGAAGTCGGTTCGCGGACGCTTCATCACCTTTGAGGGTGGCGAGGGCTCCGGCAAGTCCACACAGATCAAGCTGCTGGCGGATCGGCTCAACGCCGCCAAGCTGAAGACCATTACGACGCGTGAACCGGGCGGATCGGCGGGCGCAGAGATCGTCCGGCATCTGCTGTTGTCGGGCATGGGCAAGGCGTTTGGTCCGGAGACGGAGTCGTTGCTGTTCGCCGCCGCGCGCGACGATCACGTCGCTCAGGTGATTGTCCCGGCGCTCGATCAGGGAACGTGGGTGCTGTGCGACCGCTTCACGGATTCGACGCGCGTCTATCAGGGTGAGCTAGGCAAGGTTGATCCCAAGCTGATCCGTGCGATGGAGCGTGTCACTATCGGCGATCTCAAGCCCGATCTCACGATCATCCTGGACGTTCCTGTCGCAGTCGGCATGGAACGCGCCATCAAGCGGCGAGGGACGACGGCTCCTGATCGTTTTGAAGGCGAGGGGATCAGCTTTCACGAAAAGCTGCGCGAAGCCTATCGCCGGATCGCGGAGAACGACCCGCAGCGCTGTGCTTTGATCGACGCCAATGCCGACCCCAAGACTGTCGCTGATCGGATCTGGGCTGCCTTGCGCGATCACTTATTTTCCGTGGCGGCCACGCGCGAGACCACCAAGGCATGAGCGCGCGCACAGCTGAGCCCGATGTTACCGTTCGCGCCCCGCGCGAAACAACGGCGCTGTTCGGTCATCGCGATGCTGAGCAGACATTGCTGCAGGCGTATAGCAGCGGACGTATTCCGCACGCGTGGCTGATCGGCGGCGCGCAGGGCATCGGCAAGGCGACGTTGGCCTATCGCATGGCGCGGTTCGTGCTCGCGCATTCCGATCCGTCCGCACGACCCGTACAGGACGCCGACAATCTCTATGTTGACGAGGATCATCCGGTTGCGCGTCAGGTCGCCAACGGAAGCCACGGCGGATTGCTGACGCTGGAGCGCACCGTCAACGACAAGGGCACCATGCGTACCGTCATTACGGTGGACGAGTCGCGCGAAACCATTGGTTTCTTCGGATCGACCGCCGCGTCCGTCGGCGGCTGGCGTGTCTGCGTGGTCGACACCGTCGACGAACTCAACGCCAACGCGTCCAATGCATTGCTGAAGATTCTTGAAGAGCCGCCCGCGCGCTCGCTGTTTCTTTTGATCAGCCATGCTCCGGCGCGCGTGCTGGCGACAATCCAGTCGCGCTGCCGGAAATTGCCGTTGCGGCCGCTGGAGACGGATGACGTCATTCGCGCGGCGGCGGAAGCGGCGGGATTGAATCGCAGCGACGCGGCGCTGCGCGAGGCGGCCGATGCTGCGGAGGGGAGTGTGTCGCGCGCACTGACGTTGCTCGGCGGCCAGTCGCTCGGGCTGCACCAGCGCACACTTGCTTTGCTGAATACCCTGCCGCAGGTCGATCAGCGCGCGCTCCATGCCCTCGGCGACGCGCTCCCGCTCAATGATCGCGTCGGGCTGAAGACCTTTATCGACACCGTGGACCGCTGGCTGACGGGACACCTGCATGAACCCGACGCGGGCGCGAACCTGCCGCGCCTTGCACGGCTTGCCGAGGTATGGGAAAAGATCAACCGTGCCGCGCGCGAGACGGAAAGCTTCAATCTGGAGCGAAAACCGTTGGTTTTCTCGGTATTTGGCATGCTCGCCGAAGCCACGCGATGAGCGCTGATTCAAGCGCAAGAATGGCATAATCGACGTTTACGGAAAGGCCTTCGCGACCACTGCGATTGCAAAAGTAACCTATGTCCCGTCAGACTTTTTACATCACGACCGCGATCGCTTATCCGAACGGCGTTCCGCACATCGGCCACGCCTATGAGGCGATCGCGACCGACGCGCTCGCGCGCTTCCAGCGCCTTGACGGCAAGGACGTGTTCTTTCTGACCGGCACCGACGAGCACGGTCAGAAGATGATCCAGACGGCGCAGAAGGAGAACATGACGCCGATGGACCTTGCGACGCGCAACGCAGCGCGTTTCAAGGAGATGGATCAGCGCCTGAACATTTCCTACGACCGCTTCATTCGCACGTCTGAGAAGGTGCACCACGAGGCGACCCAGGAAATCTGGAATCGGATGACTGCGAACGGCGACATCTATCTCGACAGCTACGCCGGCTGGTATTCGGTACGCGATGAGGCCTACTACGCCGAGGACGAAACCGTCGTCGGCGAGGACAAGGTGCGTCGCGGCCCGCAGGGCACGCCGGTCGAGTGGGTGGAGGAGAAAAGCTACTTCTTCAAGCTCTCCGCCTATCAGGACAAGCTGCTGGCGCTTTATGAAAGCCAGCCTGATTTCATCGGACCGGACTCGCGCAAGAATGAGGTCACCAGCTTCGTCAAAAGCGGGCTGAAGGATCTGTCAATCTCGCGCACCACGTTCGACTGGGGCGTGAAGGTACCCGGTGACGAAGGGCATGTGATGTATGTCTGGGTCGACGCACTGACCAACTACATCACCGGCGTCGGTTTTCCCAACGAGGGCGACGAGAACTGGCGCTACTGGCCGGCGGACGTCCATATCATCGGCAAGGACATCATCCGCTTTCACGCGGTGTACTGGCCCGCGTTCCTGATGTCGGCGGGCATCCCCGTGCAGAAGCGCGTCTTCGCCCACGGTTTCCTGTTCAACCGCGGCGAGAAAATGTCGAAGTCGGTCGGCAACGTGGTCGATCCGTTCAATCTCGCGGATGAGTATGGTGTCGATCAGCTCCGTTACTTCTTCCTGCGCGAGGTGCCATTCGGTCAGGACGGAAACTACAACCATGAAGCCATCGTCGCGCGCACCAACGCGGACCTCGCCAACGATCTCGGCAATTTGGCGCAGCGCTCGCTGTCGATGATCGGCAAGCAGTATGGCGGCGTGTTGCCGGAGCCGGGCGCATTCAGCGAGAACGACAAGGTCATTCTCGCGATGGCCGACGGGATGCTCGAACAGGCGCGCACAGCGATGAGCACGCAGCAGATCCATCACGCGCTGAATGCGATTTGGGCTGTCGTCGCCGAAGCCAATCGCTATTTCGCGGGTGAGGCGCCATGGGCGCTCGCCAAGACCGATCCCGCGCGTCAGAAGACGGTGCTGTATGTGACAGCCGAAGTCGTCAGGCAGATTGCCATCCTGGCGCAACCGGCGATGCCGGACGCATGCGCCAAACTGCTCGACATCCTCGGCATCGCGCCGGACGCGCGCGACTTCGCCGCGCTCACGACCCGGATCAAGGGCGGCACGCAATTGCCGCCGCCCGCGCCGATTTTCCCGCGCTACATCGAACCAACGGAAGCCAAGCCGGTTAAAGCCTGATGCTCGTCGACAGCCACTGCCATCTCGATTTTCCGGACTTCGCCGACGATCTCGATGCGATCGTTGCGCGCGCCGAAGCCGTTGGCGTGGGCCGCATCGTCACGATCTCCACGCGGGTTCGGCGGATTGATGGGCTGCTCGCGATCACGTCCCGGTTTCCGAATGTCTATTGCTCGGTTGGCACTCATCCGCATAACGCTGATGAAGAAGATGGTATCACGCCGGACGAACTGATCGCGCTGACCAAGCATCCCAAGGTCGTGGCGCTGGGCGAGGCGGGGCTCGATAATTTCTACAAGGACGGATCGCCGGAAGCGCAGGAGCGGGGCTTTCGCGCTCATATCGCCGCGGCGCGCGCCACCGGACTGCCGCTGGTGATCCACACCCGCGAGGCTGATGAAGCCTGCGGCCGCATCCTTGAGGATGAAATCGCGAAAGGGCCGTTCAAGGCCGTGCTGCATTGCTACACCGGCGGACGTGAGCTTGCGATGAAGGCCATTGGTTTGGGATTGTCGATCTCTTTCACCGGCATTCTGACGTTCAAGAATTCCCAGGCCATCCGCGACATCGCCGCCGAACTGCCGCCCGACCGCATTATGGTGGAAACCGATGCGCCGTATCTGGCGCCAGGAAAATTCCGCGGCAAGCGCAATGAACCGTCCTTCGTGGTCGAGACCGCAAAGGTTCTCGCCGAGACGCGCGGCGTCTCGCTTGAGGAGATCGCCCAGCAGACCACGGAAAACTTCTTCCGGCTGTTCGACAAGGTGCCGCGTCCGGACGCTAAAGCCGCATGACGGTGACGCTGACGATACTCGGCTCCGGATCGTCCGCCGGCGTGCCCCGCCCGGCGCTGGGCTGGGGCGCATGTGATCCAAACAATCCGAAGAACCGCCGCCGCCGTTGCTCGCTGCTGGCGGAGAGGGCGGGCTCGAACGGCACGACGCGCGTGCTGATCGATACCTCGCCGGATCTGCGCGAGCAGTTGATCGATGCCCATGTCGAGCATCTCGACGCGACGTTTCTGACCCACGAACACGCCGACCAGACCCACGGCATCGACGATCTGCGCTCTGTGGTGCTGCACCAGCGCAAGCGGATTCCCGTCTATCTGAACAAATCGACGGCTAAGGACATCCTGATGCGCTTTTCATACTGCTTCGAGCAGGCGCCGGGCAGCGACTATCCGGCGATTCTTGAGAAGCGATCGATCGAGGCCGGTGAAACCGAGACCGTCGACGGGAAGGGCGGCTCCCTCGCCCTGACGGCTTTCATTCTTCAGCACGGCAACATCCCGGCGCTCGGCTATCGCATCGGCAACGCGGCCTACACGCCCGACGTCAGCGACATTCCCGAAGAAAGTTTTCACGCGCTGGAAAATCTCGATCTGTGGATCATCGACGCATTGCGCTACGCACCGCATCCGAGCCATTTCAGCCTCGACGACGCGCTGTCGTGGGTTGACAAGTTCGAGCCGCGCCGCGCGGTGCTGACCAACCTGCACTCGGATCTGGACTACGAGGTGCTGCGCACCAAACTGCCGCCCAACATTGTGCCGGGCTATGACGGCATGCGATTGACAGTCAACGCGTAGGAATTACGCCGAAATCGCCTTCGCGGAATTGGCCTGATCGCGCAGCATGAACTTCTGGATCTTGCCGGTTGAGGTCTTGGGGATCGATCCGAAAATCACGGACTTCGGTGTCTTGAAGCCCGGCATCTGGCTTTTGCAGTAGGCGAGAATCTCGGCTTCGGTCGCGCTTGCGCCTTCCTTCAGCTCGATGAAGGCGCAGGGCACCTCGCCCCATTTTGCGTCGGGCTTGGCGACCACGGCCGCGAACAGCACCGCCGGATGCTTGTACAGCACGTCCTCGACCTCGACCGACGAGATGTTCTCGCCGCCGGAAATGATGATGTCCTTGGAGCGGTCCTTGATGATGACGTAGCCGTCCTTGTCCAGCACGCCGAGATCGCCGGTGTGAAACCAGCCGCCCGCGAAGGCTTCCTTCGTCGCCTTCTCGTTGTTGAGATAGCCTTTCATGACGATGTTGCCGCGGAACATGACCTCGCCGATGGTCTCGCCGTCGCGCGGCACTTCCTGCATCGTCTCGGGATCGAGCACCGTGACGGCTTCCTGAAGCGGATAGGGCACGCCCTGACGGCGCTTGAGTTGCGCGCGCTCGTCAGCCGGCAGGTCGTCCCAACCGGGCTGCGCGGCGCAGACAGAGGCGGGGCCGTAGACCTCGGTCAGCCCGTAGACATGGGTAATCTTGATGCCGATCCGCTCTGCACCTTCTAGAACAGCAACGGGCGGGGCGGCGCCCGCGATCAGTCCGGTGACTTGTTTCCCGGCCTTGGCCTTGGGCGCGCCCGGAGCGTTGATCAGCGTGTTGTAGACGATCGGCGCGCCGCACATGTGGGTCACGCCGTGCTTCGGGATCAGCTCGAAAATCTTGGCCGGATCGACCTTGCGCAGGCAGACGTTGATTCCGGCCGAAGCTGCGATGGTCCATGGGAAGCACCAGCCGTTGCAGTGGAACATCGGCAGCGTCCAAAGATAGATCGGATGGGTGCCGAGATTGCCTGCGAGAATGTTGCTGACGGCGTTGAGATACGCGCCGCGATAATGCGTCACGACGCCCTTGGGATTGCCAGTAGTGCCGGACGTATAGCTTAGTGCGATGGCGTCCCATTCGTCTTGGGGCTGATGCCAAGCGAAGTCCGGATCGCCGGACGCGACCGCCGCCTCGTATTCAAGTTCGCCGATCCGCTTACCGCCGGGAAATGCTGCGTCGTCGACATCGATCACCAGCGGCCGCGGGCCTTTCATCAGGCCGAGTGCGTCTGAAATCACCCCCGTGAACTCGGGGTCGACCAGGATGATCTTGGCGCCGCCGTGATCGAGCTGGAATGCGATCGAGCCCGCATCGAGCCGGATGTTGAGGGTGTTGAGCACGCCGCCGGTCATCGGCACGGCGAAGTGAAGTTCGTTCATCGCCGGGATGTTCGGCAGCATCGCGGCGACCGTGTCGCCACGGCCGATGCCGCGTCCGGCGAGGTACGACGCGAAGCGCTTGCAGCGCTCGTAGGTCTGCGCCCAGGTAAACGTGCGGCCTTCGTAGACGGTACTGGTCAGGTTCGGATAGACGCTGGCGCTGCGGGCGAGGAAGCTCAGCGGCGAGAGCGGCACGTAGTTCGCCGGGTTTTTGTCGAGACCGGTGCCGTATTGACCCTGATCGCTGCTCATGACCGGACTCCCTGATTGACCGACCCGTTTGACGCCATTGGCGTTCGGTCGGACGCTTGCATTTGGTTCTACAACGGCAGCCCCGGCGGTCAATGATGGCGGGCGACCGGTTTGGGAGGGGCCGACGCCCCTTCAGGCACTGGAGCCGGGCTGTTCGAGTGTATTCAGAAATCGATTGAGGTAATTAAGGTGTTTTGAGTTTAAAATCCTATAACCATCTGTAATTACAAAATAATTTTCTAAAGTCGTTCGGCGCCCGGGCGAGCAGCTGCCAATCCCTTCCACAGCCCACTCCGGCTGTGCGGTCCGGCCGTCCTTTGTACGGGGACGCTGGCGTGATCCAGCTCAAGAGCCGCGGCAAACGCGCGCCTCATCCGTTCGTCTGTCATTCGCTCCAGATGCCGGCGCAATACAGCCTCGCTACTAGGGCGGCGGGGATCGGTGATCGCTGCGCAGAGTTCTGCACTGGTGCGATGGAAAAACCGGAAGCCGCGTTGGCCTTGCGGCGCGCTCAGGCTCAGCTTGTTGATCTCAGATGCCGCGGCAAGCACTGCCAGCCGGTCGTCGTTGTCTCGCGTGACGGCAAACCGCAGCAACGCCAATAGCCACGCCCGTATCGTCCGGTCATGCCGTTCGCCGGCCTCTAATTGGACACTCATTGCAAACTCCTCCAGTCCCACTGCGGTGTTGGTCCGTCAGTGGATGGAATCCGGAGGTTGAAGGCTGGGAGCAAAGCCGTTTACGGCGGGCAGCTTGTCGTCTTCCTCGATGATCCTCACGGCCGCAGCAACCTCGGCTTTCGCGGAATCTGCGAGCTCGACGAGCGGCAGGCGCATCCGCGGCGACATCAGTCCGAGCAGACTCAAGGCGTATTTGAGCGGAGCGGGCGTGTGATCACGAGAAAGCGTAGCGGTGAGGCGGCCGATCCGCATCGCCAACCCTCTGGCGACCTGCAAATCGCCCTCCTTGCAGCATCGATACAGTTGCTGGCAGATATCGGGAATGACGTTCGACGTGATCGAGATGCAGCCGTCTCCGCCGTGCACCAGAAAGGCCGGCGCCGCCGTGTCATCGCCTGACAGCAACCGAAACTCGGGCCGTGTCATGGCGCGCAGGCGCTGCGGTCGGGCGAGGTCGCCGGTCGCATCCCTGAGGCCGACGAATTGCGGCGATTCCGCCAGCCGCGCGACGGTATCGTCGGCAAGCTCACGTACCGTGCGGGAAGGGACGTCATGCAGGATGATCGGCAGCCGCGTGCTGTCGGCAATCGCTCGAAAATGCGCATAGATGCCGGCCTGGGTGGGCTTGTTGTAGTACGGCACCACGGACAACACCGCGTCCGCACCGTCGGCTTCCGCCCTTTGCGTCAGCTCGATTGCCTCGCTCGTGGAATTAGATCCGGCCCCCGCGATGATTGCCGCGCGGCCTCTGGCCGTACGGACGGCGACGCGAACGAGGGCAGTGTGCTCGGCATGGTCCAGCGTGGAATCCTCGCCGGCCGTTTCACCGACCACCAGGGCGGTCGTGCCGGCCGCGATCTGACGTTCGCAGAGCCGCCGGAATGCTCCGAGATCGACCTCGCCGGAATCGTCGAATGGGGTCGGAAGATCGGGAATATAGCCCACCAGCCATGTGGCGGGATGATGCAGCGAATGCGTCATGGGTTTTTCGTCACGCCGCGTTGGCCATGTTGCTGAAATTTCGCCGCCGCGCCGACAGCACAAAACGCTCGTGGCATCTCACGCCGGCCTCGATGCGGAAGCCGAGTTGCTCGAGCTTTTCGCGAACTTTCATGTTCGAGCCCTCGCCGCGAAAATCGATCACGACAGCGATCGCCGCCGTGGCGCTTAGAAATGGCGATATTTCCGCTAGAGCCGCTTCAAGCGCCTGCAGCGAATGCTGTCCCGCGACCAGGCCGACGGAATATTGTCCACGCGGCGTGCCGCGGTCCGTCGTCGAGACGCGCAGGAAGCCGCGCCGCCGCAGCTCAAGTTCGGTCACGGCGCTGTCGCCGCCAGCAACAATGATCCGATGCAGGATGGATGGTCGCGTCAGGTCGATCATGGTCGCCATGACTTGTTCATGAGTCAGATCGAAATTGAGCTGAAGCATTGCGATGTCCCTGAATGTTGATGTGAAGCAGCGTCAAGCGACCCGGCGCAGCCGGAAGCCGTCGTGCTCAGAATGGCTCTTTGGCGCTGTGAGGCCGCGCGAAGCGGGGCTGTTGCTCGCGTCGAGTTCAAGGGGGCCGGGCGCCGGCATGATCGCCTCAGGACGATGGCCGTTCTCGAAGAGCGCGTATCGGACCGCTTCGGCCCGGTTGATGAAGAGCCCGCCGAACAACCCGTTTTGTTCCTGCGCGACCCAGTTGCCGCGACTGTTCTTGCCGATGAAAACCAACGAGCTACACGACGGAGGTTCAGTCTGCTTCATGGGTGGATGCCTCGAATTGACGTTTGCTTTTGCAGATCGTGCGAGGCCACCGAAGGAGAAGGAATCGAGCGGGTCTTGCGTGATCACGCCGCTAATGTCTGGTCGAGGACCGTATGAATTCGAGAGCAGCGCCGAGCCGATCTCATAGGCGCGGCATAAGCGGCGCTGGACGGAATGCAGGGTTCACTGATCGAGGGATCAAGCTCGGCGCTGCGATTTGCCGGGCAAAGCCTCAAATATCTCGATCATTTTATGGGATATTGGATGGATCATACTGAAATCGCTTAGATATAAAATATTCCATAATATACCTTATGCGAATCAGAGGTATGGCCGGACATGGCCATGGATACGGCTCCCTCCGGTTCGTCCAACCCATTTCCCGGTCACGCTAACGGCTCCAGGATGATCCCTTCGGCACCGCGCAGCCCCAGCATCCCATCCACTGTCTCGGTCTGCCGGTCCATGAAGGTCGACAGCAGGACGCGCCCGCGCAAGCGTATGTTGGTCGCCACAGATGCTGCGCCGAGGTTTAGTGCAACGAGCAGACGCTGCCCCTGATGCTCGCGCTCGAACACCAGAAGCTCGCTGGTGACGCTGACGGGTCTGTAAGCGCCTAATGCCAGTTCGGGCTTCGTCCGTCGCAGATCGATCAGCGCCCGGTACAGGCTGAGCATGGACGTCGCGTTCTGGCGTTCAGCCGTAACGTTCTCACGAGCAGAATTCTTGTCCAGCGGCAGCCATGGTTCGCCGGCGCTGAACCCGCCATGCGGCGTCGAATCCCATTGCATGGGCGTGCGGCAGCCATCGCGGCCGACGCCGATGCCGGGCAGATTTTTCTCCCACGGATCCCTCACCCGATCCGGCGGGATTTTGACCTGCGGCATTCCGATCTCGTCGCCGTAATACAGCGTCGGCGTTCCTCTGAGCGTCAGCAGCAGCATTGCCGCGACGCGCGCCTGATCGTGGCCGACGCGGCTCGCGATACGCTGGCGGTCATGGTTACCGAGCACCCAGTTGGGCCACGCAGCGGGCGGCAGCGCCGCCTCATAGCCGTCGATCAGCTTCGCAACGGCTTGCGCATTCCACGGCGTGGAGATCAGCGCAAAGTTAAATGGTAAATGCGCGCCGGTGAGGTCGCGTCCATAGTAGGCCACGAGCTTCTCCGGCGGCAGATAGATTTCACCGATCAGAACGCGATCGTCGAACTCGTCGATCACCTGTCGCATCTTGGCCACGACCGCGTGCACTTCTGGCCGGTCGGTCGAATACAACGGGATCAGCCGCTCATAAGGTTGCCGCCCCGGCGCAAAATCAGGGTTTGGCGGATTGTCGCGCAGCAGATCATCCTTGATAAGATGCCACATCACATCGACGCGAAAGCCATCGACGCCGCGCCGCAGCCAGAAGCGCATCACGTCGTGCATTGCGCGGCGCACATCCGGATTGCGCCAGTTCAGATCGGGCTGGGTGCGCAGGAACGCGTGATAGTAATACTGCCCTGTCCGCACATCGAATTCCCAAGAACTGCCGCCGAACTCGGACAACCAATTGTTGGGCGGGGCACCCTCGCCGCGGCCCTCGCGCCAGATGTACCAGTCGCGTTTTGGATTGTTCTTCGAACTGCGGCTCTCGATGAACCACGGATGCTTGTCGGACGTGTGATTGGGCACCAGATCGAGAATGACTTTAAGTCCCAAATCGTGAGCCGCAGCGACCAGCGCATCGAAATCATCGAGCGTGCCGAACAGCGGATCGACGCCGGTGTAATCGGAAATGTCGTATCCGAAGTCCTCCATTGGCGACGGAAAGATCGGAGATAGCCACAGCGCATCGACGCCGAGTTTCCGCAGGTAGGACAACCGCGCAATGATGCCGCGCAGATCGCCCACACCGTCGCCGTTCGAATCCTGAAACGAGCGCGGATAGATTTGATAGAGGATGCCGGACCTCCACCACGGAAAGCTCTCACGCATGAATCACACTGATTGGTTGGGAGAATCCGACGGGCGCTCGGCACTTAGGCGCACGCCAAAGTCGTTGGCAAGACGCGCTTGAACCCTACCCGCACGAAGCCGATAATCCGGTGGATGAATCGTTGTCGCGCAATCGCCTGACATAAAACGTTCACATCGCAATTTGCACAGGCGCATGCATGAACTTCCGGATGCCACGGCGGCCACAACAGCGCGGATCCATCCGGTACAATTCGGACACACGGCGCTGGACGGTGATGGTGATCGTGCTGATTGGCTCGCTCGGTGTCTATGTTGCGGAGCGCTGGCTGCGGTTTCCTGATGCGCCGATTGTCGGCAACGCTTTTGTGGCTGATGGCGACACGCTGACGATCTCAGGCATGCGGATTCGCCTGGTCGATATTGACGCACCTGAACTCGATCAAAGTTGCCTCGATGCCCAGGGCCGCGATTGGCCATGCGGACGGCAGGCGTCAGCACAGTTGCGAAGCCGCGTCCGCGGCCGCGACTTGAAGTGCCAACCGAGATCGCTCGATAAATTTGGGCGAACGTTGGCGACGTGCACCCTTCCCGACGGCACCGACGTCAACGCCTGGATGGTGCAGCAAGGCTGGGCCGTCACGTACGGATTTGCGGATGTGTACGGCACGCAGCAGGACGAGGCAAAATCCGCCAAGCGTGGATTATGGGCGGGCTCGTTTACGCCGCCGCGCGAATGGCGACAACAGCATCCTCGTGCTGATAATGCACGCAAAGATTAGTCGAAGGCAGGTTTAACCGGCTTTCGCCAGACACGGCTGTTCACGCAGATGACGCTCGGTGGAAGCTGGATACTTCCGCAGCAATGCCGCCGGCCTGATCGGGCGCGGCACGAAATTTCCGCCGCAGTTCGGGCACGCGCCGCCGAAGACGGTGTCAGCGCAGGTCGCGCAGAACGTGCATTCAAATGTGCAGATCACGGCCTCGCGACTTTCGGGCGGCAGATCCTTGTCGCAGCATTCGCAATTCGGCTTAAGCTTCATCATGAGTGGCTTCCTCCGCGATGTTAGACTCCAAGACGCTTGTCGCGCTCACGCAGCCAGCGGATCGCCGGCAGCGTCAGCAGCACCATAGCAGCCTTGCCGACGATTTGACCTGCGAGAAAATCGAGGCTGCCAAACGCAAGCCACAGAAACAGCAGCGAGTCGGCGACGAGCCCGACAAAGCTGCTCGCGGCGACTGCCAGCACCAGACCGCGTTTCTGCAACGGCGTGTAGACGGCGAAGTCGGCCAGTTCCGACAGCAGGAACGCAACAGCTGATGCGACCACCAGCGGTGCGGGCGCCAGAGCCGCCGAGAGTGCAGTCCCCGCTCCGATCGCTGCCAGTCCGTATGCGATGCCGAGCCGCCGCTGCACCAGATCGCGCAGGACGAGCGCCAGACCGGCCATCAACACGCCGCTCGGCGCCATCAGCCCGCCGGGCGCAACCGGAATGAGACACGGCCCATCCGGCGGACACACCGTGCCGACATGCTGGATCAGCCAGTTGGCAATCGGGATGCAGGCAATATAGGCGACGAGCAACGTGAATCCTTCCGCTCGCAGGCGCTGCGTGAGCGTCATCGTTCGTCGGTGCTGGCTTGTGCGGCGTAGGCCATCCAGCCTTTGGCGCGCAGGCTGCATGCTGGACATACACCGCAGCCGTAGCCCCAATCATGCCGCGCGCCGCGCTCACCAAGATAACAGGTGTGGGAATGCTCGACGATCAGATCGACCAGCCTCTTGCCGCCAAGTTCTTCCGCCAGCGCCCAGGTGTCGGCCTTGTCGCGCCACATCAGCGGCGTGTGCAGCTCGAACGACCGCGCCATGCCGAGATTCAGCGCGACATTGAGTGCTTTGATAGTTTCGTCGCGGCAATCCGGGTAGCCGGAAAAATCCGTCTCGCACATACCGCCGACAATGTGTGTAATCCCGCGCCGGTAGGCCAGCGCCGCGGCAAAGGTGAGGAACACCAGATTGCGGCCCGGCACGAACGTATTCGGCAGGCCGCCCTCGCCCATTTCAATCGCGGTGTCGCGCGTCAGCGCCGTCTCGGAAATCACGCCGAGCGTTGGAATATCCAGCGTGTGACTTTCGCCGAGCTTTAAGGCCCAATCCGGCCGCAGCGCCGTCATGCCGTCGACCAGCTTCGCCCGGCTCTCGAGTTCGATGGCATGGCGCTGACCGTAGGAAAAGCCGACGGTTTCCACGCGCTCAAACCGCGACAACGCCCAGGCAAGGCATGTCGCGGAATCCTGCCCGCCGGAGAAAAGCACCAAGGCTGCGTTGTTCTGGCCCAGTTCTATCATGGGATTGCACTTAGCACCCGGACACCGCGCCGCCAATTGTCTCCGGGCCGTCGTTACGGCATAGAGGGCAGGCCCTTTACATCCCCCGGTGCGCCATGCCTCCTTCCCATGACATATCCAAACTCCTCGACATCATGGCGGCGTTGCGCACGCCCAAAACCGGATGCCCGTGGGATCTGGAGCAGACCTTCGCGACCATCGCGCCCTACACCATCGAAGAAGCTTATGAGGTTGCGGAGGCAATCGCACGGAACGATCTCGATGATCTCAAGGAGGAACTCGGCGACCTGCTGCTTCAGGTGGTGTTTCATGCACGGATGGCGGAGGAAAAAGGCGCATTCGCATTTGGCGACGTTGTAAACGCTATCACGACGAAGATGACCCGGCGCCATCCCCATGTGTTCGGCGAGAAAGCCGGACGCATGACGCCCGACGAGGTGAAGGGCCTGTGGCACAGCATCAAGGCCGAGGAGAAGGCCGAGCGAGCAGCGCTGCGCGGTGAAGTTCCCGACGCCAAGCCCGGCCTGCTGGACAGCGTGAAAAAGAGCCAGCCCGCATTGGCTCGCGCGATGGATTTGCAGCGCACCGCCTCGACTGTCGGCTTCGACTGGAACGACCCGCGTGCGGTACTCGCGAAAATCCGCGAGGAAGCCGACGAAATTGAAGCCGCGCTCGACAGCGGCAACGAGTCCCACATTGCCGAGGAAACCGGCGACCTTCTGTTCGCTGTCGTCAACCTCGCGCGTCACGCCAAGGCCGATCCCGAGATGGCCCTGCGCGCCACCAACGCAAAATTCGAGCGGCGCTTCGCCTATATCGAGCGCACCCTCGCTGCGCGCGGTTCATCGCTGGAAGCAGCGACGCTGGCCGAGATGGATGGGCTGTGGAACGAGGCGAAAACCGCGAAATAATTCGCAGCACATGCAATTCAATGCGTGCTGGGCACCGCGCCGAACTTGGCAATGGTGATATCGCGCTTGGTTTCATCGACGCGTACGGTCATGGCGAACCGGCCGTTCTCCATGTGCTTGTCGAGCACCTCGGCGTTACGATGCAGCCAGCTAATGCCGGCTCCATCAGACGCATCGATGGAGAGATCCAGCGTCACCCGCGTCGCGGCAAGGCGATCCTCGATGGCGGCAAGCAGGGCATCGATGCCCTCCCCGGTTTCGGCTGATACCGGAAAACAAGGACGTTCGGGCGGACGTCGCGCGGCGATGTTCGCGAGGTTGTCGCGCCCCTCCTGGTCGAAACGATCGATCTTGTTCCAGACCTCGATGATGCGGTGACCGCCATCTGGATCGATACCAAGCTGCCGCAGCACGGATTCGACGTCGTGCTGCTGGGCTTCGGCGTCTTCATGTGAAATGTCGCGGACATGCAGGATCACGTCGGCTTCGATGACTTCTTCCAGCGTGGCGCGAAATGCAGCCACCAGCATGGTCGGTAGATCCGAGATAAATCCGACCGTGTCCGACAGCATCGCCTTGCCGCCATGCGGCAGCGTCAGCGCGCGCAGCGTCGGATCGAGCGTCGCAAACAACATGTCGGCAGCCTGCACATCCGCGCGTGTTAGCCGGTTGAACAGCGTGGATTTTCCCGCGTTGGTGTACCCAACCAACGCGACAACACGATATGGCACACGCTGCCGCCCCGCCCGGTGCAGCCGGCGTGTCGCCTGCACTTTCTTGAGTTCGGCTTCGATCCTGGAGATGCGTTCGCCGATCAAGCGGCGGTCCGCTTCGATCTGGGTTTCACCGGGACCGCCCATGAAGCCGAAGCCGCCGCGTTGACGTTCGAGATGGGTCCATGACCGGACGAGACGGCTGCGCTGATAATTCAGATGCGCGAGTTCGACCTGCAGCGTGCCTTCACGCGTCTTCGCGCGGCGGCCGAAGATTTCCAGAATGAGCCCGGTGCGATCGAGCACCTTGGCGTTCCATTCCTTTTCGAGATTGCGCTGCTGGACCGGCGATAGCGCGCAATCCATCACCACCAGATCGGCTTCATTGGCTTTGATAAGGCCGAGCATTTCCTCGACCTTGCCTTTACCCAGATATGTCGCGGGCCGGATCTCGCTTAGCGGCGCAACGACCGCCTCGACAACGGTGAGGTCGATGGCGCGCGCGAGACCGGCGGCTTCCTCAAGCCGCGCGTCGGGATTGCGGACGCCGCTGTTTCCTGCCGGCGCGTCGGGGTCTCCCCGTCGCGCGCGTTTGTACGGGCCGATGACCAGCACCCGCCCTGTGTCGCCCCTCGCCGATCTCGGACGATCGACGCCCCCGTCGAAGTTTCGGGGTTCCAAATCAGTTCAATCTCAAGCTGGCGCGTCCTCGCCGCCTTCGAACAACTGGATCGGAGCGCCCGGCATGATGGTCGAAATCGCGTGCTTGTAGACAAGCTGCGAATGACCGTCGCGCCTGAGCAGCAAGCAGAAATTGTCGAACCAGGTGACAATGCCCTGCAGCTTCACCCCATTGACCAGAAAGATCGTCAGTGGCGTTTTGGTTTTGCGAACGTGATTAAGGAAGGTGTCTTGTAGATTTTGTGCGCGGTCTGCCGCCATTTTCTTATCCCGCATTCTTGTTTTTGGGCCCAACCTGCCCTCTTCGGGGCGTGGTGAGGCTGCCGGCGTCCCTGAGATCCCCCTCCGGGTGCTGCAGCGCGATTAAAGGACAGGCCCGAATGTTAGGCAAGACCGCTTGGGCCCGGACTGGCTGCCAAACGGCGGAAAAACTTAGGAAAAATCCGAAAAACGGTGAAATTCTTCACGCAAACGCATGGAAATGGCTCCGGGCTTGCCAGTTCCAATGGTGCGGCCATCGATCCGGACCACAGGCATGACGATCTGGCTGGACGCGGTCACGAACGCCTCGGCGGCGTCGTAAGCCTCCTGCGGCGTGAAGGGCCGCTCCTCAAACTTGATCTGCAGCGCCGCCAGCACATCCGTCAGAACGGCGCGGGTGATGCCGGCAAGAATGCCGCTCTCGGCCGATCGCGTGACGACCTTGCCATCCTTGGTGATGATCCAGGCGTTGCTGGATGAGCCTTCCGTGACATGGCCCTCGCCATCGACGTACCACGCCTCGTAGGCATCGTTCTCGCGCGCCTGCTGCTTCGCCAGCACATTCGGCAGCAGCGATACCGATTTGATATCGACTCGCGGCCAGCGATTCTCAGGAACGGTGATGACGCCGATGCCGCGCGCGGCGGTCTCCTGATTTTTCTGGAAGCTGAGGCCGCGCGCCGTCACCACAACAGCGGGCTTCACCGGCTTGGTTGGAAACGCATGGTCGCGCCGCGCCACACCGCGTGTCACTTGCAGATAGACGATGCCGTAGGTGACGCGATTGCGCCGCACCGTTTCGTGGATCACGATCTCAAGCGCCGACGCCGGCATAGGCATATCGATCCGCAATTCGCGCAGGGAGCGTTGCAATCGCGTCATGTGCCGCGGAAGGTCGACGACCTTGCCGCCCCGGATTTCGCAGACCTCGTAGACGCCATCGGAAAACTGATAGCCGCGATCCTCGATATTCACACTGGCGTCCCGCATGTCGCGGTACTGCCCGTTGACGTAGGCGATGCGGGACATTGATCAGCCCACACCCAGCGCTTTGAGCTTGCGGTGCAAGGCCGAACGTTCCATGCCGACGAACTCGGCGGTGCGTGAGATGTTGCCCGAGAAGCGGCTGATCTGAGCAATCAGATAGTCGCGCTCGAACACCTCGCGGGCCTCCCGCAGTGGCAGACCCATGATGTGTTCGCCATTGTTGCCTGTGGGCATCGCAGGAATCATCGAACCGACATCCTGCGGCAGCATGTCCGCAGTGATAGCCGCCTCGGCGTCGCCACCTGCGAGGATCATCACGCGCTCGACATTGTTGCGCAACTGACGGACGTTGCCGGGCCAGACGTGCGATTGCAGCACCGCCATCGCGTCTTCACCGATCCGCCGTTTCGGCAAACCGGTCGATGCCGAAATCTGGTCCATGAAATACTCGACCAGATCCGGAATATCCTCGCGCCGCTCCGACAATGGCGGAATGCGGATCGGAACCACTGAAAGCCGGTGGTAGAGATCCTCGCGGAATTTTCCTTCCGCAATCTCGGCTTCAAGATTGCGCGCCGTCGACGACACGATCCGGACGTCTACGCTGACCTTGGTGGTGCCGCCTGCCCGCTGGAACGTTTGATCGACCAGCACGCGCAAAATCCTGTTTTGGGTTTCGCGCGGCATGTCAGCGATTTCGTCGATGAACAGCGTGCCGCCATGCGCTTCTTCCAGCGCGCCCGGCTTGCGGCCGGTTTCGCCGTCGGACAATTCGACACCGAACAGTTCGACTTCCATCCGCTCCGGTGTGATCGCAGCGGCATTGATGACAACGAATGGTCCGTCGGCGCGGCTCGACATGGCATGCAGCGTGCGCGCCGCAAGCTCCTTGCCGCCGCCAGACGGGCCGACGATCATGATGCGGCTGTTGGCCTTGGCCGCGCGATCGATGGTCTGACGCAACTGGTTCATGCAAGGCGAGCGACCCACCAGCGTGCCGGATGACGGCGCATGCTGCTTGAGTTCGCGGACCTCGCGTTTGAGGCGCGACGTTTCCAGCGCGCGGTTCGCCACCAGGATCAGGCGATCGGCCTTGAACGGCTTCTCGATGAAGTCGTAGGCGCCGCGCTTGATCGCCGCGACGGCCGTTTCGATATTGCCATGGCCCGAGATCATCACCACGGGCACTTCTGGATGGTCGCGCTTGATCTGCTCAAGCAATTGCAAGCCGTCCAGCTTGCTGCCCTGCAGCCAGATGTCGAGAAAAATCAGGTTCGGCCGGCGGCCGGAAATCTCCGCCAGCGCAGTATCGCTGTCGCGCGCCGTGCGCGTCTTGAAGCCCTCGTCGTCGAGAATGCCCGCGACGAGGTCTCGAATGTCAGCTTCGTCATCGACGATCAGAATATCATTCGCCATGAATTACGCCCGCTCTGTCAATTGCCGGTTACGGCTTCTATTTCTGTTTTTGGCTCTTCGATCGCGGCGTCTTTCGCCTGACCTGAAATGGAGAATCTCATTCGCACCCAGGCCCCGCGCGCACCGGGGCGCAGGGTGGATGCGTCGTTCAGTTCGATGCGTCCGCCGTGATCTTCCAGAACACGGCCGACGATTGCGAGGCCAAGGCCGGTACCTTTCTCTCGGGTGGTGACATATGGCTCAAGCAGGCGCGCGCGGCTTTCTTTGGGCAGCCCAATTCCGTTATCCACAATGTCGATCACGATATCGTCGTTCTCGCGCGTGGCGATGACATCGATATGTCCGCGTTCGATTTCACCAGCAGGAACCGCGGCGATGGCTTCCGTGGCATTCTTGATGATGTTCGTCAGCCCCTGCGAGATCAGCCGCCGGTCGAACTTGGCCAGCATCGGCTCCTGCTTGATGTCGACCTTGATATCGATATCGGGATATCCGACCCGCATCAGGAACACCGTCTGCCGAACGGTATCGGCGACATCCTCACCCTCGATGACCGGCTTCGGCATGCGCGCGAACTTGGAGAACTCGTCGACCATTTTGCGGATGTCGTCGACCTGACGGATGATTGTTTCCGTGCACTGATCGAAAATGGGCCGATCTTCCGTGATCACCTTGCCGAACTTGCGGCGGATGCGCTCGGCGGACAATTGAATCGGAGTCAGCGGATTCTTGATCTCGTGCGCGATGCGGCGGGCGACGTCCGCCCATGCCGAGGTGCGCTGCGCGGTGACGAGTTCGGTGATGTCGTCGAGTGTGATGATGTAGCTTTCGTTGGATTGCGCAGTTTGTTGCTCGGAGCTCACGCGCACGGAGAGATTGCGCTCGACGCTGTCGCGGCTGATTTCGATCTGACCCTGCAGCAGCCGTTGCGCGCTGCTGCGCGCCGTGGCCATTAATTCGTTGAGCTCGGGAACGATTTCGGACAAGGGCTTGCCCAACACTTCCGATTCCGAATGTCCAATCAGTTTCTCCGCCGAACGGTTGAGAACGGCGATCTTTCCCTCGCCGTCGATACCGATGATGCCAGCGCTCGCGGATGAGAGAACGGCTTCGATGAACCGGCGGCGGCTGTCGATGAGGCCGCTCGCATTGACGAGATCGTCGCGCTGCGTGCGCAGCTCCTGCGTCATCTTGTTGAACGTCTCGCCGAGATTCGCGAGATCGCCTTCGGACTTGATCACAGGCACCTGAACATGGAGGTCGCCGGTGGAGACGAGATTGGCCGCCCCCATCAGCCGCCGGATCGGTGCCACCAGCCAGTTGGCGAAGTTCAGGCCGAGCAGCACCGACGACATCAGCACCGTCAGCGCGATCACCGTGAACATCAGCGCGAACGCGACCTGAATTCCCAGGCGTCGCGATTCGAGCTCGGCGTACTCCTTCACGCTCGCTTGGGTCTGCTGCAACTGTGCAACGACACGCGGATCGAGAATGCGAGCCACGTAAAGAAACGTATCCTGGAATGCGCGCAATCGAATAACCGCGGCGACATAGTTCTGATCGATGAAAACACCGATCTGCGGCTCGTCTTCGGTCACGTTGCGGAGGAAGTCTGGGGCTGGTGTTTGGAAATCCTGCCGGATTCCGGTCGCTGCCGTCTCGAGAATGTTGCGATCCTTGTCGATGATCATCGCACCCGGAAGATTACGGGACTCGGCGCTCGAGGTGAGGACATTCCGGAAGGTCTGGCGATCCTGATCGAATAGCGGCCGCGCGCGGGCGATGTCGTTGGACATGCCGATGACGTCGCCACGGATCAGTTGCGCGTGTTCGTAGACATAGGCATTGGCGACGATCAGCGAGTTCTCGATGACGGCCCGCGTGCGGACCGAAAATAGCCGGTCGAGACCGCGATCGAGGGTGACGTTGGCGACGATCGACACCAGCACGGCCGGTAATACCGCGATCACCGAAAACAGGCTGACGATCTGGACGTGCAGCCGGGCGGCGGCCCGGCCGCGGCGGCGGGCTTGAACCACTTGCCACACCTCGCGGGCGATAATGCCCAGCAGCAGCAGGATGGTCGCGCCGTTGATCAGCAGGAATGTGACGACGACCTGATGGGTGGGCGCTATGGGCGTCAACCCGGTCAGGACAACGAAAGTCAGGAAGGCTGACAGCAGCGCCAGGCCGACAGCAACCGGTGCAAACAGCCTGCGCAGCGGCCGGTCGACCGGCTCGGCTAGCGACGGATCGAAGCTTTGGGCCGACGTCTCTGCTGTGGTCATGCCGGGATCAGATCAGGCCAAATTTGTTCCGGCGCACGGCGGTCGCCATGCCCAGTGATGCATTCATATCACAATGTTGCTGAATTGCGACATTTCCTAGGCGTGTCCCTGCACGGGACAGCGCCTTCAAGTGGTTCTAAGCACACAGAACCACCCGCAGGGGTAGTCAGTCACCGGAATGCCACGGCTGGGCTGCCTACCCGCCGCTGCGATAGACCTGAATGTCGAGATCTCGAATCTTCTTGCGGAGCGTGTTCCGGTTCAATCCGAGCAGATCAGCAGCCCTGATCTGGTTGCCCCGATTGGCTGCCAGCGCAGCCGTCAGCAGCGGAACCTCGATCTCCTTCAGAATGCGATGGTAGAGCCCCGGCGGCGGCAACCCGTTCGGGAAGCCTGCGAAATGCGAAGCGAGATACATCTCGACCGCGCCCCCGAGGTTGTCCACGCTTTGCGGCATGGTGCCGCCCGAGACCACGGCGGGCGGTGCCAGTTCGCCCTCAATCACCGACCCTGTAATCACGTCCTGTGGATAGAGAGCCGCCAGACGCCGCGCGAGGTTTTCAAGCTCGCGCACGTTGCCCGGCCAGCGATGCTGCTTGAGTCGCTCGACCGCCTGCGCGTCGAGCTTCTTCGGCGGCAGACCATCTTTTTCCGCCAGCGCAAAGAAATGCCGGATCAGGTCGGGCAAATCCTCGATCCGCTCGCGCAGCGGCGGCAGCCGCAACGGCACGACGTTGAGACGGAAGAACAAGTCTTCGCGGAACAAGCCCTGCTGAATGAGGATGCGCAGATCCTTGTTGCTGGCCGCCACGATCCGCACATCGGTTTTGATCGGCGTGCGGCCGCCGACCGTGGTGTATTCGCCCTGCTGCAGGACGCGCAGCAAGCGGGTCTGCGCTTCCATCGGCATGTCGCCGATTTCATCCAGGAACAACGTGCCGCCTTCGGCCTGCTCGAAGCGGCCGGTGGCGCGTGCATTCGCGCCGGTGAACGCGCCGCGCTCATGGCCGAACAATTCGGATTCGATGAGGTCGCGCGGGATCGCCGCCATGTTGACGGCGACGAACGGACCATTGCGGCGTTTGCCGTAATCATGCAGCGCGCGCGCTACCAACTCTTTGCCGGTGCCGGACTCGCCGGAGATCATCACCGTGAGATCCGTCTGCATCAGGCGCGCGAGCACGCGATAGATTTCCTGCATCGCGGGCGAGCGGCCGACCAGCGGAATGGAATCGAACTCGCCTTCCTCCTTCACGGAGGTGGGGCGTTCCTTCGGCTCCGACAAGGCGCGGCCGACGATCGCGATCAGCTCCTTGAGGTCGAATGGCTTCGGCAGATATTCGTAGGCGCCGCGCTCGGACGCGCGGATCGCGGTCATGAACGTATTTTGCGCGCTCATGACGATAACCGGCAGATTGGGGCGCATCTTCTTGATGCGCGGCAAGAGATCGAACGCGTTCTCATCCGGCATCACGACGTCCGTGATGACAAGATCGCCCTCGCCCTGGCTCACCCAGCGCCACAGCGTGGCTGCGTTTCCGGTCAGCCTCACCTCATATCCCGCGCGTGACAGCGCCTGATTGAGGACAGTGCGGATGGCGGTGTCGTCGTCAGCGACAAGTATGCTACCTGCGGGCATCTTTATTTCCCATCTGCAGTCTGTGAGGCATGCGACGGCGTTCCCGGGCGCTCGTCGCCATTGCTGTGGTTTTGATTTTTGGCTGGATTGTACATCGGCAGCAGCACGCGGAAGATGGTTTTGCGCGGTTGCGATTCACACTCGATGATGCCGCCGTGATCGCCAACGATCTTGGCGACAAGAGCAAGGCCGAGACCGCTGCCGGTCGGCTTTGTCGTCACGAACGGATCGAAAAGATTGGCGAGCAAATCATCGGGCACACCCGGCCCGTTGTCCTTCACGCAGAATTCCAGCGGCAGCGACACGCGGGACTTCTTGCCCGGCACCGATAGACGCACGCCGGGCCGGAACGCTGTGGTGAGCTGGATCTCGCCGTCAGTTCCAAGGTCTGCAACGGCTTCGGCTGCGTTCTTTACGAGATTCAGAAACACCTGAATCAACTGGTCCTGATTGGCCAGTACCGGCGGCAACGATGGATCGTACTCCTCGACGAATTTGATATTTCGCGCGAAGCCGGACTGCGCGAGCCGTTTGACGTGATCGAACACGGAATGAATATTCACCGGTCCGCGGGCGACAGGACGCTCGTCGCCAAACACTTCCATGCGGTCCACGAGGGTGACGATACGATCGGCCTCATCGCAGATGAGCCGCGTCAGCGTGCGGTCTTCCGGCGATGCGGCCTGTTCGAGCAACTGCGCGGCGCCGCGAATGCCCGACAGCGGATTCTTGATTTCGTGCGCCAGCATCGCGGCGAGCGCGATCACCGAGCGCGCGGCGCTGCGATGGGTAAGCTGCCGGTCCATCTTGTCGGCAATGGTGCGCTCCTGAAGCATCACCACGATATGTCCGGGGCGCTCACTCAGCGGCGCGACGTGGAGATCGACCTGACGGTCGCCGCCGATACGGGGCGTGCCGAGATCGACCTTGTATTCGTTCACCGCCGAACCGGTGCGGCGGACCTGATCGATCAGCGCCAGTAGCGGGCTGCCGAACGGCACGAGTTCGCGCAACATCTGACGCTGCAGATGCGGGATCGACGTTTCGAAGAACGATTCCGCAGCAATGTTCGCGTCGACGATCTTGCCATCCGGCGCAATCAGCATCACCGGATTCGGCAATGCGTTCAGGATTAGATCGCTGCTTGCAAGCGTTGGGAGGCGTTTTTCAGCGACATTGCTCATGCGGCGGCACTCCAGGCGAATTCGCCGAAGGCATCGTGAAGCGAGCGGCGCACATGCGCCGGATCGGTCGCCGTCAGAATGGTCTGGCGCCAGCGCTTGAGAACATCGGCGGACGCGGCGCTGCCCTTCGCGGCGACTTCGAGAGCCCAGCCGAGATGTTTGCGCGCGTGGCGCAGACCAATGTGCGGCCCGTAATGATCGACGACCTCGTCATAGAGACTGCAAACGTAGCCAAGCTGGTCGCGGAGTTGCGGCGCCTGCTCGGATGCACCGCCGTCGAGACGTCTTGCGATCTGTCCCGGCAGCCAGGGCTGGCCCTGCGCGCCGCGGCCGATCATCACGGCATCCGCGCCTGATGCTTCGAGCGCAGTCTCGGCCTGTTCACACGACGTGATATCGCCGTTGACGACCACGGGGATGCTTACCGCATCCTTGACCGGGCGCACCGCGCTCCAGTCGGCACTGCCCTTGTAGAACTGGCATCGGGTGCGCCCATGCACCGTGATCAGCTTCACGCCCGCAGCTTCGGCGCGGCGAGCCAGTTCAGGCGCGTTGAGAGATTTATCGTCCCAGCCCAAACGCATTTTCAGCGTCACTGGAACGCGGACTGCGGACACAGTCGCGTCGATAAGACGAAGCGCATGATCGAGGTCGCGCATGAGCGCCGAACCAGACTGGCCGCCCGTGACATGACGGGCCGGACAGCCCATGTTGATATCGATGATGTCGGCGCCGCCGCCTTCCGCGATACGTGCGCCTTCGGACATCCAATGAGTTTCGCAGCCGGCAAGCTGCACCACATGAGGGCCGATACCGGTCGCCTCACAGCGCAGCACGGACATTGGGCGGCCGCGCGCAAGATCGTCGCTGGCTGTCATTTCGGAGACGACGAGACCGGCTCCCAGTTCAGCGGCGATCCGGCGGAACGGGGCATCGGTCACGCCGGACATCGGTGCGAGAAGGACGCGATTTGCGATCTCGATATCGCCAATGGTCAGTGTTGCCTGACGTGCCGGAGTCATGCCGATCACTGCGTTTCTCGTTTTCTGACGCACTCCGCTTCATTGCGGAGAACGCATAGCTTAATTTCTAAGCAACTTTGGATCATGCCTACACTTTAGCCAATTCTGAACGGCATGCAAGTGCGACGCAACAATTCTTCCAGATTCTTCACACGGATACGGAATCGTGCTGTTTCCCGTCTGAATATGGTAAGGGCAGCACCCCAACGCTGCCAATACACGGCTCAGCCACCCTACTCCGACCGGTCGTCAAACACCCATGCCAACGTCAAAACGGACTGCCGCCATCATTGTTGCCGCTGGTCGAGGCCTGCGCGCCGGGACCGGTGGTCCCAAGCAATACCGATCAATCGGCGGTAAAACCGTCCTTTCGAGGGCGATGGAGCCCTTTTGTACCCATCCGGGCGTTTTTGCCGTGCAGCCCGTCCGCAATCCGGACGACGCAGACATCTTCGATCAGGCGGTCAGCCACCTCAAATATCAGCCTCCCGTCAGCGGTGGCGCGACTCGGCAGGCCTCGGTTCGCGCCGGTCTTGAAGCGCTTGCGAGTCAGGCTCCGGACATCGTTCTCATTCACGACGCGGCCCGCGCCTTCGTCACCGACAAAGTTATCTCGCGAGCCATTGACGCTGCGCTGATCACGGGCGCTGCGATTCCCGTCGTTCCGGTGACGGATACTGTGAAGGTGGTCGATGCATCCGGTGCGATCACGGCGACACCGGATCGCGCGAATCTGCGGATCGCGCAGACGCCGCAGGCATTTCGTTTCGACGTCATTCTCGAAGCTCATCGCCGCGCCGCGCGAGAAGGACGCGACGATTTTACCGACGACGCAGCCATCGCCGAATGGGCGGGATTGACGGTTGCGGCATTTGAAGGCGATGTTGCCAACATGAAACTGACCACACCGGAAGACTTTGCACGCGAGGAAGCGCGCCTCGGCGCCATGCTGGGCGACATCCGCACCGGCACCGGTTACGACGTGCATGCGCTCACCGACGGCGATCATCTGATGCTGTGCGGCGTGCGCGTGCCGTTCAATCGCGGCTTCCTCGCCCATTCCGATGGCGACGTTGGTCTGCATGCCCTCGTTGACGCCATTCTCGGCGCGCTGGCCGATGGTGACATCGGCTCGCACTTCCCGCCGAGCGACCCGAAGTGGAAGGGCGCGGCCTCCGACCAGTTCCTGAAGCATGCCGTCGAACTCGTTGACAAGCGCGGCGGACGGATCGCGCATCTCGAAGTGACCATGATCTGCGAAGCGCCGAAGATCGGCCCGCTGCGTGATGTGATGCGCGCGAAGATCGCTGAGATCACCGGGCTTCCGCAGTCCCGCGTGGCCGTGAAGGCGACGACGAGCGAGCGGCTCGGATTCACCGGCCGACAGGAAGGCATCGCCGCAACAGCCAGCGCCACGATCCGCCTCCCTTGGAATACGAACGGCGGGAGCAACTGACATGAGCGGCAGCGCCACTCGCGCCCTCTCCCGCTCGCTGCTGGATCTGTGCCGAATGCGCAAGCTGACCATTGCGACCGCCGAATCCTGCACAGGCGGACTGGTCGCCGCGGCGCTGACCGAAATTCCCGGATCGTCCGATGTGGTCGATCGCGGCTTCGTCACCTACTCCAATCAGGCCAAGCACATCATGCTCGGGGTCGAGACCTCGACGCTGGAGACCTTCGGCGCGGTGAGCAAGGAAACCGCCGTCGCGATGGCGTTCGGTGCGCTTGAGCATGCGGACACCGATCTCGCCGTGTCTATCACCGGTATTGCCGGCCCCGGCGGCGCGACGCCGGGAAAGCCTGTGGGACTTGTGCATCTGGCGGTCGCCGCGCGCGACGGCCGCATCACGCACAAGGAATGCCGCTTCGGCGCGGTCGGCCGCAGCAACGTGCGCGAACAATCAGTTGTCGAAGCGCTGAAAATGCTAATGGAGATGGCGCGCGGACCGCAGCCGCCGCTCAAGAAGCGGCCACGCGCGGCGGCCCATAGACCGCATCCGCGCGTTTCTCGAACGCCGCGGCGAAGCGCTGGAAAGCGGCGTCGAACATCGCGCCCATCAGCACCGCGA
>JBOFVL010000040.1:0-82865 GCA_051653085.1 Afipia sp. | reverse complement strand
GTCGACGCGCTGTATCAGAAGCACGTCAAGACGGTGGAGCAGGTGGGCGGCATCTCGAACGCCGAGTTCGCGACGCTGAACAAGTCGCTGCATCGCCTCGAGCGCTTCTGGACCGACCAGATCCTGTATCGCCTCTGAGCATCGGATAAGCGGGTCAGCCGGCTGATTCAAAAAGACCGGCGACCTGCATTGGTCCCTCTCACAGTTTAGGCCGGTGCCCTCCGGTCGTTACCGAAGTGCGCACAAGACGCACGCGGAAGAATTCCGCACGAGTTTCCCCTGGTGTGGGATATGCGACTAGGCGCCTTCGGGCGCCTTTTCGCGTTTTGGAAGAGGGCTGCCGGAGAGAATCGACTCGTAAACGAGTCCTGAATCCTTGGGCTCAAGAGGCAAAAATATCGCCCGAGACTCTTGCGCGGACTCTTTCCATCATCCTCAAATCATGAGGCCGATTCTCAAATTCGCCGGCGACCGGCTGCAGGTCGCGTTGATGCTCGTTCTGCTGGCTGCGTGCTCGCTGAACGTGATGTTCCTTTGCGCGCGGCTGTAGGCCCCGTCTTTGAAACTTCCTTTCCACGGCTCGTCCTCCGAAACACCCCATCCGGCATAAGTTAAGTTGCCCAACCCGGAAGGTTCCAGCCCGGGAATGTGGGCAAAAAGCCCCGGCGGGGGCTCCTGGCCAAGGGTGGAAGCAGCCAAAACCGGGCCGCCGGAGCGGCTTGGCGCCGAGCCGGTTGGCATGCAGCCCACAGGGGCGGCGCGGAACAGGTCTGCCCGGCATAAATAGCGGCCCACGGGCTTGGAACTTGGCCATCCCCGCCAGATATGGTATCTCGCGGCTGCCGCCCCTTGATGCCACCCGTAACCGTCCGTAGCCGTTTCGAAAGGCTGCGGCGGTGGAGACATTTGATCCATGAGCTCATCTGCCAAGACTGCTTCCGCTCCCGACTCGTTTTTCACGGCCTCGCTCGCGCAGGCCGACCCGGAGATCGCAAATGCGATCAAGGGTGAGCTCGGTCGCCAGCAGCATGAGATCGAACTGATCGCGTCGGAAAACATCGTCAGCCGCGCCGTGCTCGAAGCGCAGGGCTCGGTGATGACCAACAAGTACGCGGAAGGCTATCCGGGCGCGCGCTATTACGGTGGCTGTGAATTCGTCGATGTCGCCGAGAACCTCGCCATCGAGCGCGCCAAGAAACTTTTCGGCGCGAATTTCGCCAACGTGCAGCCGAACTCCGGCAGCCAGATGAATCAAGCCGTCTTCCTCGCGCTCTTGCAGCCGGGCGATACCTTCATGGGTCTCGACCTCGCCGCTGGCGGCCATCTCACCCACGGCGCGCCGGTCAACATGTCCGGCAAGTGGTTCAAGCCGATGCACTACACCGTGCGCCGCGAAGATCAGATCATCGACATGGACGCGGTGGCGAAGCAGGCGGAAGAGATTCGGCCGAAGCTCATCATCGCCGGTGGTTCTGCCTATTCGCGCGCCTGGGATTTCAAGCGTTTCCGCGAGATCGCCGACAGCGTTGGCGCGTATCTGCTGGTCGATATGGCGCACTTCGCGGGTCTGGTCGCGGGCGGCGTGCACGCCTCGCCGGTGCCGTATGCGCATGTCACCACGACGACCACGCACAAGTCGCTGCGCGGCCCGCGTGGCGGCCTGATCCTCAGCAACGACGAGGCGATTGCCAAGAAACTGAACTCGGCGATCTTCCCAGGCCTGCAGGGTGGTCCGCTGATGCACGTGATCGCCGCGAAGGCAGTCGCGTTCAAGGAAGCGCTGCAGCCGGACTTCAAGATCTACGCCAAGAACGTGGTCGAGAACGCCAAGGCGCTGGCGGAAACGCTGCGCTCCAACGGTTTCGAAATCGTCTCCGGCGGCACCGACAATCATCTGATGCTGGTGGACCTGCGGCCGAAGGGCCTCAAGGGCAACATCTCGGAGAAGGCGCTGGTTCGCGCCGGGCTCACCTGCAACAAGAACGGTATTCCGTTCGACCCCGAAAAGCCGTTCGTCACGTCGGGTCTGCGTCTCGGCACGCCGGCGGCGACGACGCGCGGCTTCGGCGTTGCCGAATTCAAGCAGGTCGGCGCGCTGATTTCGGAAGTGCTCAACGCGGTCGCGCAATCGGGCGACGGCGCGGCGCCTCTGGTCGAGGCGTCGGTGAAGGAGAAGGTGAAGGAACTCACCAGCCGCTTCCCGATCTACCAGTAAGGCGGGTCAGATGCGTTGCCCAAGCTGCAACAGTCTCGATACGCAGGTAAAGGATTCGCGGCCGACGGAAGATTCGGCCGTGATCCGGCGGCGGCGCGTCTGCATGGCGTGCAATTTCCGCTTCACCACCTTCGAGCGCGTGCAGCTTCGCGAACTCACCGTCATCAAGCGCAACAGCCGTCGCGTTCCGTTCGATCGTGACAAGCTGGTGCGCTCGCTGCAGATCAGTCTGCGCAAGCGTCCGGTTGATCCCGAGCGCGTCGAGAAGATGGTGTCGGCCATCGTGCGCGAGCTGGAAAGCGGCGGCGAGGCGGAGATTTCCTCGGAGGTCATCGGCGAGACGGTGATGGAGCATCTGCGCCAGCTCGACGATGTCGCCTATGTGCGTTTCGCCTCGGTCTATCGCAATTTCCGCGAGGCCAAGGACTTCGAGGCCGTGCTCGGCGAACTGTCGGGTGAGGACGAACCGCCGCGGCCGGTGGTGGTGCGCAAGTGATTTTTTCACGGCGCGGCGTCTGCTCATCCGCTACGCTTGATCGCCGTGCCGAATATCTCTGACCCCATGTCTTCTGACCCAATGTCTCAAGACCTGCGTTTCATGCAGCTTGCGCTGGCGCTTGGCCGGCGCGGGCAGGGCCGTACCTGGCCGAACCCCGCCGTGGGCGCGGTGGTCGTCAAGGACGGCATCATCGTCGGGCGCGGCTGGACCCAGCCCGGTGGTCGGCCTCATGCTGAGCCGGAAGCCTTGAAACGCGCGGGCGAAGCGGCACGCGGCGCGACGCTCTATGTCACGCTCGAACCCTGCTCGCATTTTGGAAAATCGCCACCCTGCGCGGATGCAATCATCACCGCGGGCATCGCGCGGGTCGTCTCCGCCGTTGAAGATCCCAATCCTGACGTCGGCGGGCAGGGCCATGCGCGGCTGCGCGCCGCAGGCATCACGGTGGAAGTCGGCCTTTGTGGAGAGGAAGCGGCGCGTGATCATGCCGGGCATTTCCTGCGCGTGCGCGAGAAACGCCCGCATGTCATCCTGAAACTTGCGGTGTCTGCCGACGGCAAGATCGCTGCGGCGGGTCACCGCCCGGTCGCCATCACCGGGGATGCGGCGAACGCGCGGGTGCATCTGCTCCGCGCGCAAAGCGATGCGGTCTTGACCGGCATCGGCACGGTGCTGGCGGACGATCCGCTGCTGACGTGTCGTCTGCCGGGGCTCGAGGCGCAATCGCCGGTGCGTGTGGTGCTCGACCGCGCGCTGCGGCTGCCGAGCACCAGCAAGCTGGTTCATTCCGCGCGCGAACACCCGCTATGGGTCATGACATCCGATCTGTCGGAGGCGCCGGCGGCGATGAAGCTCGGTGCCGCGGGCGCGCAGATCATGCGCGTGCCCGTGACGACAACGCCGCCGCCCGGTCTCGATCTGAAAGCCGTTTTAAACGCGTTGTCCGAGAAGGGCGTCACCCGGTTGATGGTCGAAGCTGGCGCGCGGGTGGCATCGTCGTTCCTCAGCGCAGGTCTCGTTGACGAAATCTGGCTGCTGCGCGGACCGAAGGATATCGGCATGGATGGTATTCCGGCGCTTGACACGCAGCCGCTGTCGGTCATCACCCAGTCGCCTCACTGGCGCGCGCGTGCTACCGAGACGCTGGATCAAGATACTCTGACAGTTTACGAGCGCTCATAATGTTCACAGGCATCATCACCGACGTGGGCGAGATCGCAAGCTTCACGCCGACCGCGCAAGGCCAATTGCACCGGCTGCGCATCGCGTGCCGCTACGATCAGACCACCATCGCCGACGGCGCGTCGATCGCGTGCAACGGCGTGTGCCTCACGGTGGTTCAGTCCGGTGTCGATCAGGGCAAGACGTGGTTCGATGTCGATGCCGCCGCCGAAACGTTGCGCATGACGACGGCGAGAGGCTGGGGCAAGGGCACGCGCCTCAATCTCGAACGCGCGCTCAAAATCGGCGACGAACTCGGCGGGCATATCGTTGCAGGACATGTGGACGGCATCGCCACGATTGTTGCGCGGGATGACCTGCCGGACATGGCGAAATTTGAGCTGCGCGCGCCGCGCGATCTTGCGAAATTCATCGCGGCCAAGGGCTCGGTCACGCTCGACGGCGTTTCGCTGACGGTCAACACCGCCGTTGACGATCAGTTCTCGGTGCTCATTATTCCGCACACGTTGAAGATGACGACGCTGAGCGACTGGCGCCAGGGATCGGAAATCAATCTCGAAGTGGATCTGATGGCGCGCTATGCGGCGCGGCTGACGGAAATGAAGTAGGGCGTACCCGGCGCCGGCGAACGACATGCGACGGCAGGATCGATATGCGAAAGCAACTCACCAACGAGCAGGTCGAAGCTTTCCGGGAGCGTCTGCTTCGCGCGGCTGAAAAACTCTTTGCCAAGCATGGCGCTTCCGGCGTTTCGATGCGCCAGATCGCCCAGGCGCTTGGTTACAGTCAGACCGCGGCATACCGCTATTTCGCAAACAAGGACGAAATTCTCGCGGCGATGCGGGCGGCTGCGCTCGATCGCTTCTGTGGCCATCTCGAAGCGGCATTCGATCCGGCGAGGGATGCACGCAAGAATGCGCGGGTCGTGGGGCAGGCCTTTCTCGATTTTGCGCTTAAACATCCCGATACCTATCGGCTGATTTTCTTTACGGAGAATCTTGAAGAGGCGATTGCTTCACAGTTTTCCGCGACGATGACGCGCTTCCGCGCCACCATGACCACCTATGTGCAGGCGCTCATCGATGCGGGATATATCGAGGGAGACGTCAGGACATTGGGGGAGGCGTTTTTCTCTGCGGCCCACGGCATCGTCATGATGCATATGAGCGGGCTTTTGCGGACGGTCCGTGAGAGAGACGAACTGCATCTCGCCTCCATGCGTCTCATTGCCAGGGGGGCGGGAATGTCCAATGTGTCGCAAGCGAAGGCAAAAAAACCGATCAGGGCTGTTGCAAATTCTCGCAAAACTTGACGCTGTTAAATTAATTAAATAGTTTCCCGCCCGAAATTGGGATACGTCCCAGCGCGATCAACCAAGAATAATCAAATGGGGGATTCACATGCCGCTGTTCAGCGATTATCCGGTTGCAACGCTGAAAGACGTGATCCGCTTTGAGACCGAGAAGACGCTGGAACAGCGCTACGATGCGCGCAGCATCTACGACATCTTCGCCAAGAGTGCCGCGCGCCATCCAGACCGCACCGCGCTGACCATGCTGATGACCGGCGCGGACGACGAGACGCCGCGCCTTGTGACGTATTGGCAGATGCTCGACGGTGTCACTCGCGCTGCGAATTTCTTCGCAAGCCTCGGCGGGCGGGGCGCGGGCGTCGCCTACATTCTCCCGAGTCTGGTTGAGACGCATTTCACTCTCTGGGGCGCGGAAACCGCAGGCTATGCCGTGCCGCTCAACTTCCTGCTGCAGGCGCAAAACATCGCCGATCTCGTTCGCGCATCCGGTGCGAAGATTCTCGTCGCGCTCGGTCCGCATCCGCAACTCGACATTTGGGAAAAGGCCGTCGCGGTCGGCAAACTGCTGCCGGATATCAAGCTCGTGCAGGTGTCGTTGTCCGATGCGCCGCTGCCGGAGGGTGTGATCGGCTTTGGGCCGGGCCTGAAAGCACAGGATGGAAGCAAACTGACGTTCGGGCAGGCGAGAGGCAGCGACGATGTCGCAGCCTATTTCCACACCGGCGGCACGACCGGTCTGCCCAAGCTCGTGACACATACCCATCGCAATCAGATTGCGGCGGCGTTCGGTGGAACGGTGCTGCAGGATTTGACTGAAACCGACGCCATCACCAACGGCCTGCCGCTGTTTCATGTCGCCGCGACGATTTCATGCGGCCTGTCGTTCTTCATCGCGGGCGCGAATGTCATCGTTCTTTCGCCGGCGGGCATGCGCAATCCGGCCATCATCAAGAATTTCTGGAAAATCATCGCGCGTTATCGCGCCACGGTGATCGGCGGCGTACCGACGGCACTGGCCGCGCTGCTCAACGTGCCCGTCGATGCTGACATCTCGTCGGCGCGCTACAGCATCTCGGGTGCGTCCCTGCTGCCGCGCGCGGTGGCGCTTGCGTTCCAGAAGATGACAGGGACGACGATCCACGAAATTCTTGGCATGACCGAAACCGGCGGACTTGTATCCATCGATCCGGGCGCTGGTGAGCCTGTGCTCGGGTCGGTCGGCGTCCGGCTGCCGTACAGCAAAGTCGTCGTTCGTAAACTTGGCGCCGATGGTTCGCTGAGCGAAGCTTGCGCACCGCACGAGGTCGGAGTCATGACAATCTCCGGTCCGAACGTCACGCCGGGCTATAAGGATGCGAGCCAGAACGGCGGCGCGTTGCGCGATGGCTATCTGGACAGCGGCGATCTCGCCTACACCGACGAGCAGGGGCGGTTGTTCATTGCCGGACGCTCGAAGGATCTGATCATCCGCAGTGGCCACAACATCGATCCGGTTCTGATCGAGGATGCGTTGCAATCCCATCCAGCGGTGGCGCTGGCAGCCGCGGTCGGTCAACCGGACAAATATGCCGGAGAGTTGCCGGTCTGTTACGTAGCGCTGAAGCCGGGCGCGCAGGCAACCGCCGACGAGTTGAAAACCTATGCCGAACCGCTGATCGCGGAACGCCCGGCTTGGCCGAAGCAGATCATCGTCATTGATGCCATTCCCGTCACCAGCGTCGGCAAAATCTTCAAGCCGCAGTTACGCACCGACGCCGTGCAGCGGCTGGTGGCGCAGGTGGTCGCGGATGCGGTTGGGACAGACGGGGCCGTGATCGATGTCACCGCGGGCGGCAAGCGTGGTATCGATGTGACGGTCACGCTGCCCGCGGCGCTATCCGGGCAGCAGGCAGCGGTCGAAAAGGTGCTGGACGGCTATCTGTTCGATTACAAGGTTCAGCGGGCGAATTGAGGCGGTTCTGGTGTCCTGAATCCGAAGTTCGCCTTATTTTGCAGCGCGCTCCATAGCGAACTTCGGATTCAAAAGGACACTAGAAGTTATAATTCTAGTGTGGTTTTGGTTCGCAAGTCCGCAAATGGACGCGCCGTAAAAACAGTGCGGACTTGCGAAACACCACACTAGGCTGCATCCCTGCCTTGAAAGGCAGCTGTTGCGCTTGGCTTTGCGGCGGCCAGCGACTACAAACGCACTCCCGTGAATATGTTGACATTCTGCATGTAATCTTGCTGTCAACATGAGTGCAAACAATCAGGAATTGACCCGACAATGGCTGAACCGCGCCGCGCCGTACTGAAAGACGAAACCGATATCAGCGGCGCGCATGTCGTCATTATCGAGGCGCGGTTCTATGATGATATTCAGGAAGCGTTGCTTCAGGGCGCGATCAAGGAACTCGAGGCCGCGGGCGTCGGTTACGATGTGATCAGCGTTCCGGGCGCGCTGGAAATTCCGGCGGCAATTGCGATTGCGATGGACGCGTCGAAGAGGATCGGCAAGCCCTACGATGGCGCCATTGCGCTCGGCTGCGTGGTGCGCGGCGACACCATCCATTTCGAGATCGTCTCAATGGAGTCTTCGCGTGCGCTGATGGACCTCGCCGTCGCGCGCAGCCTGCCGCTCGGCAACGGCATCATTACCGTCAATACGACGGAGCAGGCGTGGGAACGCGCCCGCGCCGACAGACTGAACAAGGGTGGCGATGCCGCCCGAGCTGCACTCACCATGATGCGCATCAAGAAGCGTCTGGCGAAACCGCTATGAGCGATCAGAAGAAACACGCTGACAAGGGTTCCGGCGACAAGAAGGCCAACCGGCGCGGCGCGGCACGTCTCGCCGCCGTGCAGGCGCTGTACCAGATGGATATTGCCGGCGCGGGCATAGGCGACATCTTCGCAGAGTTTGAGAGTCACTGGCTCGGCAGCGAAGTCGAGGGTGATACTTATTTGCCCGCCGAGGCTGCGTTCTTCAAGGACGTCGTGGCCGGTGTGGTGCGCGACCAGAGCAAGCTCGATCCGCTGATCGACAAGGCGCTCGAAAGCGGCTGGCCGCTGAAGCGCATCGACGCGATCCTGCGCGCGACGCTGCGGGCAGGGGCCTACGAACTCGAGCATCGCAAGGATATTCCGGCCCGCGTCGTGGTGTCGGAATATGTCGATGTCGCGCACGCTTTCGTCGACAAGGACGAAACGGGAATGGTGAACGCCGTTCTCGACCAGATCGCGCGGCAGTTTCGCGCGAGCGAATTCGCGCGGGCGGGCCACTGACGATGAGTGCGCCGGGTGCCAAAGCATCGGGCGAGGACGATCTGATCGCGCGCTATTTCCGCCCGCTCGCGACCGATCCCGGCGCGTTCGGCCTGATCGACGATGCAGCGCTGCTGAAGCAGTCTGGCGATGACCTCGTTGTCACGACGGACGCCATCGTCGAAGGCGTTCACTTTCTTCCTGACGATCCGCCTGACACCATCGCGCGCAAGGCGCTGAGGGTGAATCTCTCCGATCTCGCGGCAAAAGGCGCCACGCCCGCAGGCTTTGTGCTGACGCTGGCGCTGCGTCAGGCGAGCGACGAGTGGCTCGCACCCTTCGCGCGGGCTCTTGGCGAAGACGCGGCTGCGTTCGGTTGCCCAGTGCTCGGCGGCGATACGGTATCGACGCCGGGTCCGCTCATGATTTCGATCACCGCTTTCGGCCGCGTGCCTCCGGGCAAAATGGTTCGCCGCGACGGCGCGAAGGCGGGCGACAGGATCGCGGTCACCGGAACCATCGGCGATGCGTCGCTGGGTCTGCGCGTTCTCAGAAATCAGATCGCAGGCGAGGGGCTCGATACATCCTCTCGCGATTTTTTCATCCAGCGCTACCGGGTTCCGCAACCGCGTAGTGCGCTCGCTCTCGCGATCCGCGAGCATGCGAGTGCCGCGATGGATGTTTCGGATGGTTTGGCCGGCGATCTTGCGAAACTCTGCGCGGCGTCGCGTGTTTCGGCCGCGATCGAGATGGCGGCTGTTCCGCTCTCGGCTCCGGCTCACGCCTTGCTCGCAAAGGGACATGCTGACATCGAAGCCGCTGTATCGGGCGGTGATGATTACGAGGTTGTCTGCACCATTCCGGAGAATCGGTGGGAATCATTCGTCGCAGCCGCAGGCAGGGCGGACGTGCAGATCAGCAGCATTGGCAAGGTTGTGGCGGGAGGAGCGGCCCCTCAGTTCCTCGACGCTGACGGTCGGCAGGTTACGCTGAAACGTCTGTCCTACAGCCATTTCTGACGTTTTCGCGCTGCAAAAACCGAAGCCGCGCGGCCTTCGTTGAATCATCCGAAAAAGAGCTCGCGGGCGCTTGGCGGCGTTGCGTCAAGGGTATGATTTTGGCATTGTCCGCGCCGAATTGAGGCAGCATTTCGCCTTTTGACGAAAGCATGCCTCCTTTTTTGCGCCCGGCCGCACCTGAATCGGCCAACGGGCGTTGTGGGGAAACAATCAGGATCTGAGGCAAATTCAATGACAGCACTATGGTTGATCGTGCTCGCTGGAGCGCTTTCCATCGTCTACGCCGCGTGGGCCACTTCGTCGGTGCTCGCCGCGGATGCGGGCAACGCCCGCATGCAGGAAATCGCAGCGGCGGTGCGCGAAGGGGCGCAGGCCTATCTGCGCCGCCAATATACGACGATCGGCATCGTCGGCATCGTGATCTTCGCGCTGCTGGCTTACTTCCTCGGCATCCTGGTTGCGATCGGGTTTCTCATCGGCGCCGTGCTCTCGGGCGCGGCCGGCTTCATCGGCATGAACGTGTCGGTGCGCGCCAACGTCCGTACCGCGCAGGCGGCGACCAAGTCGCTCGCGGGCGGTCTTGAACTGGCCTTCAAGGCCGGTGCCATCACCGGCATGCTGGTTGCGGGTCTCGCGCTGCTCGGCGTGACGCTGTACTTCATCTATCTCACGCAGGTCGTGGGCCTCGCGGTCAACAGCCGCGTTGTCGTCGATGCGCTGGTGGCGCTTGGCTTCGGTGCGTCGCTGATCTCGATCTTTGCGCGTCTTGGCGGCGGCATCTTCACCAAGGGTGCGGACGTCGGCGGCGATCTCGTCGGCAAGGTCGAAGCCGGTATTCCGGAAGACGATCCGCGCAACCCGGCCACGATCGCCGACAACGTCGGTGACAATGTCGGCGATTGCGCCGGCATGGCGGCCGACCTGTTCGAAACCTACGCGGTGACGGCTGTCGCCACCATGGTTCTCGCGGCGATCTTCTTTGCCAAGTCGGCGTTGCTGGCGAACATGATGACGCTGCCGCTCGCCATCGGCGGCATCTGCATCATCACCTCGATCATCGGCACGTTCTTCGTCAAGCTCGGCGCCAGCCAGTCGATCATGGGTGCGCTGTACAAGGGTCTGATCGCCACCGGCGTTTTGTCCCTGTTCGGCGTGGCCTTCGTGATCCACCAACTGGTTGGCTTCGGTCCGCTTGCGGGCGTCAGCTACACCGGTCTCGCGCTGCTCGAGTGCGGCATCGTCGGTCTGGTGGTGACGGGTCTCATCATCTGGATCACCGAGTACTACACCGGAACCGATTTCCGTCCGGTGAAGTCCATCGCGCAGTCGTCGGTCACCGGCCACGGCACCAACGTGATCCAGGGTCTCGCGATCTCGATGGAATCGACCGCCGGTCCGGCGATCGTCATCATCGCGGGTATCCTTGTCACCTACAGCCTCGCGGGCCTGTTCGGCATCGCGATCGCGACCACGACGATGCTGGCGCTGGCCGGCATGATCGTTGCGCTCGACGCCTTCGGCCCGGTCACCGACAATGCCGGCGGCATTGCCGAAATGGCGGGTCTTCCGAAGGAAGTGCGCAAGGCCACCGACGCACTCGACGCGGTCGGCAACACCACCAAGGCGGTCACCAAGGGCTACGCCATCGGTTCGGCCGGCCTCGGCGCGCTGGTGCTGTTTGCGGCCTACAATGAAGACCTCAAGTTCTTCATTGCCTCCAAGAATGCGTACTTCGTCGGCGTCAACCCGGACTTCTCGCTGAACAACCCTTACGTCGTGGTCGGCCTGCTGTTCGGCGGTCTGCTGCCGTATCTGTTCGGCGCGATGGGCATGACGGCCGTCGGCCGTGCGGCCGGCGCGATCGTCGAAGAAGTGCGTCGCCAGTTCCGCGAGAAGCCGGGCATCATGAAGGGCACCGACAAGCCGGACTACGGCAAGGCGGTCGATCTTCTGACCAAGGCTGCGATCAAGGAAATGATCATTCCGTCGCTGCTGCCGGTGCTGTCGCCGATCTTCGTCTACTTCGTGATCTATGTGATCGCGGGTGGCGGTGCTGCCGGCAAGTCGGCTGCGTTCTCGGCAGTTGGCGCGATGCTGCTCGGCGTGATCGTGACCGGTCTGTTCGTCGCGATCTCGATGACCTCGGGTGGCGGTGCATGGGACAACGCCAAGAAGTACATCGAGGATGGCCACTTCGGCGGCAAGGGTTCCGACGCGCACAAGGCGGCGGTGACCGGCGACACCGTCGGCGATCCCTACAAGGACACGGCAGGTCCTGCCGTGAACCCGATGATCAAGATCACCAACATCGTGGCACTGCTGCTGCTCGCGATCCTGGCGCACTGATCGTCACACTTTGCAGGTAATAAAGCCCCGCGACGCGAGTCGCGGGGCTTTTGCTTGCGCGGATGCAACGCGAGATTGTTGCTATTTGATGACGGTTTGAGTTCGCTTCCCCGCTGATATTTTCACGATGCCGTGGAAACTCGGGGCAGTTCCATGCGTTGTCTGTCGTTCACCAAGGGAGCGAGATCATGGCAGCGGATAACGGCGACCCGTTCGAGCAGGGGAAGCTCGCGCGTTTTAACAACGAACCTCACGATAACCCTTATCCGGAAAACACCGAGCAGCATCAGCGCTGGGAGGCAGGTTACAGATTCGTCGAGCAGGGACTGATGTCAGTGTGATGCTCGTCGATGGAACAGAAAGCGGCCGCCCAAATCGGGCGGCCGTTTTTATTTGAGGAGGGATTTGGTCTTGGTGGCGTCAGTTGACGTCCATCTTGAGACCTTCCTTGTTGATGATGCCGGCGAATTTTTTGATCTCGTCATTGATGAAGGACGTGAATTGCTCCGGCGTACCGTAATCGGGCACGGCGCCCATCGCGGCGATGTTCTTCTTAATGTCCTCGCGGTCCAGCATTTTCTTGATCTCGACATTGTAGGCATCGACGATCGGCCGCGGCGTGCCGCTTTGGATAAACATGCCGAACCACGACGACACGTCGAAGTTTGCGAGTTCAGGAGCGCTCTCGCGCATGGTCGGGACGTTGGGCGCCTTGAAGCTGCGCTCCGGAGTCGTCACAGCCAATGCAACGAGTGTTCCGGCCTCTGTTTGAGGTAGCGACGGATAGAGGTTGTCGAAGAGGATCGCGACGTCCCCGCCGAGAGCGCCGGTGAGGGCAGGCCCCGCGCCGCGGAATGGAATGTGCGTCATCTTCAGGCCGGTCAACTGCAGAAACCAGACGGCAGTGAGATGCGGGCTCTGTCCGACGCCCGAGGTGCCGTAGTTCAGCTTGTCGGGATTGGCCTTGAGATAGGCGATCAGTTCCTTGATCGATTTGATGCCGCTCGAGGGATGCGCCGACACGATGTTGGGAATCCGGATCGCGTTGCTGACCGGCTGAAGCTGGTCGGGCTTGTAGGGCAGGGAACGGAAGATGCTGAACGCGACCGCGTTCGGACCGGGATTGCCGACCAGGATGGTGTTTCCGTCAGGCTTCTGCTGCACGAAATACGCGGTGCCGATGGTGCCTCCGCCGCCGGACTTGTTTTCGACGACGGCCGATATGCCCCAGGACTGTTGCAGATGCTGCGCAAGGTAGCGCCCGATGACATCCGTGCTTCCGCCCGGTGCTGCGGGCACGATGATCCGGACTGTTTCGGTCGGACGCCAGTCAGCGGCTTTCACCGAACGCGGCCATAGCGGGGTTGTGGAGAGTGCGGCAGCACCGGACAGCAGGGTGCGGCGCGACAGTGAGCGCGTCATCGGTATCCTCCCAGCGTGCATCTCGTTTGCGAGATTATTGTTGGGACGAAGCGTAGCGGGCACGACCGCCGCGTCAAGCGACGGGGATTTCGCGCAGCGAAATGCCCGCAGCTAGTGGTCCGATTCTAACATTCGCATCCCGTTTCAGCAGGCAGCTTTGCGAATGTTAGGATCAAAGGACCACTAGCAAATATAAGTTGCTAGTGGAGTTTTGGATTTGTCCTACGCGTCGCGAGCCTGCTGCCGGGTGGGTCGCGAAGGTCAAATCCACTCCACTAGGCTGCGGGCATGAATCGGCGAACGTGGCCCAAATCAGCGCGGGCTGAGAATCTTGAAGATCGGAGTGAGGTAGCTCATCTCCTGGCCGCTGGTCGGTGTGGTGCGGCTGATGAAATCGAAGATCTTGCCGTCCTGCAGTCCGTAGTTGGCGACGCGCTGGACCGTCCGGTTCTTGTCGAAATAGATCGCGATCACGCGCTGGTCGATGACCTGCTGCTGCATGAACGCGACTTTTCGTTCGGAGCGTTGCGAGATGTAATAAAACACCTCGCCGCTCAGGGTGGCGACGGTGGACGGCGTTCCCATCACGATCAGGACCTGGTCCTGGCTGGCGCCGATCGGAATCTGTTCAAGCGCGCCCGGGGGGAGAATATAGCCCTTCTGGAACTGCTCGCCGGTGCATGCTGCCAAAATGGTACAAACGAGCGTTACGGCGGCGGCCGCGCGCAAACGGGCCGCGAACGGTCGCGCTCCGGCGATCTGAAGACCGGGCTGTCTGGAAACAGTCATGTCTGGCGTGGCCTTCCTCTTGCGTCTTGGCTCTTGCATCAACCGAAGCGTTGACGTACCGGGCAGGACTTCCGACTTCAATACACCGGAGGCCTTGAGGCGATCAGGTATCGTTCCCGGCTTCGATGTGGAACCGAAAAATGCTCTGGCCGTTCAATCGTTTCAGGAACCCCACCGTCCCGCGCGGCACCATTGAAGCCATCTATGGCATGATCGTGGCGCAAGCGCGAGAACCGGCGTTTTACGCAGGCCTCCACGTACGCGACACGGTTAATGGCCGATTCGACATGCTGATCCTGCATCTGTGGCTTGTGCTGCGCCGGCTGCAGGCGGTGGATGGCGGTAGCAGCCTGTCACAGGCGCTTTTTGACCGCTTCTGCGGGGACATGGACGATAACCTGCGGGAAATGGGGGTCGGCGACCTGACGGTCCCCAAGCGCATGCAGGCGTTCGGCGAAGCGTTCTATGGACGCACCTCCGCCTACGATCTGGCTTTCGAGGCGGGCGACGAGGCGCTGGCGCAGGCGCTGTCGCGGAATGTCTTCAACGGTGGGCTTTTGGACAGCGCGAAGGCGCTAGCCGCCTATGTGCGTAACGCTAGCGCCACTCTTGCGGCATTGGACGATGCTGCAATCCGCACCGGGGCATGGACGTTTCCGAAACCCCAGCTCGCTTCTCTGGGGGCTGAGACATGAGCAGGCCAGGTCACATGCCGGACAAGGACCTTCCCTGGAGCTTTCCCGTCGCGGTGGCCCAGCTGCCAGAGGCGGGGCTGCACCAGGTTCTGGAAACCAGTGCCGCACAACGCGAACAGATTGCCGCCGCCGCCGGCGTCAATGCCGTACTGCAAGCGACGGCGACATTCGAAGTCGTGCCCGAAGCCGAAGGCCGGGTGAATGTCACCGGGACGGTCCGGGCGCGGGTGGAACAGGCTTGCGTGGTTTCGCTCGACCCCGTCGAAAACGACATCGATGAGTACATCATGGCGGTCTTCGCTCCGCCGTCTCAAATCCCTGCCAGTCCGAAATCCGTTCAGAAGGAAGAGGGGGATGACGCCGAGATTCCCGATCTGCCGGAGCCCATCGTCAACGGCGTCATCGATCTCGGGCACCTGGCCACGGAGTTCCTGATTTTGGGAATCGATCCCTATCCTCGCAAGCCGGGGGTGGCTTTCACCCCGCCGGAGACCCCGGTAGATCCCGATGAGCACCCGTTTGCCGCTCTCAAGGCGCTCAAGGTTGCTCCCGGCAAGCCATCCGGCTCGAAGGGTAAGAAACCCAAAGGAAAATGACACAGCCAGCGGCCGGGCGCTTGACCGAACCCGTGGTCGGGGTCAAGCCGTTGTATCGCACCACAAAAACGCTATTGTCGCTGCCCGGCTGGGGTGGCGCTGTTTTAGGCGAATACCTCCGCCTAACGCTGTCAAAACGATGGCTTTCAGCCCGCGGTCAGTCACCTCAAAGCCGCAACGATCAGGTTTCCAGGACGCTTTATGCCGCAGAAGGTTCGAATCGCGCTTGATGCCATGGGCGGCGATTTCGGTGCATCGGTTATCGTTCCGGGCGCGGCTCTCGCTTTGAAGCGGCACACCGACGTCGAATTTCTGCTATTCGGCGACAGCGCCTTGATCAACGCGCAGCTCGAGTCGCATCCGGAGCTCAAAGCCGTATCGCGGGTCTTCCATGCCGATATTGCGATCAGCATGGACGAGAAGCCGAGCCAGGCGCTGCGCCGGGGCCGCAAATCCTCGTCGATGTGGCTGGCGATCGATGCCGTCAAGAAGGGCGAGGCCGACGTTGCGGTCTCCGCCGGCAACACCGGCGCGCTGATGGCGATGGCGCGGCTCAATCTGCGCATGATGGTGGGCATCGACCGTCCGGCCATCGCTGCGGTGTGGCCGACGGTGCGCGGCGAGTCGGTTGTGCTCGATGTCGGCGCCTCGATCGGCGGCGACGCACGCCATCTTGCCTCGCTGGCGATCATGGGTAGCGCGATGGCTCGGGTGCTATTCGACCTCGAACGGCCTACGGTGGGTCTGCTCAACATCGGTGTCGAGGAAGTGAAGGGTGTCGAGGAAGTGCGAGGAGCTGCGGAGCTGCTCCGGGCCATGAACCTGCCGCAGCTCGACTTCATCGGATTTGTCGAGGGCGACGGCATCGGCAAGGGCGCCGCGGACGTCATCGTGACCGAGGGGTTCAGCGGCAACATCGCCTTGAAGACCGCCGAGGGCACTGCGCGGCAGATCGCGGAATATCTGCGCAGCGCCATGAGCCGGACCTGGCGCTCCAAGCTCGGCTACATCTTCGCGCGCGGCGCCTTCAACGCGCTGCGCGACAAGATGGACCCCCGCAAGGTGAACGGCGGTGTCTTCCTCGGACTGAACGGGGTGGTCATCAAGAGCCACGGCGGCACCGATGCCGAGGGCTTTGCGTCGGCAGTCGATGTTGGATATGACATGGTTCGTTACGATCTCCTGCCCAAGATCAATCAAACACTCAACCGCGACGGCCACGCTCTTTCGATCGTGCCGAACGCGCAGGAGGCTGTCTCGTGAGCGTGATGCGTTCGATTGTGCTCGGCCACGGCGCTTATTTGCCGGAGCGCATTTTGACCAATGCCGAACTGGCGAAGATGGTCGATACGTCGGACGAGTGGATCGTTCAACGCACGGGGATCAAGCAGCGCCACATCGCGGCGGAAGGTGAATTCACCTCGCATCTCGGCCTCAAGGCGGCGCAGGCGGCGATCGCCGATGCCGGCATCGACAGCCAGTCGATCGATCTGATCGTGCTGGCGACCTCGACGCCGGACAACACCTTTCCTGCCACCGCTGTGGCGATCCAGAATGGTCTCGGCATCCACCATGGTGCTGCGTTCGACCTGCAGGCAGTCTGCTCAGGGTTCATCTTTGCGCTCGCGACTGCCGACAATTTCCTCAAGAGTGGCGCGTTCAAGCGTGCGCTGGTCATCGGCGCCGAAACCTTCTCGCGTATTCTGGACTGGAACGACCGCGGAACCTGCGTGCTGTTCGGAGACGGGGCAGGCGCGGTGGTGCTTGAGGCGCAGCCACAAGCTGGAACCTCCAAGGATCGCGGCATTCTGACCACGCACCTGCGCTCGGACGGCCGGCACAAGGACAAGCTGTTCGTCGATGGCGGGCCGTCCACTACCCAGACGGTCGGACATTTGCGGATGGAGGGGCGTGAGGTGTTCAAGCATGCCGTCGGCATGATCACCGACGTTATTGTCGATGCATTCGAGGCGACGGGCACGACGGCCGATGACATCGACTGGCTGGTTCCGCATCAGGCCAATAAGCGCATCATCGATGCGTCGGCGAAGAAGCTTCATATTGCGCCGCAGAAGGTGGTGCTGACCGTCGATCGCCATGGAAACACCTCGGCGGCGTCGATTCCTCTGGCGCTCGCCGCGGCAGCCGACGACGGGCGCATCAAGAAGAACGACCTTGTGATGCTGGAAGCGATGGGCGGCGGCTTCACTTGGGGATCAGCACTGTTGCGCTGGTGAGTCTTTTGCTAAAGTCTGTCGATAATTGAAAATACTTTAATGCTTGTGCATCGATGAGTAAGGTTGACCCTTGGTCGCTAAGCTCATAATTTCAGAACACAATATTTTATTTTTCGCCGTGAGCGGGGCAGGCGATGACCGGAACCGGGAAGACAGTCACACGAGTCGATCTGTGCGAAGCAGTCTACCAAAAGGTAGGACTGTCGCGCACGGAGTCGTCGGCGTTCGTTGAGCTGGTGCTGAAGGAGATCACCGATTGCCTGGAGAAGGGCGAGACAGTGAAGCTGTCGTCGTTCGGCTCCTTCATGGTGCGCAAGAAGGGCCAGCGTATCGGCCGCAATCCGAAGACCGGAACGGAGGTGCCGATTTCTCCGCGCCGCGTTATGGTGTTCAAGCCGTCGGCGATTCTGAAGCAGCGTATCAACGGCAACAGCAATGGCAGTGGCGCCGTAGGCGCAGACGACTGAGCATTGAATACGGCGGCTTTCAACGGGGAGCCTGCATTTGGACAAGGCGCCGGACGCATTTCGGACGATCAGCGAAGTTGCTGATGACCTTGATGTGCCGCAGCACGTCCTGAGGTTCTGGGAAACGCGCTTCACTCAGATCAAGCCGATGAAGCGTAGCGGCGGTCGCCGCTACTACCGCCCCGACGACGTCAATTTGTTGCGGGGCATCCGCCGCTTGCTCTACGGCGAGGGCTATACGATCCGCGGTGTGCAGCGGATTCTGCGCGAGCATGGAATCAAGTCGGTGCAGAGCCTGACCGACGGGTCGGTTGATCATGCTTCCGCGCTGTTCGACGGGCCGTCCTTCGAGAAAGACGAGCACGCCCCGGATCTGGCGGAACTCGACGCCGAGAACGAAAATGAGGATGAGTTCTCCGACGATGAGCCTGCCGATGCAGGCAACTACGGATCCCCGCTGTCGCTGCGCGACCTCGGGCCGCCACTGACGGCCACGGTGCCGAAGGCGGTCGTGCCAAAGCCCGTGCAACCGGCTCCCACGAACGGGCCATCCGGTGCCGAGGCTTATGCTCCGCCGAATGTCCGCAAGGGTGCGAAACCGATGGATCGCGGCAAGCTCCAGGCAGCGCTCGACGACCTGATCGGGGCGAGGGCACTGATCGATCAGGTGCTGAAGGACAATTAGAACGAAGCAGACGCCACTTCTCGGGATTGTCGGGAGGTTAGAATGGAATCTGGGTCAGTGACGGCCCGGAACTACCCGACCTATAAGACGGCGGAGCGCCTTCGCGAGCCGCACCGATCTCGCGCGCTCGGATAGATCGATCTGGGACGAGAGAGCCTGGACTTTGTTGTCGCTCTCCTCGAGTTGCTTTCTGAGGCCGTTTATGACCGCCGCTTCGGCGGCGAGTTTGTCGGTATAGAGAGACAAAATGCCATTCCGGTCTTCCAGCCACGGCCCTGCCGGTTCCAGCTTCATGAACCAGGACCGGCAGAATTGGATTTGTTCGCGGCGAAGAATGGTCGAGTCGAAAGAGCGGCCGGCATTTTCCTGGATCACAGACGCATAAATGTTCTCCAGTTGCAAAATCGTGCGATCCAAATCGGCGTCTTGCCTTACACGCTGACTTACAGCGGCAGAGTCTCGTGCATCATAGGCACGAATTGCACTGCTCAACGCCTCGAGTGTCGGTTGCTCCTTGAGCATTCCCAATCCAAAGTTAAGGCGCCTTCCCAATTCATAATTTGCAGTCGTCACGAGCCCGCCGAAACCTCGACCATCAATGAGAATAACGGCCGCCCCGGAAGCCATGGCTTCCAGCGCGGTTCGCGCCGTTGCGAAGACAATGTCGGCTTGCGCGCAACGCTGCTCGATATCGTCGATCTCGCGATCGACACCGTGCCCCAGCGCTTCAAACTCCATTCCCGCATGATGACACGCTTCGGCGATCAGGATTTCAGGGCCGCCGTGTTTCACCAGAGACAACGCACGCACCGGTCTTGTTGGAAGCGAGGTCGAACGCGCGGGGAAACGGCGCAAATCAACGGCGTTCGGCAAAATGCCAACGGCGTCAGCGGGAATAGAATCGGATTTGATCAGGCGGGTTCGGCATGTTTCGTCGACAGCGAAAACACGTCGCACCTGTACGAAAGGTGGGGGGGCGTCAAACCACGTCGTCGAGGAATGGCAGATCCAAATCACAGGGGTTTGCGGAAATGCGAGTATTGCCTCCGCGGTGCACGGCAAGTGATGGCCATGGATAATATCTGGCGTCTGCGGAATATCCAGGAGGTTGTCGACAACGGTTATTCCGTGTCCTGTCAATTCCTCAGCAAACGGGCCGATCATTGGTGCATAGACGGTTACCTCGTGCTGACGTTCTGAAAGACGGAGCGCAAAATCTCTTACGACGATCTCCGTGCCGGTTCGCGAGGCGAGGCGAATATTCGTAATAAGAATCTTCAACGGCTCCGCCCCCCGACCGTCTTGCCGACGAGGTCATGTATAATCTTCTCGACGTGATGCCAGCGTATAACGTCGCCATAAATTCCGGCCGCTTTGCGCGCTTCGCCAAAGGATTCATATTTTGGCAATTCGCTTGGCGTTTTGATTACTTGCTCAAGAGGTAGAGGCAAGAAGAGGGATTCCGTTCGTGCGTGATCCTCGCCCTCAACCTCTCTAAGCTCGATCACTTCGAGTTCGATACCAGGATAGCGGTCGATGGCCGCATATTTTTCGGCCAGTTCATGCTCGGAAAGTTCAACGCGAAAAACGCGTGAGCCGCGTTCCACTGGGCCAGCAAGCTGAGACGGGACGACGTCGTACTGCAGGACTTGTATTTGGTAGCCAAGCCTGTGCGACGCTTCCTCAGCCGCCAATCGTCCTATGACATGTGTCAGATCGTGAGTTACCGAGTAAAGCTGCCAACCATCTATCACCAACTGCGCGGGGCGAGTTCTCACAAGAATTTCGACGGCGGTTTTTCTCCATTGTAGGAACGGTGCAACATTGCCCGCAAGAACGGCGGCATAGAGTTCGCGATCGAATATCGCCCCGAACAACTCTGATCGATCCGCGCCAACGGCATCAAGGATCGCGGCCGAGGCCCGCAGCCTGGCTCTGTCGGTCCCCGATCGGGATCCGCTCGTCAGGACCATGCATGTTGGCTTCTCACGCAGCATCCAGCCGTAAACACGCAGCTCGTGACCAGGGTGTGCGACAAAAAGTACGGGACGAGATATGTGAATCTCCTAGCATCAAATGTTTTTTATTTGGGATGGTCCATGTAACTGGATGTCACGACCGATCATACAGAAATAACCCATGAAAACGAGAGTCGGTCGGATAGACGTTACGGTGAAAGAGAAGTACTTCGCGCGGAGGCGCGATATTCTCGGCCAAGCGATATCATGGTCCAAAGCTTTGCAGACTGGACAGTATCGATCGACACAAACGCCCGCGGGCACGGCGGCTTATAATCGGATTTGATACGTACATGTCTGTCGAACGTCGTCCGGGAAGCAGGCTCGATGGACAATGTTTTTTGGAAGGACGGGAGTATCGCCTACCAGATTTGTCTACGAAGACATCATGAGCGATCCGCAAGCGAGTGTGCGAGCGGTTGCGAATATTTTCGATCTGGGAAGCTCGGCCCGAATGGACCTAACCAAGGTAAGCGTGAGAATTCAGCGGGTCGAGCCTGACTCTGAATGGCGGGCTCGATTCATCGCCGAAGTTGGTGACCGGTCCTACACCGACCCTGTATGAACTGATCAATGTCGTGGACGGCGATCCTGCCGGTTTGTCGGGCGGTATCTCAAGCAAGGCGTCGAATAGACGCTATTAAGCCCTTGCATTATCTGATGATTTGGTCGGAGCGAGAGGATTTGAACCTCCGACCCCTAGTCCCCCAGACTAGTGCGCTAACCGGGCTGCGCTACGCTCCGAACCGTGCCAAGAGGCACCGATGCTGTAGCCGCGTTCAAGCCGCCGCGCAAGAAGGGGAAAGCCTGCGATAAAGGCTGCTGGGGCCCCTTTTTGAGCCTTGGGTTGGTCTTTCGGACGTCTTCATGCCGCACCCGCGTTCACGGTAATGGCCAGCGAATGATCTAGAATTCGCGCGATTCGCCAGGAGCCACCATGAACGAGACCTTGATTTCCGCCTGCCAGATGTTCCTCATCCCCGTGACGATCCTTTTCGCTGCCGTTGGTGTGCCCAACAGTCAGGGTTTGAAGCTGCTCATTTGCCTGATGGGCGTAGCCACGTCGGGTCTGTGGGCCTACCGCGTCTGGTATTGGGCCGGCCTGTCGGTGATGGACCGCCGGACGGCGTTGGGACTGGCCGGTCTCTATGCGCTCGCATGGGTTTTTACGCTCCTGATTCAGCTCAAAAACACGGTCTCGCCCGGATACAGGCGCTGACCGGCATTTCCGGAGGTGCCAACCGAGCCGAATGCTATTTCCCAAGACGACCTGACGGGTTTCATCCTGAAGGCCGGGCGACGGCAACGGCCTCAATCGGTCATCGCAGCTTGCCTCGCGCTGCGACTGGCAGGACGCCGACGATCTCATCGCCGCGAACCATCACCACCTCGTCGGACATGTTGACCACAACGCAGACATGGTTCGGCACGATGCGCACCACGTCGCCCACCGCCGGGCGCGTGTTGCTCTTCGTTAGATCGAGGAAGCCGTGCTCCTCGGCGAAGCGCGCGATTTTCGCTTCCGGGTGTTCGAGGATCAGTCCGTAGCCGTCGAGCCCGCCAGTATCGGCGGTGAGCGTCTTCGAACCGGCATCGAGAATGCCGCGGTCGGGAGAAGCGCGGCTGACAACGGTGGAGTAAACGTGCAAGGCGCAGTCATCCCATGTCGCAACGCCGGCCGCGACCTGCATGCGGTCGTTGTAGACATAGGTGCCGGGGCGGTGCTCGGTTGCGCCCTTAAGCTGTCCGACATTCTTCAGGTTGGGCGATCCGCCGGTCGATACGATAGCGGGATCGAGACCCAACTGCCGAAGTCCGGTCAGCGCTTCGTCGTAGAAACGCTGGGCCTCGCTCCAGCCGGTTTCCGTCGGGTACATCAACAGCCCTGCGAATGAGAGCCCTGGGGCATCCTTGATCTGGCGCGCAAGTGAGATCACTTCCGATGGCGTCTCCACGCCAGCACGCTTGCGGCCGGTGTCGCATTCGATCACGACCAGCAGGGGACGTCCGGCAGCCGCTGCTGCACCCGGCAATCCTGCGATGACGACTTCATTATCTGCCGCAACCGTGACTTTGGTTTTTGCCAGCAGGGCGCCAAGACGGGCGATCTTTTCCTCTCCGATCAAATTGTAGCTGATGAGGATGTCGTCGATACCGGCGGCGGCCATCACCTCGGCTTCGCCCAGTTTCTGGCAGGTGATCCCCTTTGCTCCAGCCTCGATCTGAAGCTGTGCGAGAAAGGGACTCTTGTGCGTCTTGATGTGGGGCCGGTTGGCGACGCCGGAGGCATCGCAGATCTTCTGGACTCGCGCGATGTTGCGCTCGACGCGATCCATATCGATGACGAGCGCGGGTGTTCCGTACTCACGGGCGATTTTTGCGGCGAGCGGGCTGGTCAAGGAGGCTTCCTTTGCGCTGGTGCAGGTAGCGGACGATACGGCGGGGATTCGTTCCGAAGCTAGCCGCATTCGGCCGGGTATTGAAGTTGGCGTCTCATCGCAATACCTGCTGCTTTCGACTGTGAGCGCGGGCCACCGCTTCACAGGAGGTTGATCCAGGCGAGAAATCGTCGCTGCCCCAAATTCACCCTGATTCTGGATCGATGATGGGAACCGTTGCACTCCTGCAAAGTTAGCAGGGGTTCGTTATTTTTGTTCCCGCTGTTTTACGAGCGGTCCTGCTTGGATGTGAGGTGCAATGTTTTCGTTTGAAGCCATCGGACGGCGTGCGGCGGTAGCCGCCACTCTTGGACTTTTATTCGTTTCTGCTGAATCCTTCGCCCAGTCAGGGCAACCGTTCGCCGGAATGTCCGGCGTCTGGTCGGGGAGGGGCACCATCTCGCTCGAAGGCGGCGCGCGTGAAGCGATCCGTTGCCGGGCGACCTATGCGGTCAGAAGTGACGGCAATGCTCTGCAGCAGACGCTGCGCTGTGCGAGCGACAGCTACAAGATCGAACTCACCAGCAATGTTGTCGCCAGCGGTAGCAAGCTGACGGGGACATGGAGCGAGGCAACGCGCAATGTCAGCGGGGATGTCGAAGGAACGACGTCCGGCGGACGGTTTCAGGTCGTGGTCCGCGCGGGGACGTTCTCCGCGGATCTGGTCCTGACAACCCGTGGCAGTTCTCAGTCGGTCGTGATCCGTTCCGAGGGCGGCGAATTCAAGGGCGCCAACATCACACTGACGCGGACCTGAAATCATCGGCGATCTGGATTTGGATCGGCGGGTGCTTCACGAGCATCCGCCGGTCCGTATATCGTGCTCGCAGCGATACCGACAGCAAGCACATAAAGCCAGCCCTGGTAGAAATCGGACAGATGCGAGTTGAACAGCGAACTTAGAATGTTCTGCACCACCGCAACCAGGCCAATCCAGGCGACGAGGCCTTCACCGCGAAACGTCCACAAATGGGTGAGCCACATCGCATAGAGCGCCAGACATCCAACGAGCCCCCATTGGATAGCGAACATCAGTGTCTGGTTATGCGGGTTATTGGTGATCATTGCCGATAACCCGGTCTTGCCGACGGCATCGCGCTGGAACAGGGTTTTGGTTGAGCCTGTGCCGTGACCGAGAACAGGGGCGGCCTCGATGAACCTGATCGATTTATTCCAGTATTCGAGTCTTTCTCCCACGGACGAGGGGCCGCGATCCGTCATGCGGACTTGGTACTCGGCGAATACGGCGGAGATCTTGTGTTGGAGATTCGGTGAAACAGCCCAGAGACCAGCGACAGCGAGAACGAGAGCCAGAAGCGCGATCCAGAACTGCTTTCTGCCGAGATAGCGATAAGCAAACATCGCTGCAATGATCGGCGAATACACAAGCGCCGTTCGTGAGACGTTGACGAACACGAGATTTGCTACGAATGCCGCCGCGACAATTGCCGCTGAAATCGCAATGGCGCGCTGTTGTTTCCGGTAAGCCTCAATGGCGACCGCAGCAAGGGCGAATACGCAAAGAGCAAAGCCCTGGCTCTGGTCGATGTAGTTCTTGACCGGGACACCGGGCTGATCGGATTTGTAGTGGATCGAGAGGCCCGGGAAAAACAGCACGATCCAAGAATACAGCATCAAGACTGCGCACGATGCAACGAAGGCGAAGAAGATATATCGGCGGCGCTCGGACTGTCCAAAGTAGTAGATCAGAATGGGAATGCCGAGAAATTTCCCGATGGGGGTAAGGCCGCGCAGTCTTTCGGACCATGGAATATCGACCGCCCAAAGCAGCCCGAGCAACGCGACAAGGCAAACGGCCAAAGCGCCTATGCTTGCTGGATGGCGCAGCGATCGAAAGAAAGCTGACCACTTTGCCGTGGTCAGGAATGCGAGCAGAAAGGCCAGCGCGAATATGCCAGCTATAGAAGTCGACCATGGCAGCATGGCTGCGGCGATAATGGCGAAATTTTCCGTTCCCTTTCGGCGCGCAACCTTCGCGAGCGGCCGATTCGGACCGCGCCATGTGGTGAAGGCAAGCCAAACGTCGGCCAATTCCCGCTTTGTTGCGATGTACATTTTGCCCCACACGGGTGTTAATTTGAGCGGAAGATGATAGGAATATGCAATATGTCTCAAGACGATAACTGTAAATCACCCCGTCTTCCAGAAGGACTGTAGCCGGAAGCCAGATGAGCGCAATCGACCGCTACATCGTCCGAACAACGCTGCTGGCGTTTCTGCTGGTTCTCGTCTCGCTGACGAGCGTCATCTGGATTACGCAGGCGTTGCGCGGCATCGATTTGATGACCGGGCAGGGCCAGTCGATTCTGGTGTTTCTCGGGGTTACGGGTCTGGCGATCCCGCTGCTGGCGATGATCATCGCGCCGATCGCGCTGCTGATCGCGGTGATGCATACCCTCAACAGACTGGCAACCGACTCCGAAATCATCGTGATGAACGCGGCCGGCCTGTCCCCGAACAGGTTTCTGCGCCCGTTTCTGATCGCGACATGCGTGGTGAGTTTGCTGGTCGCGTTTCTTTCGATTTATCTCGCGCCGGAATGTCTGCGCGCGCTGAGGCGGTGGCAGACTGAAATCGGCGCGGACGTGCTCACCAATATCTTGCGGCCGGGCGAGTTTCAAAAGCTCGGACCTCTGACGATCCGCATTCAGGGGCGGCAGCCGGGCGGGCTTCTGGTCGGGATTTTCATCGATGACCAGCGTAACCCGTCGGAGCGTATCGATATTCTCGCGGAGCGCGGGACGGTTCAGAAAAACGAGCGGGGCTCATTCCTCATTCTTCAGGATGGCAACCTGCAGCGGTTTGAGACCGGCAAGCGCGACCCGGCGCTTGTTGCGTTCAACAGCTATGCCTTCGACCTTTCGCAATTCTCGAACGTCGTTCAGACTGTGACCTATGGTCCTCGCGAAAGGAAAATCGGGGACCTGATATCGCCGCCGCCCGACGATCCGATTTACAAAAGAGTCCCTGGCGAATTCCGGGCTGAACTGCATGACCGGATTTTCGCGCCGATCTATCCCTTTGTCTTCGTCCTGATGGCGTTTGCCATTCTTGGCGCTCCGCGGACGACGCGTCAGAATCGTAACTTTGCCGTTGCACTCCTTATCGTGGGAATCCTCGTGGTGCGTATCGCCGGGTTTGGTTTTTCGACGATTGCGGTTTCGCAGCCCACCGCGATTCCCACTCAGTACCTCTTGCTGGCAACTGTATGCGCGGCCAGCGTCTGGATGACGATGAGGGGGGTGATAATTGACGCGCCCACGAATTTGATCGGGGCGGTTAACGGCATGTTCAGTCGTATTGGGTCATTAATGCCCAGGTAATCTGATCTCGTATGCTTTTTGAGACGGGGCGAGGAATCCATGATCCATACAAGCAAACGCATTATGGTGACCGGAGGCGCCGGTTTCCTGGGGTCCCATCTGTGTGAAAAGCTGCTCAACGCCGGACATGATGTCCTGTGCGTTGACAATTTCTTTACCGGCAGCCGACGCAATGTTGCGCCGCTTCTGGATGATCCGAAATTCGAATTGATGCGTCACGATGTGACGTTTCCGCTCTATGTCGAGGTGGACGAGATATACAATCTGGCCTGTCCGGCATCTCCGATTCACTACCAGTTCGATCCGGTTCAGACGACCAAGACCAGCGTGCATGGCGCCATCAATATGCTGGGTCTCGCCAAGCGGGTCCGGGCAAAAATATTCCAGGCCTCCACATCCGAGGTTTACGGCGACCCCACAGTGCATCCTCAGCCGGAGGAGTATTGGGGCAATGTCAATCCGATCGGATTCCGCTCCTGCTACGATGAAGGCAAGCGGTGCGCTGAAACGCTCTTCTTCGATTATTATCGCCAGCACAATCTGCGCATCAAGGTCGCGCGGATTTTCAACACCTATGGCCCCCGGATGCATCCGAACGACGGTCGCGTCGTCTCGAACTTCATCGTCCAGGCGCTTCGCGGCGAGGACATTTCGATCTACGGAGATGGTTCTCAGTCGCGGGCCTTTTGTTACGTTGACGATATGATCGATGGGTTTGTGCGGATGATGGATGCGCCGGATTCCGTGACCGGACCCATCAATCTCGGCAATCCCGTTGAGTTCACGATCCGTGAACTGGCGGAGCGTGTTATCGAACTCACCGGCTCTTCGTCCAAGATCGTCTACAAGCCTTTGCCGCACGATGATCCTAAGCAGCGTTGTCCGGATATCAGCAAAGCGAAAGATATGCTGGGCTGGAAGCCGGTCACGGCCCTGAACGAGGGTCTTCTCAAGACCATCCAGTATTTCGAAAACCAGCTATCGGGGTCTATCGAGAGTCCAAGTCTCTCTTTCGTGTAGCTAAAGATCTCGGTCGCCAGCATTGTCTGACGACCCTTGACCGCCGCCCAGTTCAACCTGTCGGATATCAGATGGTGGCCAAATCCCTTTTGATCATTACGCCGGTCTTCAACGACTGGGATTCATTCGGCGAGTTGTTGGTGCAACTCGACAAGGCGATGCCGGCCTGGAACATGAGCGTAGACGTCATTGCGGTCGATGACGGATCTTCGCAATTGCCGAAGATCGAAGCGTCGGTCAATTCGCTCCAAAACATCGGCGACGTGACGATCGTGACACTCGCCGCCAACATGGGTCACCAGCGAGCCATTGCCGTCGGACTGGCGCACGCCAACCGCATGGCGGCGCATGATCTGTATCTTGTCATGGACAGTGACGGTGAGGACAGACCCGAAGACATCGCAACAATGCTGCGTGTGTCTGCAAAAAGCCCCGGCTCGGTTGTTGTCGCAAAGCGGGCGCAGCGCTCGGAGAGTTGGCGTTTCCGGGTATTCTACAAAGTCTATAAAGCGCTTTTCCGTCTGCTCACCGGCCGCGTCATCGATTTCGGCAATTTTTGTCTGATACCCGGCAATCAGCTTGGACGCATCGCGCATATGGCCGAACTTTGGAATCATTTTGCCGGCGCGCTGGTGCGTTCGAGGATTCCGCTAGAAAGCACGGACACGATTCGAGGCACGCGATATGCCGGGCAATCGACAATGAATTTCGTTTCACTTGTCGTTCACGGCCTGAGTGCGATCTCGGTGTTCAGCGATTTCATGTTTGTCCGTCTTCTTGTCGCTTCACTCGTCGTCGGCGCCGTGCCCGTCCTTGTCTCGGCGGTCGCGGTGGTATTGAAATTTACGACAGACTTGGCCATTCCGGGCTGGACGACAAATATCACGGGTTTCGCTGCGCTGGCGATCCTCCAGATACTGACGCTGTTGGTAACCAGTGTGTTCGTCTCCCTGAGCGGTCGGTCGGGCTTTCCATTCGTGCCTGCCATTCACGCTCTGACTTACATAAAGGAAACGACGTGCCTGCGCAGTCTGAAGAAAGAGCCGGCGACTACAGTTATGAAGGCGGCGAACTAGATGTCTTCACGCTAGCGACCAACTGGAAGGCCTATTGGGCCTCGCGCGTCGAAGAGCATGTTGGTTCGCGGGTTCTTGAGGTCGGTGCAGGGCTAGGAGCCACTGCTCGAGTTCTGTGCAAGAGCCAGAAGAAGTGGATTGCTCTGGAACCGGACCCTGCGCTCGCTCAGAGAATGCGTGAGGAAATTGACGCGGGACGCTTGCCCGCGATCTGCGAGGTGAGAGTAGGGAAGCTCGAAGACCTCGACGCATCGGACGTCTTCGACACCATCCTCTACATCGATGTTCTGGAGCATATTCAGGACGACCGCAGCGAACTCGAACATGCCGCGGCACGTCTGGATCGAGGTGGCTGTGTCGTCGTCATCGCGCCGGCACATCAATACCTGTATACGGCTTTCGATAAGGCAATTGGCCATTTCAGGCGGTACGATCGCGAAATGATCGTTTCGTTGAACCCGTTGGGGTTGAAGCTTTCCCGGTTCGAGTATCTCGACAGTGTCGGGTTCTTAGCAAGCCTGGGAAACCGCTGGCTGCTGAGGTCGTCCTCGCCCAACGCATCGCAGATCAAGATATGGGATCGGCTTATGGTGCCGCTTTCGCGGTGTCTCGATCCGCTTTTGCAGCGCCGATTTGGCAAATCGGTTCTCGCGGTATGGAGCAAGAACTAAGCGAAGGTTTTGCGCGGAAAGAGAGGGAAGAGCGGCGCTACGAGAACGGTATCGTTCGCTCAATGGAGTCTCGAAGGCCCGAAACGCACTTAAGGATAGTCGCACTGCTGCCTTTTATCGATGCCTGATAAATAGCCCCGGCAATGCTGAAAAGCCCATTTAAATCAAGGCTTTTCAAGGGGGTGTCTATATTGTACTGAATGTGCGCTTTACACGAAATTACGTTGCGGTTTGGATATTTTCGACGCGGACATGTTAGGTTTAGAGTTCCACCGCTTGCCGTGACGGTGGGGTCGCATCGTGAATGCCAACTGCGGGTAAGTAACGATTCAAATGTAAGAGATTCCGAATGGCGCCCTTCCTGCCGGGCCGCGATTCGCATCACGATGAAAGTCGATATGGATGAAGCGAAAAACCGCGCTAATCACGGGTGTTACCGGTCAGGACGGGGCGTATCTCGCGGAACTTCTGTTGTCGAAGGGGTATTCGGTCCACGGAATCAAGCGGCGCACGTCACTCTTCAACACTGACCGTATCGACCATCTCTACCATGACCCGCATGACAAGGGTTACGATCTGACGCTGCACCACGGCGATCTGACCGATTCATCGAGTCTCATTCGCATTGTGCAGGAAGTTCAACCGGACGAGATCTACAATCTCGCCGCGCAGAGCCATGTCGCGGTTTCCTTCGAGGAGCCCGAATACACAGCCAATTCCGATGCGCTTGGTCCGCTGCGCATTCTTGAAGCCATTCGTATTCTTGGGCTTGAGAAGAAGACCAGATTTTATCAGGCTTCAACCTCGGAACTATACGGACTTGTTCAGGAGACGCCCCAGAAGGAGAGCACGCCCTTCTATCCTCGATCGCCTTATGCGGTTGCGAAACTGTATGCGTACTGGATTACCGTAAACTACCGCGAAGCCTATGGGCTGTTTGCGTGCAACGGTATTCTTTTCAATCATGAATCGCCGATTCGCGGCGAGACGTTTGTCACAAGAAAAATCACGCGCGCTTTGGCTCGCATCAAGCTCGGTCTTCAGGAGAAGGTCTATTTAGGGAACTTGAATGCGCTCCGCGATTGGGGCCATGCACGCGATTATGTCGAGATGCAATGGATGATGTTGCAGCAAGACGTACCTGAAGATTATGTCATCGCGACGGGCGAACAGCATTCGGTTCGCGAGTTCCTTGAAATCGCAGCGAAGGAAATAGGTATTGCGATCCGCTGGGAAGGAAAGGGCGTCGATGAAAAGGGATACGATGCCGCCACCGGCCGGTGTATCGTTGAAGTTGATCCGCGATATTTCCGGCCTGCCGAGGTAGAGACGCTTTTGGGCGATGCTACAAAGGCTTATCGCAAGCTTGGATGGTCACCGAAGACATCTTTTGTCGAGTTGGTGACGGAGATGATGATAGAGGATATGAAAGTTGCGCAGCGAGATGAACTCGTGAAGCAGCATGGTTTTAAGCATTTCAACTATAACGAATGATTTTTTAAAGTGAGTGATCATCCACTCACTACAACTTCACAGCTGCCAGTTCCGCCAAAAAATGAAAATTTTCCATTCTGCTTGAGGCGGAGGCCGTTGTAAGCTGGTTTGAGACGTGGGAATGCCGTTGAAAAAAGCATTGGTGACCGGAGCCTCCGGCCAGGACGGCTTTTACCTTATCAACCTGCTGCACAGACATGGATATGTCGTGCACGCGCAGTCGCGTCGCCTGCCGCAGCCAAATCGGCATCAGAATGAAACGTACTGGCATGTCGGGGATCCCGCAGATCGGGACTTTCTCGATTCACTGATCTCCGGCGTGATGCCGGACGAGATATATAATCTTGCCGCGGTTTCTCGGCCGATTTTAAGTTGGGGCTCGCCGCGGGAAACAGCTGAAATCAATGCGCTTGTCCCGCAGGAAATCTGCGAGTTGTTGCTCAAACACAAGCCTGGCTGTCGTTTGTTTCAGGCTTCGTCTTCAGAGATTTTTGGAGACGGCACCGACCGAACTCAGGACGAGCGAACGTCGTGCGTGCCGAAATCTCCGTACGGTACCGCCAAGCTTTATGCGCACCGTATTATCGGCGCATATCGGGCGCAGTATGGGCTGCATGTTTCGACAGGCATTTTATTCAATCACGAAAGCCCACGGCGTCCACTGTCTTTCGTCTCGCAAAAGATCGCGTATGCCGCCGCCGCCGTGTCGCTCGGTTTGAAGCAGACGTCCGAAACAGACGAACGTGGCAGGCCCATTCTGCTCGACGGAAAAATCGCCTTGGGCGACTTGAGTGTGCGGCGGGATTTTGGCTTTGCTGGTGACTATGTTGAAGCGATGTGGCTGATTGTCCAGCATCACACCGCGGACGACTATGTTGTCGGCACGGGCGCGGACCATTCTATTGAGGAGTTTTGCGATCAGGCCTTCCGGCTGGTCGGCCGCAAATGGACCGACCACGTCAATTTGGATCCCAAACTGATTCGAAAGATCGATAGTCACTATACTCATGCTGACGCCGCCAAAATTCGCGCCACGCTGAACTGGCGGCCGAAAGTCGCCTTCAACGAGCTCGTTTCCATGATGGTGAAGGCGCAGATTGATTCCATTCAGGGCAGGGCATCATCAAGCGCAAAGCCCGGTGTTGACCACCGCATCGTTGAACGTTGATGCGAGTTCTGCACGCCTACAAGGTTTATGTACCCGGCGTTTATGGCGGCATTCCCTCCGTCATAGCGATGCTGGCAAAACTTTCGCGATCGGGATTTGGCACGCAGGTGCTTGTCGCCCGTGAATGCGGCTTTGCGCGCAAGTATGAGTTCGAGGGAGTGGAGGTCGAAGCTGTTGCGTCCATTGGGATGGTCATGTCGATGCCTCTCGCACCGACCTATCCATTCTGGTTTGCGAAACGGGCGAGGACTTTCGACGTCGTCGTCCATCACGCACCCTTTCCGCTAACGGATTTGGGGGCCTTGCTGATGCCGAAGGGTTCTGCCCTCATTATTCATTGGCATGCCGAAGTCATCGGACGTCCAATGTTGATGAAGCTTCTGGCGCCATTGTTTCGACTTTCACTGAAGCGGGCTGATCGTATTATCGTCTCCGATCAGGCCATCGTCGAAAACTCTCCTTTCCTGAAAGACTTTGCAGAGAAATGCGTTGTTGTTCCTTACGGATGCGACGTGGCGTATTGGGGTGAGCTAACTGCTGCTCAACGTAAGGCCGTCGACAGGTTGCAGGAACGACACCCAAAGCTTGTGGTCGCGATCGGCCGGCTGGTTAGCTACAAGGGCTATGAGGTATTTTTGCGTGCGATGCAGGACGTCGACGCCGAAGCCGTTATCGTTGGCGAAGGGCAACTTAAGGCGGATCTCAGGAGCCTGGCGGAAAAGCTCGGCATTCTCGATCGGGTGAAGTTTTTGGGTGTACTGGAGCCCGACGAGGTCAAACAGTACGTCTATGCTGCAAAGGTGCTCGCGTTTCCCTCGGTCACGGAGGCGGAGGCCTTCGGCATTGTTCAACTGGAAGCGATGGCTGCGGGCAAGCCGGTCGTGAATACGGATCTTGCAACGGCAGTTCCGAATATTGCGCGTGATGGCAAGGAGGGCCTCACCGTCCCGCCGAATGAGCCGGCTGCATTTGCGGAAGCGCTTCGTCAGCTCCTTGAGCAGCCCGATCTTGCAGCCACGCTTGGCGCGGCCGGGAGGGAGCGTGTCGACGCCGAGTTCAGTCAGTCGTTGTTTTTATCTCGCATTCAAGAAGTCTATAAAGAAGCTCTTAAACGTCGCCGTTCGGCCCAGTGAGCGACACATGCCATCCGAGCTTTTAAGCCAAGCGAGTATCTGATGTTGATAGCCGGGCAGAGACAAATCCGCAGTCAGACGCAAATGGCATTGCAAGATGTCATCGATGGATCTTCGCGATGGACGCTTTGGGGCAAGCTCGGATGGAACGACATTCTGCACCGTTATCGGCGCTCGCTGTTGGGCCCGTTTTGGCTAACCGCAAGTATGGCCGTCATGGTCGTATCGCTTGGCGTCGTCTATTCCAGAATATTCAAGACGGAATTGCGCGACTTCATGCCGTTCCTCTGCGTCGGCTTGCTGGTCTGGAACTATATCGCGGCCATTCTGTCTGAGTCAGGCGCGCTGTTCACGGGCGCGGAATCCTACATCAAGCAAATTCGCCTGCCATACTCGGTTTATGTTCTGCGGTTCATGTGGAGCAAGATCATCATCTTCGCCCACAATTTTGTAATTTACTTTGGTGTCCTCCTCTATTTCCAGATTTGGCCCGGCAGCGTCGCGCTCTATGCAATCCCGGGATTCCTGCTGGTGACGCTTAACGGCGCCCTTACAAGCATGTATCTTGGCATGATATCAGCGCGCTTTCGCGACATTCCTCAGATCATCGGAAGCGTTATCCAGATTTTTTTCTTCATTACGCCAATCATGTGGAAACCTGAATTGCTGAGCGAGCATTCAAGCCTGGTGGCACTCAATCCATTTTTTCATCTCATCGAGGTTGTGCGCGCGCCGCTGCTCGGTGAGATGCCGTCGCTGTTGAACTATATGGCGGTTGCCCTGATTACTTTCATGAACGGTCTCGTGGCCGCAGTTTTCTTCAGCCGTTTTCGTGCGCGCATTTCTTACTGGATCTAATCTCGATGTTGCAGTCGCCGAACACGCAAGGTCAGCAGGAGATTCTCGGTCTCGATCGCGTCAGCGTATCTTTTCCGGTCTATCATGGCGGTTCGCGCTCGCTGAAGAAGGCGATCTTGTCGCGCAGTTCGGCGGGACGTATCGCCCGCGATGCCAGTGACCGCATCATGATCGATGCCCTGCGCGAGGTGTCGGTCTCGCTTGTCAGCGGAGACCGGCTGGCCCTGATCGGCCCGAACGGCGCTGGGAAAACAACGCTGCTGCGCGTGATGGCCGGCATCTATGAACCCGTATCGGGTTCTGTGCAGATCCACGGACGCGTATCGCCGATGTTCGATCTCGGGCTTGGAATCGACAGCGACTTGAGCGGTTATGACAACATTCGGATTCGCGGCTTGCTGCTCGGCCTCTCGTCGGGAGAAATCGAGAAGTTGCTCCCTGACATCGCAGAGTTCACCGAACTGGGCGATTATCTGGACATGCCGGTGAGGACCTACTCGTCTGGTATGGTGTTGCGGCTTACCTTCGCTGTTGCAACTTGCATCGAACCGGAGGTCCTGCTGATGGACGAATGGATCGTGGCCGGCGATGCGCACTTCTTGACCAAGGCGCATGCGCGTATCGATTCATTCCTGAACAAAGTCAGCGTCCTTGTGCTGGCATCCCATAACCTCGAGACCTGCGCTACATGGTGCAATAAAGGCCTATGGCTGGATCGGGGAGAGGTGCGGGCACTCGGTCCGGTTTCTGATGTGATTGCGGCGTATCAGAGCGCGGTTACTTAAATCGTCGAGCCTGGTTGATCGGTCCCTTGTCTCCTAGTTCGCTGATTTCAACAGCTCGACCGCCTGACTTAACGTCGACTGCCAGAACAGCTCGACCGGGATTTTATGGCTGTTCCTTGTCTTCTTCGTAAGCGCGTCATCAATGGCTTTACGGAACGCAATTGGTGTATTTGCGAGTGTAACTTGTGAGTAGTCTTGATACTGCTCGAAGCCCCTGAATGAGGCTTCTGTTCCGACGATTGCTTTGCCGGAAACCAGCGCCTCCGAGGTTTTCAGGTTTGAGCCTCCGCCGTATTCGATAGGCAGCAAGATAGCCGAAGCATTCTCGATCACTGCATCAAGGACGACTTCATCGACAAACCCCAACACCACCAAGCGGTCCCTGCTGTAATGATTTATCGACGTGGATGTTGCGATTCGATGGTTGATCGCATCGCACATTCCGCCGCCAATGACGATGCGCTGATTGGGTCTAAGGAAAGGAAGCGCCGGGGCAATCAAACTGAAGAAACCATCGATGTTGGGAGGATGTCCGCTTCCGACGAAAAGGGCGTAGTTCCATTGCGGGCTCAAGGTCAGCGGCAAACAATTTTTCAGAAGCGTTCTTTGCCTTTCCGGTGTGCCGTTGTTTGCGACGACTGTCTTTTTAGCTCCCCATGACGAAAACACGTCTGCGTCCGAAGGCGTGCAGACGATTGTCGCCCAGCTATTTTTGACGAGATCCCGCTCCAATGTTTCTATGTCGGCAAGTTCGCTTGCGAAAGCATCCGTGCTGGCGCCTGATTCACCTAGAATTTTTCGTTTCAGGTGAGCTTCGACATTTTGACTGCTGTAAATGACCTTGGCTTTTCCGCTTGAAATGTGGTCCGACAGACGCGCTATGGGCCATGCCCAAGGGTGCTCCAGCAGCAGAAAGTCGGGTTTAATGCGATCGATGTAATCCACCACCTGATCGCGATATTTCCCGATCGAAGCAACGGCGCGAACGGAATAGTAGTCGGTGAGATTGAGGCTGAAGGGGAGTTTCTCGGTAAACTCTTTGGACGACGAATAGGACGTCAGGAATGTATCGATGATCGGTTCGCGGTCATCCAACACGTCATGTTCGGTCCGCCAGCATATCGCCAGCCGCGAGACGTCAAAGCCAGCGTCTTCAAGGCAGCGGCCGATGTGATGACTCCGCATCTGGCCGCCATGCCGAGGCCTAAGCGTTGAATGGCTGCTGAGTTGCAGAACCTTCATTGAATCCCTCGGATGAAAATAGCGCATTCAGTTCCGATCCAAGCGAAGCCGCAGCATCTTCCCAGGTGGGCACGCTTGCCGCTTGGCGATTTGGACGGGGGCTTTGCATCGCTTGGCTAACAGCGGCCTGCCAAGCGGCCTCATCAAGCGGGCTGATGATCGTCGATAATCCCTGACCAGCTTCAGGCAGCGCACCTCTATCTGAGGAGATCACCGGACAGCCAAACGAAAGTGCTTCAGTTACAGGTAGTCCCCAACCTTCTTGAAGACTGGGACACAAGAAAACATGCGCTTCCCGATATAGTTGTTGCAGCTCTGAATCGGAGATGTCTTGCATCCAATGGATTTTACTATTGAGACCCGCCGCCGATCTTATTGCATTTGCGTTTTTTTCGGCCTGATAGCCCTCTTTTCCGATGATGACCAAATTCATCTCCGGACCGTCGTTAGGAAAAATCTTTTGCCAGATACGTAACAGAAGTTCGTAGTTCTTGCGGGGTTCAACCGTTCCGACTGCCAGAGCATAGCGCCCTCGAAACCTCGGCGCCTGATTTTTAGCTTCGTGTTCTTGCGTTAGTATATTCGCCCCAAGTGTTATCCGTCGCAAAGGCGGCGCAGTTCTTCCGGTTTCTGCTGCAAACTTTGCTAAATCTGCGAGCACATAATCGGAAATGCAGAAGACGGCGTCAGAGCAGTCCAGCAGATCACTCGTGTTGGCGGCAAATATGTCCGAAGACATATCGCGCGGATTCCATTCCGGATTGCGGACTCGAATAAGGTCGTAGCAAATCGATGCGACGGAAAAGCCGCGCCGTTGCTTTTCCTCAGCGATTCTTCGAAGTGGCACGATGTGAGCGTAAAGGCCGCAGGTCCAAATCACGTCCCGCTCCGAGAGATGAACGACGAGCGAAACATTTGGAGTTTGTTGAGACGAAGATGGAAGCGGGGCGAGGGCGGTACTCGAAGACCGGGGACTCAACAGTGCTTTAAGCGCCTTCTTCCCGTAGCGCAGACTCTGCAGAAGGTCGGTGCGAGCACGTTCGGGTGTAATTCGAAGAAGAGCAAAGCCAGCTTTGGATAGGAAATAAAGGCCAAACCGGTATACTCTCACTCGTATCGAGGCGATCCCGACTGATGCAGGGGCCAGCGCGGAAATGCCGCCGTTTTGATGATTGGGGGTGGATTTTGGTGTGGCCAGAATGGCAAGAGCGTCATCCAAGTTCACCGCATAGACTGTTTCGCCAGAAAAGACGATGGGAATGCTGTGGAGCGCAGGATCTGTGAGTAAGCGGCGGGCGAGTTCGCGTTCGGTTCGAAGTATTCCCATGGCGTTGGTTCCTACCAAGTGCCACGACGTCGAAATATCAACCAAAAAACGTCTTTGAAATCGTTCTCCAGACGATTTACTCGCTTCGACCTGCTCTGTAATCATTTCAACCCACTAAGCGGCAATTCAACGCGTCAGTTCGAACCAACAAGCGGGCAGCAGAATGGGCTGGAACGTCAATTTATTCAAGAGAGAGACGAAAATGAGCATGGGGGACAATGTTGCCGCAGCATTGGAGTGGGCTGGAGCTCAACCAGGATGGTGGCACGACGCAGGAAACCTCAACGTTCGGACGCTCGAAAGAATTGTGCACTATCTCAATCAAGTTAAGGGCACCGCGACTGCAGAAACGGGCTGTGGGTTAAGCACCGTCGTTCTATCGAATGCCGTCGAAAACCATACGTGCTTCACGATCACGGCGGGAAACTCGTTAGAGAAGGTCCAAGGAGCTGCTCCTCTGCGGCACAGCAATGTCTCATTCGTTCTCGGTCCGTCGCAGATGACTCTGCCGAGACACACGTTCAGTAAATCTTTAGATCTTGTTTTAATCGATGGCGCGCATGCGTTCCCTTTTGCCGAACTCGATTATTATTTTTTGTATCCGCATATCAGGCGGGGCGGGATTCTGGTCATCGATGACATCCACATACCTACCGTCGGAAACATGTACGAATTCCTCCGGGCCGACAAAATGTGGAAGCATCTTGAGAATGTTTATTTCACCGCTTTCTTTGAGCGAACAGATGCTCCCTTGTTCGATCCTCATGGCGACGGTTGGGAGCGCCAGAGATACAATGCGCAGAATTTCGCGCACAAGGACTCCCTGGTGAACATTCTCGGCGAAAAATGGTGGGAACGCTAATCCCTCTTATTCTGAATCTCACAGGTTTTTCCGATAGAGCGTTTATGCGCTGCTACCAGAGTTCACAGGCACATGCGCGTCGGTATTGAATCGGGAATCTTCGACGGCCCGATGACGGGCATCGCGAACTATACGTTCCATATGGTTCGGTCGGCGCTTGAGTTGTCGCCAGACCTGCGGTTCACTGGATTTCGGCAGTTCAACTGGCAGGCGGTCGATCTCGTTGCGATGGAGCAGGTCGCTGCGCGACAGAATGCGAGCAAAACCGAAAATCTGCCACGGTCATACTGGCAAGGCGCGAGAGGTGCGATTGGTGCAACGCTCCGAGATACCGCGAGTCAGGCCGGCCTGGGTCCCGTCCGGGGGGCCTATCGGAGTTTAAGACAAAGACGCTTTGCGTCGTCGGTGCGGAAGCAATCGCTCGATTTGTTTCATGTATTCAATTTCCGGCCGCTGACGGATCCGGGTGTGCCCGTGTTGCCTGTCATCTATGACCTCTCGACGTTCCGCCATCCGGAGTTTCATCCGGACGACCGCGTGCGATGGCTCGCACCACTGGGAGATATCCTCGCCCGGGCGCCGCGCGTACAGACCATTTCGGAGTTCAGCAGGCAGGAAATCGCAAGCCTGTTCGGCTATCCACTGGACAGGATATTTGTCGCGCCACCTGCGGCGGCGGCGCAGTTCGCACCGATCGGCGAGAGTGCGACGCAGCGCGACCTCGATGCGATGAACCTTCGCTATGGAAGTTTTTTTCTTGCGGTCGGCACGCTCGAGCCCCGCAAAAATCTTCGCACATTGATCGCGGCCTATACGCAACTGTCGCCTGCCGCGCGTGCTCATTTTCCGCTGGTTGTGGCGGGCGGTACGGGATGGGGCGAACTAAAATTGCCGGGGCAGACCGCCGCGCTTGTTGCTGAAGGCGCGCTGCGCTTCGTTCAACACGTGTCGGGGCCGCAGTTGCGTAGCCTGTACGAAGGCGCGCGGCTAATGATCATGCCGTCGCTTTACGAAGGATTTGGGATGCCCGTGGTCGAGGCATTTGCATGCGGAACGCCCGTAGCGCACAGTGAGAAAACAGCCATGGGTGAAATTTCGGCTGATCTGGGAATTCGGATCGCCGCCCACGATGTTGCAGGCTGGACCGATGCGCTTGAACAGGCGATGCAAGGAGATGCTCATGCCGATGGCGCGCTGCGAAACGAGCGCATCGCAAGAGCCCGGCAGTTTGACTGGCACAAGAGTGCCGGTATGGTCCTTGCGACCTATCGCGATCTTTTAAATTAAGCTGTGAACGTGACCTGAAATGCTCAATTCCTATGCGCAGAATTTAGAGGATGTGATCCTGTGGAGGGCGCTTAAGGATGTAGAGAATGGATTCTATATCGATATCGGCGCCCAGGAGCCCGTCTTCGATTCCGTCAGCCTCGCGTTTTATGAACACGGTTGGAGAGGTGTCCATATCGAGCCATCTTCAACGTTCGCTCATGCCCTTCGCGAGGCGCGGCCGGACGAGACGGTTATCGAAGCATTCGTTGGTGGCGAGGGTGGGCCCGTACAATTCTATGAAATTCCAGAGACTGGTCTCAGCACCGGAGATCGCGATCTTGCGGACAAGCATGCCGCCGACGGGCTTAAGGTTGTTCCTAAAACGGTTGCCAGCATTCCGCTGGCCAAAATCCTTGAGACCTATCGGGATCGCGATATTCATTGGCTGAAAATCGATGTCGAAGGCCACGAAGCTGCAGTCATCGACAGTTGGCTTCCTTCGACCGTGCGGCCTTGGATTGTTGTGGTCGAGGCGACCGTCCCGCGTTCGCAGGCGCCGTCCTTCGAGGGCTGGGAGCCCACGCTGCTGGGGCTTGGTTATGACTTCATGTACTTCGATGGTCTGAATCGCTTTTATCTCAGTCATTCGCATTTGAAACTCGCCGAAAGATTCGGGCCTGGCCCAAATTTTTTCGACGCGTTTCAACTTACCAATCAATCCTTGTTCACACGAGCGCTTACTTACAAGTATGAATTTCAATTGGGAAACGTGAGTACTGAAGCGGAGCGACTTAAGGCTGAAATCGCATCTGTACAGGCAGGAAAGCAACTGCTCGAAGAAGAACTGATACGATCGCGCGACATCATCGCGGAGCAGGTGACGCTGATCGAAGATGCGAGGCGCAAACTTTCATCTAACGAAAGCGAGCTGGCGCGATTACGCAACGTCATCGTGGAGCAGGTGGCGCTGGCTGAAAATGCGAACAGGCAGGTGCAAGTTTTCAGTGAACAGATCGATACGATCTATCGTTCGACATCATGGCGCGTCACTGCACCATTGCGCTGGCTTGGAAAGATCGTTCGGCGATAGCGCGGATGCCTTCATGAGGTGAGGGCTGAGAGTATCGCTTCCGTTACGTCTCGGTCATGCGGTGACGAACTGGAATTCAAGCAAGTCCGACACCAGATCGGCGACCGAGAAAGACTTACGAAGTTCAAATACCGCGAGGGTGTTGAACTGTTCCACGATCTGAGCGTAGTCGGTTATCTTGTGATAGTGCGGACGATTGTTGAAATCATGGATCATGATTTTGGTCTTGCCACGCCCGAGCGATGTGTAAGCGAGATGTAATCTGAGAATAGAATAGAGCGTGCATGCCACGCGAAACCGGCCATCGACGTAAATGAGATCAGGGACCATATGCACCGCAGCGAACCTCTTCCAAGGTTCATGGAAATATTGCGGCCAGTTTGCCATTCTCTCCTGGTTGATAGGCATTCCCCATGAACCGGTGGGTCCAATGTCGCAGTGGATCAAATCGATTTCGGATGTCTTGCGAAAAATCGCTATTGAATCGGCAATCCTGGAAATCCATTCGGGATCCGAATCAACGCTGACAATCCGTTTTATGCCTCGGCTTGCTGCGAAGAGGGTAGAGCCGCCCATCCCGAACTCAAGGTAGGATTCCGCTCGGGAGATTTCTTGTTGGAAGAGGGGTAATTCACCTTCAAGAAGGTGCGGCTCCAGGACATCATCCGTTTGCATGCAGGGTTGTTCTTTGTTTTTTGAAACAATTGAATGATTGCACAGTGACTGGTTAAGTTCCAGCAGGCTTTGATGCTGGACTTGCAATTCTGGTGCCTCAGGGCCACTCAACCACGGCGTGAATGAGAAGAGCCCTGAGAAATGTCAAAGCCAGCCATATCGATCGTGATCAGAACCAGCCGGCGGCCCGGTCTACTGCGACGGGCCTTGGAAAGCGTGAGGGTGCAGACGTTCTCGGACTGGGAGATCGTGCTGGTGAACGACGGTGGCGCCGTACCGGCTGTAACCGAGGTTGTGGAATCGGTTTTTGGCCAAGACAAACGCATAATCCGGATCAATAACGCAAAGGTCGAAGGGCGCTGGCCTGCTGCGAATGCGGGTGCGAAAGCTGCGAGCGGCGATTTCATCACGCTGCTCGATGATGATGACACCTGGCATCCGGAATTCCTCGAAAGGACTTCGTCGTTCCTGAGTGAAACTTCGCATGCGGCCTACATTGCGGTGGCAGCGGAGCGGGTCGAAATTCAAGAACGGCTTTTGCCTGACGGTACCTTCGAGTTTGTCTCGAAGTCCGCATCGCTTGCGCCACTGCCGCCCATCGAAGTTTCGCTGGCCGACCTAATCGCTGTGCGGAATGTTGCAGTTCATTCTCTTCTCATCCGCCGGGAGGCTTTCAATTCGATCGGCGGCTACGATGTCAGTTTGCCCGTTGCGGGCGATTGGCTGCACAATCTGCGCCTGGCATCGCTCGGACGGATTGGCGTTATATCGGAGCCGCTTGCGAACTACCATCATCGTATCGAACTGTCTCAGTCGCCGGACGCGAACAGCGTATCTTCCGGACTTCATTCGATATACGTCCCGCTCATAAAAGATCGTGCACTTAACGCATCGCTGACGGATGAGCCATGGTTGCTTGGTCTCTTGCTTTGGCAAAAAGATCGGTTCGATGAGTTAAATAGCAGAATTCATCTTTCTGCCGGCGAACTCACTCAGCACATAAACCAAACCAGAAATTCGCAGGTCAGCGAGATAAGCGCAATTTTGTCAGAGCAAATGTCTGCCCTTCACGCGCAACTCAACCGGATTGAATCCAGATTGAACGGGATTTCTCGGGATATTGAGATACTGAAAGTTGCTCAGAGAGTCTGGAATTTCGGGATGCCGGTCCGTCGATTGGTGGCTCGGGTTCGGCGTCGTAAATCAAACTGAATCTTGCCTGTGTCTGTTTTCCGGTCAGCTAACAACCCTGCGGCGGGATGAAGCGATACGGAAAGGTGAACTGCTTTCCGGTCCATGTGCGCCTGAGCGGAACAGTAACTTTGTGTTCGTCTGAATAGACCTTGCCCGGCAGGTATTTCACCATCCGTTCCTTGAATTCTGGATCGGTGTCCATCACGACGGCGCCTCCGGCGCGGAGTTTGTCGTCGTTGTACCAGGTGGCGCCAGCGATCTCCCGATAGGCGAGCACCGTTACGTTACGCCGGGCCTCGATCCCGACTCCGTAGGTGGCCTGCCGGCCACCGACGAAATAGGCCGGGCCACATGAGTACTTGCTGTCCCAATCCTTGAGGATGAGACGTGCAGCCTCGGCGGTCGGTTCCTGCATCGCGCTATGACTCGCGAACCCTGTGAAGATCACGGCAACCGCGATGCCTGCTATCAGGTATAGCCCGCCGATGAAGGGGACCACGACGTGGTCGAACCAGCGCTTGCAATTTTCACCCCACTCGACGAGCGGAGCGCAGGCGAGGAAGGTCAGCATGATGTAGGGAGCGCCAAACCGCGCGAGAAAATTAAGGCCGGTAATCATCACCAGGGCGATGAGGATGACGTGAGCCGATGCCGCAGTGAAAAGCAGAAACTGAGATGCGGGGGAGCGATCTTGCTGTTCGGCGCGGACCGCAAGAAATCCTTTCCATAGCCCGAAGGCGACGATCAGATATCCAGGGAGTGCGAAGATGAGGTAGCCCAAGAATAATTCGGCGATTCCGTTCAGCCGTTCCGAAAGCGGATTCTGTAGATCGAAATGATCGAGGCCGTATTCGAATGCCGCGCTGTGCTTGAGGACGGCAATGACGTGAGGCAGGATCAACAGGGTGCCCGTTGCAACGGCGACGTAAGGGCCGGGGCGTTTCAAGGCGGTTCGGAATGAGGGCAAAGAGAGAATGCTGCTCGCCATTGCCATGAACAGAACCACGGCGTTGTATTTCGTGAGAATGGCAACGGCGGACCAGAAGCCGAGGGCGATCCAGTGGCGGATGCGATTCGACTGCGCGGCGCGCAGGAAATGAAAAAGAACGGCCGGCCACGATATGAGCTGAAGAATGTCAGCGTTGAGCGCGAAGGAGAGGGGGGCGAAGATCGTATAAGCCGAAGTGCCGTACAGGAACGTGAAAAGAAGTGCGTTATCGTGCGTCGTTGCGAGCCGAAGCGTGCGATTGAAATAGATCAATCCGACCGCAATCAGGATTTGTCCGGTCAGGATCATGATCGCCGCGGATGTACCGAACAACCTGTCAACGATGCCGCCGATCCACACCATCATCGGCGGATGGAACGGCGTTACGATCGGAAACTCACGGCCCCATGCGATCAGCTCGCGCGTATCGTACATCGCGGTCGGAAACACCACGATCGCCAGCAGTACCGGCAACAACAGCGCAAGCCCGAGAACGCCGAGGGCGCGGTTGCGCGTGCCGGGAAAATCCTGATTGGGCATGCCGATGGTGTGCCTCGACGTCGTGTTTTGCAGATTCGCTTGCCGGTAACGGAGACATGTATAGCAATCCGGAACAGGATGTCGGGATTCACGGCATCGAATGTTGCGGGAATCTTGCAATTATAGACCCTTCCGGGAATAGTCGGCTGTTGCAACAGGTGAGATGTCGCCGTCATGGCCTCGTTTCTCGATACGTGGCTCGATGGTGTGGAAGACGGCTGGGGCATCCCGGCTCTGCTCGCAATCTTCGTGTTGCTGTGGACGGCGTTTCTCGGACTTGCGTACTTCAACGGCGATCTGCACCCGGACGTCGTGGAAGCCTGGACGCTCGGACGCACGCCGGACTGGGGCGGGGCGAAGCATCCGCCGCTGATGGGCTGGATCACCCACCTATGGATGCTGGTCTTCCCGGTCAGGGACTGGTCGCTCTATCTTCTGGCCATGATCAATTCCGCTGTGGCGCTCTGGATCGTCGATCTCACGACGCGCCGGTTTGCTCGCGGCGACAAACGCGTCATCGTTCTGCTGCTGCTGATGCTGCTGCCGGTCTATCAGTTCCAGGCGCAGCGCTTTAACGCGAATTCAGTGTTGTTCGCGGTCTGGCCGCTTGCGATCTATTGTTTCCTGCGATCGTTCGAGACCCGGCATGCGGGATGGGCTGTTGCGGCCGGGCTGGCCGGCGCGCTGGCGGTGCTCGGTAAGTACTATTCTGCCTTCCTGATCCTCGGCTTTGTCTTCGCGGCAATCTGCCATCCGGGGCGCCGGGCCTATTTTACATCATCCGCCCCCTGGGTTTCGGCCGGCGCGGGTCTGCTGCTGTTGGCGCCTCACGTCCACTGGATGCTGACCTCGGGGACTGATCCCTTCCAGTATGCGCTGGCGACCCACGGAGGCTTCACCACGGGCCGTGCCTTCCTGTCCGGTTTGGCCTTCCTGCTAGGGATTGCGGCCACCCTGGCCCTGCCAGGGCTAATCTGGGCGGTCATGATCCGCTCCAGGGCCAGGGCCTATCTCAGGGGCCTGAAGCCTCTGGAGCCGGGCCTGCTGCTGTTGCTGCTGGTCGCCATCGGGGCCGTCATGACCCCGCCCGTGGTGGCTCTGATGCTCGGAAATTCGCTAAGCGCGGTCTGGGCGTCGCCGGGGCTATATGCCTTTGTACTGGTCGCGGTCTGTGCGGCAAAATTTCCCGTCGACAGTATGGAAACGCGGCGGCTTGCCGCAGGCGTGCTGGCGTTGACTTTGATCGCGGTCCTTCTCGCGCCCGCCCATGCATATTACCGGAATGGCCATCCCTTCAGCGAAGGGCGCAACTATTACAGCCTTGCGACCGCCGAGGTGATGAAGCGCTGGCGTCAGGCATCGTCCAGTCCCCTAAAGACCGTCAGCGGCGACAAGCTGGCGATGGCGCTCGGATTCTACTCTCCCGATCACCCCGCCTTCGTGATTCCCTTCAATCAGCAATATGTGTGGCAGATGCCTTCGCGGGCGGCGCTGGATGGCGGCTGGGCCACGATGTGTTTGCCGGATGAAGAAACCTGCCTGGTCTGGTCAAAGCAGGTGGCGGCGATCGCGCCCGGCGCCATCAGCTTCGACTTCGTCGTTCAGCCGCAGCTTTGGGGGTCTCCGGGCGTTCCGACGCGGATTACCGCGCTTATCATCCCGCCGCATGCGGCGCGTTGAGATTCCGGCGTTAGCCGCTCAGTTATCTTCATTGATGGGAAGGCGGCCCGCCGTCTCAACCGGCGTCCGGTGAAGACTTTCCTATAGTTCATAAATTGAATTATCAGGCCAATTTCTTGACGAGGAATGGTCGGCGATATTTCATTGTCCGCCAGATACCTCATAATTCTCCTTGTTTTGCAGAGCTTATAGCTGCAATCGCAAATCCGTTCCGCGATACATCTTTGTCGCTTGACTAGTTCTAAAAAAGAACTGTAACGTCCCGATCAATAAGGACCAGTCAAAGGCCGCAATCCAGCCTGTGCCTGTCGAAATGACGGGCGCAGGTCATCGTCACAGGGGAGGAGATATGATGTTGAAGGGGTTCAAACTCGCGTCTGTACTGGTGCTTGCGTTGTCAGGGCCAGCATTTTCCGCCGATGCGCCCGGTGTCACCGCGACTGAAATCAAGGTCGGAGGCGTGTTTCCGTTCAGCGGACCGGCGTCGTCCATTGGTCTCGTCGGCAAGGGCGTGCTCGCCTATGTGCAGTCGATCAATGATCGCGGCGGCATCAACGGCCGCAAGATCAACTACATTGCCTATGACGACGCCTACAGCCCTCCGAAGGCTGTCGAGCACGCGCGCAAGCTTATCGAGAGCGACGAAGTCGCCTTCATGTTCGGGCAACTGGGTACGCCCGGTCTCTCGGCTACAACAAAGTACTTCACCAACAAGGGCATTCCGAATTTGGCGATCGTCAGCGGATCGGCGAAATTCACGAATGTTGCGGATTTTCCTCTGACGACGACAGGGCTGGTCAGCTACGACACCGAGGGGAAAATCTACGCCAAGTATCTGACCAAGACGCTGCCGAATGCAAAGTACGCGATCCTCTATCAGAATGACGATCTGGGCAAAGACTACGTCAAGGCCTTCAAGGAATTTCTGGGAAGCGACTTTGACAAGCGCGTCGTGACGGCGGCCTACGAGATTTCCGATCCGACGATCGATTCACAGGTCGTGAATCTCAAAAGTTCGGGCGCTGAAGCCCTGCTTGTTGCCGGCACTCCGAAGTTTTCTGCTCAGGCCATTCGCAAGGCATCCGAGATCGGATGGAAGCCAACCCTGATCATCAATTTTCCTTCGACCTCGGTTGCTGCGACTCTCAAGCCGGCCGGTCTGGACAAGTCCGTTGGCGTGATCGTCGGAACCTTCATCAAGGATCCGACGGATTCAAAGTGGACCGACGACACGGGAATGAAGCAGTACCGCGCGTTTTTCGACAAGTACCTGTCGGGGTCGGATATCGGCGATACCAACTATCTCACAGGTTATCAGCAGGCCATGGTTCTTGAGCAAATCCTCAAGCAATGCGGAAACGATCTCTCCCGGGAGAACATCATCAAGCAGGCGAAGAGTCTGAAGAATGTTGCGCTTCCGACGGCGATGCCGGGCATCAAGATCAACACCAACGACAAGGTCAACCAGCTCTGGACACAGCTCCAGCTTCAGCGCTGGAGTGGCACGAACTGGGAGCAGTTCGGGGAAGTGCTCGACGCCAAGTCCGAGTGACGCTGCGCTTTTCGATAGAACTGCGGCCGGCGTTCCGTCACGGGAGCCGGCTGCAGCCAGATGCTTGGTCCATTGAATCTGCCTTCGAAATTCAGGGAGAAAGCCAGTGAAGGGTCTGATGCAAAATCAGCCGTTGCTGCTGTCGTCGCTTCTGCAACACGCGGACCGGTTCCACGCCAACACGGAAATCGTGTCCCGAACCGTTGAAGGGCCGATCCACCGTTACACGTATCGCGATGCGGCGCGGCGGGCGCGTCAACTGGCAAGCGCCTTGCAGCGGCACGGCATCGAGTACAACGACCGCGTCGCGACGCTGGCCTGGAACAACTATCGCCATTTCGAGATCGAACACGGCGTCACCGGTATGGGCGCCATCTGGCACGCGATCAATCCGAGATTGATCCCGGCGCAACTCATCTACATTGCAAATCACGCCGAAGACAAAGTCTTGTTCTTCGAGAGCTCTTTCCTGCCGCTGGTGGAGAAGCTCGCGCCTGACCTCCCGACCGTTGGTCTCTTCGTGCTGATGGCCGACCGCGCGTCGATGCCCACCACCACGCGTATTCCCAATCTTCAGTGCTATGAGGATTTCATTGCCACCGGCGACGAAGGCTTCGTTTGGCCGGTGTTCGATGAGTTGTCCGCTTCGTCGCTGTTCTATACGTCGGGCACGACGGGAAATCCGAAAGGCGTGCTTTATTCCCATCGCTCGGACGTGCTGCACTGTCTGTCCATTACCGGTACCTATTCGATGGGCTTGGCTGCGACGGACACTGTCTTGCCGATGACACCGATGTTTCATGCCAACGGGGCCTGGGGTTTTACTCATGCATCTCCGATGGTTGGCGCCAAGCTCGTTTTGCCCGGCCCCAAAATGGATGCGGCGAGCATTGCCGAACTGATCGAGACCGAAGGCGTCACCGTGACAGCCGGCGTTCCGACGCTCTATTCCAAATTGCTCCAGCATTTCGAGGAGCAGGGTCGGGGAGTCGGAACGATGCAGCGCCTTGTGGTGGCTGGCTCCGCTCCCGCACCAAGCATGATCGAAGGTTTTGAGCGTCTCGGCGTTTCGGTCAACCATGTCTGGGGAATGACCGAGACCAGTCCGTGTGGGACAGCGACCAAGCCTTCCCGCAAAACGGCGAAGGCGTCGCCGCAGGAGCAGCTTCGCCGCAAAACCATGCAAGGCACGCCGGTCTATGGTGTTGACGTCAAGATCGCCGATGAGGACGGCAACGAGATGCCGCACGACGGCAAATCCAGCGGCCGCTTCATGGTGCGCGGGCCATGGGTTCTCAGCGGCTATTACCGCGACGAGAAACCGTTGCTGGAAGATGGATGGTTCAATACCGGAGATCTCGCCGTGATGGACGAGGACAATTACATTCAGCTTACCGACCGCGCCAAGGATGTCATCAAGTCGGGCGGCGAGTGGATCAGTTCGATCGACGTCGAGAACCTGGCGGCGGGATGCCCTGGTGTTGCCGAGGCCGCTGTGATCGGCATTCCACATCCGCAGTGGGAGGAGCGACCGCTGCTCATCGTGGTCCCGTCCGCATCGGACCCCGCGACGGCCAAGGCGGTCCTGTCATTCCTGGAAGGCAAAATCGCGAAGTGGTGGATGCCTGACGACGTGATCTTTGTCGAAGAATTGACATACGGCGCGACCGGCAAGGTGCAGAAGATGGAACTGCGCCGCCGCTTTGCCGGACACTACGCGTCGCAGAAGAGCGCGTAACGAAAAGGCGCCGGAGATCCGGCGCCTTCGTTTTATGCTTGATACTGTCCGACGGATCGCGAGATCAGGCCGCGCGAGCCTTCGCGCGTGAGGTTTTTGCTTTGACCGCCTTCACCACTTTTGCCGGTTCGGCCTTTGGGCGCGCGCCCGGGCCGGGGAATACGTCGACCTCTTTCGCAACGAGGGGCTCGTTGCACTCCGAGCAGACCATCACCGGATCGAACTGCTTACCGCAGTTCTTGTGTACATGAATAAGCGGCCGGCCGCGTTCGTCCACCATATGGATATCGCCCCAATGAACGATCGCCATCATGATCGGATAGAGGTCGAGGCCCTTCTGGGTCAGGATATATTCGTGCCGCTTCGGCGACTCCTGATAGGGAACCCGGCGCAGCACGCCGAGGCGAACCATCTTCTTGAGCCGTTCCGCCAGCAAGTGCCGCGTGATCCCAAGGGCAGCTTGGAAAGCCTCGAACCGCCGGGTCCGCAGGAAACATTCGCGCAGGATCAACAGGCTCCAGCGGTCGCCGATCACGCCGATGGTGCGGGCCATGGAACACGGCTCTTCTTCAAGTTCGTCCCATCTCATAGTCGTCTCCGATTCGTGCTTCCGGCGTATTTTCAGCCCATATCCATACCCTGCCGGAGCCCCATTCTAAATAGGCACTGAGTTGGACAAAAGTCCTAATTGCGGTCGGAAGGGCTTAAAACAGATGCGGGAGCCATCCCGAATTGACAGTTCGATTTTAGAACTCTATGAATGATCCGTCGCCCCGGCAACGCCAGTGGGTATAAAAAGCGCGCTAAATGGCGTGTGACAAAGGAGGAGAAGCGCGGTGGCCAGTCCCTTGAAAGTCGAGTTTCAGTTCGATTTTGGCAGTCCGAACGCCTATCTGGCGGAATATGCCCTGCCGGGAATCGAGAAGCGCACCGGCGTGAAGTTCGAATATGTACCGGTTCTGCTTGGCGGGATCTACAAGGCGACCAATAACATGTCGCCGTTCGATTCATTGAAGGGCATCAAGAACAAGCCGGAATACAACGCGCTTGAAACCCAGCGCTTTATCCGTCGGCATAACATCACGAAATTCAAGCAGAATCATTTCTTCCCGGTGAACACGCTGATGCTGATGCGTGGCGCAACAGCCGCGAAGTTTGAGGACATGTTCGAGCCGTATTTTCGGGCCGCTTACCATCACATGTGGGAGGAACCGAAGAAGATGGACGATCCCGAAATCTTCCGGAACGCGTTCCTGTCATCCGGTATCGACATCGATCGATTGATCGCCCGCGCGCAGCAGGACGACGTGAAGAAGAGGCTGATCGAGGTGACGACCGACGCAGTCAACCGCGGCGCCTTCGGTTCACCGACGTTCTTCGTCGGCACGGAAATGTTCTTCGGCAAGGATCAGCTTCGCGATGTCGAGGAATCGATCGTCGAACAGCTCGGTGCCGCGAAAGCCAAGTCCGCCTGATCGCGGCGCAAGGCTTAGTTTCTGAAGGCTGTCTTCTGAATCAAGCGGCAGGCTGATCGTCTCGTCAAAACAAACAGGGAAGAAACAGATGCCCGGTCCTTTGAATGGTGTGCGCGTGCTGGATCTGACCGGGGTTGTGTCGGGTCCATATGCGACGATGTTTCTGGCGGACCAGGGCGCTGACGTACTCAAGATCGAGCCGATCGGCGGCGACATCACCCGCCGCAGCCGCGCCGTCATCGACAAGGCCGGCGAGTTCTCGGCGCTGTTCATCTCCTCGAACCGCGGCAAGCGCTCGCTATCGATCGACGTCAAGAGCGACGCCGGGCGTGAGGTGATGGCCAAGCTCGTCGCACAGAGCGACGTGCTGGTGCAGAACTTTCGTCCTGGCACCACTGAGCGGCTCGGGCTCGGTCCCGACGAGTTGCGCAAGCGCCATCCGCGCCTGATCTATGTGTCGATCAGCGGCGTCGGCGATAGCGGGCCGTATGTGAAGAAGCGGGTTTACGATCCGATCATTCAGGCGCTCTCGGGATTTGCCGACATCCAGTCGCAGCCAGTAACCAACCGCCCGCAGATGATCCGCACCATCGTCTGCGACAAGACCACGGCGGTGTTCACCGCACAGGCGGTGTCGTCGGCGCTCTATGCTCGCGAGAAGACCGGGCGGGGCGACCACATCCAGGTGGCGATGCTGGACACCATGATCTCATATCTGTGGCCGGAAGGCATGATGCAGTACACAGTGGTCGGCGCTGAGGCCACGACCATGGATCCCAACGACCGGCCAGACCTCGTGTTCAAGACGCTGGACGGCTACATCACGGCGGGAACTATTTCCGACTCTGAGTGGCAGGGCTTCTGCAAGGCCTCGGGCGATCCGGAACTGGCGAAGGACGAACGCTTCGCAACGCCGGGCGCGCGCTTCGTCAACGCCACCGCGCGCATCAACAAGATGCAGGAGTACATCGCTCAGCGCACCACGGCCGAATGGCTGGAGCGGTTGGACGCAGCCGACGTGCCGTGCGCGCCGATCCTGCGCCGCGGCGAAATCATCGCCAATGAGCAGGTGGTGGCCCGCGGGCTGATCGAGGAGTTCGAGCAGCCGACGGTGGGCCGGGTGCGGCAGCCGAAGCCTGCGGCAGTCTTCGAGGTCAACAAGGCTGTCATCGGCGGTCCGGCGCCGCGGGTCGGCGAGCACTCCCGGGCCGTGCTGCGCGACCTCGGCTACAGCGACAGCGCCATCGACGCCATGATCGCGGACAAGGCCGTGCGGGCCGCAAGCTAACGAAACTCAAAAGGACCGCAGGCTTTGCCTGCGGCCCCTTTGCGTGATCCCATCATGGACAAATCAGACCGGCCGGACGAATAACGGGTTCACCGGGCGCGGGCGGTGTATTCGCAGCGTTGCCGCGCTGATAGCCAGGCCGCTGCTGGATGCGTTCGAGATAGGGGTGGGCGTTGTCGCAGATGCCGACACCGTATGCGATGGCCCAATCGAGGCACGTCGTCAGCAGAATGTCCGCGCTGGTGAACTGATCGCCCATCAGAAAGGTGCGGCCATCCTCTAGCGCGACCTCGACGTGGCGCAATTGTTCGCGGAAATATTCGCCGGCTTTTGCGGTTACCTCCGGCGCAACGCCGTAGATGTGCCCCAGCGCACCGGCGCTGTGCCGGCGCATGACATACAGGCTTGTGGAATCAAGTTCTGTGACGATGAAGAAGCACCACTCGAGCCACTTGGCATAGGCTTGCTTCTCGTCGGGGATTAGCGATCTTTCCGGACTGCCATAGGTCCGTGAAAGATAAGCGACAATTGCAGCGCTCTCGCCGATCGAGAAGTCGCCATCCTGAAGCAGCGGGACTTTCTGACGCGGATTGAGCTTCGTGTATTCCGACGTTTTGGTTTCACCGGTGCGCGGACCGATGGCGCGGGTTTCGTACTTCAGACCGAGTTCGGCGAGCGCCCAATGCGGACGGACCGTTCGGCTGGTTCCGACGCCCCACAGCGTGAGGTTCGGAGCGGTTGCCATGTCACCATGTCTCCACGGAGGGACGCAGGTCGAGTTCGTGAGTCCAGCCGTCGCGCTTCTGATGATGCGTGAACCAGTACGCGTCGGCAATAGACTCGGTCTTGGTCAGGCTATCGGCTGGAATCTCGCTGGCTTCGATCCCCTTCGCGGCTTTCATGCGCAGGTGGATCGCTTCGCTGTCCACGGCGGCGTCGATCAGCAGATGGACGACATGAATATTTTTGGGCCCGAGTTCACGAGCCATCGCCTGAGCCACGGCACGCAGGCCGAACTTGGCGGACGCGAACGCTGCAAAGCCCTTGCCGCCGCGTACGCTCGCCGTTGCGCCGGTAAACAGAATGGTGCCGCGGCCACGTGGCAGCATGTATTTCGCTGCCTCGCGTCCCACGAGAAACCCGCCGTAGCAGGCAAGCTCCCATGCCTTGAAGAACAGTTTCTCGGTGGTTTCCAGCAGCGGCTTGTTGACGTTGGATCCGGCGTTGTAGAGGCAAACCTCGATCGGTCCGATTTCTTTTTCGATGCGGGCGAACATGGCCTGCACATCGGCTTCCTGGCGGGCGTCGACGCTGATGGCGTGGACTTCGCATCCTTCCGCCTTCAATTCGTCGACGAGGCCCTGGGATTTTGCTGCCTCGCGGCGCGCGACGCAGACCTTGTATCCGCCCTTGGCGAAGCGTCTGGCGACCGCTGCCCCGATGGCATCGCCTGCACCAACCAACACAACCACGCCTTTGCTCTGAGCCAAGGTATCCTCCAAGAAAGTTCTTATTTGGTACTTTGATTCATAGCGGCGGGGCTCGCAGTTGTAAACGGCTATCGTTCCCATAGTCACAGAACGCTATGTGTTTGGCAGGGGGCAGCCCATATTTGTGCCGCGCCGCATCAAATGCGATTGACTAGTTCTAAAAAAGAACGCTATTTTGCGCCAAGTCGAAGGTCGCCTCTGAAGCGGCCGGACATAGCCGGGGAGGTTGAAGTGGCAGGCGCAGTGCAGGCGATTAACGTCGCTGACATTCTTGAAGAAATCCCGGACCGCTTGCACCAGACGATGGATCGCGCGGTCGCCGCGACGCCGGATCATCCCGCGCTGGTTGAAGGTTCCGTGATCTGGACCTACCGGCAGCTTTCCGATTCGGTCAGCCAAATAGCCTCGGCTCTGCGAGAGGTGGGCGTGCGGCCCGGCGACCGGATCATGATCGTCAGCGAGAACTGCATCGCGTTGGCTGGTCTGTTGCTTGCGGCCAGCCAGATCGATGCCTGGGCCATTGTTGCCAACCCGAGATTGTCGCCGCGAGAACTCGATCAGATTCGCGACCACAGTGGTTCGCGGCGGATGTTTTTCACCGTGAACGTTTCGCCTGAGGCCGCCAACCATGCAACGCGCGTCGGCGCGAGCATCGGCAGGGTTGGCCCGTTGGAATCCATCGGCGTCGGCCCCCTCAACGAGGCTGCGGCTGTGGAGCCGGTGCAGGTCAGTTCCGCCAAGCAGGTCGCTGTTCTGATCTATACGTCGGGGACCACCGGCACGCCGAAGGGCGTGATGCTCACCCACGAAAATCTGTTGTTCAGCGCGAAGGCCATTGCGTTGTTCCGGAAGCTGGATAGCCGGGACAAGGTCTACGTCGTGCTGCCGATCTCCCACATCGTCGGCGTCTCTCTTCTTCTGCAGTCGCTGATGACTGGTGGCACCGTTCAAATGGTGAGCAAGTACGATCCCGCGGTGCTTGCGAAAGCTATCGCTGAGGATGGCGTGACCATTCTCAACGGCGTTCCAGCCACATTCCAGCGCCTGCTTGAGTACAAGACCCTGCAAGGCATTGAGAAACTGAACACAGGGTCGCTCCGGTACATTGGAGTCGCGGGAGCGCCGCTCGATCTCGATCTGAAACGCCGCACCGAGCAAGAGCTCGGCCTGCCGCTGCTGAACGGATACGGCATTACGGAATGCTCCCCCGGCATTTCTGGCGTGCGGATGGAATCGCCTCGTCCGGACGAGGCCGTAGGTACGCTGCTGCCGGGTATCGAGGCGCGCATCGTCGGTCGCGATGGCGCGATTATCACGGACGGAACGGTCGGCGAGCTGCATGTGCGCGGCCGCAATGTCATGCTCGGGTACTATCGAGCGCCGGATCTCACGGCGAAGGCAATCGACAGCGAAGGCTGGTTCAATACAGGCGATCTCGCCCGCTCGGACGGTGATTGTTTCTTCATCGTCGGTCGTACGAAGGAAATGATCATTCGTTCCGGATTCAACGTCTATCCCGCTGAAGTTGAAGCCGTACTCAGTTCGCATGATGCCGTCGTGCAGTCTGCGGTCGTCGGACGTAGCGCCGATGGCAACGAAGAGGTGGTGGCGTTCGTTCAGTTGCTGAAGGGATCAAACGTGACGCCTTCCGAACTAATGACGTTCGCCGGCAAACAACTCACATCCTACAAGCGTCCGTCGCAGATCATCGTGCTCGACGCGTTGCCGGCGACATCGACAGGCAAGATTCTCAAACACAAGCTTGCTGAATCGCTGCGGGGCACCTGACGTCTCGTTGAGACGTTGCCTTCGCTATTGAATTTTGAAAATTCCTCTTTCCAGGAGAAAGACCTTGCAGAAACGTAACGCGACCGTAGCGGTGATCGGCGCCGGTGACTTCATCGGCGGCGAAATCGCCAAGAAGTTCGCAGCCGAAGGTTTCACGGTGTTTGTGGGCCGGCGCCAGGGCGAAAAGCTCGAGCCTCTGATGAAAGAGATCAGAGATGCGGGTGGCACGGTGTTTGGCCGTTCGCTGGATGCGCGCAAGGAAGAGGAGATGATTTCTTTCATTTCCGACGCAGACAAGCAAGCTCCGCTGGAAGTCTGCATCTTCAACATCGGCGCTAACGTCAACTTCCCCATTATCGAGACCACTGAGCGCGTGTTCCGCAAGGTGTGGGAAATGGCCTGCTATTCGGGCTTTCTCGCGGGACGTGAAGCAGCCCGTGTGATGCTGCCGCGCGGCAAGGGCAACATCTTTTTCACCGGCGCGACCGCGAGTCTGCGCGGCGGTTCAGGCTTCGCGGCCTTCGCCAGCGCCAAGTTTGGTCTGCGTGCCGTTGCGCAGTCGATCGCGCGTGAATTAGGGCCGAAGAATATCCACGTTGCTCATCTGATCATCGATTCCAGCGTCGATACCGAATGGGTACGCCAGTTGATCACCAATCGGGAAGGGAAGGAAGCAATCGAAAATCTTGATCCGAACCGCCTGATGCGCCCGGCGGCGGTGGCGGAAACCTATTGGCAGTTCTATCAGCAGCCGCGCGATGCCTGGATGTTCGAGACGGAAATCCGCCCCTTCGGCGAGAAGTGGTAACGGAGCCGTTCGATGGAGCTGAAGCTTTCCAGGGAAGATGCGGCGTTCCGGGATGAGGTGAGAGCATTCATCGCGGATAACTATCCGCAGGAAATGCGCGTGCCAAACCCGGAAACGGATCTGACCAAAGAGCAGTCGATGCTCTGGCACAAGATTCTCCACAAGAAGGGCTGGATCGCACCGTTATGGCCGAAGGAGTATGGCGGCCCCGGCTGGTCGATCACTCAGCGTTTTATCTTCGAGCAGGAAACGACGCGCGCCGGGACGTTGCCGCCGCTGGCGTTCAGCGTGACCATGGTGGGGCCGGTCATCTACACGTTCGGCAACGAAGCGCAGAAAAAGAAACACCTGCCGCGGATTCTGTCCGGCGAGGATTGGTGGTGTCAGGGTTACTCTGAGCCGGGCTCGGGTTCCGATCTCGCGTCGGTCCGCACCAAGGCTGTGCGTGACGGCGATCATTATATCGTCAACGGACACAAGACGTGGACGACACTTGCTCAACATGCGGACTGGATATTCTGTCTGGTGCGCACCGATCCCGCAGCCAAGCCACAGTCGGGCATTTCCTTCTTGCTGATCGACATGAAGACGCCCGGTGTGACGGTACGGCCGATCATCACCATCGATGGCTCGCACGAGGTCAACGATGTTTTCCTCGAGAACGTCCGCGTTCCGGTCGAGAACCTGATCGGCGAGGAGAACAAGGGGTGGACCTATGCGAAGTTCCTGCTCGGTAACGAGCGGACCAGCATGGCGGGCATCGGGCGTTCGACCCGCTACCTGAATAAACTCAAGAAGGTTGTGAAGACGGAGATCGGCGAAGACGATCCGGCTTTCGGCGAGTTCACCAAAGACATCGCTCGCGTTGAACTCGACGTGCTGGCGCTGGAAGCCACCGAATTGCGCGTGGTTGCGCAGATGTCGCGCGGCATTGATCCGGGTCCCGCAGCGTCGCTGTTCAAGATCAGGGGCACCGAAATCTTTCAGCGCATCACCGATCTGACGCATAGGGCTATCGGCAACTACGGCCTCGCGCTTCGCGAGCATCCGGTTAGCGCCAATATCTTCATGCCGGGACCGGAAGATGGTCATACCGCGTCGGAGAAATACCTGAACGCGCGCAAGCTCAGCATCTACGGCGGATCAAATGAGATCCAGCGCAACATCATCGCAAAAGCGGTGCTCGGACTTTAACCGCGTCGCACGAGGCATCCGGTGGATATTCAGTTTACGGAAGAACAGGAACTCCTTCGCAGCAGCATTCAGAAGCTGTTGCGTGACCAGTACGATTTCGAGACGCGCCGCAAGATCGTCGCGACCGAGGACGGCTGGAGCAGGAAGCACTGGAACACCTTCGCCGAGCTCGGATTGCTCGCGGCGCCGTTTGCCGAAGCGTCCGGCGGTCTGGGCGGTGGCCCATTGGCGACAATGATCGTGATGAAGGAATTCGGCCGCCATCTCGTGGTCGAGCCATATTTCGAAACCGTGGTGCTGGCAGGTGGCTTGATCGAGACCGATGGTACGGACGCGCAGCGCGAAGCGCTGCTGCCGCCGATCATGGCAGGTGAGGCGATCTGGGCGCTGGCATGGACTGAGGGCAAGTCGCGCTACGATCTCAACAACGTCAGCACGATCGCGAAGCGGAGCGGCGACACCTACGTTCTGAATGGGGCCAAGGCCGCCGTAATCGGCGCACCTTGGGCCGACAAGCTGATCGTGTCCGCGCGAACATCGGGTGGTCCGCGCGACCACGCCGGCGTCAGTCTCTTCATCGTGGATCGCCAGTCGGCGGGCCTTCACCTGCAAAGCTTCAAGAGCATCGACGGACGACGCGCGGCTGAGATCACGTTCAAGGACGTTAGCGTTCCGGCGAGTAATCTGCTGGGCAAGGAAGGCGAAGGTATCGCTGCGCTTGAAGCGTGCCGGGATCGCGCCATCGCGGCGCTTTGCGCGGAAGCAACCGGTACCATGGATGTCCTGAACACATCGACGCTGGAATACACCAAAACCCGCAAGCAGTTCGGCGCGGCGCTCGGGACGTTCCAGGTCTTGCAGCATCGGATGGTCGATATGTTCATCGCGCTGGAGGAAGCGACATCGCTGATGCAGCACTTGAATCTGACCATCGCCGATGGTGATCCGCAAGGTTCGAAACTCGCGTCAGGTGCGAAGTCGAAAGTCGGGGAGGCGGCCCGCTTCGTCGGCGAGCAGGCGATCCAGCTTCATGGCGGCATGGGCATGAGCGACGAGCTCAACGTCGGCCATTATTTCAAGCGCATCGCGGCCATCAATATCCAGTTCGGCGATCCGACCTATCACTTGCTGCGCTACGCACACGCGGCCTGATTTTGATCATGGCGTTCTGAAATCGTCGGCATGGCAGCCCTGCTCAGGCCGGAGGCACTTCTTATTAAATGATGATTATCATATAATATGGGTATTCATATAGCCCGCCCGCAGGGTTAATTGGGCCGGATCACATCTCGGAGGTCATCGAATGGTAGATGCAGTTGTTGTTTCCACTGCGCGTACGGGCATCGGCAAGGCTTATCGCGGCGCGCTCAACAACACCGAAGGCCCGACACTGGCGGGCCATGTCATGGCTGAAGCCGTGAAGCGCGCCGGGATCGAGCCGGGCGAAGTCGAGGACGTGGTGATGGGCTGCGCCATGCAGCAAGGCACCATGGTCATGAACGTTGCACGCAAGGGCGCGATCCGCGCCGGACTTCCGGTCACGGTCGCAGGCACCACCATCGATCGTCAATGCGCCTCCGGCCTGCAGGCGATTGCCGTTGCCGCGCGTTCGGTCATGCTCGACGGTGTAGAGATTGCCATCGGCGGCGGCATTGAATCGATCAGCCTTGTTCAGAACGAGCACATGAACAAGTTTCATGCGGTTGATGACGAGCTAATGGCGATGAAGCCGGACATGTACATGTCGATGCTCGAGACCGCGGAAGTGGTCGCTGCGCGTTACAATATCCCGCGCGACAAGCAGGATGAATACAGCCTGGAATGTCAGCGCCGCACCGGCGCCGCCATCCAGGGCGGCCGGTTCAATGAGGAGATTGTGCCGTTCAAGACCAAGATGGCCGTGATGGACAAGGAGACCAAGCAGGTCTCGTTCAAGGACATCACGCTGAGCAAGGACGAGGGGCCGCGACCGGATACCACCGCCGAAGGTCTCGCCAGCATCAAGCCGGTGTTCGAGGGCAAGACCATCAGCGCCGGCAACGCCAGCCAGTTGTCGGACGGTGCGTCGGCCTGCGTCATCATGAGCGACAAGATCGCTGCGAAGAAGGGCCTTAAGCCGCTTGGCATCTTCCGTGGTTTCGTCGCTGCGGGCGTCGAGCCTGATGAGATGGGCGTCGGCCCGGTGGCCGCGATCCCGCGTCTCCTGAAGCGGCACGGCCTCAAGATCGACGACATCGATCTCTGGGAGCTGAATGAGGCCTACGCTGTCCAGGTGATTTATTGCCGCGACAAGCTCGGGATCGATCCGGAGAAGCTGAACGTTAACGGCGGCTCGATCTCGATGGGGCACCCCTACGGTATGACCGGCGCGCGTCTGGCCGGTCACGTTCTAATCGAAGGCCGTCGCCGTAAGGCGAAGTACGGCGTTGTGACCATGTGCATCGGCGGAGGCATGGGCGCGGCAGGTCTGTTCGAAATCGCTCACTAAACGCACTACGGCGTTGGTCTCCCTGACTTGCGTCTTAAACTGGCCCGGCTGCCGAAAGGTTGCCGGGCCTCTTTTCATTGGGAGCAGCCCAAACGCAAAACATTTACGTACAGGCCGAACAAAACTCCGCTTGATGCGTTGCAATGTGTCGATCAATATTTGGCATCGATCCCGAACGATTGGGTGCGAACGTGTTGCTACGCAAGAGCATTGCTTTATCGCTGATCTCGCTCACCATGGTTACCGCTGGCCCTGTCTTTGGGCAAACGACGCAGGCGACGACGCCGAGCACACAAAATACGCAAACCGACAAGCCTCAGGACGCAGCCACCCAGGCAACAGGGACGATTCCAGCGCAATCGGAGCCGGTTACCGCTGCTCCGTCCCAGCCCGCAGAAGCGACGCCTTCTCCAGCACCAGCTCCACTGTCTCCGGCTGAGCAGAAAGCCGCAGACAACAAGGCTGCACTCGACGCGCTGCTGGCCGAGGCGGTCGCGCTAAAAACCAACTATGAGAATTTCAGACGAGGCCGGAGCAAGATTCCGGTTTCACTGTCTGCATTCCGGAGCATGGAGTTGCGCCTTCAGATGGCCGCCGCGGCAGATCCGGCAAATACGCAGGCGCTCGATATGGCGAACGCCATGCGCATGATGCAATACGGAATCCTCCAGCCGTCGGTGCAGATCGCTGCCGTCGCCAATCGTGAGCTCTATGCTCACGAGATGGGGCAGCGGATGCGTGATGATGGAATGAGGGTCGAGGCCTCAGGCCGTGGAAACAGCACGGTCCGGTTTGTGTCGCCGCAGATGACGCGGCAGATGGCCATGCAACTGGTCGAGACGGCAAAGATTCCTGAACAGGCCAGAGCGCTGCAGTTTAGGCGGGTGGTGTTCAGCAGCGGCCGGCGATCCTGGACCTACGATGTCGCACGCGGACGACTTCGCTAGGATATTCCAAACATCGGATTCATAGATTCATAAAAGTAAGGGCCGGTCGATCGACCGGCCCTTGTTATATCCTTGTCATGCGAGCTTAAGCGTCAAGCACCGCGACGATTTCCAGCGTCCGGGGATTCACGACGATGATCTGGTCGTTGACGAGGAAGAACTCATAACCACGCCAATCGGGATAGATCGTCACAACCTCGGCAGGAAGCGGATGGAAGCCGACGGTTCGCGGAACCCGTGTGCCGACGTTGATCGAGAAGTTGATATTGGTAACGGGTTTGATGTTCTGCTTGGTGATTGACGTGCGAATTGTCGTGCGTTGTTCGCCGGACAGCTTCGCGCCGGCGCCTGCCTGTCCAGTGGTCGTTCCGGCCTTGCCTTCGGCCGCATTCTTCTGATCGGCCTTCATGCCATCCTTCGACTTGTCCATGTTCGTCTCGGATGCGGCCTTGCCCCTCTTCTGATCCTGGGTCGTCTCCGCACCCTTCGACTTCATGTTGTCTTTCGAATTATCTTGCGTTCGTTGGGCGTTGCCGCCTTCGCGGGGCATTTCCGCCTGACCGCCCTTCATGCCGCTCGGAGAATCGCCGCGTTTTATCGGTGCTGCTTTTTCAGCTGGCGCACTCTGACTCGTGGACGGCGATGACTGAGATGCAGCGGGCGCATTGGGAGCATTGCTCGGCGCCTGTGCCGAGACCACACCAGTGGCGCCAATCAGAGCAGCCATGGCTGCTGTCATTAAAAACATATTCCTCATGATAATTCCTCCTCGTTGTCTGCCCGGGACTTAACGAGAAGTGGCAATCTCCGTTCCTAAGGAACTTATGTATTGCGTGAATAGCGGTTCATGGAGGAACAGCAGCGCGCGGCCTGTATCAGTTCAATATTTCAGAATGACCGGAACTGCTCTGCATTTTTCGACGTCGTGCTTTAGTAGGCGTTCTCGCCCTTAAGCAGTGCGAACGGCGTCTTGAAGAGAATGTACAGGTCGAACAGCACCGACCAGTTCTCGATGTAATACAGATCGAACTCGACGCGCTTCTGGATTTTCTCTTCGCTATCGACCTCACCGCGCCAGCCGTTGACCTGCGCCCAGCCGGTGATCCCGGGCTTGACGCGATGGCGTGCGAAATATCCGTCGACAGTTTCGTCGAACAGCCGGCTCTGCAGCTTGCCTTGCACCGCGTGCGGGCGCGGGCCGACCAGCGAGAGATTTCCCTTGAAGACAACATTGAAGAGCTGCGGCAGCTCATCGATGCTGGTCTTGCGGATGAAACGGCCGACGCGGGTGACGCGCTTGTCGCCTTTGGTGACCACTTTCGAGGCTAGCGGATCGGCCTGATCGTGGAACAGCGAGCGGAATTTGAAGACGTCGATGCGCTCGTTGTTGAAGCCATAACGCTTCTGCAGGAACAGCACGGGGCCGGGGCTGTCGAGCTTGATGGCAAGCGCGACGATCGCCATGACCGGCGAAAGCAGAATGAGGATGATCGCGCCAACCACACGATCGAACGCCGATTTCAGGACCATATCCCAATCGGTGATCGGTTGCTCGAACACATCGAGCGTCGGAATCTTGCCGAGGTAGGAATAGGATCGTGGCCGGAAGCGCAATTTGTTGGTGTGAGCCGACAGCCGAATATCGACGGGCAGCACCCACAGTTTTTTCAGCATATCGAGAATGCGCGTCTCCGCCGAGATGGGCAGCGCGAAAAGCACCAGATCGATTCGGGTACGCCGGGCGAACTCAACGATGTCGTCGATCTTTCCGAGCTTCGGCTCGCCTGCGCATGTGTCCAGTGCACGGGAGTCATTGCGGTCGTCGAACACGCCAAGAATCTGAATGTCCGAATCGTCCTGCGCCTTGAGAGCGCGGATCAGATTCTCTCCGTTCTCGTCGGAGCCAACGATGATCGTCCGGCGGTCGAGCCGGCCTTCGCGTGCCCAGCGGCGGACGAGTGTACGCAGCACCAGCCGTTCAGCGAACAGAGCAGCAAGTCCGGCGAAGAAGAAGGCTGAGAGCCAGACGCGGGAGATCGTGTCGCCCAGTTTTGCGAAGAATGACGCGCCGATGAACAGCAGAAAAACGAAAGCCCATGACGACGCCATACGCGTCATCTGGCGAAGCTGTCCGCGGAAAACCTGTAGGTCGTAGATTTCGGCGGCCTGAAAGCTGATGACCGCGCAGGCGGCAACAGCGAGGACGGCCGCGGCATATTGCCATGAGAAGCCATCGATAGGCGTCACGTACCACAGATACAGGACGAGGCCGACCATGCTCAGCACCAGGAAGTCCACGATCCGGACGATGCCGCTGATAACGACTGCCGAATAGGCCTTTCTGACTTTTTCATTGGCGACTGCGAGAGCGGCTGGAGACAGTCGCTTGCGGCGCTCCTGTCTTGGCGCGCTACTGGCGTCGCCCACGGTTGCTGTTCCCGCCGCCGCGGCGTTCATCATTGTTCGGACGTCGATCGGTTCCACGGCGTAGTTTCCGTTTTCCGTTGCTGTGCCGTCATGTAACGACAGGCCAGGGGGAACAAAGGTTCCCCAGCCTCATGCCTAGCCAACAAATCGGAAGAATTGGTTATCGTCGGTAAAGGTAAGTTAACGCGTGTTGAACACGTCGCGATAACCGTTGAGGACGCCTTCGACCATGGCCTTCTGGGAGAAGTGGATGAATATCCGCTCGCGAAGGTTCTTGGCGCGTTCGTGCGCTGCATTGATGTCGCCAAGCGCCGTCTCGATGGCATCTGCCAGAGCGCCGATACTGTTCGCCACAAAGAGGCCGTCTGTGTAGGGCCCGAAGATTTCGGGAATGCCGCCGACGCTGGCCGCGACCATCGGGATACCGGCGGCGGCGGCCTCGATCACGACGTAGGGCATCGAGTCGCCGCGCGATGGGACAACCAGCAGCTTGCCTTTCGAGAAGCCGTAACGCGCCTTGACGTGCCCAATGAAACGCACCGCGTCTTCAATGTTCAGGCGTTTGATGAGCGCTTTCAGGTTTTCCGTTTCCTCGCCGTCGCCGGCGAGCGTCAGCGTGACGGGTTTACCGTCAGCCCGAAGCCGCGCCACGGCTTGAATCAGCAGGTCGGCGCCCTTGATCTCGCGAAATTCGCCGACATAGACGAGATCGGTCGCATCCTCAGCCACGGCCGCCGGATCGAACTCGGAGGCGGTCACACCATTGAACACGCAACGTACCAGGCCGGCGGGCTTGCCGACGACCCGCTCATAGGTGTCACGCGCGAAGGCACTTTCGAACAGAAACAGCTCTGTGCGGTTCATGAGTGCGCGTTCGAGCCGCGCGTAGACGTTGCCTTTGAGCGTTCCCGGCGGATAGTGCAGAGAGCCGCCATGCGGGGTGTAAACCCGGATCGCCTTTTTCGATTTACCCTTCAGTCGGACGAAGGCGCCGGCCTTAGCGCCGTGACCGTGCAGAACATCCAGTTTGAGGGACCGTGCGAGGCGAAGGAAATGAAGGGACGCCACGGTATCGATTGGATGCGGTTCGCGGCGGATGGGGAGGCGATAGACTCCGAGCTTGAGCTTCGGGCCGATCTCCTTGAGGGCCGCGTCCGCGCGCGCCCCGCCGGTGAGGCTGTCGGCGAGAATGCCAACCTCATGTCCTCGTTCGGCCTGTCCGACGGCGAGATCGAGAATGTGACGGAAAATCCCGCCGACAGGTGCACGGACGGCATGCAGGATGCGAAGCGGGGAATTGGAAGTCTCGGACATCGTCAGAACCAGCGTTCGGCGACAACGACCGTGTCCCCGGGCTTCAGGAGTGTACCAGGCGGCACGACGGCCTGAACGGTACCAGCTTCGCCCATCCGGGTTAATTTGATGCTGCCTCGCTGCGCGCGGGGCGTGAAGCCGCCGGCGATGGCGACGGCGCTCTCGATCGTCATGTTCGGTACGTAGGGATACTGTCCGGGTGCTGCCACTTCACCGAGAATGAAGAATGGCCGGTAGGATTCGACTTCCACTGCGACATGGGGTTCGCGTAGATAGCCATTCCTCAGCCGCGCCGTCACCGCGGCAGCCAACTGGTATGGCGTCAGGCCTCGCGCACGCACCGCGCCGATCAACGGCATGGTAATCGAGCCGCCGGCATCCACCGCGTAAGTATTGGTGAGGCCTTCCTGACCGTACACAACAATTCGCAACCGATCGCCGGCGTCGAGGCGATAGGGCTCGTCATGGGCGGCGTAAGCATGGACAGGTGGTACCGGAGTCGTCTCGACGTTCATGGCGCGCACTGGCTGGACCGTGCCGTACGCCATGGCATCCAGGCTGCCGTTGTCGATCGCTGCGACCGGCGCAGCCGTCCTCATGCAGCCCGACACCGCGAGCGCAAGGACAAGACAGGCAAGGCGCGCGCGACTGCGCTGCATGGAGGAACCCGAGGTAAGTACCGATTCTGATTAAGAACTTTCATGGTTAATAAAGTGTGACGTGAGCCTTGTCCGTTGCGGGAAGTCGGAGAGGCAGCGCTTCGATTAACCGGGCAGCAACCTTAATAGACTGTAATCGCCCTTGAGAGGTTCAGCAGCCGCCTCAGTGCAGTAGCGTTCGGTTGGAGAGTGTTCGATGCGTTTTTCGTTCTGGCAGGACTGGACCAGCAAGGTGCCATTCCTCACCAAGGCCGTCGCTGCTCCGGCTGTCGCGCCGCGTGCACCTGCCGCTGCTCCGGCGACGGTCTCAGCACCTGTGCCTCCCGAGCTTGGCGACATGGACTTGCACGCCATCTGGCAAGCTCTGGTCCGCAGACGGATGTGGATCATCGTGCCGACCGTGGTTGCGTTTGTGCTGTCGCTGGTAGCGGTCAATATGGCCACGCCACGCTACAAATCAGAGGCGCGTATTCTGATCGACGGCCGGGAAAACGTTTTCCTGCGTCCGAATGCCGAGCGGTCCGAAGATCGCGGCGCTCTCGACGCAGAGGCCGTTACCAGTCAGGTTCAGTTGCTGCTGTCGCGCGATCTCGCCCTCGAGGTCATCAGGGCGAACAAGCTTGCCGATCTCCCCGAATTCGATCCCGTCCTGCGTGGTGTGTCGCCGTTGCGGACGCTGCTGGCCTTGTTTGGTCTCGGCCGCGATCCGCTCAAGATGACGCCCGAGGAGCGGGTGCTCGAGGCTTATTTTGACCGGCTGACAGCCTATGCCGTCGACAAGTCGCGCGTGATGGTGATTGAATTCATGTCGAGCGATCCGGAGCTCGCCGCGCGCGTTACCAACTCCATCGCCGACGGCTATTTGGTGTTTCAGCAGGCTGCAAGGCAAAATCAGGCAAAATCGGCCTCGCAATGGCTGCTGGTCGAGATCGAAAGCCTGCGCAAGAAGGTTGCGGACGCGGAAGCCCGGGTCGAGGAGTTCCGTTCGAAATCCAATCTCTTTGTCGGACCGAACAACACCACATTGTCGAACCAGCAACTCGGCGAACTGAATACGCAGCTCAACAATGCGCGAGCACTGAAATCCGACGCGGAATCGAGGGCGCGCCTGATCCGCGAAATGCTTCAGAGCGGCAAGCCGATCGAAGCGTCGGAGGTTCTTAATTCCGAACTGGTTCGCCGTCTGTCCGAGCAGAGAGTGACTTTGCGCGCGCAGCTTGCCGAACAATCCTCCACGCTGCTCGGCGGTCATCCACGCATCAAGGAGTTGAAGGCGCAAATTGCGGACATCGATCGCCAGATTCGCGAGGAGGCGAGCAAGATTTCCCGCTCGCTTGAAAACGATGCCCGGATCGCGAGCGCACGTGCTGACGGACTCAATGGAAGTCTCGACCAGTTGAAGCGTCAGGCGACATCCACCAACGGCGAGGATGTCAAATTGCGGGCGCTGGAGCGTGAAGCGAAGGCGCAGCGCGATTTGCTGGAAACTTATCTCGCCAAATATCGCGAGGCGACCACGCGCGAGAACATCGATGCGGCCCCGGGCGATGGCAGGATCATTTCCCGCGCAATCGTGTCGAACACGCCGGCTTATCCGAAGAAACTTCCTACCGTGCTGATCGCGACGATGGCGATGCTGATGCTAACTGCAGGCTACATCGCCGCCGGCGAGTTGCTGCGCATGACTGCACCGCGTCCGGTTGCCGCCGTTCGTGCGCCTGTTGCGACCTTGCGCGACACTCATCCGCAGATGTCAGCCGGAATCCGGGAGATCGAGCGTCTGGCCGGAATCCTGCGTGAGAGCGGGGACGCGGCCCGCAAGATTACTGTTATCGGAGCGCGTCAGGACGAGAGCGCGACGCTTACAGCCCTGACGCTTGCCCGTCTCTTGTCGCGAAGCTCCAAGGTTGTGCTGGTCGATCTCGCAATGGCGTCGCAGACGCTGGCCGCGGTGTCCATCGATCCGGCGGCTCCGGGGTTGACTGAGTTAATGCAGGGGGCGGCTTCGTTCGGCGACATTATCACCAAGGATCGCCTGTCAGGGGCTCATATCGTGGGCGCGGGACGGGATTCCGCCCAGCGTCAGTTGCTGCAGCTCCCGCGGATCAGCCTCGCGATCGACGCGCTGTTGCGCGCTTACGATCACGTGGTGCTGGACGCCGGGACCGCTTCGGATCTGCCCGCGAGTGTCATCGCAGTGCAGGCGTACGCCGTCATCATTCCCGATCCGGCAGTCACTCCTGCTGACCGTGACACGATGAGGAGCCAGCTTCTGGCATCCGGATTTGTCGGCGTGACAATTCTGAATACGCCGTTGACGGCGATGGACCTCGGCGCGCCGGGCGAGCGGGTCGCAGCCGCTTGATCTTGCGATAGTGGATTAGCGGGAGAAGGTGTTGCGCAACATTTGCGCCATCTGCAGCAGTGCGGGGTTATGCTTCACCAGCCGCTTCGCATGAGTCAGCGATGACATGCCGAGCGCCGCGAACTTGCCCCGCGCGGTCAACGGAATGAAAGCGTCGAGGATCGGTTCGTCGTCCTTGCAGAATGTCAGCTTGTATTCGTCCGAGCCGACACCGAAATCGACCGAACTGTAACCGCGCTCGCCGAAGTGATCGATCATATAACGCAGCAGGATAAGACCGGGACTGTAGCGCGCGTTCTCCGAGATCGTATAGGTGTTGAACATGGTCGAGAAGCGCTCGCCATCCGCAACGCAAGCGAAGATCGAAATCAGTTCGCTGTCGCATTCGATGGCATGAAGCTCGATGGCGCGTGCGCCGTTCGGAAGCGTGGCTAAGCAAGCGTCGCGCACAAAACCTTTGGTCGCGGCATCGGAAAAGATATCCGGGAGCTTCGAAAGAGCCATGCGCTGCGGCTTGATGATGAAGAATGCATCGAGAAGCCGGTTGATGTCGGCATCGGTCGTCGCAACGAAATAGCGATAGCCTGGAAGGGTTTGAAGCTTGCGCTCTTTGTTGCGCAATCGCCGCCGCGTCGATGTGCTGACGCGTTCTTCCGGCTTGCACCCCGGAGCTATGATCAGCAGTGGGCAGGGATTGGCCGACGACTGCCCGGCGAGCGAGGCCAGCGAGTTTGCGGTGTTTCGCCATCGCCGTGGCTGTTGTGTGAAGGCCAGCACGTCGACGCCATCGGATTGCGTGCGGATGGCTGCGATGAGCGCGTCGAGTTCGGCACGGGTCACGGTTTCCGCAAACTCGCGGCGCCAAAGCGCCATGTTGAATGTCGGGTGCTTGCCGCCCATGAAGCGCGCGACTTTTGCGCCATTCTCGCGATCGATGACGAGAGGAAGCAACAGCAGCGGCCGATTGTCGGCATCGCAGGCAATGACGATGAACGGAGTCACACCTTCGTGTCTGCCGACTGTCTGCTGCCAGGCGTTGAGCAGTTCGAAGCGCTGGTAGGGGGTATAAAGGTAATCGGCCCCTTCGAAAGCGCGCCAGCGGGATTCGGCTTCGGCCATGTTGCGAATGACATCGACGCGCGCGATACGGCCCGGACCGGCGCCCACTTGCGAACGCTGGTTGGGGCCGAGAAGCGCTGCAGCCAAGACCATTGGAGGACCTGATTTGGTGGGCATTTTGGGTTTTATGGCTTGGGCCGACATTATTCAAAGAAATGTCAACAAAGAGTAATGAGAATGGCCCGTACGGCGGGTGTTTGTGTGCGCGAAAGAGGGACTAAGTGCTGTTACGGAGAGGCCTGCTGGCGGATATCGGGCTGGAATTCGCTTACTTCAGCGGCGTGGCTCGCATCTTCGAGGGTAGAACCGGGGGCGCCGGTGTTATTCTTAAATTCGCGCACGTTCGCCCACCATGTGACGATTCGTTCCAGCCGTTGCGATCGCAGGAAATTACCTCCGAATTTCTGGATAACGCCATCTCTGCACTGAAGCGATGGAATTTCGATATTCTTTCCATCGGCGAGGTAGTCGAGCGCGCGCAGCAGGCGTCGCTCACACGCCGCTTCGTTTGCCTCACGTTCGATGGCGGCCACCGCGACTTCATGACGTTCGCCTATCCGGTGCTGTCGCGTCACCGCGTGCCGTTCGCGCTGTACATTCCTACCGGCTTTGTCGACGGCATCGGCAAGGCATGGTGGCTTGCGCTGGAACAGGTCATTGCGCGCAACGACCGGATCGGCCTCGTGATGAACCGCACCGAACAGCGTTTCTTTGCCGCGAGCCCCGCGGAGAAGTATCAGCTTTACGATACCCTGCATGCCTGGATGATGACGCTGTCCCCGGCCGACCTCGCGGCTGCGATTGGAGATCTGTGCGGCCGCTACGGTGTCGATATGGCGGCCGTCTCGCATGACATCGCCATGAGCTGGGAAGATCTCGCCAAACTGGCGCGAGACCCGCAAGCGACGATTGGAAGCGCGACGGTCAACTATCCGAACCTCGCTCGCACCAAGGGCACAACTGCGTTGCGGGAAATGACCATGGGCCGGACGGTGCTGGAAACCGCGCTCGGCGGTCCATGCCGGCACTTCGCGTATCCGTTCGGCGGGCAGGGCAGCTTCGGCCCGCGGGAGATGTTGCTGGCGCGGGAAGCGGGATTTGTCGCGGCGGTTTCCACAAAGACGGGCGTCGTCAGAGCCGACGGTCAGTCGGACCTGATGGCGTTGCCGCGGATCGCGTGGGATGGGCGGCGGCGGTCGCTGCGCGCGTTGCGCGTGGTCCTGTCGGGTCTTACGGCACGGAAAGAGAAGCGTCGCGAGGTGGAACCGGCGGCAAATTACGGCTGAGGATCGGGCCGCGACATCCAGGCGATCAGCGGCATCGCGGGCAATACCCAGCCGAGCCCGGCCACAACGTAAAAGATCGCCTGAGCGAGCTTCGATGCCGCAAGCCACGGCGTTTGGGCAATCGCCATGCCGGCCAGCGACCAGACAACGACGAGCCCCAGAAGGCCGAATGTTCCAATGAGTTTTCGCGTGCGGATGTTCATAACAGAATTGTGCGGGTGGCTGCGGTGACGCGTCTTGCGCGGAAAAGTGCGGGGACTATAAGGTCCGCGCGAATTCATTCAAGGCTGCATTTTCAGATCATGACGACCCTTGCGAACGACCGGCAGACAGACTCCGCAGGCATGCGGAGCGTCCGCGTGTGGCTGATCGCCGTCGCAGCACTTGTTGTCTGCACGCTGATGGTCGGGGGTGCGACGCGGCTGACGGAATCCGGGCTTTCCATTGTCGAATGGAAGCCGATAACCGGCACCCTCCCACCGCTGACGGACGCCGAGTGGACGAGGCAGTTCGAAGCCTACAAGACCATTCCGCAATATCGCGAAATGAATCGCGGAATGAGCCTTTCCGAGTTCAAAACGATCTTCTGGTGGGAATGGGGCCATCGGCTGCTGGGACGCTTGATCGGCGCGGTGTTCCTGCTGCCCTTCCTCTGGTTTTTGTGGCGCGGATTTTTGTCGTCCGAACTCAAGCGCAGATTGTGGGTCATCTTCGCGCTCGGCGGCGCGCAGGGCGCAGTCGGTTGGTGGATGGTGTCGTCGGGTCTCACGGAGCGGGTATCCGTCTCGCAATACCGGCTTGCCATTCACTTCATGCTGGCGCTGATCATCTTCTCGGCGATTGTCTGGACGTTGCGACGGCTCCAGCATAACCCGCCACCGATCGCTCCGCTGCGTCTGAAAATTACGAGCAGATTCCTGTTGGCGCTGGTGTTCCTGCAACTCTATTTCGGTGCGCTCGTCGCCGGATTGCGCGCCGGCCGCGTGTTCAACACCTGGCCGCAGATCGACGGCGCATTCATTCCGACCACCGCGCGCCTGTTCTTCGAAGAACCCTGGTGGCGAAACTTCTTCGACAACACGCTGACGGTGCAGTTTACTCACCGCATGATCGCCTACACACTTGTGGTTCTGGCCATCGTTCACGCGGTCGATGCCATCCGGTCCCGCACGAGTCCCGCCGTGGTCACCGGCGCCGTCTGGATCGCAGCCTTGATGGTCGTGCAAGCCGCCATCGGCATTCTGACGTTGCTCAACCAAGTTCCCATCGATCTCGGGCTTGCCCATCAGGCCGTTGCGATCGTGATCCTCACGCTGGCGCTGTATCAGGTCGAGCAGCTCGGCAGGACGCTGCCGAAAACGACGGCGGCCAAGCTTCGCCTCGTGGTCGGCGAGGGGCGCTGAATCGAACTATTCTAAACGGATGTGGATGCAAGAAAGGCCTGATTATCAGGCCTTTCTTGGATTCCGGGTCCACTCACGATTTGGTGCAGTCCGCTCGTACTTTAACTTCGATTTGCGGCGCGATAGAACGGCCCTGTAACGATTTATCACAAGGTCATCGATGTCCAACGCATTCGTTCAGGCCGCCGTTGTTTTGTTGCGTGAAGGGCTGGAAGCCATGCTCGTGATCGCGGCGCTTGCGGGTTATCTCCGGAAGGTCGGAGGCGGCCACCGCGTCACGGCGCTGTATGCCGGCGCGCTCGCGGCGATCGGCGCCAGCATCATCGCCGCGTGGCTGTTCGCGGTCCTCAATTCCGGCCAGCATAACGACTTCGTCGAAGGCGTTGTCATCCTCTTCGCCGCGGCGCTTATGCTCTATGTGAGCGGCTGGCTGATGGTGAAGCAGGATCCGCGCGGCTGGCAGGATTATCTGGCCGCCAAGGCCGACAGCGCGCTGGCGCAGGAGACGGCATGGGCAGTCGGCGCGCTTGCGTTCTTCGCGGTGTTTCGCGAAGGCGCGGAAACCGTCCTCTTCATCAACGCGCTGGCGGTGACCGAAGGCGGCTGGAGCGTCGGGCTGTTCGCGGGCCTTGCTGCTGCGACCGCGGGTCTTGTGGTGCTGTTCTATTTCATCAACCTGATCGCGCGCAAAATTCCGCTGCGTCCGCTGTTCATCATTACATCGGCTTTCCTGTTCGCCATGGGCGTCAAGTTCATCGGCGAAGCGGTCCAGGAATTTCAGGAACAGAACCTTGTGCCGTTCACCGAGTTGAAGAGCTTCTCTTGGCTGCAATCTCTCGGGCTCAATCCGAGCATCGAGGCCTTGTCAGCGCAGGTTCTGGTGATCCTGTTTGCACTCGCGACGTTCTCGATCGTCCAGCGCAACGCCCGGCTGGCCCGCGAAGACAAGGCGAAGGCCGCGACACAGGCCGCGAAGACCTGATTTTTTTAAGAAGTCATTGCTCTGTACACAAAAAACGCGGCGCCATGCCAGGCGCCGCGTTTTGCATTTGAGAACCAGGGCATGATCCCGAAAAGTGGGAACCGGTTTTTCGGAAAAAGATCATGCCAAATTAAAAGGCGTTCTAGGCCTTCAACGCCTGATCGAGGTCGGCGATCAGATCTTCCTTGTCTTCGAGGCCGACCGACAGCCGCACCACATCGACGCCGGCTCCTGCCAGTGCTTTTTGCTCGTCGCTGAGCTGACTGTGGGTGGTCGAGGCCGGGTGGATGATGAGCGACCGCGTGTCGCCGACATTGGCCAGATGCGAGAACAGTTTGACGTTCGAGACCAGACTGATGCCGGCGTCGTATCCGCCCTTCAGGCCGAATGTGAACACTGCGCCTGCGCCCTTCGGAGAATATTTGCGTGCGAGGTTGTGATAGCGGTCGCCGGGCAGTCCCGCATAGTTCACCCACGCCACAGCGGGATTTGTGGACAACCATTCCGCGACAGCTTTGGCATTATCCGAATGCCTTTGCACACGAAGCCCAAGGGTTTCAATGCCGGTCAGAATCAGAAACGCGTTGAAGGGCGATAGCGCAGGGCCGAGGTCGCGCAGCCCAAGCACGCGCGCGGCGATCGCGAATGCGAAGTTGCCGAACGTCTCCTGTAGCTTGATGCCATGATACTCCGGGCGCGGTTCGCTCAGCACCGGATAGCGCCCGCTCTTTGACCAGTCGAACGTGCCCGCGTCGACGATGATGCCGCCAATGGAGTTGCCGTGGCCGCCGAGAAATTTCGTCAGCGAGTGAACGACAATGTCGGCGCCGTGATCGATCGGCTTGATGAGATAGGGCGATGCCAGCGTGTTGTCGACGATCAACGGGACGCCGGCTTTGCGCGCAATAGCGGCGATGGCTTCGATGTCGGTGACAGTGCCGCCTGGATTGGCGATGGACTCGATGAAGATTGCCTTGGTCTTCGGGGTCACCGCTTTCTCGAAGGTGGAGACATCATCGCTGTCGGCCCAGACCACGTTCCAGCCGAAGCTCTTGAAGGCATGGTTGAACTGGTTGATCGAGCCGCCATAGAGCCTGCGAGCTGCGATGAATTCATCACCCGGTTGCAGCAAGGCCTGAAATACGACGACCTGCGCGGCGTGTCCCGACGCGACTGCGACTGCCGCCGTGCCGCCTTCAAGGGCCGCAACGCGCTCTTCGAGCACGGCGTTCGTCGGATTCCCGATGCGGGTGTAGATGTTGCCGAACGACTGCAATCCGAACAACGAAGCGGCATGGTCAGCATCGTTGAAGACGAACGATGTGGTTTGGTAGATCGGCGTCGCACGCGCGCCCGTCGTCGGATCCGGTTGCGCGCCGGCATGAATGGAGAGCGTGGAGAAGCCGGGCAGTCTTTCCGTCATGAGATGTCCCTTTGAGAGCCGCGAACGGGCATGAGAAGGATATGCTGCGGGTGGGCATGGCCTTCGTCAAGCTATCAGCAGGCGTTGGCGTTAACAGGCAATGGTGCTGTCGTTATTTCTTGCGCGTGCGAACAATCGTTCTGCCGAGCACTGGATTTAAGGTACGTCGTTCTTGTCCTTGGCGGCGCGATCCGCGGCCGACGTCGTGCCTCCGACGACACTGCTGCGATTCAGTGACAACCGCATGTTGCTGGTCGGGATGGGTGCGCGTTTGGAACTGAGGGTGCGCGAGTTGACGCCAAGCCATTGAATTTCAGATGTCAGCCGGGCGTATTCGATCTTTGGGCAGCGGTTCATCACGACCTTGATGCCGGCAGCCTCGGCCTTGGCGGCAGCTTCGTCGTTGCGTACGCCAAGTTGCATCCAGATGACTTTTGGAAGTGTCGGCAACGCCAACGCTTCATCGACGACCGCCGTCGCGCGGTCGGAGTTGCGGAACACATCGACCATGTCGATGGGACGCCCGATGTCCTTGAGCGCGCCGACGAACGGCTTGCCGACGAGATTCTTTCCCACCTGGCCCGGATTGATCGGGATCATGTCGTAGCCGCGCTCGACGAGATATTTGAAGGCGAAATAGCTCGGCCGTACGTTGACGGGCGACGCGCCGACCATGGCGATCGATTTCACGCTCGTCAGGATGCCGCGGATATAGCTGTCGTCGTAGGCGTCGTGATTCATTCTGGATATTTCACTGCATCCTGCGCCGGTGGAGTTACCGGTCTTCCCATTTGGGATCGCGTTTTTCGATGAAGGCACCGATGCCTTCCTGCGCATCGCGGGCCATCATGTTTTCGGTCATCACCTGTGCAGCATAATTGTAGGCGTCCGCAAGGTTCATTTCGGCCTGCCGGTAGAAGGCTTCCTTGCCGATCTTCAAGGTATAGGCCGATTTGACTGCGATCTTGTTTGCAAGTTCGATGGCGGCGTTTCGCTCCGTGCCTGCCGGGACGACGCTGTTGACAAGGCCAAGTTCCCGCGCGCGCTCAGCGGAGATATGGTCGCCGGTCAGCAGCATATGCAGGGCGTGCTTGCGCGGGACATTGCGCGACAGCGCCACCATCGGCGTGGAGCAGAACAGACCGATATCGATGCCCGGTGTGCCAAAGGTCGCTTTCTCAGACGCAACAGCAAGATCGCAAGTCGCGACCAACTGGCATCCGGCTGCGGTCGCAACGCCTTGAACAGCGGCGACGACAGGTTTCGGCAAATGCACGATGGCTTGCATCATGTCGCTGCACGACTTCATCATATGCGCGAAGTAGGCGCGGCCCTTGTCTGCGTCGGCGCGCCGCGCGGTGAGTTCTTTCAGGTCGTGGCCGGAGGAATAGGCCGGGCCGTTCGCAGCGATGACGACCGCGCGAATACGTTTGTCGTCTCGGATGGAATTCAATTCTTCATGCAGCGCTGCGATCATCGCTTCGGACAGCGCATTGCGCGTGCGGGGTGAATCGAGCGTGAGCACGGCGATGCTGCCGACGGTCTCGCGCGAAAGCGGCGAGGGCGCTTGTGGAGCGGCGGAGCGAGATGTTTGCGGCGTCATGCGTTTCCGAAGGCTCAGATACGAGTTTCCAAATACGGCTTTGTTGGGCTCGTTATTGTCCTCACCCTAGGATACAAAACCGTCACATACGAGAGCAGGCAGGACATAGGTTTCATGAACAAGGCGAAAATGACGGTGGCAGAACTCGAAGCGTTTCTCCACAAGGAGTTTCCGCAGGCGTTCGCCAGCGGCGAAATCCTGATCGAGAGCGCCGACGGTGCGACGAGCCTGCTGCGGCAGCCCTACAGCGAGCGGATGCTTCGTCCCGGTGGAACCGTCTCCGGCCCAACACTGATGGCACTGGCGGACTTCGCAATGTACGTGGTGCTGCTCTCGGCCATCGGCCCTGTCGGGCTGGCGGTGACCACGAGCCTGAACATCAATTTCCTGCGCAAGGGCCAGCCGGGCCAGGACGTACTGGCAGCTGCCAAGCTGATGAAGCTCGGCAAGCGCCTCGCCGTCGGAGAAGTGAGCCTGTTATCAGGGACTTCGCCCGACCCGATTGCCCATGTGACCTCAACTTACTCTATTCCGAACATTCGCTGATTTCGAGGGTATTATAGTACCATATTTATAACATATTGTTTCTATGGAATTATTTTCTTTCGTGCGGCATTGACGCGTGCGGTGCGGTTATCTAGAACCGCGCCAGTTTGGCGATCGTGCCGAACATGCAATTTCACGGATCCCTCAACATGAAGACGTTTTCGGCGAAGCCAGCCGAGGTCAACAAGAAGTGGGTGCTAATCGACGCCAAGGGTCTGGTCGTCGGTCGCCTCGCGACTTTGGTTGCCATGCGTTTGCGCGGCAAACACCTCCCGACTTACACCCCCCACGTCGATTGCGGTGACAACGTCATCATCATCAACGCGGCTCAGGTCGTTCTCACCGGACGCAAGCGTGAGAATAAGGTTTACTACAACCACACCGGGTTCATCGGCGGCATCAAGGAACGCACTGCGAAGTCGATCCTCGAGGGTCGTTTTCCCGAGCGCGTCGTCGAGAAGGCCATTGAGCGCATGATCCCGCGCGGCCCGCTTGGCCGCGTTCAAATGGGCAACCTCCGCGTCTATGGCGGCGCCGAGCATCCGCATGAAGCGCAGCAGCCCGAAACCCTGGATGTCGCATCGATGAATCGCAAGAACATGAGGGCCGCATAATGTCCGATACCATGCAGTCCCTCGACCAGCTGTCGGCGCTCAAGACGGCGGCTCCAGATGCTCCGAAGTACGAGAAGAAAGTCGACAAGCAGGGCCGCGCCTATGCCACCGGCAAGCGCAAGGACGCCGTTGCGCGCGTCTGGATCAAGCCGGGCTCCGGCAAGGTCACCGTCAACACCCGCGAAGTCGAAGTGTACTTCGCGCGTCCCGTGCTGCGCATGATGATCCAGCAGCCGATCGTCGCTGCCGCCCGTCAGGGCCAGTACGATGTGGTTTGCACGGTCGCCGGCGGCGGTCTTTCGGGTCAGGCCGGTGCTGTGCGTCACGGCATCTCGAAGGCGCTGACCAACTTCGAGCCGGATCTGCGCAGCGTCCTCAAGAAGGGCGGCTTCCTGACCCGCGACTCGCGCGTCGTCGAACGCAAGAAGTACGGCAAGGCGAAAGCCCGCCGATCCTTCCAGTTCTCGAAGCGCTAATCGTTTCGTTCAAATTTTCCGCAATTGCGGAAACGGCAAGATACAAGAGGGCGCCTTCGGGCGTCCTTTTTGCTGTTCCAGATGCGACCGAATTGCCGCGATTTTTCTCGAAAATTTTGTGGCTGCCGCAAACGGAGTGCCAAGACACCGCTGCTAGTTTTGAAGGCGGCTGAGGGGGCTATTCCGGCTCCGTCTATATTTTAAGCGCTGCATAGAAGATGCCCGCTGGCACCCATTTATCCCTCGATATCTCCACGCTCTATCTGGTGGCGACGCTGGCGGCGGCGCTGCTCGGCGCGATGCTGCTGTTCTTCTGGCGTCAGGAAAAGATCGCGGCACTGGGCTGGTGGGGCGCGGCCTATATCCTTGGCGCAGCGTCCGTGGCGCTGTGGACCGTCGGCGGCCCGGAACTGGGCTGGGAACTGTCGCTCGCCGTTAATACGGTCGGTTTTATCGCCTGTGGCCTGGTCTGGGATGCGGCGCGGGTCTTCCATGGACGTCCGGCCAACTGGGCCGGCGTCATTGCCGGGCCGGCGCTCTGGATTGCCGCGGTGATCTGGCTCGATCCGATTGATCCCGAGTTACGGATGTTGCTCGGCGGAGGCATCGTCGCTTTTTACGCGGCGTTGACCGCGGGCGAGCTTTGGCGCGAGCGCCGCAAGAACCTGCGCAAACGATGGCCGGCGATTGTCGTTCCGGTGATGCACGGTGCCGTCCTGATGCTGCCGATTGTGCTGGGCGATCTGTTCCGGCCTGGCGATGCGACGACCATGGGACATGTCTGGATCGCGGCGTTCGCGGCGCAACTGGTCATCTACGCCGTCGGCACCGTCTTCATTATTGTCATGCTGGTGTCCGAGCGGACGGTGAGCGCGCACAAGACAGCTGCGTCAGTTGATCCTCTCACGGGCCTGCTGAACCGTCGCGGTTTCAGCGAGGCGACGTCGCGCATGATTGAGCGCGAAGCCAAGGCCGGGCGTCCCGTGACCGTGATGATCTTCGACATCGATCACTTCAAATCGGTCAACGACCGCTTCGGCCACGCTGCGGGCGACGACGTGCTGAAGGTCTTTTCCGATGTCGTTGTCAGCAACCTGCGCATCACCGATCTTGTCGGCCGGGTCGGCGGCGAGGAATTTGCCGCGCTGCTGCCGTGCACCGTGGACGAAGCGGTGGTCGCAGCCGAGCGCGTGCGCGAAGGATTCGAGACGTGCGGTGTCGCGGTCGATGATGCCCTGCTGGAAACCACCGTCAGCATCGGCATTGCCGGCGGCCCGGCGCAAACCGAACTCGAAGTGCTGATGGCCTCGGCTGATACCGCGCTTTATCAGGCCAAGCGCAGCGGCCGCAATCGCGTGGAAGTCGCGGTGGAACAGCCGCTGTCGCTCGCGAATGGCCGCCGCAAACTTGCGAGCGTGATACCGCCGCAGGCGGAAAGCGTTGTCGAGCCTACAGGTCCTGTCATGGACATCCGCATCTGAGCCTGCGGGCATTCCTTCCGCGGATCGCGTCCTAACCATCTGTTTACCATCCGGGCCTTACGATGCGGCATGCTCATCGCACGCAGCCACGATTCTCAACCCGACCTCAGCGCCCTTGAAGCCGCGGTCGATTCCGCCCGCGCAGGCTTTGCCTGCATGTTTTCGACATCCGACGAATACGAGCATGCCCTGATCGCTGCGCGTCGCGCGGAAGGGCGATATGGCTCGCCGTTCGACTGGCAGCCGGTGCTGCTTGGAGGCTTCGCGGGCTTTTTGCTGCTGGGCGGGTTTTTGACGATTTTCTGAGCACGGTGCGAGCTTGGCCGGATGAAGGACGCCGCGCGGCGTCCTTTTGCTTTTCTGCCCCATGAATCTGCGCTATCTCGCTGAGATAATCACAAAAGGGCGGAAGACCATGATTACCGAAATCGCGCAGATCGAGATCAAGCCGGGACAGGAAAAGGACTTTGAAGCCGCTGTTGCCTTGGCGCAGACGATCTTCAAGCGCAGCAAGGGCTGGAAGAGCTTCGAACTGCATCGCTCGATCGAGAAGCCGTCGCGCTACCGGCTGCACATCAAGTGGGACACGCTGGAAAACCACACGGTGGATTTCCGCGAGTCCTCAGACTTTCAGGAATGGCGCGCGCTGGTCGGTCCGCATTTCGCCTCGCCGCCGGAAGTCGAGCACACCAACACGGTGACGAGCTTCTGAGATCACGACAACCGATGAAGAAAGGCGCCGGAAACGGCGCCTTTTTTTGCGTTCGCATCAAGCCATCTTGAATTCAGGGTCGCGGACCTCATCGTCTTCGCGCAGATAGGTGATGATCACCTTTACGATCGCCATCAGCGGCAGCGCCAGCGCCAGCCCCCACAGCCCGAACACGACGCCGAGCAGGATCTGGAACGCGAACAGCGTGGCTGGCGGAATGTCGAGCGCCTGGCGCTGGATGATCGGCGTCAGAATGTAGCTTTCCAGCGCATGCACGCCGAGGAACAGCACGAACGCACTGGCCGCTGCGACCCATCCGGAGGCGAGACTCGCCAGCACGATGATCAGTCCGCCCATCAGAGCACCGACGGTCGGAATGAAGGCGAGCAGGCCGGCCTGAATGCCGAGGATGAAGGAACTGTCGATCCCGATGATCGACAGACCAATCCATGTCACGAGGAACACCGCCGCCATCGTGATCATCTGCGCGATCAGCCAGCGCTCCAGCGTGTCGCTGATACGGTCGACCACTTCGGTGACGCTGGCGCGGTGCCGCGCGGGAGACAGCGCCAGCAAGCCCTTTCGATACACACTCGGCTGCGCTGCGAATGACAGGCCGAGGAACAGCACGATGAAGAAATTGCCGACGGCACTGACGGTGCCGAGCAGCAGCTTCAGCGTCTGCGTGACGATGGCGCCGCCGCCGGAGGCGAGGGCGCCCGCGCTCGGCAGGTTCTTCGGTAGCCCAGCCGGAGGTGTCGTCGTCGCCGGTGTGTCGGCGGAAGGCGTCGGCGTAACCGAGCCAAGCTCGAGATAGCTCGTGTCGACACCGTGCTGTTCGAGGAAGGTTTTCACGGTCGCGATCTGCGACTTGAGGGTGTTGCTCAGAACGGCGGCCTGCCGCGCGATGGTCGAGCCGCCGAGGAAGACGACGCCGGACAACAGGCCCGCCAGCACGACGCACACAAGCGCAAGGCGCAGCGCGTGGGGGCCGCCCATGACTTTTTCCAAAAGGTGCGTCATGGCGGTGAGGGCAACGCCGAGCAGCACGCCCGCGAACACCAGGAACAGCGTGGCCGCGTAGTACCAGGCGAACAGCACGAAGATGGCGAATGTGACAATGCCGATGCCGCCCACCGCAATCGACCATGCGAGGTCGCCGCGGGTCTGCACTCTGGTCTCGATGGGGGCTGTCACGTCTGTCCTCCGAAGTGGGTTGCAGCACTCTTTCCCGAAAGGCGGTGGCGGATCAAGCGAAGAAGCCGCGCAGTTTCGGTCCCGCGCCTCATTGGCGCAGGGTGTGCTTTTTCGTTTCGCCCCGCGCATGGGGCCATCTCGTTCGCGCCCCTCAAACATGAGGGGCATGGAGCGCCGCGAGGCGCACCTTGTGTTGTTTCGCTTCCGGCATCGCTTGCGAGGCGATGAAACTCCGGAAGCGCATCGCCTTGCGGCGCTCCATTGCGGGATTTTGGGCGAGGGGACCGTACTTCCGGGTGGGGACGGGGGAGCGACTCAACCCCTGATCCGGACGGCTTTCGCCGCCTTCGTCCACCACCTCGTCCAGCCGCGAACGGCAGAGCCACGTAGTTGGCCCGGACGGTGACCCCCAGCCTCCCGGACCACGTGGCTGCGAACCACGCGCGCGGGCGCCGCATCCTGTCCCGCTTCAAAAGCGCCCTCGAGAAGCGCCCCTCACGAACAGGACGACAAAGAATATATTCCTATACAGGGGAATGTCAATGGGTGTAACGCGTTCGCCGCTACGTTACTTGCAAGGGATGGGGCGGGCAGTTGGGAGGCGATCGGCCAAATAAGAATGGGCCATATCTGATTTGTTCAAAAATTTTGACGTAGCGGTTTGAATATTTCTCAGTCAAGTTTGACATTGCTTATCAGTGTCGAGGGGTGCGCAATGGTTGCAGAAGTATTTGCTGGAATGGGGGCCCTAAAATCCGCTTTTGACATCGCAAAGGCGTTGAAAGAGATGGACGATGCGGCGAAGCGGAACGCCGCTATTATCAACCTTCAGGAGATTATCCTTGATGCGCAGCAAGCACAGTTTCAGTTGCTGAGCCAAATTTCCGAACTAAAGCGCGAAGTTGCCGAACAGAAATCAAAAACTGATGAGCTTGCGCGCTACGAGTTGGTCGATGTTCGCGGCGACAAAAAGTTTGCGTATCGTTTGAAAGCTGACGCAGCCAACGGAGAACCAGTCCACTACGCATGTCCTGTCTGTTTCAAGAACGGGAAGGTTGCGATACTCCACTTTAGGCACAGGTCCGAAGGCCAAGATTACTTCGATTGTCACTCCTGCAAAACCATGCTCTCCTTCGGGGAGTACGCACCCTCACCTTCTCGATCTTATAACGCCAGAACAGAATACGATCCCTACATATAGTTTGCGAAGGTTGGAACGCAGCGCACAGTGAACATAAATCAAATGCGTAGCCAAAACCAATAGACGCGATGATCCGATGACTCCATCGGAAAAGATCGACCAGCTGATCGCAATGCAGGTCTTGAAGGCAAGGTGTGGCGGGCGATCGATTTTTTCGAGGACGACAAGATCGATGCGCGTGCGCTGAAAAATCTCCTGCGTGCAGCGATTGAGTTCAATCAGAGCAGGTCGAAGAAGAAAGTGGCTGCGAAGGTGGGGAGGAAGGTGTCTGCGGGTTCGCGTGCAAAGGTGAGCAAGAGCAGGAAAGCATGAAATGGTTGGATGAGAGGAGCCTAATTATTTCCTTAGCCGCGAAGGATTGAAGTAGCTATTCCCTGTAGTGAGGACATCGTAAATTGTGGGTGGGCCATTCCATGTGCTCACCAATAAATTGCGCTCATTATTCACAACGATCGAGTGAAGATTGTCATCGTAGGGCATATTAGCGAAGTCTAAGTGGCCTCGAATGAAATAGACGACCTTATCCAACACTTCGACATGCGCTGCAGTCCAAACCCACATTCCAGCGACATTGACTTGGTCGTCTATCGTTACATCCATCCCTCCAACGCTTTTTCCCTTCGATAGCGGGTCGAATTTAGCGGCAGCCCCGTATCGCCCGATCTGTTCGAACAAATCGAATTTACTCAGATCGTCCTTAGCTGCTTGCTCCGTTAAAAAAGGCAGAACGTCTTCGCAGTGGGAGGCGAGAACGCTTAGTTGGTGAGTTTCGAGATATTCGCCTTTGAACTGGATAGAGACGGCTTTTAGATATTTTTCGCACGCTTGTTGTCCGAAAAAACCAGCTCTTGAGCCCAAACTTTGACCCAGCGAGTTAATCATTCGGGCTGTCAGATAATCTTTATCTGCCTCAAGCGCGAATACAGATGGTCCAAAATCAGGTTTAATCGCTTTTGGATGTTTCGACATTCTTGAAAATCTTCAAATAAGTGTGGGCACTGTGCGTTAGCTTAGTTGTCGTCATGGCCGGAACAAGTCCGGCGATGGCCGCCGCTATCTTGTCTGAACATCCAGATATCTGAATTGGCTCCGCCTTCGCGGTGGGACATCGGATGCGTGATTGCATCGGAATATCCCGTCCAAACAAAAAGCCGCCCCTTTCGGAGCGGCTTTGATGTTTGCGAAGCAATCGCTTTAACGCGAGTGCTTACAGCGAGTAGTACATCTCGAACTCGACCGGATGCGGGGTCATCTCAAAGCGCTCGACTTCGGTCATCTTCAGCTCGATGAAGCTGTCGATGAAGTCGTCGTCGAACACGCCGCCGGCCTTCAGGAACGCGCGATCCTTGTCGAGGCTTTCCAGCGCTTCGCGTAAGCTACCGCAGACCGTCGGAATGGTCTTCAGTTCTTCCTTCGGCAGATCGTACAGATCCTTGTCCATCGCCGGACCCGGATCGATCTTGTTCTTGATGCCGTCGAGGCCGGCCATCAGCATGGCCGCGAAGGCGAGGTAGGGATTCGCCATCGGATCGGGGAAGCGCACTTCGACGCGCTTGGCCTTCGGGTTGGTGGTGTAGGGGATGCGGCAGGAGGCCGAACGGTTGCGCGCCGAGTAGGCGAGCAGCACCGGCGCTTCATAGCCCGGGACCAGACGCTTGTAGGAGTTGGTCGACGGGTTGGTGAAGGCGTTGATGGCCTTGGCGTGCTTGA
>JBOFVL010000039.1:0-2249 GCA_051653085.1 Afipia sp. | reverse complement strand
CCGAGATTGCAAAGCGCAGCCCCGGCTTCGGCGCGTTGGTCGCCTCGCTGCCCCTCGTCTCGGTCCTGGGCATGATCTGGCTTTGGCGCGACACGCACGATCCGGCCCGCATGGCCGCCCATGCCGGGGTCAGTTCTGGCTGAGGGCGGAATGACACCCTAAGCGGCGGAGTCCTTGGGCCAAAGGTACTCACCAGTGAGAAGGATGTGGGCCCACCCGAGCGGCGAGATATGGGCGAGAAGATGGTCGGGGGTATCGAGCCCTTCGCGGCGGCGAGCTTCGACGGCATGGCCGAGATGCAGGGTGTTCCAGTAGACGATGATGGCGGTCAGTAGGTTGAGGCCAGCGATCCGGTAATGCTGACCCTCCGTCGTGCGGTCGCGGATTTCGCCCTGACGGCCAATGCGCAGGGCATTTTTCAACGCATGATGTGCCTCACCTTTGTTGAGGCCCACCTGTGCACGGCGCTGCATACCGGCGTCGAGAATCCATTCGACGATGAATAGCGTCCGCTCGATCCGGCCCACCTCGCGCAGCGCGGCTGCAAGATCGTTCTGGCGCGGATAGGCGGCGAGCTTGCGCAAGATGCTGCTCGGCGCGACCTGCCCCGCGCTCATGGTGGCGGCGCAGCGGAACAGGTCGGGCCAGTTGGAAACGATCAGCGCCTCACGAACCTTGCCGCCCACCAGCGGGCGCAGCTCGCTCGGCGTGGTGGCAGGGTCGAATACGTACAGTCGTTTGGATGGGAGGTCGCGGATGCGCAGCACAAGGCGGTAGCCGAGCATGGCGCTGATCCCGAACAGATGATCGGTGAACCCGCCAGTGTCGGCGTATTGCTCTTCGATCCGTCGCCCTGCCTCATTCATCGTCAGCCCGTCGAGCAGGTAAGGTGCTTCGCTGACTGTGGCTGGAATAGTCCGCGATGCAAACGGCGCGAAGCGGTCGTTGACGTGAGTATAGGCCTTGATTCCGGGATCGTTGCCGTAGCGGGCGTTGATCGTGTTCATCGCCTCGCCCTGCCGTGCTGCGGGGAAGAACTGGCCATCGGCCGATGCGGCTCTACCCATACCCCACACCTGGGCCATCGGCAGCGCCCCTTGCGCCGCGACCACGTTGGCCAGCGCCTGGTCGATCGCCTCGCTTTCGACGTGCCAGCGCGCGAGACGGGAGAGTTGCCAATAGTCGTGGGTGTTGGAAGCCTCTGCCATCTTACGCAGGCCCAAATTCAGGCCCTCGGCGAGCAGGACGTTGAGCAGACCAATTCGGTCGCCGCACGGCACGCCGGTGCGCAGATGCGTGAAGGCATCGGTGAAACCCAGCGCGGTATCGACTTCGAGCAGCAGATCGGTGATGCGGACGGGCGGCAGGCGGCGATACAGATCGAGCATCAGATCCTCGATCCCATCCGGCGCGTCGGCGGTGAGGCGATCAATGCGCAGCGTGCCGTCTTCGATGCTGCCTTTCGGAATTGTACCGCTGCGCGCGGCGCGACCGAGCCGGGCAAGGCCATCGGCGAGACGCACCTTGCGGTCAGCCAGCCAGACATGCGGGTCGGACGGGACCGCTAGCTTCGCGGCATGCGCGACCGCCATCGGCACGAGGACGTGGCGCAGGTCACCATACCGATGCGAGCGGTCGAACCAGATGTCGCCCGAGCGCAGCGCGTCGCGCAGGTGGAACATGACCGCGACTTCCCGGAGGCGGGCATCATCATCGCCCTTCGCCCGCAACTGTCGCCGCCATTTGGAATGCGGGCGCAAGAAATCGTCGGCCGCCGGAACTGCGCCCCTGGTAGCGATGGCGGTAGCCGCGTCCAGCAAAGGCCGTGCAACCGCCGCAGCTTTGAGGTCGAGGCATCGCAGCATGCGCGGGGCATACCGACGGAAGCGGTGATACCCCTGATCAACATAGGCCAGCGGATCGTCGCCCAAGGTGTCCGTCAACGTCTTGGCCGTAGCGACGAGACTGGTGAGCCGTTCCCATCCCGCCCCGCGCGCGACCGCATCTTCCAGCGACGCGCCGTCGCCATGCGCTTCGAGCAATGATTGACCGAGTGCAGTGAAGCCGTTCAAAGTCGCAGTGGTAGCGCCTCTGGTTTCTACGACCCGCGCGTCATGCAGTTGCTTCGCGTCGCGCCAGGTGCGGCCAACGATCCGGTCATGTGTTTCGATCACCGCATCCGCCGTCGCAGTGGCCCATTCAATGACGCAAACCGCCATGATAGCGCGGCGCCGATCGGCGCCGAGATC
>JBOFVL010000038.1:0-3003 GCA_051653085.1 Afipia sp. | reverse complement strand
AGGCCCTGAAACCGGTTCCGCGCGGCCGAAAGAGACCTGCAATCCTTGATATCGACGGCTTGCATGACATGATCTGCGTGGCGACAACTACGATGGCCGGTTGAGCGGCAACTATGATGGCCGGTAGGATCGGTTGTCTGGGCTGATCGTAGGGAGGGGCGTAGCCCCGACCGGAGAGCGGACCAGACAACCGGTGGCGATCTTTTTCCCCTTCTTTCGGGGGGGCTGATCGGGGCTGTGGCGGGCGGTGGTATCGGAACACTCATCGAACAACGAGCGATGGGTTTGCGATGCCGGGCCACCACATTTCCGATCAGCAGGTATTTCTCTTCATGACCCATCGTCGCCAACACACCCAGGCCGTCGCGGCTGCCAAGGCCGGTATCAGCGAGCGCAGCGCACGCCGGATCGAGAACGATCCGCAGCTTCCGTCCCAGAAGAAGAAGGAGCGCCACTGGCGCACCCGCGCCGATCCGCTCGAGCCATTCTGGCCACGCGTCGAGGAGTTGCTCCAGATCGACGGTATCATTGCCGTCACGGTCTTCGAGACGCTCCAGGACGAGTTCGGCGAGGATGCTGTTCCCGATGCGATACGACGAACACTTGAACGCCGGATCGCCCGCTGGCGGGCACTGCACGGCGGCGAGAAGGAGATCTTCTTCCCGCAGCATCATGAGCCCGGTCGGCAGGGCCTGTCGGATTTCACGGTATGCGACAGTCTCAAGGTCACCGTTGCCGGCGAGACCCTGGCCTATCGCCTTTACCACTTCCGCTTGGCGGCGAGTGGCTGGGAGCATGCGGCTGTCGTGCTGGGCGGGGAGAGCTTTGCCGCCCTTTCGGAGCACCTGCAGGATGCCTTGTGGAAGCTGGGCGGCGCGCCGGCCGAACACCGCAGCGATTCCCTGTCAGCCGCCTACAAAAACCTCGACGCCGATGCGCAGCGGGATTTTACCCGAAGCTATGACGAGCTGTGCCGTCATTACGGCATGCTCGCTACCCGCAACAACCGCGGCGAGGCGCACGAGAACGGATCGATCGAAGGTCCCCATGCCCATCTCAAGCGACGGCTCGATCAGGCCTTACGCCGGCGGGGAAGCCGCGATTTCGTCAGCATCGAGGCCTGGCGCGAGTTCGTTGAGGCGCAGGTCGCCAGACAGAACCGGCGGCATGCTGCGCACATCGATGCAGAACGCAGGGTACTCAAGGCGCTGCCCGCAAGGCGAACCACCGATTTCGCCATGGTCACCGTCGATGTCACCCGCAACGGCACCGTCGCCATCGATCGGGTTACCTATTCGGTGCCTTCCCGCCTCGTCGGACGGCGCCTCAACGCGCATCTCTTTGACGATCGCATTGAGCTCTTCCTCGGTCCGGACAGGGTAATGTCCACGCCGCGTGTGCGGATCAGCCATCCCCACCGGGGGCACAGCATCGATTTCCGGCACATGATCGGTAACCTGCGCCGCAAGCCTGGTGCGCTGCGCAACCTCGTCTACCGCGAAGCCCTGTTCCCCGATCACGCCTACCGGCGGGCCTGGCAAGCCTTCGATGCCCAACTCGATGGACGGCAGGCCTGCCGCGATGCCGTCGCGCTGCTCGATATCGCCGCCAGGGGCGACTGTGTCGACGTGCTGGCCCGGCGGATCGATGAGGCACTCGACAGAGGGCGCTTGCCCGATGTCGATGCGCTCAGGGACGAGTTCCTGCCAACCGCAAGATCGCAGCGCGATGTCACTATCCCGCCTCCCGATCTGCACAGCTACAACAGCTTGATCGCCAGCGGGGAGGTGTACTGATGACCCGCACCAAGGACCAGGCCGCCGCCGTGCTGCCTACCCTGCTCAAGGCCTTGCGCCTGCCGAGTATCAACCGCAACTGGAAGCGCCTCACCGACACCGCCGATCGCGATGGCTGGCCGGCCGCCAACCTGCTGGCCTCGCTTCTCGAGATCGAGATGGCCGATCGCTCCTCCCGGCGCATCCAGCGCCATCGCGACCAGTCCGGCTTGCCCGCAGGCAAGACCTTCGCCACCTTCGATTTCGACGCAGCCCCCGGCATCCGCAAACCGCACCTCTTGTCCCTCGCCGCCGGTGACGACTGGATCGAGAGCGGCGGCAACCTGCTGCTGTTCGGCCAGAGCGGGACCGGCAAGACGCACGCAGTTGCTGCCATTGGTCATGCCCTCATCGACACGGGGCGGCGCGTCCTGTTCTGCTCCACCACCGACATGGTCCAGAAGCTCCAGTCCGCGCGCCGCGACCTCAGCCTACCCGCCATGCTCGACAAGCTCGACAAGTTCGATCTCATCGTGCTCGACGATCTGTCCTACGTCCGCAAGGACCAGGTCGAGACCAGCGCCTTGTTCGAGCTCATCGCCCACCGCTACGAACGCCACTCGCTCGCCATTACCGCCAACCAGCCATTTTCGGCATGGGACAACGTCTTCCCTGATCCCGCTATGACTGTCGCCGCGATCGACCGCCTCGTGCACCACTCGATCATCATCGAGATGAACGGCGAAAGCTACCGCAAGCGTTCCGCCGTCGCCCGCATCAACGCCGGCGATTACGACCCGCCCAATGGCGCCCCGGACCGGCCATCATAATTGTCGCTGGCTTCGCGCTCGGGAGCACCCTTGCTGAGGCAACGGGTAATTGTCGCCAGCGGCAATTACATGCCAACCATCCCATGCGCTTCAAACCCTCGCTTCCGGCCAGCGCCAGCGACAATTACCCAGCGTCGTAATTGTCGCTCGACGGTTGCTCCTCGCAACAGCAAATGGTAGCCAGAATTCACCAACCGGCGCGGCCACCTATCGGCCATCAAAATTGACGCCGACCGGACTCCGTAATCGTCGCGCTACAGTCAAAGATCGCACAACATCTGGGTCAATCCGTGCGGCGTTGGCAATCTTCGCCGCCGCAGCCGCGTCGACGTTGAAGTTCAAGGCGGTGCCATGCGCGGTATCGATTCTGAGATGAGCCAGTAGTTCCGCATCATCAC
>JBOFVL010000037.1:0-49209 GCA_051653085.1 Afipia sp. | reverse complement strand
CCGCACCCGTAGCTCAGCTGGATAGAGCGTTGCCCTCCGAAGGCAAATGCAAGCTCTTTCTGATGGTCGAGGGTGTCGTAAAAAACGAGTGAAACCAAGCGATTGGCGAAACTCGAAGGAAGCACGAAAATCGCATTCGAGGTCGCGGAAGCACCACGGAAGCAAACCGAAAGGAGGTTGTGGAGTACGAATGGCGATGATCGGCGAGGCTTTAGCCCGCGTCGTTTGAGCCATGTCGATTCTAGAATTCGCGATTGACCGTGGTCGATCTCGGACACTATCTGAATATCGATGCGCCCGTAGCTCAGCTGGATAGAGCGCCACCCTCCGAAGGTGGAGGCCACACGTTCGAATCGTGTCGGGCGCGCCAACTTAATATTAGGTTGATATCTTGCATATTTGCGGAGCGCCGTTGCAGAGCAATTCGCCGTATTGACCTCCAGATATTTCAGAGGTCATTCAAGTTGGCAGCGCCGCAGAGCGCGATGTTCAATTCTTGCAGGACGATTTCTTCCGGATAGCGGCTCCTCGTTGCCCTCCCGTGACCGAGTCCGGATCCATCCCGTCCCGTCGATTGCCGCTGCTAGTACATCAAACACCGCTGATGTCTTCATGCTACCAGACTGAGGCTTAGTCCGGGAGTCTTGGATCTGTCCCTGTCGGATGGCACGCACGGCGCTCGCTTGGTAATCTCTATAGCACTCGACGGGTGTACTCTCGTTCGGGAAGCGACCAGATCGGATGTCTCAAACGTCGATTGTCAGGGAAAATTCAGACAGGATTGTTAGAGAACAAACTGGGAATAATATAATGCACGTACTTGAGGCTACTCTTTGCTCATTTGCATTACGCCGCTGTATACGAGAACACGAACTGCATCGATCCTAGCGCGAACCACCCGCTGGAAGCGTTGTGCTCTTACGTTATTGAGCACAACGATATTTATTGCGTACTTTGCAATTAACTCGTCGCCCACATCAGCTTTGAGCGACGAGGATTGGGACTCGTGCGTGCATGCGGCCGAAATCGTACCCGATCGCTCGATCCGGGGATGCACAGCGGTTATCCAGGCAGGCGAGCGGATGATCACCCAGTTGGCGGCGGCTTATAACAATCGCGGTGTCGCGCTGCGGTCGAGTGGAGATATCGACCGTGCCATGGAGGATTACGATCGAGCACTTCGTTTGTCCCCCGACTACTATGTCGCGCTCAACAACCGAGGCGTTGCTTTAATGAGCAAGGGAGAGCTTGATCGCGCGATTTCTGATTTCGATCGCGCCGTACAACTGAGGACTGACTACCTCGGTGCCTATTATAATCGCGGGAAGGCACTCGGGCGTAAAGGACTCTTTGATCGTGCCATCGCGGATTATGATCTGGTCATCAAGGCTGATCCGAAGAATCCGACCTTCTTGTTCGAACGCGGAACGATGAAAGCGAACGCTGGAGATCAGAGCGGCGCGGATGCTGATTTCGAGCGCGCCGAATCGCTCAGGTCGAATGGTGCGCGGACGACGCGGCCACGATGAAACTCGCCCAACCTAGACGCCGTTGAACTTGTCAGGCTGATGGGAGCCGCAACTCCGCGTGAAGGCCTCCATTTCTGCCATTGGATAGTTCGACAGAGCCGCCGTGCAGTGTGGCGAGATCGCGGACGATTGCGAGTCCGAGCCCGCTTCCCGGTTTGGCCTCGTCGAGCCGCTCGCCTGGGGCGAACGCGCGGTTTAGTGCATCAGCCGGGATGCCTGGCCCGTCATCAACGATCGTAATAAGGAGCTGCCCCGTCGGGGTATCGCGCGTAGCCTTGATCGAGACAACACCACGAGCCCACTTGCAGGCATTATCGACCAGGTTGGCGACCATCTCGTCAAGGTCGTTGGGATCGACGGCGGCAAGCAATTCCGTCTCGGCTGTATGGACGATCGTCAGCTCACGATGAGCATAGAGCCGCCGCATCGCCGCGGCTATTGATGCGAAGGCAGGTTCGACCTGCGTGATGACGCCAGGCAGGCCGGCGTTGGCTGCGGCACGGGCTCGGGCAAGCTGGAAATCAATCTGGCGCTGCATCCGCCCTGTTTGCTGAGTCAGGACCGCGGCGCCCTCGGTATCACCTCTCGCGAGCAGCCGGCGCGCTTCGTCCGTCAGCACGGCCAATGGTGTCTTCAGGCCATGCGCGAGATTGCCCGCCTGCGTGCGGGCGCGGCGAACCATCTGGGTATTGGCGTCGATCAGAGCGTTGAGATCATCGACCAGCGGCCGAACTTCGGACGGGAAGTCACCAGGCAGGGTTTCTGCTTTGCCCGCGCGAATGTCGCCCAGCGCGTCGCGCAGACGGCGCATGGGACGCAGACCAAACCAGGCCTGCAACGTGCCGGCCCCAATTAGGGCTATTGCCAGTGTGCCGAGTGACAGGGCCAGCGCCTGATTAAAATGTCTCAGTACATCATCGACGATCCGCTGGTCGGCGCCAATTTGAAGCACGTAACCGTTTTCAGCGGTCTGCCACGGTCGCTCATATGCGATCATCGGCTCACCAGCCGGGCCAGCTTCGACTGAGCGAGTAAGCTGCCGATCCGCCCCCCGCGCGGGTGGCGGAAAACGCCGTTGCGGTTCGAGGGAGGCTGATTGTAGGACGATGCCGTTGCGATCGCTCACCTGCCAGTAATAGCCAGTCCCGGGCTGCGCGAAGCGCGGATCACTGAGCCTTTGTGCCAGAGCGACATGTCCGTCGGCCGTGCGGGCCAACAGACCTTCGAGCTCGTCGAGATGACCGATCAGCTCGGCATTGACAAGCTCCGTGACGTGCGCCCGGAACAGCGCGGAAATCGAAACGCCAGCGACAGCGATACCTGTCACGGTCGTGAGAATAACGCCAACCAGCAGCCGGGCGCGCAGACTTCTGACCATCAGCCGAACCTGTAGCCCAGACCGCGCAGGGTCCTGATGGTATCGCGGCCGATTTTGCGTCGCAGCCGACCGACATAGACCTCGATCGTATTCGAGCTGCGTTCCTCATTCAGGCCGTAGAGATGGTCGAGCAACTCGGCTTGCGTCACGACGCGGCCGACGCGATGCAGGAAGAGGTGGAGCAGGCGAAATTCCTGTGCCGTCAATTCGATCGGCTGGCCCGCAACATTGGCGGTGCCGGCAACGGGGTCAAGCACGATATCTCCGTGGCGCAATTCGGAGGTGGCTTGGCCCGCGACGCGCCGCATCAGCGCGCGCAGGCGAGCTGCGACTTCGTCGACGTGAAACGGCTTCGCCACATAGTCATCAGCCCCTGCATTGAGACCTTCCACCTTCTCAGTCCAGCTGCTGCGCGCCGTCAGGATCAGGACCGGTGTGGCGGCCCCGGTACGTCGCAACCTCCGTAAGACCTCGATGCCTGACAGGCCGGGTAAACCGAGATCGAGAACGATCGCGTCGAATTCTTCTTGCAGCGCGAAGGAAAGGGCGTGCTCACCATCTTCCACATGCTCAACGACAAAGCCAAAGCTGGCCAACCCTTCCTTCAGGCGGGCGCCAATGTCCTGATCGTCTTCGACAAGAAGAATGCGAATGGTCATGTCTCCTGATTGCTGCAGTCCGATACTGGATCAACCTGCATTTACGCTGACAGCTTGTGTTCAGACTAGCGTGGCAATCAGGCGTCTAGAAGTCAGTGTTGAGACTCGTGCCAATGTTAAAATTGCTCCTGATAATCGTTCGCATATCAACAATTATCTTGGTGACCCCAGCCTTCGCTCAGCAGGCCGCCGTGCTGTCGATTGATGCACTTGCCAATTCCGTCGTGGCAAGTAACCCCGAACGACGCTTTTATTTCCAGCAGATCGGGCTTGCAGGTGTTGAGCGCGACGCGGCTGATCGCCTGCCGGACCCTGAAGCTGCATTCGAGTTAGGCGAACGCCGGATGGCCGACGGCCTGACAGGTGCACCGAAAGGCGCCGGGCCGACATATGGCTTGTCGATTATGCAGCCGCTCGACTTTGCCGGACGCGGGGCGCTCCGTCGCGCCATCGCCGAGCATCAGATCGCGCTGGCGCGGCTCGGTCTTGCGCAATTCGACGCAACGCTCGCAAGCCGGGCACGCTCTTTGGGATATGCCTTGTTCGCGGCCGAGCGGAAAGCCGCCGCGGCACGCGACGTTGCCGCGCGGATGCGCGAGCTTGCACGCGTTGTGGAGCAGCGGGATCCGGCGGGCATCGCCACCACGCTGGACACGGCCATTCTGGATGCGGGTGCCATCACGGCGGAGCGAAATGCCGCGATGGCTGATTCCGAGACCAGCACGATCGTCTACGAACTGAATCAACTTCGCGGCGCGCCGCTCAAAGCGCGGCTCCGCATTGCTCCGCCCGATATCACGCTGCCCGGCCTTCCGTCGGTCGAGCGCATGGCGCAACAAGCTGGCATCAACAATTTCGAGATTCAGTCGCTGCGCGCGCAATTGCAGCAGCAAGGGTTGCGCGTTGACCTCGCACAAGCAGCGCGTGTGCCGAACGTCTCAGTCGGTCCCTACTTCAATCGCGCGAAGTCAGACAGCCGCGAGACCAATTTCGGCATACGGCTGACGACGACGTTGCCGCTTTGGAATAGCCAGGCTGCTGGCCTCGCACAGGAGTTGAGCCGTCAATCCCAGGGCGATGCGGCCCTGCTCGCCGCCAACCGACGGATCGCGAGGCAGGTTTACGAACAGGCAGCCTACTACGAGGCGAAGCGTCGAGCCCTTGCGGGCTGGCCAGCCGGGGCCACCGAGAAATTTGCGGCCGCAGCTACCGCCGCCGCCGATAGTTATCGCCAGGGAGCGATCCCGATCGCAACTTACGTCGAGATGCAGCGCCAGTATCTGGACGCGCTGTCGGCTCTGCTCGACACGCGACGTGAGGCTATGGAAGCGATGCTTCAACTTCGGGCGCTCAATGGCGGCCGCAGCTTCGACGGCGTGTCCCGATGACGCGGCGGATTCTGGAATGGACAACCGGTCGACCAGCCACGGTGATGATCATCGCTTTGCTGATCGCTGGTCTTGGAATCTGGTCTTTCGTGAATCTGCAAATCGATGTCATTCCCGACATCACAGGCGTGCAGGTGCAGATCAACACGACTGTTCCTGCCCTGGCGCCAGAGGAAATCGAGCGTCTTGTGACGCTGCCCATCGAGCGCAGCATGGGTGGTCAGCCGGGCCTGCGGGAAATGCGATCGCTCACCAAGACCGGACTGTCACAGGTCACGCTCATCTATCAGGACGGCACGGACCAGCTTCGCGCACGCCAATTCGTCAACGAGCGGCTTTCCGCAGTGCGCGACATGCTGCCAGCCGGATCATCGCCGCGCCTCGCTCCGATCACCACCGGGCTTGGCGAAATCTGGTACTACACACTCGAATGGGCGCAACCGCCGTCCGATTTGGACGAGCGGCAACAACTGATGGAGTTGTTCGAGGCTCAGGAATATATCGTGCGCCCGATGCTGCGCGCGATCGAGGGGGTCGCCGACGTCAATTCCAACGGCGGCCTCGAACGTCAGTTTGTCATCGAGCCTGATCTGAAGAAGCTCACGACAGCGGGCATCACGCCGAGCGAGCTTGCCCAGGCTGTTGGCGCCAACGTCGCCAATGCCGGCGGCGGGACCATCACCAAGAACGGCCAACGCTTCACCGTCCGAACCGAAGCGCGTGTCACGACGGCGGAGATGATCCGCGCATTACCCGTGAAATTCGCAGGTGGCGTGCGGCCGCTGACTGTAGCGGATCTGGCGACCGTGACCATCGGCCATGCTCCACGCGATGGCGCCGCGACCACCAACGGCAAGGAAACCGTGCTCGGCACAGTGATGATGCTGGTCGGGCAGAACAGCCGGGACGTTGCCCGGCGCGTCGATGCGCAATTGCCGAACCTGCGCGCCGCGCTGCCCAAAGGCATGATCCTTCAGGTTCAGTACGATCGTTCAGAATTGGTGGATCGCACCATCGCGACGGTCGAGCGCAACCTTGGCGAGGGAGCGTTGCTGGTCGCCGTCGTATTGCTGATCGTGGTCGGCAACTGGCGCGCGGCATTTATCGTCGCGTCGGTCATCCCGCTGGCCTTTCTCATGATGATCTCGGGCATGCATGCGCTCGGTATATCGGGCAATCTGATGAGCCTCGGCGCGCTCGACTTCGGCCTGGTCGTAGATGGCGCGATCGTCGTCGTGGAAAACACATTGCGTCTGATGGGCGAGGCACAGCGCCTCAAGGGGCGCGAGCTGACGGCCGATGAACGCCGTCGCATCGTCATCAACGCTGCGGGGGGCGTGGCGCGGCCCGTGTTCTTCGGCATGGCCATCATCGCGCTGGTTTATGTGCCGGTACTCAGCCTGGGCGGCGTCGAGGGGAAGCTGTTTCAGCCGATGGCGCAAGCCGTGATGCTGGCGCTGGCAGCGGCGCTGATCGTTACCTTTACGCTAGTGCCGGCGCTGTGCGCCCGGCTGCTACGAGGCGAGAAGGTGCGTCAGCCGAGCGTCAGTGAAAAGGAAGATTCTCTCCCGGAGATAACCGCCGACAACCACATCACGCATAACGGTGGCTTCGCCGGCCTCGTGATCCGGGGCTACCGTCCCGTCCTGGACTTCGCCCTCCGTCATCCCGCTGCCCTTCTCGTTCCATCGGCAGTCCTGTTGGCCGTGGCATTGAGGATATTCCTGACCCTTGGCTCGCAGTTTACGCCACGCCTCGATGAGGGCTCCATCACGGCGATGGTCTACAAGCCCGTGGGGATGTCGCTCGACCGTAGCCTTGAGATCGAGCAGCAAACCGAGCGTGAAATTTTGCGTCGCTTTCCGCAAGTGACCCGAACCTTCTCCCGCATCGGCACCAGCGCGGTTGCGACCGACCCGATGCCGCCGAATGAGAACGACCTCTACATCTTCTACAAGCCGCTCGACCAATGGCCGCAAGGTCCGGACATGCCGCGCAACAAGAGCGAGCTGGTTGCGGCGATCGAAAAGGCTGCCACTGCGCTGGCGCCGGAGCAGTCATTCCTTTTCGCGCAGCCTATCGAGATGCGCTTCAACGAAATGTTGGAGGGCACGCGGGCGGATCTGTCGGTCAAGATATTCGGAGACGACTACGACGTGCTTGAGCGGCTCGCCGCGCAGGCGCGAGAGGAATTGCAAGGCGTGCCCGGCACCGCCAATGCCGCATTCGAAGCGGCCAGCCGCACCCACAGTGTGGTGGTCGAGATCAATCACGACGCGATGGTGCGGTTGGGGCTGGGAACCGCCGAGGTCAACCGTGCCATTGCGTCAGCGATCGGTGGGGACGAGGTCGGCTTCATCGCGGACGGAGAGCATCGACACGCGATCGTCGTTCGTATGCCCGAGTCCTTACGCGCGGACACAAAATCGATCCTCTCCCTTCCATTGCGCGTCGGCGCGTCCGGCCTTGTGCCGCTGGACCGCGTTGCAAGTCTGCGCGAGATGAGAACGGTCGAACCGATCCTGCACGACAATGGTAAGCGCCGCGCCGCCTTGATGGTCAATCTCAACACCAGCGACATCGAAGGTTATGTGACCGCAGCGCGTGCACGCCTCGACGGCAAGCTTGCGCTGCCTGAATCCTATCGCATCGAGTTCGGAGGCCAGTTCCGTCAGCTAGAAGCGGCCCGAGCCCGTCTGATGATCGTCGTGCCGGCGGCGCTGCTGATGATCTTCTTGCTCGTTTATTCGGCGTTGGGGAGCGTCCGTCATGCCGCCGTCGTCTATACCGGTATTCCGTTTGCGATCACCGGTGGCGTGCTGGCACTCTGGCTACGTGACATGCCATTCTCGATCACCGCCGCGATCGGCTTTATCGCGGTCTCCGGCATCGCGATGCTGAATGGTCTCGTTCTGATCGATCATATCAATGCGTTGCGGCGGAAGCTGCCTGTTATCGAGGCAGTCCGGCAAGCCGCCACGGATCGGCTCCGTCCGGTATTGTCGACCGCCATGGTCGCGGGAATCGGCTTCGTACCGATGGCGATTTCACAGGGCGCGGGAGCGGAGGTGCAACGACCGCTCGCCACTGTCGTCATCGGCGGCGTCCTGTCGTCCACCGTTCTGACGCTGCTGCTGTTGCCGGCGATCTACCGATGGATGGAGCGCCGCTCCGCAGCCGTCGTCGAACGAGAGAAACAGCCGTTGGAAGTGGAGGTTTCAGCATGAAAAGATCGAATCGGCTCCGTGACGTGGCAATCTTAGCCGCTATGACGTCACTTTTCTTTGTCTCGCCGGCCCTCTCGCTCGCAAGTTCTCCTGTCCATGACAATCAACCCAGTCCTTTCTACGTGCAAAACCTGCCGGCGGAAGTGCGGGCAGGCCTTCAAAAATACAGGAAGGTATGTGGCGATGAATTGACAACAACGCGTGGCTTCAGCCGCTTCATTGACGTTGGGAACGTTCGTCTCATCGCTCTTCATCTTCATGAACTCAGATGTGGCGACCGCCTTACGTTTTGTAGCAGCGGAAAATGCCTCCATCAGGTCTACATGTCGCACCACGGACGATATCATCTGGTGATGAGTGTCAGGGCAAATGAAGTCACGTTGAGAGGCCTGGACAACACTCCGGCGATTGAAGTTGAATGCGGCTTTGGACTACAGCGTATGTGGCGATGGAACGGTAGGCGTTTCATCGGAAGATAGCATCATTGATCAGCCTGACCGGCCAAGTTTCCAGATCGATCTCGAAGGCAAGGCGCCTTTTCCTATGTGCTCAGCGCCGCGTTACAAAGCCTTAGAAATGTAATTCAGGACCATGTTCCATGCGAGCCCTTCATAAAGAGAACCATCTGATCGAACGAATAGGTTGGCTTCGCGCAGCGGTGCTAGGCGCCAATGACGGGCTGATTTCAACATCGAGTCTGATCGTCGGTGTTGCCGCCGCGACCGCCGCTTCCCACGAAATTCTGGTTGCTGGCGTAGCGGGGCTCGTCGCCGGAGCAATGTCGATGGCTGCAGGCGAATATGTGTCGGTCAGTTCCCAGGCCGATACGGAAGAAGCCGACATGGCGCGTGAGCGCCGCGAACTTGCCACGCAACCTGAAGCGGAGCTGGCCGAACTCGCCGCGATCTACGAGCAGCGTGGTGTAACGCCCGAACTGGCGCGACAGGTCGCCGAGCAGATGATGGCAAAGGACGCCTTCGGGGCCCATGCGCGGGATGAACTCGGACTGACCAGTCATGTGATGGCGAAGCCAGTTCAAGCGGCTTTCACTTCGGCGGTCACCTTCGCATCTGGCGCGACTTTGCCGCTGGCCGTCGCTCTCCTGTCGCCGGCCTGGACCGCCACCTGGACCGTCTCCATTGCCTGCCTCATCGGACTTGGCGTTCTCGGAGCGATCGGCGCTCGCGCTGGCGGCGCCAGCATATGGAAACCCACTCTTCGGGTCGTGTTTTGGGGAGCAGTCGCCATGGCCTCAACTGCGACCATTGGTGCCCTCATCGGTCGAGCCGTCTAGTTCGCGGAGCTCTCTATTTTTTAATCGATTTTGCACTCGATATTTGCATCGCTGCAGAATGGGATTTTCTGCGATGTATTCCAGCGGTACCCAATCACACATGCCGCGGACTTCAGGACTAGGAGAGAGCCACTGCGTACGCGGCCCAGATTTGGAAAGAGCTAGTCATTTCCTCATAGACCCGGGAGAAGCAAAATACCGGATACCTTGTACTTGGTCCGATATCAGCTCCGCGTTCGGTTCGGCGCACCCGTTTGGGTGGGGCTATTGGCGGCAGCCGGCGAACGCTGAAAGATGAGAGGATCACGATGCCCCAAAATAAATTAATCGCAGATTCAATCACATATGCGTTCGCACTTTTATCCAGTACGGCGCGCCATTCTCCTTGTGAGATTGGCTCTTTCCCCCACACATTGTCCTTGTTATTTCTGTAGCCTGCCGTCCGGCCATATCAGCCGTCACGCCTGCAGCGCCGTGCGCGCGGCCAGTATCTCGGGCCAGCGCCTTTACACTCGCCCTTGAAAGTGAAGGCGCGTTCTAGCTTTGTGTCAATCGAACGCCACGCCGATGCGCGTAGCGCTCCGCCAGACTATTCGACACTGTGAGCAAGCGCCGCCAGGTTCTATTTTCAGCTCGAAGGCATCCGGAATGTTCAGGGCAGCAGGAACTTCGAGGCAGGCGCCTGTGTCCGACAAGTTTCGGACGACGCAACTTATCACGGACGATCGCTGATTGAGAATGATCTTCCCCGTCAACAGCGTGCGGCGACGGCGAGTGGTGCGACGCTCCGTCATAACCAATACCAAACGACGCCGCAGGCGGTTGTCGCTGCCCCGCGTCTCGCCTCGACGGCCACCTTCGCGATTCCCGTATCGCGTGGCAGGTTATTGGCGAGTATTTTGAAGACGAGAGCCCCCGGCATAGCGCACTCGCAATACTTCAACGTAGAAACACCATCCGCGCGGTTTGGCCGAGCAGGACAAAGGCCAAAGATTCGTCCCAGTAGCTCAAGACTCCCAATCTGAATCGTTGGTGGTTCATGAGGGCCAAGGCACAGCTGATAGCCGCGCTCATAAACAGCATCATCGTAAGCGCTTTCCCGAATCCCCAGGGCAGCGGGCTTTGAGCACCGGCAAAGATCAGCACGATCAAAAGTTTGAGAGAAAGGCGACGGAGCACAAAGCGCGAGTCCGACGTCATTTTCGGCTCGGCTGCATAACGACGTCGTATCCGCGAAGAGGCAGTACGAAAGAGACACTGCGATAAACGCAATGTCGGTCGGGCAAAGGCATCCAAGCCCGTGCGGCGAAACCGAAACGCCGCTTTCAGAAAGGTTAAGGACAACGAATAAAGCAATCGCCGAAGACGAGGGCTTCGCGCGACGATGCGCTCGACAAGAACCATATCGATACCCACACTAGACCTCGGATCGAAATAAATCAGAGCGATCACATCGCTAGTGAAGTCGACGCGCCCGTGTCCGGTGAGTCTAAGCGGCTTGATATTGCGCAGGTAGTTATCGCCGAAGACCTTACAATATACGATGGTATATCCCGGATATTGTTTTGTATATCGGATCAACCCCGCAAGACACTGTCACTCAAGGAATGACGGTGATATCCAGCCAATGTCATCTAGCGGCTCCAACCCGCTGCCGACGCATGAGGATCAACGAGCAATGCCAAGCGACAGTAGTCGAGCAAGCGTGCCGCTCAGGTCGTTCTCGCGAGTCTGAATCATCAGTCTCGCCTGTGACGGCCGAGCGGCTCGTCACGGAGGTGAGACATGACTCTCCAATTTTTTACTCTGCCGGCTTCGCTCCGCGTTTCGCGGATCGCCTCGCCGAAACGCAATCCCGCATTCGCCGACCCGCGATGCGAGCGTGACCGTCCTTTCACGAAGTCTCCCCGCACGAACCGGACTCGACTGGTCGCGGCGTGGCGTGTCAATGGCGAGACCGGTCGGCTCGAATGCATCTGGATGCTTGACGCCGAACCAGACACGGGCGGCGGGTTGCGCCGATTGATCGAGCGCGCCGGACTCCTTCTTGCAGTTTACCAGCATGGTCGCTTTGCGGCGTGAGGCGTGTGATGCATTCCCTCACGCTGCATAAGGCCAGCACGGCGATGGTTCTGGTGTCCGCCGGCCTGGACGGGCTTCACCCCCGCCGGGGCGGCAATCCGTACTCGCGCAGAATCGCACGGTCGCGCGAAGGTGCGGACCCTCCCTGGTGAAGAGCGGCTGCGCTGCTCAAGCGCGGTCCGAATGCCGAGCGTCGTGAAGATGCATCGGTTTCATTATCCCCTCAGCCGACCAAGACCCCAAGCGCCGAAGACCGTGCCGAGAGGCGCATGGTCTCGGCGCTTGCGGCAGGAGATTCATCCAATGAATGCCCCCATCCTCAAGGCGGCTCTCAAGCCGCGCGGAAAAGACGAACGCAAGCTGTCGATGAAGGCGGTCCGTGAAGCCCAGAATGGGTTGGATGACACCTTCGAAAACGTCAAAGGCGACCGCAACGGCCTGATTGCCCGAGATGCGATCGAACGGCTGGCAAAAGACGGCCCCAATGAGGTTGCGCAAGAGCGACGCCTGCCAGCGGTTGTTCAGTTTTTTGGCGCTTTCAAGAATCCGTTCATTGCAGTGCTGCTGATCCTGGCTGGGATCAGCGCTGTAACGGACATCTGGCTTCGGCTTCAACATGGCGAGGATGCGGATCCGACAAAAGTCACCATCATCATCGTGATGGTGCTTGCCAGCGCCTTGATGCGCTTCGTTCAGGAGTACCGATCGAGCGCTGCGGCCGAAGCTCTGAAGGCGATGGTCCGCACGACGGCGACGGTTCTTCGTCGAGGATCGGCAACGTCAAATCCCGAAGCATTCGAAATCCCGATGCGAGAGATCGTCGCCGGCGACATCGTGCGTCTTTCAGCAGGGGATATGATCCCGGCAGACGTGAGGCTGATCGAATCCCGCGATCTGTTTGTGAGCCAGGCAGTGCTCACCGGTGAGGCCATCCCTGTTGAGAAGTATGACACGCTCGGGTCTGTCGCCGAGAAGTCCGCGGCGAGCGTAGCGTCCAGCGAAATGAACGCGCTCGACATGCCCAACGTCTGCTTCATGGGCACCAACGTCGTGAGCGGCACGGCGACCGCGCTTGTCGTTGCCACGGGTGCTCGCACCTATTTCGGATCGTTAGCCAAGGCGATCGTCGGATCGCGCGCTCAAACGGCGTTCGATCGCGGCATCAACAGTGTGAGCTGGCTGCTCATCCGCTTCATGCTCGTCATGGTTCCTGTCGTCTTTGTCATCAACGGCCTGACCAAAGGCGACTGGGTGGAAGCGCTGTTGTTCGGCCTTGCCGTCGCCGTCGGACTTACCCCCGAAATGCTGCCGATGATCGTTTCCTCGAACCTCGCGAAGGGCGCCGTAGCGATGGCGCGGCGCAAAGTCGTCGTGAAGCGACTCAACGCCATTCAGAACTTCGGCGCGATGGATGTTCTCTGCACGGACAAGACCGGCACGCTGACTCAGGACAAGATCATTCTGGAGCACCACGTCGACGTTACCGGGCAACCCAACGCTGACGTTCTCCGGTTGGGCTGGTTGAACAGCTACCACCAGAGCGGCGTGAAGAACCTGATGGATCAGGCCGTCGTGCGATTCGCCGGGGCGGAGCCAGCCATCACGAACACGGCCGCGAGCTACCGAAAAGTCGATGAACTTCCGTTCGACTTCGTGCGCCGCCGACTCTCAGTGGTCGTCGAGGGCGAGGACGGAGATCACTTGCTCATCTGCAAGGGCGCGGTTGAGGAGATGCTGTCGATCTCTACGCACGTCAGAAGAGGCAAAGATCTGATCCGCCTTGGTGACGTTGAGCGCAAGAATCTGGCTGCGATGGCTCGGGCGTACAACGAGGACGGATTCCGTGTGCTGGTCGTCGCCACCCGAGGGTTTGTGGCGTCCGAGGCCAAGACGCATTATGCCATCGCGGACGAAGCCGATCTCACGATTCAGGGGTTCCTTACTTTTCTCGACCCGCCAAAGGAGACGGCTGGACCAGCAATCGCTGCGCTCGCGGAGCATGGCGTCAAGGTCAAGGTTCTTACGGGCGACAATGCGGTCGTGAGTGCCAAGATCTGCCGTGAAGTAGGACTTGAACCGGGCCAAGCCGTACTCGGGCGCGACATAGAAAAATTGGACGACACCGCGCTTCGCGTTTTGGTCGAGGAGCGGACGATCTTCGCGAAGCTCACTCCGCTCCAGAAGTCGCGTGTATTGCAGGCGCTTCAGGCTAACGGTCATACCGTCGGATTTCTCGGTGACGGCATCAATGACGCCCCGGCGCTGCGCGATGCCGATGTCGGCATTTCCGTCGATAGCGGCGCCGATATTGCGAAGGAGTCGGCCGATATCATCCTGCTCGAGAAGAGCCTGATGGTTCTTGAGGAGGGTGTGCTGAAGGGGCGCGAAACCTTCGGCAACATCATGAAATACCTCAACATGACCGCCAGCTCGAACTTCGGAAACGTGTTTTCAGTGCTGGTGGCGAGCGCATTCATTCCGTTCCTGCCGATGCTGTCGATCCATTTGCTCGTGCAAAACCTGATGTACGACATTTCCCAATTGGCGCTGCCTTGGGATCACATGGACAAGGAGTTTCTCAGCAAACCGCGGAAGTGGGATGCCAAGAATATCGGTCGTTTCATGATCTGGATCGGGCCGACGTCCTCGATCTTCGACATCACGACGTTCGCTCTGATGTGGTTCGTCTTTGCCGCCAATAGCCCGGAGCATCAATCGCTCTTTCAGTCGGGCTGGTTCATCGAGGGCCTGCTTTCTCAAACGCTCGTGGTCCATATGCTGCGTACCCAGAAGATTCCCTTCGTCAACAGCACAGCGGCTTTGCCGGTCTTGCTGATGTCGAGCGTCATCTGCGTACTGGGGATCTATTTGCCGTTCTCTCCGCTGGGAGCAGCCATCGGATTGCAGCCCCTGCCTATCGCCTACTTCCCGTGGCTGGCCGGAACGCTGCTCTGCTACTGCCTCGTCGCTCAACTGATGAAGACCGTCTACATCCGCCGGTTCGGACAATGGTTCTGACGGCCAAGCGCATGAGAGGTCCTGATCATGTCCACATCACCGTTGATCCTGAGATTTGCGCCGCCGCAGGCTGGAGACTGCCCGCGACAAGGGCCGCCACCGCCGAGGCGACAAGCGCCGCGTCCGCCCCACAATCGCGAGCCGGGCGATGCCAGGTCGTCGCTTCGGAATCGGTTGGACAGACGTTTGTGTTGGGCTTTGGCGGTTTTGGCGATGTTCGTGACGCATGCGGCCGTTCACCTTGCTCGTCGCCGTCTGCTGGACGGTTTCAAGCTCAGATTCCTGCTGCGTTGCGGCGCACGGTTGAACAGAGCGGCGATATCGCGAATGCGGCGTTGCCGCTGGTGAGCCACACAAGCGCAAAACGATCGCTTGCATGGAACCAAAGCACGAGGCCCGGACCTGAACCGGACTTCGATCAGCAAGGAGCTTCAAATGGACGACCCATCTAGTCGCGGCGCGACCAACAACTCGCGCCGCTTGAATTCACGAGAAAACTAGGAGGGCAGCTCGCGGCTATTGGCGCCGGGCGCTCTCGCAACCCGACGCCAGGAGTAGCCCATGACTTATTTTACGACCCACGGACTTCCCAATTTCACTATCACCACCGGACTGAAGGTTTTCAGGCGTCGTCGGGTTCTTTTTTGCCGACTGATGGTGATCGCTTTCTACTTGCTGGCGCTCGGTCTTGTAGCGGTTCTTCAGGTAACCAAAGCGCACGCGCAAGAACTTCAAACGACTCCCGGCCATCCGGATGCGGCACGGCTCAACACTAGTGGACCGCAACCCATCCTGGCGATGCCAACGAAGGCACCGGGGGCCTCGCGTGACAATAAGGTGGAATCGGGCGGGCCCGACTGGTCGGGCGTCTATTTTGGCGGACACACCGGTTTCGGGGCTGGCAGCCTTGGCCCGGGAACGAACCCCGTCTTGAATCAGTCCGTTGGCCTGCCGCCTACGGTGACAGGAATGATCGGCGGCTTTCAGGGAGGCTACAACTTTCAGGCCAGCGATCGTTGGGTGCTCGGCGCGGAAGCCGATGTCACTTTTGTGAGCCCGCCCGATGAGACGCGACGGATACCGGCTCCCTTCAACACATCCCTGGATGTCGTGGGGACGGTGCGTGGCAGGATCGGCTATGCTTTTGGCCCATTCCTCCCCTATGCAACGGGAGGCCTCGCTTGGACACGAACGAACGTCGACATCAATGGCGATGACGGCAGCGTTTTGTCAAAACTGGGGCGCTGGCACGCTGGGTGGACGGCAGGCGCAGGTGTCGAAATGGCCTTGGGCGGACCATGGACGGCACGCGTCCAGTACGACTACCTCGATCTGGCTTCCTCGACCTATCGACTCGATGGTGCCGGACTGCGCGATGTGTCCGTCCGCCCCCGAACCCAGAGGTTCACGCTTGGCCTGAACTACCGACTGGGCGATGTGGCCTCGACACTCCCAAGACCACCGGCAACTGTCGAAATGTCGCCGGACTGGAATATTCATGGCCAGACCACATTCATCGCCCAAGGCTATCCCGCGATTCGTTCCCCCTACGCTTCCAGCGCCAGCCTGCCCGGTGGTGGGCAAGTTCGTGAGACGTGGACCGCGGACGCATTTCTTGGCGTGAGGCTTTGGGACGGTGGTGCGTTCTATTTCAATCCCGAGCTAGCCCAAGGCTTCGGGCTGAACGGGACGCTCGGACTCGCAGGCTTTCCAAATGGAGAAGCGCAAAAAGGCGGCGCTGAATTTCCGAAATTTCGGCCACAGCGCTACTATCTTCAGCAGACATTCGGTCTTGGTGGCGAGCAGGAGGATGTCGCAGACGGCCCCCTGCAACTGGCGGGGCGACGCGATATCGATCGCGTCACTGTCACGGTTGGTCGTTTCGCGGTTGGCGATTTCTTCGACGCGAATGCCTATGCCAAGGATCCGCGCGCGGATTTCATGAATTGGGCAATCTGGTCGTCGGGGGCCTATGACTTCCCCGCCGACCTTCCCGGCATGACGCGCGGTGCGGTCATCGAGCTGAATCGTAAGGATTGGGCTGTGCGAGCCGGGGCCTTCCAAGTGCCCAGGGAGCCGAACAGTGATGTTTTGGTCTTCAATGGGGGCGGCGGTGGCGCCGTCGAGTTCGAGGAACGGCACAGCCTGTTCGGGCAGCCGGGTAAGGTTCGGATCGGCGCTTTCATCAACCGTGGTTACACCGGCGCGTATCGCGACGCTATCAACCTCGCGCAAGCGAGCCCTCAAACAGATATCAACGATGCGATGACGGCCCTGCGCCGCAATCAGAATAAGTATGGCTTTTATGGAAATATCGAACAGGCTTTGACAGCTGACCTCGGGCTTTTCGCCCGTGCAAGCTGGAACGACGGCCGCACCGAAATCCTCTCCTTCACGGACATCGACCGCAGCATTTCCGGTGGTTTCTCCCTAAAGGGTTCTGCATGGGGACGGCCTGCGGACACGATCGGAGTCGGTGCTGCGGTCAACGGCCTCTCGAGTGCACATCGTAACTTCCTCGCCGCCGGAGGCACGGGGTTGCTGATCGGTGATGGGAGACTGCGCTACGGCCACGAGTCGATCGTCGAGGCGTATTACGCCTTGCGGGTCAACGGCTGGAGCACCGTCACCTTCGACTATCAGTTTGTTGCAAACCCCGCCTACAACGCCGACCGCGGACCAGCCTCGATTCTGTCGCTTCGCGCCCACGCCGAATTCTGACAGCGAGTGGAGTGGCAATTCCAGCAATAGCGCGGGCTTGCGCCTCGGGAGGGCGCGACCGACGCAACGAGATGGGAACACATTCAGATGGATTGGCAAAGCCTTGGCCACACCGCACTCACGCTCGGGGGCGCATTCCTTCTTGGCGGCTTGATCGGCTTCGAACGGCAATGGCGCCAGCGCCTGGCCGGGCTGCGAACCAATACCCTCGTCGCGCTCGGCGCGGCCATCTTCGTCCTCTTTGCCGGGCTGTTCCCCGGCGAGGCGAGCCCGACGCGCGTTGCGGCCCAGATTGTTTCCGGCATCGGCTTTATGGGCGCCGGCATCATCTTCAAGGAAGGGTTGAATGTGCGCGGGCTCAACACCGCCGCGACGCTGTGGTGCTCCGCCGCGATCGGCGCGCTGTGTGGGGCCGGATTTTTCTTTCATGCATTGATTGCGACGACGTTCGTCATCGCCGTCAACGCAGTTCTGCGCCCGCTCGTGCGCCTCGTTGAGCGCCAGTCATTCGCCGCAAGCCCGTTGGACAGCGCATATGCGATCAGCATCATCTGCCATGGAGAGGCTGAGGCGCATGTTCGGGCGCTTCTTCTTCGCGATCTCGCCGGTGCGCTGCACATCCGCGACCTCGAAAGCACGAATATCGAGGACACAAACCGAGTCCAGGTGAGCGCGACAGTGCGAGCCGACACTCGGCAGGATCGCCTTTTGGAACAGATTATCGGTCGTCTCAGTCTGGAGCCGCTGGTAACATCTGCTCGGTGGCGGTTCGAGCCAGGCGAGTGACCGAGAAGCAATAGTTATCTAGGTACACGGCGGAGTAGATTCTCCAGGGAAGAATATTGAAAGTAGGTAAGTTGATCGAGAAGGTGAACAATGCTCAAGATCGCCAATGATATACGTCCCGGATCGGCGCTGACGTTGATCGCGATGGGCGTTGCGATGGCCGGCATTTTTATCGCCGATACGGTCACGGACTACGCCATCGCAGCGGCCGTATTCTACACAGCGGTCATTCTCGTTGCGACACGCATCTTGTCTGGCACGGCTGTAGTGGCCCTCGCTTGCATTTGTGTCGCGCTGACCCTGATCAGTTTTTTCTTGACCCACTCCGGTGCGTATGAGGTCGGCATCGTCAATACCGGGATTAGTATCGTTGCGATCGGCGTTACAACCTATCTCAGTTTAAGGATGGTGGCTGCGAAGGCCGAGGCGCTGGAGGCGCGCGATCGGCTTTTGCGAATTGCGCGGGTCACGACGCTCGGTCAACTGTCGGCGTCGATCGCGCACGAAGTCAACCAGCCCCTGGCTGCCGTCGTCGCCAGCGGCGGCGCGTGCACCCGATGGCTTGCCCAGGAGCCGCCAAATCTCGACAAGGCCCGCCTCGCGCTCGACCGCATCGTCAGCGATGCCAACCGGGCAAGCCAGGTCATCGCGCGCATTCGCGCCCTTTCGAAGGGCGAGGCGCCGCGCCGACAACCATTCGACCTCAGGGAAGCTGTCATGGAAATCGCGACCTTGTCGCGCGGCGAGATCGAGCGTGGCGGCGTCGCCTTGCAACTGGACCTGCATGACGGCCTACCTCGCGTTTTTGCCGATCGGGTCCAGATCCAGCAGGTCATCAGCAATCTCGTCCTCAATGCGACCGAGGCGATGTCGGACCGCGCATTGCCCGAGCGTCGTCTGCGAATTGCCGCCTCGCAGGATGGACGGGATGCGATCGTTCTCGCGGTGGCCGATTCCGGCACCGGTCTGGCGCCGGGAGCTCGTGAGCACCTCTTTGACGCCTTCTGGACGACGAAAGAGGGAGGCATGGGTCTTGGCCTTACCATCAGTCAGACGATCGTTGAAGCGAATGGCGGACAGATTTCCGCGGCTCCAGTCCCTGGAGGCGGGACCGTATTTGAGGTGCGCCTGCCGCGCCACATGGAGGCAGCCTGATGAAAAATGAACCGACGGCGGATTCGCGGCCGCAGCCCATCGTCTATGTCATCGATGACGATCGGTCCGTTCGCGCCGCGCTCGAAGATTTGCTCGCATCCGTTGGGCTACAGGTGCGCTCGTATAGCTCGGTTGCCGAATTTCTGGAAAGCTCCATGCCGGACGCGCCCGGCTGCCTGCTGCTCGATGTGAGAATGCCCGGACAAAGCGGGATCGATTTTCATCGGCAAATGCCTGAATACGGCATTCATCTGCCGACGATATTCATCACGGGACATGGGGACATCACGATGGGCGTGAACGCCATCAAGAATGGCGCCTTCGAGTTCTTGACCAAGCCGTTTCGCGACCAAGACCTGCTGGATGCTATCCAACAAGCGATCGAAAAAGACCGGCGAAGGCGCGAGAGCGAAGCGCGTTCGCTGGATTTGAATGCGCGTTGGGAGACATTGACGCCCGGCGAACGAGACGTTTTCAAGCTCGTTGTAAAGGGCCTCCTCAATAAACAAATCGCCGCCGACCTGAATGTTAGCGAGATCACGGTGAAGGTTCGCCGTAGCCATCTCATGCAGAAGATGCAGGCCAAGACGATTATTGACCTTGTTAGAATGTCGGACAGTTTGAGCGTTTGAATCTCGACTGAGAGGAGAGCCCCTGCACCGCGAACTGGTGCGCGATCTGCGCGGGCGTGCCACCCCCCCCCTTTCAGAACACGGTATATTTCGAAGATACGTTGGTATATCGAATCTATATAAGATCATCGGCCAATGAGCGTCTGTAGCCGTCTATTCTAGGGTGAGAATCGGGAGGTCTTGCCTTAGCTGCGGTCGGGGCGCGATGGTCGTGGTAGATGGTGCTTACAGAGCGATGCTCGCAACGAGCGGACGATGGACCGTCGCGAGGCCAGGAATCATTTCGAATAGATCTCGGTCGCAATTGACCGATGCTTGAATTCCGCCAGATCCGGTATTTTCTTGCGGCGGCCGAATATGGCAGCTTCCGAAAGGCGGCCTTGGCCTTGGGAATACAGGAATCGGCGATCAGCCGTCGCGTTCGCGATCTCGAAGACGAACTCGGCGCTTCCCTATTTCAGAGGCACAACGGCGGCGTCTGCCTGACGTTGGCAGGACAGCAGTTTGTGCGTCGAGCACGCAAAGCACTTCAACAGATCGACTGCGGCGCGAAGGATGTGGCCGCCATAGGTCGCTCCGAGCGGGGGCATATCAAGGTCGGCATCTTTTCGTCGCTCGCGTCTGGATTCCTGTCCGATCTGCTGGGAGCCTACGGCAAGGAGCATGCAAGTGTACGGGTCGAATTTTTTGACGGCGATCCTGCGGATCACGTTGCCTCGATCCGGCGACTTCAACTCGATGTGGCTTTTATCACGGGAACCACACAGTGGTCGGACTGTGAAACAGAGCAACTTTGGTCCGAGCGAGTATTCGCCGTACTTCCCAGCGATCATCCTCTCTCTGAGAAATCGGAGCTTGGCTGGCGTGATCTTGTGGACGAGAGATTCATTGTAAGTGACGGTGCCCCTGGATCGGAAATTCACGACTATTTGGTTCAACGCCTCGCCGATCTTGGGCGTCACCCAGAAATCGATACCCAATACGTCGGGAGGGACAATCTCCTGTCGCTTGTGGCGATCGGCCAAGGCGTCACGGTCATGAGCGAGGCCGGGACGGCGGCTCAGTTTCCGGGAACTGCCTATCGGCAGCTTGCCGGCGAGGTTCTGCCGTTCTGCGCGGTGTGGTCGCCGCGGAATGATAACCCGGCCTGGCGCCGCCTCCTCAGTCTTGCGCGTTCAATGTCGCGCTCGGCTGCCGCCACAATCATTCAGACGGTTTCGGCAGTTCTTTTGACTTCCTCGCTTTCGCAAATCCCCGATCCGTGGCTATGAACCGCTCCAGCATCGGAGCGATGAGGCGAACGGGATCGGCCGGCGGTTGCCTCGCTTCGCGGCCGAGAATTTCTGCGTAGGCCGTTAGGTCGCGATGCAGGCTTGCCGGTAACTCCACCGTGACCTTCACCGGTTTGTCGTCGACGATCGCTCCCAATTTCAGCTTGGTCATGTCAGCCTCCGTAGGGTTCGAGAACGAGATCGCGGGTGACGATGACGCGGACGGGCAAGCCTGGCCGGATGGTGAGGGTCGGTGCGATGTTGAGCTGGCGCTGGACGATCTGCTGGCCGGTTTGACTGACGCTATTGGAGGCACCCTGTCGCAGCGCCCGCACAATATCGCTGTCCTGGCCAGACGAGCCCGCCTCCGCACCGATGCTCAGAATCGTGGAAAGTGCAGCGGCCTTGAACAGTTCGCCCCAGTGATAGTCGACGCCATCCTCAAGGCCCGCATAGCCCTCGGCGTCCGCACCAGGCTGACGCTCCAGAACGATGGAGCGGCCATTGGGGAAGATCAGCCGGTTCCAGACGAGAAGTATGCGCCTCTGACCGAAGCCGACGCCACTGTCATACTGGCCGATAACGCGCGTGCCCTGTGGCACAAGCAGGATCTTGCCGGTCGGGCTGTCATAGATGTTCTCCGTCACCTGTGCGGTGATCTGACCCGGCAGGTCGGAGCGGATGCCGGTGATGAGCGCGGCCGCGATGACGGCGCCGGCCTGCAGGACGTTCTTCGACGCTGGCGCGGCAACGCGATCCGGCGAGACAGTGCGCTTGTCGGGCGTCTGATTGAGGAATGCGAGCTGACGATCCTGCGCGGAGGGTGTCGCTGGCTGCGGCGCAAGGCCGAGGCTGGCGAGATCGGCCGACGGCGTGGCGGTCGCAGTCGGCTGTGTCGAAGCTCCAGCCGTAGCGGGCCGAGTCTCGGTGGATGCGAACAGCCGTGCGGTCCGAGCCGCCTCCAGTTCCTGCGCCCGGCGCTGTTCCTCGGGGCTCGGTCCCGTCGGACCTGATGCCGGTGCGCCGATCGGCGGCACTGTGCCACCGTTCTGCGCGTTGAGGATCGGGCGACCGAGGTCGCCGGGCAGCGGCGGGCCGAGCTTCGGGACGCCGGAATAATCCTTCGGCAATCCAGCCAGACCGTCCGGTGTCGAGCGGTTGTCCGTAGAGTAAAGCTCCTGACCCTGGCCGCTGTGACGAGTCTGGAGCGCATAGATCAGCGCCCCACCGACACCGAGGCTTGCCGCAAGACCCAGACCGGCCAGCACCTTGCGGGACAGGCGGGTCACACGCGGCGGCTCGGCGCGCAGCCGCATGGTCGCGGCCGGCTCGCCGGTCAGCGGCCGAGCGTCGTCGTCGGTCGGCTGAGGCTGGGGCGCCGAACCGGGCGTCCGGCCTTCCTCCTTTTCGGGATCGCGTTCGTCGCTCACGATGCCGGCCTCCCGTCGGTGCGGGAGATGCGGACACGCTTCTGGTTCTTGCCCGCGCCGAACCGCAGTTCGGCGGCGGCGAACAGTCGATCGACGATCATGTAGTTGCCGCGCACGCGATAGTTCACCAGCTCGGAGGTGTCGCCCTCCGGTCCGACCACGAACAAGGGCGGCATCTCGCCCTGTCCGATGCCGCGGGGGAATTCGATGAACACCTGCTTGCCGTCATCGAAGGCGCGCAGCGGCCGCCACGGTGCGCGGTCGCCGGTCACCTCGTAGCGGAAATTGACACGGGCGAGATCGATGCCGCCCGACACCGGCTGCGCGGCCTCGGCTTGGCTGTTCTGGCGGCGCAGCGCGATGAGCTGGTCCTGCGGATATTGCCAAGACACCGATGCCATATAGGTCGATGGCGTCGCGCGCAGCTCCATGTGATAGGTGCGCCGGTCGGTGTTGATGACGAGATTGGTCATCAGCTCGGCCCGCGTTGGCTTCACGAGGATATGGACCTGCTTGGCCGCGCCAACGCCGCTCTCGGTATCGCCGATGATCCAGCGCACTGTGTCGCCAGCGGCGACAGGACCGGAGCCGACGAGCTGCTCGCCGGGCTGAAGCGCGATGTCGGTGATCTGCCCCGGCGAGGCGTAGACCTGATAGAGCGCGCCATCGACGAAGGGATAGACCTGCATCGAGTTGATGAAGCCGTTGCGGACGGGCTGGACGCGCGCTGCGGCATTGGCCTGGTTGACGCGCGCGGCGGGATCGGACGGTTCCGGCTCGGGCTTGCCGTCCTTGCCGATGGGCTTCAACTGACCAGGCAGCGGGAGCGGTTTGGGAAGCTCCACCACCCGGACGGGCGCTGGCGGATCGGAGGTCTGCACAGCCGGCACCGCATTGTCGTAGGAAATCTCCGGCGGCGGGGTGTGAGTGGCGCACCCTGCCAGCGCCGAACCGGCGAGCAAGATTCCCGGCAAAGCGGATTTGCGGAAAACCGGAACTACGTGGATGAGCAAAGCCGGGAGCCCTGCACTCCAAGGGGCGGCTTTGCGGAGTGCGGGCGTCATTGTCCAAGCTCCTTCGACCAGTTGATGGCGTTGATGTAGATTCCGAGTGGGTTCTTCCGCAGCGTGTCGGCGTCGCGTGGGGGCTGCACGACGACGGTGAGGATCGCGGACCAGCGTTCGGTGGAGGCCAGTGAGCCGTCCTGATAGCGTCGCTCGATCCAGGCGATGCGGAAGCTCGACGGCGAGGCGCGGATCACCGACGACACTTCGATCGCGATCTGCTGCTTGCCGACCTTGGTGAAGGGGTCGTTGGCGCGCGCATAATCGTTCAGCGCGAGCGCGCCACCCTGTGTCGTGAAGTCGTAGGCGCGCAGCCAGTTCTGCCGCACGATGATGGCGTCGGACGGGATCGAGCGGACCTGCTCGATGAAGCGCGCGAGGTAGAAGGCGATTTGCGGATCGTTTGGCTGATAGTCGGCGGTCGCCGGCGCGATCGCCTGCGCCTGGCCGAGCCGGTCGACCTGCACTACCCAAGGCACGATCGAGCCGTTGGCGGACTGCCAGACCAGCGCGGCCGAAAGGCCGCCCGCGAGGGCCAATGATCCGAAGGCCATGTAGCGCCAGTTACGGGCCTGCACGCGGGCGGAGCCGATGCGATCGTCCCAGACCTGAGCGGCGCGCTGATAGGGAGTCTCGGGCTGAGGGGCTTTGCCGTAGTGGGTGGATGGTCGCTTGAACATGGTCAGTCGCTTTCGGAGAGGTTGACGGAGGAGCCGCCGCCATGGCTGTCGCCGCTACGCACGGCGTGGGCGGCGGCCTGAACGCCATGGGACATCTGCTGCGAGCGCTTCATGCGTTTCGCCCAGGCCGGCGGCCCGTCGCTGGTGGAAGACGCAGCTCCGGGAGATGCGGCCTCCGCGGTGGCGGTCGTCGCAGCACCGGATGCGCCGGTGGCGATCTCCGTCGCGGCCTGGCCACCGGCCTGATAGCTCTGCTTCAGGCTGTCGGCGGCACGACCGGCTGCGCGCTTCAGCGGTGAGACGGCCGCCTTCGCGCCGGTGCTGGCAACACTGCCAAGACCCGACGCGACGCCGGATGCGCCGGCCTGGCCGGCCGCGCCGAGGCTGTAGGCGGTGGAGGCGCCACCGGCGAGGGCTGCACCGCCACGCGCGGCGGCGGCAGCGCCGCCAGCAAGTGCAGCGCCGCCTGTCACGACGGCGCCGGCAGCGGCCGCGCCTGCTGCGACAACGCCGCCGGCGGCAAGACCAGTGCCAATGGCCGCGCCGGCGCCGAGCTGCGGGCCACCGGAGATGAGGCCGTTAGCGATGCCGGGACCGAAGATGCCGAGACCAAGCAGCGACAGCGCGGCAAGCACGATCGCCATGGCATCGTCGATCGATGGCGTTGCGCCGTTGAAGCCCGAGGTGAACTCGGAGAACAGCGTCGAGCCGATGCCGATGATGACGGCGAGCACCAGCACCTTGATGCCGGAGGAGATGACGTTGCCGAGCACGCGCTCGGCCATGAACGCCGATTTGCCGAACAGGCCGAAGGGAATGAGGACGAAGCCGGCGAGCGTGGTCAGCTTGAACTCGATCAGGGTGACGAAGAGCTGGATCGCCAGGATGAAGAACGCCAGCAGCACCAGCGCCCAGGCGAAAAACATGCAGGCGATCTGGATGAAGTTCTCGAAGAACGACCAGTAGCCCATCAGGCTGGAGATGGAGTCGAGCAGCGGCCGGCCGGCATCGAGACCAGTCTGCGCCACCTTGCCGGGGCGCATGAGATCGCTCACGGCAAAGCCCGTTCCCGAAGCCTTCAGGCCGAGGCCCGCGAAGCTCTCGAAGACGATGCGGGCGAGATTGTTCCAGTTGGAGATCAGGTAGGCGAAGACACCGACGAAGAGCGTCTTCTTGACCAGCCTCGCCATGATGTCGTCGTCGGCGCCCCATGACCAGAAAAGCGCGGCGAGCGTGACGTCGATGACGATCAAGGTGGTGGCGATGAAACCGACTTCGCCGCCGAGCAGCCCGAATCCTCCGTCGATGTAGCGAGTGAAGACCTCGAGGAAATGGTCGATGACACCGGTGCCGCCCATGTCAGCGAACCTCTGGCTGAGCGGGCTCGGCCTGCATCGCAGGCCCGGTCACGTCCGCTGGCGCACTGTCTTTGTGGATGGGAGCGGCCGACGCGGGCGCGCTTGGAAACAGCGTGGTCGGCGCAACCGGCGATGGTGATGAAACGGGGGCCGGCTGGCCGAGGAAGCGGCGCCGGTTCTCTGCCCATGCCTTCAGGCAATTGGGATCGCGCGTGCCGGCCTCGCCGATCTCGGAACAACGAAGCAATTCGGCGGCGAGAGGATCCGATGTTGTGACCGGACGGCCCTGCGTCGCGAGGACGTCCGTCGAAACGTCCTTGCGGTTCATCTCGATCGCGGTCGCCGTGATGGCGACCGCGACGAAGACGATGGCGCCGACGCGAGCGAGGGTCTTGCCGTCCATCGTGCCAGCCTCAGTTGCCGCTGTTCGGGAACATGCGGGCATTGCCGGGCTGGTAGCCCGAGCCCGGCGTCAGGAAACGCCGGCGCTGCTCGCGGCCCTGTTCGGCGGCGGCGGCCTGCTCGGCCGACTGCAAGGCCTGCGCCCGGCCGTTGGCCGCCACGACGGCGGTGAGATCCGCGAGTTGCTGCGCCTGGAGCGCAAGGAGTTGGTTGCCGGCCTGCGTCGCCTGCAGCGCGCCGGTCGCGCCCTGGCTCTGGCCGATCAGCGCCGACATCTGCGTGCGATTGGTGTCGATGTTGCCGACGACGCCCGCCTGCACCCGCATTGCGTCCTGCAGGCCGCCGACCGTGTTCTGCCAGCGCGAGCGGGCATCGGTGACGAGTTGCTGATCCGAAGCGGACAGCGAGACGTTCCCGTACTTCTGCTGGAACATCCGGTCGATCTGCTGGACGTCGTAGGCGATATTCTGCGCCTGGTTGAGAAGCTGCTGCGTGCGCTGGACGGACTGCTGAAGCTGTTGCAGCGACGAGAACGGCAGGCTCGCAAGGTTGCGTGCCTGGTTGATCAGCATTTGCGCTTCGTTCTGAAGCGAGGTGATCTGGTTGGTGATCTGCTGAAGCGATCGCGCCGCCGTGAGCACGTTCTGCGCATAGTTCGAGGGATCGAATACGATGATGGCGTGAGCGGGCGTCGCCAGCATGGGCGCGAGCGCGACGGGAGCGGTCAGCAGCGCGGCAGCAAAACGCGCTGCGCGGGAATTGCGCAGTTTCATTGGGACGTCTCCTTGTTGGTGAGCGTGGGGATGAGATCGGCGGCCCAACCGACCTCACGGTGATCGAGCCATGCGGCGAGGAAGCCGTCGCGGCCGTGTTCGGCGACGATGCGGGCAATGGCCGCCTGGTCGGTCTTCGATGACGCGGCGCACAGAGCGAGCGCGACATCGGACAGACCGAGTTCGAAGAGGCGGTTGCCGCGCCGCGACTGGCAGTAATAGTCGCGCTTGGGCATTGCCCGCGCGATGATCTCGATCTGGCGGTCGTTGAGGCCGAAGCGCCGATAGATCGCCGTGATCTGCGGCTCGATCGCGCGCTCGTTCGGCAGCAGAAGCCGGGTCTGGCAGCTTTCGATGATGGCAGGCGCGATGGCCGAGCCGTCGATGTCGCTGAGCGATTGCGTGGCGAAGATGACGCTGGCGTTCTTCTTGCGCAGCGTCTTCAGCCATTCGCGGAGCTGGCCGGCGAAACCGTCATCGTCCAGCGCCAGCCAGCCTTCGTCGATAATGAGAAGAGTCGGCGAACCGTCGAGCCGATCTTCGATCCGATGGAAGAGATAGGAGAGAACCGCCGGCGCCGCGCCGGTGCCGATCAGCCCCTCAGTCTCGAACGCTTGAACGAACGCCGAGCCAAGATACTCGCGTTCAGCGTCGAGCAGCCGGCCGTAGGGACCGCCGACGCAATAGGGCCTGAGCGCCTGTTTGAGATCGTTCGACTGGAGCAGCACGACCAGGCCGGTGATCGTGCGCTCCTCGACGGGCGCCGATGCCAGCGAGGTCAGCGCCGTCCAGATATGCTCCTTCACCTCGGGCGTGATCGCCACGCCCTCGCGGGTCAGGATCGATACGATCCAGTCGCCCGCCCAGGCGCGCTCGGGCACGTCGTGAACGCGGGCGAGCGGTTGAAGGCTGACGTTATCGGTCGCGCCGTCACTGAGATCGCCGCCGAGGTCATGCCAATCGCCGCCCATGCCGAGCGCCGCCGCGCGGATCGAGCCGCCGAAGTCGAAGGCGAAGACTTGGGCGCGAGCATAGCGTCGGAACTGCAGCGCCATCAGCGCCAGCAGGACCGACTTGCCCGCGCCGGTCGGGCCAACGATCAGCGTGTGGCCGACGTCGCCGACGTGAAGCGAAAGCCGGAACGGGGTGGAGCCTTCGGTCTTGCCGAAGAGCAGTGGGGGCGCTGCAAAATGCTCGTCCCGTTCCGGCCCCGCCCACACCGCCGACAGCGGGATCATGTGGGCGAGATTGAGCGTGGAGATCGGCGGCTGGCGGACGTTCGCATAGACGTGGCCGGGCAATGATCCGAGCCAGGCGTCCACCGCGTTGATCGTCTCGGCCATGGCAGTGAAGTCGCGGCCCTGAATGACCTTCTCGACGAGGCGCAGCTTCTCGTCGGCAGCGCGCGGATCCTCGTCCCACACCGTCACCGTCGCGGTGACGTAGGCCATCCCGGCATAGTCGGCGCCGAGTTCCTGGAGCGCCATGTCGGCATCGGCGGCCTTGTTCGCGGCGTCGGTGTCCACGAGGACGGACGCCTCGTTGGTCATTACCTCCTTGAGGATCGCGGCGATCGACTTGCGCTTGGCGAACCATTGCCGGCGGATCTTGGTCAGCAGCTTGGTCGCGTCGGTCTTGTCGAGCAGGATCGCCCGCGTCGACCAACGATACGGAAATGCGAGACGGTTCAGCTCGTCGAGCAGGCCAGGTGTCGTCGCCGTTGGAAAGCCTGTGACGGTGAGGATGCGCAGATGCGACGCGCCAAGGCGCGGCTCGAGCCCGCCGGTGAGCGGCTGGTCGGCGAGCAGCGCGTCGAGATAGATCGGCGTTTCGGGGACGCGGACACGGTGCCGTTTGGTCGAGACGCAGCCGTGGAGATAGGTGAGCGTCTCCGCGTCATCAAGCCAGCGGCATTCGGGCATGAAGGCTTCGACCAGGCGCAGGATGCGATCGGTGCGATCGGCGAACCCGGTCATCACCTCGTTGGGGTCGAGGCCCGACTTTTCCCGGCCTTCATAGAGCCAGGATTCCGCGCGCGCGGCGTCCTCGGCCGGCGGCAGATAGGTGAAGGTCAGGAAATAGCTCGACTCGAAATGTGCGCCAGCTTCCTCGAAATCCGCTTTGCGCTCGGCGTCGACCAGCGCCGAGGCGGGATCGGGAAAGCGGCTGTCGGGATAGAGGTTCGAAGCTTGCCGCTGCGCCTCGACGAAGATTGCCCAGCCTGATCCAAGGCGACGGAACGCATTGTTGAGGCGGCCGGCGATGGCGACTAGCTCAGCCTGTACGGCGCTGTCGAGATCGGGGCCGCGAAACCGCGCGGTGCGCTGAAAGCTGCCGTCCTTGTTGAGGACGATGCCGGAGCCCACCAGCGCGACCCAGGGGAGGAAGTCGGCCAGGCGGCTGTTGCGATTGCGATATTCGGCAAGGTTCATCATGGCCGCGCTCCCCTCAGACCGAAAGGTGTGCGGGGACGCGCAGATGGCGGCGCACAACGTCGACGAAGAGCGGATCGCGCTTGGCAGCCCACACCGCGGTGACGTGGCCGATCGCCCAGATCGCGATCCCCACCAGCCAGAGGCGAAGCCCTAGGCCGACCGCGCCAGCGAGCGTCCCGTTCATGATGGCGATAGCCCGTGGGGCGCCGCCGAGCAGGATCGGCTCGGTCAGTGCCCGGTGAACGGGGACGGTATAGCCTGGGACGTCGCCGCCCTGATCGACAGCGCCCGTCATCAGACCAGCGCCCCGCCGCCGAACGAGAAGAACGACAGGAAGAAGCTCGACGCGGCGAAGGCAATCGAGAGACCAAACACGATCTGGATCAACCTGCGGAAGCCGCCGGAGGTATCGCCGAAGGCCAGCGTCAGGCCGGTAACGATGATGATGATCACCGCCATGATTTTCGCCACGGGACCTTCAATCGACTGCAGGATCTGTTGGAGAGGCTGTTCCCACGGCATCGACGAACCGGAAGCGTGAGCGGGGGCTGCCATCACCGCCGACAGAGTGGCGATGGAAACGGTCAAGACGAGATGATGGCGCGCGCGCCGCAGGCGTTGGATCACAGGCTTTCTCCTTCAGGTGCTGGGACGAACAAGCTCGAGCTGCCGTCGCCATCCGTGGTGGCCGGCGCGATGCGGTAGTCGCCGTCGAGACCGAGGCCTTCGACGCGCGAGAGTTCGGAGAGTCGCCGCGCGGACCCGCGACCGGAGAGGACGGCAACGAGGTCGATCGTTTCCGCGATCAATGCGCGCGGGACCGTGACGACTGCCTCCTGAATGAGCTGCTCCATGCGGCGCAGTGCGCCGATCGCGCTGCCGGCGTGGATGGTGCCGACCCCGCCAGGATGGCCGGTGCCCCAGGCCTTGAGCAGTTCGAGCGCTTCGGCGCCGCGCACTTCGCCAACGGGTATGCGATCGGGCCGCAGACGCAGCGAAGAGCGAACGAGATCGGAAAGTGAGGCAACGCCATCTTTTGTTCGCATCGCCACGAGGTTCGGCGCGGCGCATTGCAGTTCGCGGGTGTCTTCGATGAGGACGACGCGATCGGCGGTCTTCGCAACTTCGGCGAGCAACGCGTTTGTCAGCGTCGTCTTGCCGGTGGATGTCCCGCCGGCGACGAGGATGTTGGCGCGTGAGGAGACACTCCGGCGGAGTATCTCGGCCTGCGTCGCTGACATGATGCCGGCCGCGACGTAGTCGTCGAGCGTGAACACCGCGACAGCGGGCTTACGGATCGCGAATGCGGGGGCAGCGACGACGGGTGGCAGCAGGCCTTCGAACCGCTCGCCGGTTTCAGGCAACTCTGCGGATACCCGAGGAGCACCAGCATGAACCTCGGCTCCGACATGGTGCGCAACCAAGCGAACGATACGTTCGCCGTCCGCTGGTGACAGCCGCTCACCGGTATCGGAAAGTCCTTCGGAGAGTCGGTCGATCCAGAGGCGCCCATCGGGATTGAGCATCACCTCGACGATGCTGGCGTCATCAAGATAGCGCGCGATTGCAGGACCGAGCGCAGTGCGCAGCATCCTTGCGCCGCGCGCGAGGCCTTCCGAATTGTGGTGTGATGCTGTCATAGTGCCCCGTTTCTATCGGGGCCGATACAGTCCTTCCCCAGACGGGGATGATTAAAGGGGCCAGATTTCGGGGCGATTCAACAAAGATTCATCGACGTAGTAGTGTAGCGTGCAAATACAGGAGAACGGCGGTGTCGGACGCACGATACGCCAATACGCTCGCGGAGCTTGACCGGCTCTGCGCAAGCGTCTGATCCTCGCACAATGACCGCTCAATGCATTTGTTGTGGAGGTGATGGACATCCTCGATCGCGGAGATCATCCGGGGGGTGAGATCCTTCTTAATCGGGATCATGCACGGCGTTAGGCTGAACGGGACGGTACGTACGATAGCATCTTTGCAGCCATGAACCCCAGCCGAGTAGAGTAGCCTATGTTTCTTAGATCGGTTTTGGCCGCCGCCGCATTTGCTGCGGCGGTACTCCCCGCGGAATCGGTGTTCGCCGAGGGCGCCCGAAAAGCCAATCAAGGGCAACAGCGCGAGATCGGCAGCAAGGTAATTGAGAAGGCCAACGCCCTCCTTGACAGTTTAACACCGGCGCGGCGCAATGAAGCCCTCGTCGATTATAGATCACGGTGACGGACCGATCGGCGCGGAAAGAGATTTGTAGGCTTCCTCACCATTCAGCGCTGATTCAAGGCTATTTGACGCGCGATCGAACGCGGAAGAAACATCAACGCGTTTCGGGTAGCTCTGCACGGCTGAGCTTTTTGCGCACGCGCGCATGAATCTGGTCGACCCAAGCCAATCCCAATCGCCTGATGCGACCTTTCGGACACCTTAAGAGGAGAAAGTGTTCGATGCGAGACACCACAAAAAGCAGAAGGCGGATCCGAAGTGGCGGAGGCCAATGCGATAGTTGATTACTCATTGTTTTGCGTCTCCTTTGAGAAAATCTGCCACGGCTTTTTTTTGTTCGATGAATCTCAGGCGCTGGCACGCTATCCTGGCGTGCGCTTCGGCGGCCAGATCAACATGTTTGGAAGTGTCGGATAAAGGCGCAGACGCTCAAACGCCGCGGCTAAAGCCATCTCTCGGCGTCGAGCCGTCCAGCGGATATAATTTGCGATGAGCGCATAGGCGACAACGGGCAGCCTTTCGCCGCGTTGGACAAGGATAGCGATGCAACGTTCTAGTCCGTCATGGAGAGCACGCGTTGCAAAATAATGAAACGTGAACGGATCGCTGCGCGCTTTGGCAAAAGCGATCAGCATAGCGGCGATCAATCCGCAAGCATCGATCTCGCATTGAGAATCGCCGAAACAGCTGTCGACAAAAGCGATAATCTGAAAGCCCTTGGTCTGCTCGACTGAGGTCAGCGAAAAAGAACTACAAGAAGTTGCATCGGAAAGCGCCTGGATGCGTCCGGGAAGAGTCTTGAATTGTTCAGACATGAGGCGCCCCCATCAGCTAGTTAGAACAAAAGAGTTTTGTCTATTCAGATTGTTTCCTTTTCGTTTTGGTTGGCAGGCGACGACGCGGGGTATAGCAACGTCCGCGAGGCTATTGCGGACATGTCGGTGCTCGCGCCCGTGCGTCAACGTCGTCACCCGCCTTCTTGCGTGCTACTTCGAGCCGGTATTGCTTGTAGCAGCGTCGTTGCTGGTTGGCGTTCCGCCGATCTGGGGGATGCTGACCTCGACGCCGGTCGCGGCGACGAAGACCTTGAAGCCGATCAGCGCGACAGCAATCAGAAGATAGCCGCGTAGCACGCCCATCCAGACCTTCGTCATCAACGTCATATGCAGGGCAGGCAGCCGATTAAGCGGCGGCATGCGCCAGTTCCGGCGCTCGAGCATCGTCATCTTGGCGAAGCGGTGATCTTGATCGTTGCCATATGCGGCAGCGGGCACGTCATAACTACGCTTGCGTGCTGCGAACGAAAAGACGAACCCGCAAAGCCCCAGCAAAGAGCCGCCAATCAGTATTTTCAGAATTGTGCTGTCAGCCACATCTGGGAAGACGGTCGCCACGGTGAGGATGATCGAGAGCAACACAAGGGACCAGATTATTGCTCCGGTGAATACATTGAGCTTAGGACCGTTGGACCAGGGGCCGACAACCGCCTTGTCGTTGCAAAGGAGGAGCAGGAAGACCGTGGCACTTGGTAGCAGCACGCCAGCGAGAGCCTGCACGGCACTGACAAAGAGGCCCAGCAGCGCATCACTTGCGAAGGCAACAAGGCCTGCGGCAATGAATATGAGAATCCCGTAAGCAACGTAGAATCCGATGGCATCCGTGACTTTGCGATGCAATGAGTGCCTCACCCTGAGGACGTCGGCGATCGCATAAGACGTCGAGAGCGAGACGGCTGCTGCGCCGATGAGGCAAGCATCCAAAAGAGCGATTGCAAAAATCGTCGCCGAATATGGACCCACATATTTGTCCAGCGCCGTAAGCACCGCACCTGTATCCGTGAAATTGCCGAATTCCGGCCGTCCGGCAAACAATGCGGCACAGAACGCCATCATGGCAACGGCGCCGATTACTACCAGGAGGATCCCGAGGCAAAGATCGACTTTCTCGTAGCCGTTGAAGGCGGGCGTGATCCGCTTATCGACAACATAGCTTTGTTGGAAAAAGAGCTGCCAAGGTGCGACGGTCGTGCCAACGATGCCAATGACAAGCAGCATGACTGCCGCCATGTCGGAGTGAGCGGGCCATTGCGGCACGAGCAGTCCATGGGCGATCTCACCGATTGGTGGATGGATGGCGAGGAGCACAGGTATTAGCAACAGACTGCCAAAGACCAAAACCATCGCGAAGCGTTCAAACCGCTTGAAACTTCCGGTGCTGACGGCGGCCACTATGAGCACCGCCGCGACAATCAGTCCCGGAACTCTTGGCAAACCAAAATATTGGAGTGCGAATACGATGCCGATGAACTCGGTTACAATGGTTAGTCCGTTGAGAAGAACTAGGTCTATAAGGCTGAAGGCACCCCAGAACTTTCCGAAACGTTCGAATATCAGTCGTGCATGGCCAACGCCCGTCACAGCACCTAGCCGTGACACCATCTCCTGATTCACGTAAATCACCGGGATCAAGAGCATCAACGTCCACAGCAGAGAGGTGCCGTAGTTCTGACCTGCCTGCGTATAGGTTCCAAAAGCGCCGGCATCATTGTCGCCGACCATGACAATCAGTCCCGGGCCGACGATTGCCATCAAGGTCGCCAGCCTAGCCCGCCAAGTCTTTCGTACACCGGTGTCGTGCTGCCGGATGGTGCCGAACGCGCCGTGGATGTCGCCAATATGCGCGCTATCCAGGACAGCGGGCGCGCTTGAGGCCAATTCGATTTGTTCAAGCGATGTCGCAGAGGTATCGGACATTTCAAACTCCGTTGAGTTTTGCTCGTTTTTGGGTGAATTCACTGGATCAGAGCGAAGCGGTTGTTGGCTGGCCCCGCTGCGGCGGATGCTTTGCGACTGGGCAAGCTCCAGCCGTGTTGGGCGGAATGGCGAGCACGGCGAGCCCGACGTTGATTGCCCGTTGGACGAGATCGGCGGTGTGGCGCCCCCCTGGGAAAGCCACGACAAAGTCGGGTCGGCTGTCTGTCAGCATGAAATCGCTGCGCAGCCCTTCGGCCTTCTTGCCGTAAAACTCCCAATTTGGCGGGTAACGCACCACAGCGATCCCATGGCGACGCGCCCACGCCTCAGCGATGATGCCGACGCCTGCAATGCTGCCGTGGACCACAACGCTGATTGGCTTTCGCCAATGCAGTGCAGTTAGTTCGTGATGCACCATCTCGGCGTCCTCGAAGTGACGTCCTCCACAGACTAGGAGGCGCATGGCCGTGTCCTTTCGGGCTGCTCTTCGGGACACGGTGCTGGTGCGCGCGAGTTGGCGGTGATGCAGGGCGCAGGTACGCGATTTCCTTCCGAGCTGTCGTTGACCGGGGCGGGATCAGTCGTTCCCCGACGCGGCTTAGGAAGCTTTTCGGCAATGCCCATGCTTTCCACGCGGCGCCGCATCTCGGCCCAGACTTCGCTGGGTTCAATATTGAGTGCGTGCCACAGAACGACCAAGTGATAGAGAAGATCGGCACTTTCGCTGACCGTCTTTTGGGTCCGCTTCCTCACCGCCTCGAGAGCGACCTCGGCAGCCTCCTCGACAACCTTCTGCGAGATCTTCCGCAATCCGGCATTCATCAGCTCTGCCGTGCGAGCATGCTCCGTCAATGTCACATCATTCAGCGCGTTGTAGAGCTGCTCTAAATCGTTGGCGAAGATAGTATTCGCGCAAGTCGTATTAGTGCCTGCGGGGCGCGCAGGCAGCAAAGCCACCACTGCATTCATTAGTTAATCCCTTCGTTTGAACTTTGCTGCCAACAGCAGCGCTACGCTGCGCACGGCATTGCCGTGTGTCGCTATGATCAATCGTCAGGATTCTTCAGAGTGGCGGATGTCTCCAATTGCCAGCCCCCAATCAGCCGGCCATCGGATTCCTGATGCCAATGGGCAAGAAGCTTTGGTCTCGCCAAGTTGCGAGCGCCCAATTTCAAGCCGGGAAACACCCCGGCGAATTGAATATCATCATGGGCGACCACCGGTGGCGCCCGACGTGTGTCGATGTTGAGATGAGCGGCCATGGCCACCTCCGTCTGTTCAAGCAGTTGCTCGAACCCGGGTGGCCTGGACGGACGGTGCTCAGCGTCGAAGTGCTGGCGCAGTTACGTCGGCAGAACCGACCCGAGCGATGATGCAACCCAGCGGAGCGTCGATAGCAGGTGACTGACGCCTACTATCTCCCTCCGAGGGGTCGTTGCTAGATCGCGGGTTCATATGATCCTCTGCTGTGCCAATCCGGATCCAATTCACGACGAACTGGACCACGACGCGAACAACCCTGCCGGTCTTCACTTCGCGCGACATTCATATATACTCTGGGGGGTATATTACAACTATACCCGGGTATAGCGGAGGGACGCGATGGCGCATGCGGTGGCTGAGAAGCAGAAGCTGCTGAATAGGGTCCGACGCCTTCGAGGTCAGGTCGATGCGATTGAACGGGCCCTCATCGCGGATGAGAGTTGCGGCGACGTGATGCGGATAGTCACGGCCACGCGCGGTGCGATCAACGGAATCATGGCCGAAGTCGTCAATGGGCACATTCAAGCGCATATGGTCGATGCGAACCGCACGCCCACAGAAGCTGAACGTAATGCCGCGCTCGAATTAGTCGACGTTTTGCACACCTACATCAAGTGAACTGCGATGGCTCCACAAAAAACACCAGTCAATCAGCCTGCCCACGTCGATCCTATAGATCACGAGGCAAACTTGACGCATCGATACCCGCTCGGCACCCGTTCAAGGGAACTACTGACGTTCATCGATGGGCTATGGCGCCTCGTTAGGTCTGGAACGCTTCCCTTGCTGATCGGCATCCTCACTATCGGCATCTTCATCATCGACACCATAACCCCTTACGAGATATCCGCTGCGACGTTTTATGTGATTGTCGTTCTATTGTCGGCTCGCTTCAGCCACACGCGGGGCATGGGCACGGTCTCTGGAATATGCATCGCGTTGACGATCGCGAGCTACATCCTGACGCCGAGTGGAAGCTTCGGAACCGGAGTCGTCAACACCTCGATCAGCCTGCTGGCGATCGCGGCAACGACCTATCTCGCTGTCAAGATGGAGACCGCTCGTGTGGCGGCCGAACAGGCGCAGACCCGCCTTGCGCACGTCGCTCGGATCACGACTCTCGGCGAGATCGCTGCCTCAATCGCCCATGAGGTCAATCAGCCGCTCGCCGCAATCGTGACCAACGCCAATGCATGTACACGCTGGATTCACGGAGATCCCGCGAACCTAGAAAAAGCCGCGTCTTCGATAGATAGCATCGTCAGCGACGCAAACCGAGCAAGTGAAATCATCAAGCGCGTCCAAGCGCTGTCTATGCGTGCAGAACCAAAGAGGTCCTGGATTGAGATCAACGTCGTAATCAGAGAGGTGCTGGGGCTTTTGCAAAGCCGTTTCCGAGAAAGCCGAGTTTCCGTTTATACGAACCTGTCGAGTGATCTGCCCATGATCTTCGGTGATCGTATTCAACTTCAACAGGTTGCACTCAACCTTCTCGTGAACGCGATAGATGCGATGGGTACGCTGCAGAGCAGTGTTCGTGAGATTCGAATAAACTCCGCTAAATCAAGCGCGTCCGGCGTGATGATCACGATAGAAGACACGGGAGGCGGTATCGATCCTGGCTTCGTAAGGCATCTTTTCGATGCCTTTCACTCCACCAAGAGCGATGGCATGGGAATTGGACTTTCAATATGCCGATCAATTATTGAATCTCACGGCGGTAATATTTGGGCTGAGCCGACCAATCCGCGCGGCGCTACCTTTTGTTTTACTCTGCCTGGCGACAGGGAGAAAATACTATGAGACAGTCGAAACAGCCCGTCGTTGTGGGCGGCACGGTAGCCGTCGTCGACGATGATCTTTCCGTGCGTGAAGCGCTCAGAAATCTCCTGAGTTCTGTCGGACTTGATATTCACACCTTTGCGTCTACGCACGAGTTTTTGGCGTGGTCGATTCCTGATACGCCGATTTGCTTGGTATTGGACGTTAGAATGCCGGGTCAGAACGGCTTGGATTTCCAACAAGAGCTTTTCAGAACGCGTGTGGAGATCCCGGTCGTGTTCATTACGGCGCACGGGGATATCCCGATGTCGGTCCGGGCTATGAAGTTTGGCGCGATCGAATTTCTGACCAAGCCGTTTAGGGACCAAGACCTACTTGATGCGATCTATCTCGGTCTCCAGACTTCGCAAATCCGACGAAACGAGAAGACAATGACAGCTGATCTTCGCGCGCGGTACGATTCGCTTTCTGTTCGCGAGCGCCAAGTTATGGACATGATACTTGATGGAAAACTCACAAAGCAAATTGCTGCGAAGTTTGCACTCAGCGAAATCACGGTGAAGGTGTGTCGGGCGCAGATCATGCGGAAGATGGAGGCGGCATCCTTGCTTGAACTCGGGCGGATGTCCGAGAGATTGGAAAGAATAAGGGATTGAGAGGCAGTCGATTATTGCTGACTTCAATGCGGCCTTGGAGAGCAGCTTGGGCTCACGCAGGAGCGTGCGCGATCTGACGAGCTATTCTGCCTCGCCATCAACGTCCTCAGAAATCTCCTGATGAAGCTTCGGGCCCTTCGCGAGACGGCGGCCGAGAGCTGTGACAAACTGATCATAGCGTTCGCCAGCTTTGGCGCGCGCGGCCTGCGCAGCAGGTTCTGGCAAACTCGGTGTGGTGGTCACCCAGAAGCGCACGAAGACTGCGAGCATCTCGACCGATATTCCGATATCGCGCTCCATCCGCGACATGCGTCGGTCGAGCTGGTCGAGGCGTTTCGTGATGACGGCCTCCTGGCGTTCGGCGGCATCGGGTGAGAGGAATGACTCGATCGCCGCCTCCGCGACCAACGATCGCGAATGGTCGCGGCGCGCGGCGTGATCTGCGAGCCGGTTCATGACAGAGGGGTCGAGATAGACGGAGAGGCGTTGCTTGCGGGGTGGTTTCGTCACGGGCGTCTCACAGCTCCATGCCGTCACCGGGGTCGAGCGAGACCTGGCGCGCGACGCCCTGCATGAGCCGGTTCATACGGCTGGTGCGCACGGCATCGTCGTCAGACTCGTCCCGATCGGTATCGATCTCGAACGGGTTGTCGATTGGCACTTTCTTCTCGACGGGGTTCACCCGATTGAGTTCCGGTTGCTGGCGGCGTTCCGACTCGGTTGGATCTTCATCGGCGGGCTGCGCTAGCAAGGTGGCCTCGGCAATCTGTGGTCGGGCTGGCAACTGGTGCGTGGTCCAATCGTCGGGCTGTCCTTGCTGCGACGTTGTGAGCGCGGGCGGCGGCAGCAGGCGTTCCTTGAACCGAGCATCCTCGTAATAGCGCGCCTTCTTCGCACGAATCGGCGGCGTGCCCGCCGCCATGACGATCTCGTCGGTGGGAGGGAGCTGCATGATTTCGCCAGGTGTGAGCAGTGGCCGAGCTGTTTCCGAGCGCGAAACCATCAGATGGCCAAGCCAGGGGGACAGCCGGTGGCCGGCATAGTTCTTCATGGCCTTCATCTCGGTGGCGGTGCCGAGGGCGTCCGAAACGCGCTTGGCGGTACGCTCGTCGTTGGTCGCGAAGCTGACGCGCACATGGCAATTGTCGAGGATCGAATTGTTCGCCCCGTAGGCCTTTTCGATCTGGTTTAGGGATTGCGCGATCAGGAAGCTCTTCAGACCGTAGCCGGCCATGAAGGCCAGTGCTGACTCAAAGAAGTCGAGCCTCCCCAGCGCCGGAAACTCGTCCAACATCAGCAGGAGACGATGGCGTTCGCCCTTTGCTTGCAGATCCTCGGTCAGGCGTCGGCCGATTTGATTGAGGATCAGTCGGATAAGCGGTTTGGTGCGGTTGATGTCGGATGGTGGCACGACGAGATAGAGTGTTGCCGGGTATTTTCCGCCCACGATATCGGAGATCCGCCAGTCACAGCGCCGCGTCACTTCGGCGACGACGGGATCGCGATAGAGTCCCAGGAACGACATGGCGGTAGAGAGCACGCCTGAGCGTTCGTTGTCGGATTTGTTGAGGAGCTCGCGTGCGGCGCTGGCGATCACGGGATGCGGTCCGGCGTCGCCGAGATGCGCCGTCTTCATCATCGCATCGAGGGTGGATTCAATTGGTCGCTTCGGATCAGAGAGGAACGCCGCGACGCCGGCCAGAGTCTTGTCCTTTTCCGCATAGAGGACGTGGAGGATCGCGCCGACTAGCAGCGCATGGCTCGTCTTTTCCCAATGGTTCCGCTTGTCCAACGACCCTTCTGGGTCGACCAGGATGTCGGCGATGTTCTGGACGTCGCGAACCTCCCATTCGCCGCGGCGCACCTCGAGCAGAGGATTGTAGGCAGCGGATTTTGTGTTGGTCGGGTCAAAGAGCAGCACGCGGCCGTGCCTGGCGCGGAAGCCGGCGGTGAGCTGCCAGTTCTCGCCCTTGATGTCGTGAACAATCGCCGAGCCCGGCCAGGTCAACAGCGAGGGCACAACGAGGCCAACACCCTTGCCGCTTCGGGTGGGCGCGAAGCACAGAACATGTTCAGGCCCATCATGGCGCAGATAAGCGTGCTCGTAGCGTCCCAGCACGACACCATCGGGACCGAGAAGGCCGGCCGTCTCCACCTCCTTCTTCTCGGCCCAACGCGCCGAGCCATAGGTCTCGACCTTCTTGGCCTCGCGTGCACGCCAGACCGACATGCCGATGGCGACGGCGATCGAGATGAAGCCACCGGACGCCGCGATGAAAGCGCCTTCGACGAAGATCGCGGGTGCGTAGGCGTCGAAGCCGTACCACCACCAGAAGAAGGAGGGTGGCAGATAGAAAGGAAAGCCGAACAGCGTGAACCACGGCGCGCCCAACTCCGGCTGGAACGCCAATCGCCAAGCCACCCATTCCGTTGCGCCCCAAGTGGTGGCGAGGACGATCAGGAAAACGGTGAGGATCTGGCCCCATAGGATCTTCGTGGCGGACATTGGAACGGTCCTTTCGGAGAGAGGTTAGAGGCCGAGCCCTCGTTTGCGGCCAAAGCTCCAGTCGATGCCGCCATCATCGCGGGCGACGCCGGAAACATGCTTGCCGAGGTGCTTTTCCAGAGAGGGTGACCAGGGCACGAGTTGGAAGCCGAGGCCGTCGTCCAGCATGGCAAAGCGGCCGGAGGCGAGTGCCAAACGCTGGCGGTAGGTGCCGGCAACATACTCGCCGCTTCCCGCGCGATTGAACGGCTGGCCTGTTTCGGCGGAGAGTTTTTCGCCGGCCGCTTCCAGCTCGCGACGGCGCAGCGTGTCGATCAGCCCGCGATTGAAGGTGACACGCTGGCCGTGTCGCTCGCCGAAGCCCTGTCCGACCAGATGATCCGCGCGTCGATCCAGCGCCTGCCGTACCTCGGCGCCGAAGCCGGCCTCGGACAGGGCGGCAGGTTCGCGCGCGATGTTCTGCCGATCGAGCCAAGTCGCGCCGGTTGCCGTGACCTGACGATCGATATCGAGATCGGAGCGGACGGCGATTGCGACCCGGCGCTGTCCCTGTGCATCATCGAACGCACGCAACTCGACGATCGAACCCGCCGCGCTGTCACCGGCGGCTTCGAGATCGGGCAGCTTGATGTGATGGGTGCGGCCGTCGACGCCGTCGACCACGGCGTAGGCGGAGCCCTTCAGCTCGTCATCAAGACCGCGATCGACCAATCGGCCGATCACGGGCGCATCGAGGCTTTCGGCCGCGAGCACATAGCCCGCCGAGCCGCGTTCGATGCCGCGATCCGTCAAAGCCCGGTGCATGCGTTTGATGATGTCGCCGCGCTCGCCGAGTTCACGCAGAGTCGCCTCGGCCTTCGTGTCGATCGCCCATTGACCGGGGCCGACCTGCTCGGCGAGGCCGAGTGTTTCCAGCTTGCGGAGCCGTCCGACCTTCAGCGCATGAAATTCGTCGAGCCGGACGTTCGGATCGATCGCCGTCTCGATGACGCCCGTGGCATGGCCATCGCGGATAAGCTGGCGGTCAAGCTGCGTGAAGCGCTCGGCATCGACCTGGCGTTTCAGGCTGCGCTGGATGTCGAGGTCGGTGCGCGGCCCTAATTCCTGCGTGATGAGGTCACGCGCGCGGTCGCGCATTCCTTCCTTGATGTAGTCGCGTGAGATGACGAGGTCCTGCCCGTCGTCACGGACCCCGCGCACGATCAGGTGGACATGGGGATGCTCGGTGTTCCAGTGGTCGACCGCCACCCAATCGAGGCGGGTGTCGAGATCCTTTTCCATCTGCGTGACGAGATCGCGGGTGAAGGACCGCAGGTCGGCCATGTCGGGCGCATCGTCGGGCGAGACGATGAACCGGAAATGGTGGCGGTCGTCCTGGCACCGTTCCGCAAAGGCCTTCGGATCGGCGTCGTCGCCCCCGGGACCGAAGAGATGGGCCTTCTCCCCATCGCGGGTCACGCCTTCGCGGCGCAGATAATTGAGGTGGGTCGCGAGCGGCGCCGAGCGCGATGTCTGGCGCACGACGCGCGCCTTGATGACAGCGCCGCGCGTTCGCGCGGTGAGCAGCCGGTTCGCCTGGATGCTCGCACGCTGGCCCCGCCCGAAGCGCGAGCGGTTGCCGGACACGATCCGGCCGGAGCGTGAGACGCCGGCCCCGGCCTTCTTCGCCGCGGCGAGAGCCTGCGCGATGAAGGGACGAGCCTGCTGCGCACGGGTCGAGCGGATGCGGCCCGGCCGGATGCGGAAATCACTGTCGCCGGTCATGGCTGATGCCTCGCACATCGCGCCAAGCACAGGAAATCGCAGGAAAATCGGCGTAGTCGTGAGGTGCGGGGAAATCCCGCACATCGCGAAATCGCCTCATAACCTATTGAAAAACCACAACCGACCCAAGCCGCACCTCGCGGCCTTTTATCCTGCCATCGTCCGGTCGTGTTGCCTGCCTCTACCCTCAACGCACACCATGACGCGCTTGAGCACGCTATCGTGCGATCAGGAACCGGGCTGCTCATGGCGCATTCCTTTGGCCCGAACGCGGGACAAACAGCCCGCCCGACTGCGGCTCGATGGCGGAAACATCGCGCACGGACGATGTCGTCATCGCGGCATCGGAAGCGCGCTCGGCCGGTACGGGAACGGGTATCGATATGCGCTCAGCTTGCGCGATGAACAGCGGCGCGCGTGTCCAGGCGAGTGCATCGGCCGCGGCGGCCACGATCGGCCAAGTCGCATCGCCGCTGGTCACCGACGGCGCGACGATGGCGACATAGGCGCGCGTTTCCGCGGGCAGCGCCCGGCCCTTCAGCGAGTCCTCGTAACGACCAGGACCGGCATTGTAGGCCGCGATCCAGCCGGGCGATCCGTAGCGATCGAACAGCTCGCGGATGTAGCCGGCGCCGGCGATGATGTTGTCATGCGGATCATAAGGATCAGCGCCGAGACGGTGGCGAAGGCGCAAGCCTGCCCAAGTGGGCGGCATGATCTGCATCAGGCCCATCGCGCCCTTCGGCGAAAGGGCGCGTGGATCGCCTGCACTTTCGGCACGCATCACCGCCCTGATCCATGCGATCGGAACGCCGAAGCGCCGCGAAGCCTCGGCGATATGATCGCCATAGGGATCGCGTGGCGACGGTCGATCGGCGCCCAAGTCCTGCGCCATCGTGATCGCCGGCATGATGCTCGCGAGGCTAAGGCCGGAAAGGAGGAGGAGAGCCATGCGCCGGGCAGCGCAGCGCGGCCCGGACGCAATCGAACGGCTCCTCGGTTGACGAGAGCCAAGCATCGCTCAGTCCTTCTCGCCGCGATCGCGCGGACGCGACCAATGCAGCGACCAGGCCGAGCCGCCATCGTCGTCGCGGAACATGTTGGCGCGGATCGGGTGCGGGAATGTCGGATCGTCGATCAGCAGCGCGACGTATTCGCCGGCCTTCTCTCCGGAGCGTTTCCATCCGGCGCCGATCTCCGCGCCCGGCTCATTGTTCATGCCGTCGAAGACATGCACGCGATACTGCGGTGCGTTCTCAACCTCGGTCGGTTCGGCTGCGATGATTATGACGTCCTGGTTCAAAACCAGCGTCGTCAGATGCCCGACGAAGCCGGTCTCGTCGCGCGTGAATTCGCCAATCTGGGGCATGTCAGTCTCCTTCGCGGTGGGGATTGGGACAGCCATCGGCGAGCACCGCTCCCGCCGAATGGGAAGGCGGTCAGCGTGTCGGCGCACGCCATTCGAAGCGGCCGGTGCCGTCTTCATCGGTCCACAGTGGGACGGCACGGCCGATGATCTGGTCGGTCGAGATCAGGCCGAAGTAGCGGCCGTCGAGGCTGTCGCGGACCTGCCAGTTCATGAGGAAGACTTCGCCAGTCTGGACCCGGCGGCAGCCTTGCCAGACGGGAAGATCGCGGCCTGCGCGATCGCGCTCCAGTGCCGCACCGACCTCCACACCATCGACGGTGATAGTGAGGTTCGAACGGCAAACGGTCTGCCCGGAGACGGCGAGGATGCGCTTCATCAGCGGCACGCCCTTGGGCAGGTAGCCGCGCTCGGCGAGGAATGTCGCGAGCGGCTCGGGCGCATCGACCGCAACGAGATCGGTAACGTCGAGCGGCCCGTCGAAGTCGATCGAATAGAACCCGATGGGCGCGCTCGCCGATGCGTTCCAGATCAGCTTGATGGGCATCGGCGTGAGGCCGGGATAGCCGACGCTGAGCGCGGCGAGCGTCGTCGCCAGGAGAAGTCCGGCGCGGCTCACGACTCGGCCTTTCGGCGCAGCAGGAATGCGCGATGATGGTCGAGCGTGTAGGTGCGCGGCTCGTGTCCAGCAGCGAGCCGGTTGTGGACGTGACGCCAATGATCGGGCGAAACCGCTTCGGGATCGATGCCGATGCGCTCGATGGCGTCGATCGCCTGCAGCACGCGCTCGACCCTGGGCCAGCTCTCGACCTTCAGCAGGATTTCGCCGCCAGGACGAACGAAAGGCAGCGTCTGGTACGTCTCGCCGCGCGCAACCGAGCGCACGACGTCGATGCGCGAGATGATCGTTCCGAAGTCATTCGAGGCCCAGCGCACGAAGGCGAAGACCGCGCCGGGGCGAAAAGACAGGACACGCCGACGGCGATCGAGAATCTGTTCGTGGGCGTGCGTGCCGAAGCGGATCCAGTTCTCGATCTTCTTCTCAACCCAGGTCAGTTCGACATGGGTGAGATTGTCTTGGTGGCGTGCGGTCGGCGTCGGGCCGCCGCGCGCGCGGGGGGCCGCGGCGCCGGTCATGAGGGGTCTCCTTCGATGTGTGGGAATTCGCGCGCGAGCATCTCGCGCAGCATGTCGGCAACGGTAACGCCGCGCCGGAAGGCAGCGATCTTGATCCGTCCACGTAAGGCGGGCGTGACGTCGATCGTCATGCGGGCGGTGAAGGCTTCATCGTCCGGCGCGCGCGGCGCGGTGGCATCTGCGGCCTTGATCCAGGCCTCTTGATTGGTCGGACGTGCCGCAAAGCCGCGCCGTTCGGATCGCTCGCTCATGGTGAGATCCTTTCGAGCTCGGTGACGAGCGCCGCGATCTCGCGCGCGGCGGGTCCGTCGTCGTCGATCTCGAAAGCGAGCCGGCCCGATTGCGCGGCGTCGGCGTAGATGACGCGCTGTCCGATCGCCGTGCGCAGCACTGGCGGATCGTGGTCGGCGAGCGTCTCGGCCGTCTCGCGGGCGATCACGGTGCGCGCGCCGCAGCGATTGAGGACGAAGCGAGCGCGAAGCTCCGGCCGATAGATGCGCGCCTCCGACAGGAGCGCCAGCATCTCGGCCGAGGCCCAACCATCGAGCGGCGACGGCTGCACGGGGATCAGCACGAGGTCGGCGGCGAGCAGCGCGGATCGCATCAGCCCGGCGACGCGCGGCGGCCCGTCGATCACCACATGATCGACATCGCGCGCCAGCTCGGGCGCCTCACGGTGGAGCGTGTCGCGCGCCAGGCCGACGACGCCGAACAGGCGCGGCGCGTGCTCGCGGGCGCGTTGCTGCGACCAGTCGAGCGCCGAACCCTGGGGGTCCGCATCGACGAGCGTGACCCGCTTTCCCCTACCGGCCCATTCGCCGGCTAGGTGCAGCGCCAGCGTCGTCTTGCCGACGCCGCCCTTCTGGTTGAGGAAGGCCACGATCATCGGCGGCCTCCCGGGCGTGGACCGAAGGGAAGCTGCGGAGGGCCGGAGGTCCCGTTTCTCGCCGCGCCAGCGTTGGTAAGAGCGGCGCTGCTGGTGCGCCGCTTGCCAGCGGCGCTTAGCGCGTTCGCGGCCTGCCGGACGAGGTTTTCCACCTCTCGCGCGCGCTCTTCAAAGTTAGATTCTCTGTTAGATTCTAAGTTAGCGAGGCGATTTTCGGTTCTGCTGTCGTGGGTTAGGCCGTGTTTCGGTTCCCGTTGGCACGAGGGGCCGGTTCCTGATGGCACGCGCTTTCGGGTTCCCGATGGCACGAAGCCTTTCACAGCTTTTCCACAGGGCGGCGTCCGCTCGAAAGCGAGCAACGTTCGGCCGCCGGCCTCGATCTCGAGGAACAGCGTGTAGCCGGGAAGCGGCTGGCGACGGATGATGTCGCGCAGCTCGAAGGCGAAGCGTTTGTACGGTGACAACGCGCCGGATTTCTGGTGGAGGTGGCGAAAGTCGAATCGCCAGCCATTGCGCTGGCGCCCGCCGTGCTTGCGCACCAGGCGATAGAGCCAGCGATCGAGCCCGCCTGTGAGATCGAAATAGGCCCGGTCGATCGTCAGCACGAGCGCATCGTCGAGAACGGCCTGATAAAACCAGTCCGGGACGATCATCTCGATCCCGTCCGGCTTGCCGTTGCGGTTGGTGCGCTCCTTCCACTCGTTGATCCACGAGAAGCGATGACGCCGGCCCTCGGCGGATTGGCGGATCGAGGTGCAGACCGTCGTGGATTGCAGACGATCGAGCGCGGCCTTCAAGCGCTGATAGTCGCGTAAGGACGTGCCGCGGCCGATGAATTTGAGAATTTCATAGGGCGTGGCGACCATCAGGCGCGACGTGCGCAGGCCGGCGTCACGCGCCTCGACGATCTGGCTCGCCGCCCAGATCAGGATGTCGGCGTCCCAAATGGTCGCCATGCCGTGATCGGGCACGGCCTCGACGCGGATCGACACATTGCCGGCGGCGAAGTCGATCGGCGCGACGCGGTGCGATTTGGAGAGGGAGAAAAACGGATAGGCCATGAGATCCTGTGCGTCTCGTGCTGCGAACTCGCCGGGGAGCGCACGGAACAGATCGAGCTGCCCGCGCTCCGAGAGGGACTGGTGTCGCGCCGCCATTCGGGAATCCGGGGGCGATCAGCGCGCGTATCGTCCGGCATGTGCCGGCGGCGCAGGCGTATGGCGCTTGGCCGGAAGCACGCTGCCGCGCGGATCGGAGGTGGAGGTGACGGCGCCGCGCTCGGCCCAGGCCTCAAGATCGTCGACCGCATAAACGACGCGACCGCCGAGCTTGCGATAGGCCGGACCCGTTCCGTAAGTCCGATGCTTTTCGAGGGTGCGGGCCGATAGGCTGAGGAATTCGGCGGCTTCCTTGGTGCGCAGGTAGCGCGGCGGGAGAACGGCGAGATCAGGTCGCATGGGAGGGCCTCCGTGGGTTCGTTGGGGCCGCCGGGAAGCGGCGGGTAACGAAGGCCACGTTGGCGAAGCAGGGCCGGCGAGATGCAGGGCGAATTCAGGGGGGCCTAAATTCGCCCACCAAGAGTCGGATGGAGATCGGCTAAAGTTGCCGCCGATGACGAAGCAACGTGCGATACCCACCCACCATCATCGCGCGGGCATCTCGAAGCAGGGCTTTGGTGGCGTGGCGGGCGGAAGATGCCTGCCAGTCGTCGCGACCGAGAGCGCCGATCCGAAATATGACCTGCGCAATTTCTTGCTGGGTCGCGCCCGCGCGATGACCGTCGAAGGCCTGCAGCATCCGGCACAGCCGAGCACGTTGCTGCCGTGTCAGTCGGGTGTCGGGCGGTATGGCGCGGCCATGGAGGGCGGAGAGCAAGCGGGCGACCGATTGGAGCCGGTCGAAGCCTTCCAGGCCGAGCGGGATGAAGGCGCCAAGAGATTTGGCGGGTCGTGTCTCGGACGGATGAACAAGCGCTACGCGCTGACCGTTTCCGAGATCGAGAACCAGATGGGTCTCGCTGCCGACATCGACGCTTACGGCGGCGTCGATCGTCGGTTGGGGATCAGCGCTTGCGGACGGAATATCCGGAGGTGGGCCAAGAACGATGGCGCTTGTGTCTTCCTGGGGAAGCCAGATCACCTGCGCTTCGGGAGGTGCCTGCATCGGGTCTACGGGGAAATCGCAACCCCCACCGCTGCCCGATCCCGTCGGTCAGCGTGCGCAGATCACTTTCGCTGTCGCCGAGCGCTTGAAAATCCCTGTCGTAGGTTTCGTTGCGGCGCAGCCATTCCCACGCGACGTCGGACGCGGTCATGTCGGCGACGTGCGCATAGCGTTCCGATGAACGCCAGCCGGAAGCATCTGGTGTCATCGCGATCCTCCCTAGTCTTTGAATTTGTGGGAGAGTCAGGATTCCCGGCTGGGTTGTTCAGTGGAAGTCAGAGGGCCGGCAAAGGGTGGTGCCGAAACGGCATCGCGGCGATCACTGTGCGGAGCGGACCAAGTCTCGATAGCCGTGCTCGGTCATCCACTGCGCGCGGGCGAGATGCGTGTCATGGACCTGGCGGCACCGCTGCGGCTCACGTGCCGTATCGAGGCCAAAGAGAATCTGGACGGCTTCGCGCCAATCAGCTCCGTCGCGCGAGGAATCGAGCAGGCGCAGATAGAGAACCATATGCTCGCGGTCATAGGCCGTGAGGGTCTGGCTGATCGGAGGCGCATCGAGAAACGGCGGCATCGCGGATTCCATCAGGCGACTATATTCGCGCGGAAAGCATTCGTTAACACTCGTGCCCGGCATTACTGTGACAACGTGCGATGGATGGTGTGCGCCACGCGATCACGGCGCTGCTAACGCCTCGTCGGCCGGTCGTCCCGCTCATGGAGCAGCAGCACTCCTTCGCCCTTGTCGGTGGAAAGCAGGACGATACCGGCTGTTTCAAGCGCCCTTCGCACCTGATCGCGCGTCGACTCGTACACCTCTAATCCACTTTCGGACTCAAGGCGCTTGAGCGCGGTTAGCGATGTCCGGGCCTTGTCAGCGAGCGTCTCCTGTGTCCACCCCAGCAACGCGCGTGCGGCCCGCGATTGTCGGGCGGTGATCATGCATGATCACCTCCCACCGACGGACACACGCTTGCCAGAACTACGACTATAATAGTCGTTCTTTGCGCCCATTGCGAGGGTAATCGGCGTCTCAGGGCTGGCGGTGCCCTCGCCGGGCGGCCGAAGTGATTCGCGCTAGCAGTGGAAAGGCCCCGGCCTGTTCGGCCGGGGCCTTGCTCGGGGCTCAGTCGCCGCGGCGGGTCGGGCGGGACCAGATCAGCGAGTGGGTGTCGCCGTCCTCGTCGTCGAAGAGGTTGGCGTAGATGGGGGCGTTGAAGCTCGGATCGTCGAGCTTGAGGCCCAGATAGTCGCGGCCCTCGTTGGAGCGCTTGGACCAGGCGGCGCCGATTTCGGCCTTATGTGGTGCACCACATAAGGCCGATTATGCGAAGCGTGGCGTTATGCGGAGTGGTGGCGTCTGAGTGCAGGTTTTCCGCGGGTTTCGGGCTCGCCGCGCTCCACATAATCCCGAGGGAAGAGCCGCGACGG
>JBOFVL010000036.1:0-410220 GCA_051653085.1 Afipia sp. | reverse complement strand
TGAGGGGCGCTTCTCGAGGGCGCTTTTGAAGCGGATCAGGATGCGGCGTCTGCGCGATGTGGTTCGCACCCACACCGTCCGGAAGGCCGGGGTTGACCGTCCGGGCCAACTACGTGGCTCTGCCGTTCGCGGCTGGACGAGGCGAGGACGAAGGCAGGCGAAAGCCCGCCGGATCAGGGGTTGAGTTGCTCCCCCATCCTCACCCGGAAGTACGGTCCCCGGCTCACAAATCGCCGCGAATGGAGCGCCGTGAGGCGATGCGCTTTCGGACAAACGTCGCCTCGCACGCGATGCCGGAAGCGAGACAGTACAAGGTGCGCCTCGCGGCGCTCCATGCCCCTCGTGTTGGGGGCAAGTTTCGAAGGATCACCTCGCGCGGTGGCGCGAGAGCGATCACGCTCGTCTTTCGTTGGCGCGAATGGGGCAAGCCCCACACGCGCGCGCTGTTTGAAAATTGAATCGGAAATTCGATGGAGCGCACGCAGTCGCGTCACACTCTATCGTCGTCCCCGCGAAGGCGGGGACCCATAACCACCGAACATTGTAATGATTGCGGGAGGACTGCTCCAACATCGCCGTCAAATCGACGACCCAGGGAGTATGGATCCCCGCCTTCGCGGGGACGACGTGTTGAAAAATCTCGCGACTTGAAACGGTCAGCCCGAAGCAGCCCTACCGCTGCCGCGCGCGGGCATCGGCCGGGTTCGGGGCCGGTGCAGCGTCCTTCTGCCCCGCACCGAACAACACACGCGTCGGGTTGCGGTCAAAATTGTTCACCGCGCGGCTGATGTCGGCGAGCGTGCGGCGGCCGTCGATGATCAAGCCAGCGGAACGCTTGTCGAGGTTCTCGGCCAGTTCACGGAACGACTTGGCGGCCCCCTGCAGCTCGCCCTTCTCGCCCATCAGGCCGTCCACGCCCGCCATGATGCTGTCGATGCGCGCGGAGTTCGCCGCGAGGCTTTTGGAGAACACCTCGATGTTCGCCATGCTGCTCTTCAGCGCTTCCTGATTATCCATCACGAGCTTGTTGACGTTCTGCAGCACGCCACGAACGGCCTCGCCGATGTCCTGAATGGCGTTGGGATCGGCAGTCAGCGTCGGCACGCCGTCTTCCGCAACCGGCACGCCGCCCGCTTCGGCCGAGCCGCCCTTGAGCGAGATCGAGGACACGCCGGTGAGGCCGGCGAATTCCAAACCGACCAGCGAATCCTTGCGGATCGGAGCCGACTTGTCGACGGCGGCGATGACCACGACGCGCTTGGGATCGTCGAGCTTGATGGAGGTGACTTCGCCGATCTTGATGCCGTTGAAGTTGACGTTGCCGCCGGTGCGCAGGCCGGACGCAGCACCTTCGAACACGATGCGCAGTGGCGTGCGCTGGGCAGCCGCGCCGAGGTTCTGAAACCAGAACACAAAGCCAAAGGCCGCGGCCACCACCGCGAGCGTAAACGCCCCGATCAGGACGTAGTTTGCCTTTGTTTCCATCAACTTAACTCCAAATAATACGCAACATATTTACGCGACAACGGCACGGGCGCGCTTGCCATGAAAATAGGCCCGCAGCCAAGGATGCTGCGAGGCCAGCATGTCGTCCATCGTGCCTACCAAGAGAACCTTGCGATCCCCTAACACTGCAATCCTGTTGCAGGCCGTTTTAAGGCTGTCGAGATCATGGGTTACCATAAAAACGGTCAGCCCTAAAGTCCGCTGCAACGTCATCACAAGCTGATCGAAGTCGCCGGCGCTGATCGGATCGAGACCCGATGTCGGCTCGTCGAGAAATACAATTTCTGGATCGAGCGCGAGCGCGCGGGCGAGCGCGACACGCTTGATCATGCCGCCCGACAGCTCCGACGGAAAACGGTCGGCGACTTCCGGCTTGAGGCCGACCATGGCGAGCTTGGCGATGGCGATTTCGTCGAGCAGCCGCTCGGACACGTTCATGAATTCGCGAACGGGAAACTGGATGTTCTGGCGCACGTTCAGCGACGAGAACAGCGCGCCGTGCTGGAACAGCACACCCCAGCGGCGCTCGACCGCGCGGCGCTCGTCCTCGCTGGCCTTGCCCATATCGACGCCGAACACTTCGATGTTGCCGCTGAGCTTCGGCATCAGGCCGATGATGGTGCGCGTCAGCACGGACTTGCCCGCGCCCGATGCACCGACGAAGCCCAAGATTTCTCCGCGCCGCACGTCGAGATCGAGATGGTTGAGGATCAGGTTGTCGCCGAAACCCACAGTGAGGTCGCGCACACGGATGATCGCATCGTTTGAAAAGGCCGCCATCACCTAGTGTCCCGTATCCGACGTTCGCCTCACTCCGCAGCGCCTTCCGAGCGAACGTCGGATACGAAAGGACACTAGCACACCATAATCCTAGTGATCCTTTGGTTCTGACATTCGTAAAAGTGCCCGCAAAGAACATAGTACGAATGTCAGAACCGGATCACTAATCCTACATATTGATCGTCGCGAAGAAGATCGCGAACAGGCCATCCATGACGATGACGAAGAAGATCGACTTCACCACCGACGCCGTGGTGTGCTGGCCGAGCGACTCGGCACTGCCCTTCACGGCCGCGCCTTCCACGCAGGCCACCACGCCGATCACCAGCGCCATGAAGGGCGCTTTCACCATGCCGACCGTGAAATGATTGATCGAGATCGCTTCCTTCAGGCGCGACAGAAACGCGTCGGGCTGCACGCCGCCGTAACCCCACGCCACAAGACCACCGCCGTACAGCGCCGCCATGGCGCCGAGGAACGCAAGAATGGGCATGGCGATGATCAGCGCAACGATCCGCGGCAGGATCAACACTTCGGTCGGATCGAAGCCCATGGTGCGCAGCGCATCGACTTCCTCGCGCATCCGCATGGAGCCAAGCTCGGCGGTGTAGGCGCTGCCCGAACGGCCCGCGACCATGATCGCCACCAGCAGCACGCCGAGTTCGCGCAGCACCAGCACGCCGAGCATATCGACGACGAACACATCCGCGCCGAACTTGCGGAAATGGAAGATGCCCTGCTGCGCGATGATGCAGCCGATCAGGAATGTAATGAGCAGCACGATCGGGACCGCGCGCCAGCACACCTGTTCGAGGTGATGCACCATCGAGGTGAAGCGAAAGCTGGTCGGGTGCAGGATCACGCGCCAGATCGCGTTGAGGATCGCCCCAAGCATGCTGATCAGACCGACCAGCGTGCCGCCGACTTCGACGACGCTGCGGCCGACGCCATCCAGCATGCCGAGCAGGGTTTGCCGCCGGCGCTTGTGCACGAGGCCTGGTTTGACCTGCCGCACCTCGTTGACGAGGCTGGCGTAGTTCTCGGACAGGCCAGCGACCCTGGGCTCGACACCGCCGTGAGTGAGGCTGCGGCGCATCCGCTCGATCAGCCAGGCCCCGAACGTGTCGAGGCTGGAGACTTCCGACACATCGATGATGATGTTGGCGGAGCCGCCATTTCGCTTCTCGGTGTCCTCGACGATCTTTTCGAGATCCGGGGCGTAATGGACCGTCCATTGGCCAGCCGCACGCAGCGCGAGGCCCGCGCCGACGGTGACCTGCTCCAATGTCGGATTGCCGTTCAAACCCAACTCCTGCGTCGATTCCGCGTTTGGTCGCTCTCACAACCTACCACGATGCCAACAAACTGTACGGGGATGCTTCTAAGAGCCATAATTGCCGCATCTGAGCAAGCCCGCCCTCACGAAAATCGATTCCAGAAATGATGCCATCGTTAAACCTCGCCGCCCGGATCGAGCGCTGGCCGATCGCCGGCGGCTTCACCATCAGCCGGGGTGCCAAGACAGAAGCCGTTGTGATTGTGGCTGAGGTAAGTCGCCAAGGGCTTAATGGTGAGGCCATTATCGGGCGCGGCGAATGCGTTCCCTATGCCCGCTACGGTGAGACGCCGGAGGGAACACTGGCGGCGATCCTCAGCCTTCGGGACGAGTTTAACGGCGGCCTGGACCGGCAGGGCTTGCAAACCCGCATGCCACCGGGAGCCGCCCGCAATGCGCTCGACTGCGCGCTGTGGGACCTTGAAGCCAAGGTAGCGAATAAGCGCATCTGGGACCTGCTGGGACAGGCGGCGCCGCGTCCGCTGACCACGGCCTATACGATCTCGCTGGGAACACCGGAGAGCATGGCGGAAGCCACAACCAAGGCCGCGCACCGGCCTCTGCTCAAAATCAAGCTCGGGGGCGACGGCGATGAAGCCCGGATCGCGGCGGTCCGTAAGGCTGCGCCCGATGCCGAACTGATCGTGGATGCCAACGAGGCCTGGGCCGGTGGTAACCTGGAACGGCATCTCGCAGCCTGCGCCGCAGCCGGAGTGACCATGGTTGAGCAGCCCCTGCCCGCCGGACAGGATCAGGCACTGGCGCGCATCAAGCGCCCCGTCTCCGTCTGCGCCGATGAAAGCGTGCATGACCGCGCCTCCCTCGAAGGGCTGCGTGGCCGCTACGACGCCATCAATATCAAGCTCGACAAGACGGGCGGCCTCACGGAAGCGCTGGCCATGGCCGAGGCGGCGCGGACGCTGGGATTTGACCTGATGGTCGGCTGCATGGTCGCGACGTCGCTGGCCATGGCTCCGGCCATGATGATCGCGCAAGGTGCGCGCGTGGTAGATCTCGACGGGCCGTTGCTATTGGCGAAGGACCGCGACAACGGCCTGCGCTATGAGGGCAGCACGGTCTATCCGCCTGACGCCGGATTGTGGGGATAGCGCAGCCCGAGCCATCACGACGCGTGATGCGTATCGAGCCGCCTGCGCGCAACCGCCATCACGATGCCGCCCGCGAGCGCCATCACCGCCATCGCGTAATAGACCCCCTCACCGACCCGCGCATAGATCAATCCGGACAGCATCATGGTCACGCTGGTCACGGCTCCTTGCGACGCCACCATGTAGCCCTGTGCACTGGCGAGCATGTGATGAGGCACGCTGCGGACGATCAGGGCAACGATACCGACCTGAGTGATTCCGAAGGTCAGTCCGTGCATCAACTGTACTGCCGTGAGCACCTCGATCCGCGGCTCCTGCGCGGTGATCGCCCAGCGCAACACTCCGCTGATCGCTCCAATCATGACCATGACCGTTGGCGTCAACGTAAGGCGCGGCGAGATCGCGAACACCACGATTTCAGCGATTACACCGAGCGACCACAGGGCCGCGATGGTGAATCCACCGAAGCCGGCGTTCTGCCAGGTGATCGAGGAAAACGCGTAATAGGCGGCGTGGCTGCCCTGGATCAGGGCCGAGGCACCGATGATGGCGAGGAACAGCGGCTGCCTTAGCAGGCCAATCGCACGTCCCTGTGGCGCCGATCCAGTGGCAGGCGCTTCGAGTGGGACGATGCCGAGACCGACGAACGCACTCAGAAATGCCACGACCACGATGATCCAGATCAGATTCTGCGGATCGATGACCTTGAACAAAAGGCCAGCGATCATCGCGAACACCACGAAAGACGCAGAACCCCACAACCGCATTTGCGCATAGTCGAGGGCGTGGCGCGTGACGCCTTTCAGCGCGTAGCCATCCGTCAACGGGCTCAGCGGTGTCCAGAGGCAGGCGATGACGGCATACACAACCAGGATCGTGAGCGGGTCGCGAAGCAGCCCCAGCACGGCGAATCCAACGGCCGTGACGAACGCGAGCGCGATCATGGTCCCGCGCAGGATTTGGCGATGCTCGGCAGTCGCCGTCACAAACGGCAGGACGGTGAATCGGGACAGCGCCGGCGCCGCCGTGATGAATCCGATCCAGGACACATCGACGCCAACCGCCTTCAGCCAGACCGGGAAGAACGGCAGATGGACCCCGATGATGCCGAACGTCGAGGCGTAAAACAGGCTGATCCGCACGGCAAATCGACGAGCGGTGGATTGCTCGTGGAGGTGCTTTTGTGATTCGCTATGGAACAAGGGAATTGCGATTCGCTGCGGTTCGTGTTGATCGTTATGTAGCGCGTGTTCGGCGTTCAAGGACATCGCTTTTGCGTACGGATTGCGTCAACGATTGTCTCCTGCGGGTTCTCCGCTCCAGTCAGGTTTTTATGGCCAACGAAGCCTTCGCCCTGTCGCCGATCTCAGCCCGCGCCGCATCTCCGACGGACGCGGACTTCGAAGCTATCCGCGAGGCGTTTCTCGAGACCGCGCGGGGCCGCTGGTTTCTGGACGAATACACAAGGCGAAACCGCAACGCCGACACCGCCATGGTGCTGGAAGCTGTTGCGCGCATCGAGAGTTCGCTTGCTGCCCAGAAAGAGGAGCAGCAGCGGCAGGCGTTGAGCGAACCGCCACTGGTTGAACCGCCTTCAAACGAGTTGCCTGAGGCGATGGCCGCAGTCCGGGCCATCGTCGCTGCCGCGCGCGTAAGCGCCTCGTCGGTGCTGGCAGGCCCGGCCCTTGAGGAAACGCTCGCGCCGTCACGCAAATGCGCGCGGGTGATCCGCGAGATTGCCTGGGGCTTGCGCGAATCCGGCGCGGACGGACGCATCTGCACTCTGCTGGATTCACAGGTTGATGCGATCAACGCGGCTTGCGATCAAGTCGCCGCCGGCGGTCTTCGCGATAGTGTCCTGCACGCCTTCGATCAGGCCGCGCTCGAAATCGAGGGCATCGTCCCCTCCGCAATCGAGCCGCAGGCTGAATCAAAACCTGTTGCGGCAATCCATATCGTCGCTCCCGAAGCCGCGCAAAGCGCTCTGGTCAGCGACGAAATGTTCGAGGCGGCAATTGCCGCCGAGACTTCACGGCTCGAGCCGATGGCAGAGGTCATTCTGCCCGCCGAAGAAAGCCTGCCGGCCGCGGTTTACGCCTTGACAGATGCCGAACCTGTCGTGACCGTGCATCTGGAAGCAGCACCTGAGGCGATGGCAGAGCCGGTTGCGGAAATAGTGCGCGAGCCTGTCGCCTCGGCAGCCGTGTCAACGCTCGGTGAGAGCCTGATCGCAAACGGCATCATCGCAAGACCCGCCTCGCCGCGCAGCGATCCGCTGGCGCCGATCCGGCGGATGAGCCAGGCCGAAAGGATCGCGTTCTTCAGCTAAGGCCCTGTCCGCCTTAAGATTGAATGAGCTTCGCGTAAAGGTCCGCATCGACATTGCCGCCGGACAGGACGATAGCAACGGTCTTGCCCTTGGCGTCGATACGTCCTGCAAGAAGCGCTGCCAGCGCAACCGCTCCGCCCGGCTCGACGACGAGTTTCAGTTCGCGAAACGCAAACCCGACGGCCTTCGCCACCTCATCGTCCGTCACCGTCACGCCCCGCGCGCCGAGCTTCTGGTTGATCGCAAACGTGATCTCGCCGGGGATCGAGGCCATCAGCGCATCGCAAATGGTGCGCCCCACAGCGCGGTGCGGTTCACGCTTGCCGGCGCTGAACGAGCGGGCGTGGTCATCGAAGCCATACGGTTCGACGGTAATCGGGGCAACATCAGGAAACTTCGCTTTGGTTGCCAGCGCGATGCCGGCCATCAGCCCGCCGCCGGACGCGGGCGCAGACACGATGTCAGGCGCGATCCCGAGCGCGATGAAATCTTCCGTGATTTCGCGACCGACCGTGCCCTGCCCCGCGATCACCCACGGATCGTCGTAAGGCGGAACGACCGTCGCGCCGCGCTTGCGCGCAAGATCGCGCGCGATGGCATCGCGATCTTCCTTGTCGCGATCGTAAGGAATGACCTCGGCGCCGTAGCCCTTGGTGCGCTCGATCTTGGAGACCGGCGCATCCGACGGCATGACGATTGCCGCCGGCATGTTCAGAAGCTGCGCCGCGGCTGCGACGCCCTGGGCGTGATTGCCGGACGAAAACGCAACGACGCCTGCCTTTCGGGCAGCTTCCGGAATCGACGACAACTTGTTGAAGGCGCCGCGAAACTTGAAGGAGCCGGTTCGCTGCAGCACCTCAGGCTTGAGGAAGATGCGTCCGCCGGTCAGCGCATCGAGCGCCGGAGACGTCACAAGGCAGGTTCTGACCGCGACGGGCGCGAGAACGCGTGCGGCGGCATCGATATCGGCAATGGCGGGGAGAACAAGTGCGGTCATGGCGCATGTATAGCGCGCCTGCCTATCAGGGCAAGCTCGCACCGGAAAAGCCGCTATGCGTGATCAGGTGGTGGGAACGGATTCCGATGTCAGCCGGAGCCGGCGGGCGAGACGCCGCCGCCAGCGGCGCTTGACCTGCGGCGGGCGCTCGCGCGTCACGTTGTCGATAAAGGCCTGCGCACACGCGCCCCAGCTTCGGGATGCTGCGAATTCGCGGCAGGCTTCGCGCGAGATATCCAGCGCAGCCAGACATGCGGCACGCAGATCGTTGTTCAATGCGCCGACCGGCGCGTCGCCGATGACGTCGAGCGGGCCGGACACCGGCAGCGCTGCGACAGGCACACCGCTGGCAAGCGCTTCCAGCAGAACGAGACCGAAAGTATCGGTCTTGCTCGGGAACACGAAGACGTCCGCGGCGGAATAAGTTTCCGCAAGCGTCTCACCCTGCATCGTGCCGAGAAACACCGCGTTTGGATATTTGCGCTCAAGTTCGGCCCTGGCCGGACCGTCGCCGACCACCACCTTGGTGCCGGGCAGATCCAGGTCCAGAAACGCTTCGAGATTTTTCTCGACTGCTACACGACCGACCGAGAGAAATATCGGGCGAGGCAGACCGAGATCGAAATCGCGCGGCCGGAACAGCTCAGCATCGACGCCGCGCGACCACAGCACCACATTGCGGAACCCGCGTCCGCGCAGCTCATCCGCGAGCGCCGGCGTCGCCGCCATCACTGCGTCACTCGTTCCGTGAAAGAATCGAAGTCCCGCCCATACCCACGATTCCGGAATCGGGAAACGCGCAGAGATATATTCGGGAAACCGAGTATGGAAGCTCGTGGTGAAAGGCACCTTGTTCTTCTGGCAATAGCGCCGCACCAAAATTCCGATCGGCCCTTCGGTCGCGATGTGAATGTAATCGGGCTGGGCTTCTTCGATCATCCGCGCGATCTTGCCCGGCCGCGGCAATGCCACGTGCAGATCGGCGTAGCTCGGCAGCGAAACCGTGCGAAACGATTGCGGCGTGAGGAATTCGACATCGACACCCATCACAGTGGCGGCTTCCGCCATCTTGGTGAGCGTCCGCACCACGCCGTTGACCTGTGGATGCCATGCATCCGTTGCGATCAGGATGCGCATCAGGCGGCCTGCGCCGTCACGCGGGGCGCAGGCTGCGACCGGCGCAACGGGTCTGTCCATGTCAGAATTTCAAAGCGGCCATCCTCGTGCTCGACAAGTGCGGTGCAACTCTCGACCCAGTCGCCACAGTTCATGTAGCGGATACCGTTCTCGTCGCGGATCGTCGCGTAGTGAATGTGGCCGCAGATTACGCCGTCGGCGCCGTGACGCTTGGCTTCGCCAGCAAGCGTCTGTTCGAACGCGCCGATGTAATTGACCGCGTTCTTCACCTTCAGCTTGGCCCACTGCGACAGCGACCAGTACGGTACACCAAACAATTTCCGGAACGCGTTGACCAGCCGGTTCATCTGGATCGCGAAGTCGTAGGCCTTGTCGCCGAGATGCGCCAGCCAGCGCGCGTTCTGCACGACAAGGTCGAAGATGTCGCCGTGAATGACGAGATAGCGCTTGCCATCCATGCCTTCGTGGATCGCGTTCTCGACGACCTCAACGCCGCCAAAATGCGTGCCGTAGTAGGAGCGCAGGAACTCATCGTGATTGCCGGGGATGTAAATGACCTTGGCGCCCTTGCGGACCCTGCGCAGCATCTTCTGCACGAAGTCGTTGTGGGATTGCGGCCAATACCAGTTTGATTTCAGCGCCCAGCCGTCGATGATGTCGCCGACGAGATAGATGGTGTCGGCATCGTGGCAACGGAGAAAGTCGAGAAGGCGGTCGGCTTGCGAGCCGCGGGCTCCGAGATGGACGTCGGAGATAAACAAAGTGCGAAAGCGTCGTTCTGGACTACCGTCGCTCATAGTCTGTCTTTCCATGTCGAGCGCTTATCAGAATCGCATGACAGCGCGATGACGGATCATGCCGCCTGCGAACTTGGCGTACGCTCGAAACAAACCAGTGTGTAGATGCCAAACGGCGCAACTTTACGCCGCTCGACAAGAGTCGTGCTTTCGTTTGATTGCGCCCATGCCTGGAGCCGGGCGAACGGAAATTCCGGGCGAAGACCGAGCCCACGGGTTTTCTGCGCGGCCCAGCGCTCGACGGCCGCTGCAACGCCGACTTCCGAATAGAGATGATTAACGAGGATGATGCGCCCGCCCGGCTTCACCACGCGGTGGCATTCGGACAGCACCTGCTCAGGGTTGGCCACCAGCGTGATGACGAACTGCGCGACGACGCAGTCGAATGTCGAGTCCTCGAAGGTCATGTGATGGGCGTCCATCTGGTGGACCGCCTTGACGAACGGATACTTTCCGCTCGTCATCTTCGCCCGCGCCTTCTCAAGCATCGGCGCGCTCATATCGATGCCGGTGATCTCGGTGCTGCGGTCGTAATCGTCGAACGACAGGCCTGTGCCGACGCCGACCTCGAGGATTTTTCCGCCGATGGCACGTGCGGCAGCCGCGGCGGCGCGCCGCCCCTTCACCATGACCGGGCCGCACACCGCGTCATAGATCGGCGCCCAGCGGGCGTACGCGGTTTCAACAATAGATTTGTCGAGATCGGTGCTCGTCATCTTGGTTCCAATAGGCTGCCTGACGGAATCAGACGTATCGTTTGCTTATTGGCGAATAACAGCGGAGTACGACAAACAGGCGACAGACGCGGCAGGTTGTCGCGCCGGTGTCAGTCGAAGGCGTGGAAGTGATGGATCGGGCCGTGACCATGACCGACCTTGAGCCGGTCCGCCGCGGCAATGGCGGCACTGACATAGGCCTTGGCATCGCGAACCGCAGCTTCGAGGCCTTGCCCCTTCGCAAGTCCTGCCGCGAAGGCTGACGACAATGAACAGCCGGTGCCATGGGTGTTGCTCGTCGCAATGCGCGGTGCGGCGAGCCGGATCACAGAGTTGCTGTCAATCAGGTAATCGATGCTCTCCGGGCCGTGTCCATGACCACCCTTGATCAGGACCGCGGGGCATCCCATCGCCAGCAGCCGCCTGCCCTGCCCTTCGATGTCCGCCTCGCTCACGGCAGCGGCTTCGTTGAGCAGCGCAGCCGCCTCCGGCAGATTCGGCGTAATCAAACTCGCTCGCGGAAAGAGTTTTGTGCGCAAGGCATCGATAGCGTCCGGCGACAATAATCGGTCGCCCGATGTCGCGACCATGACCGGATCGACAACGACATGCTTTGGCGACCAGCGGTCGAGACCTGCGACAATGGCCTCAATCGCTTCACGCCGGGCCACCATGCCGATCTTGACGGCCTTCACATCGAGGTCGGTGAACACGGCATCGATCTGTGCAGTGATGAAATCCGCCGGGACGTCGTGGATGCCGGTGACGCCCTTCGTGTTCTGCGCCGTCAGCGCGGTGATCACGGAGGCGCCATAAACGCCGCAGGCCGCGAACGTTTTGAGGTCGGCCTGAATACCCGCACCCCCGCTCGAATCCGAGCCCGCAATCGTCAGCGCAATCGGTATGCTCATGGCAATCTCATCGGGCGCTTCGCCTGCCGAAACCCCTCAATATCCTGATCTAACGCGCCGCATAACCTCCAGCAAGCCGGGTTGCCACGATGGCCGGATTTGGCTCTATTGCAGCCAAGACAAAACGCATACAAAACAGCTTGCCGGAGAAACAGCGATGATCCCCTTCTTTGTCCAGATCAAATGCAAGCTGGGCCAGTCCTATGCGGTCGCCAACGCCATCGCAGAAGCGGAAATCGCCTCTGAAATCTACTCGACTGCCGGCGATTACGATCTGCTGGTCAAGTTCTATGTCGACAGCGGCACGGACATCGGCCACTTCGTCAACGAAAAGGTCCAGGTTATTCCAGGCATCCAGAACACCCACACCATCATCACCTTCAAGGCGTTCGGAACGTAATCCGCTAGGCAGCCTTTACGGAGCTCGACACCGGAGCGTCGGGATCTTCCTCGTCGTCGGCGGTCGTCGCAATTGCGGCGACGGGCGTATCGCGGAGCCGCTTCAGCCCGAGATAGCGCTCGCGCAGGATCACGAAAATCCCCGCGCTGGCAACGACCACCGCGCCGATAACGACATAGAGCGTCGGCACTTCACCGAAGAACCAGTATCCGAGCATGAAGGCCCACAGCATCGCGGTGTAATCGAACGGCGCCAGGAATGACGCCGGCGCGAAACGATAGCTGTCGGTGAAGAAAATCTGCCCGAGTCCGCCGGCAATGCCGATCCCGGCGAGTATCGCAACATCCTGCCACGTGACCGGCATGCGCCAGCCAAACGGCGCCGTCAGCAACGACACGAACAGGACCAGCAACGTCATGAAGATGACGATGGACGACGTGGTCTCGGTCGCTGTCAAACGGCGGATCTGGATCGACGCGCCGCCCGCAGTGAAAGCATTGGTCAGCGCGAACAACAGGCCGATCGCCATCGACGACGTCAGCGCCGCGTGATCGCGGGCATAGGGAGTCAACATCAGGATCACGCCACCAAAGCCGAAGGCGACCGCCGACCAGCGATAGGCATGAACATGCTCCTTCAGAAACACCGCCGCGAAAATGACGGTGATGAGCGGAGCGACGAATGCGATGGCTGTAAAATCCGCAATCGGAATTCGGGCGAGTGCCGCGAAGGTGCAGAATGTGCCGACGACGCTGAAGACGCCACGCAACAGATGGTCCGACGGCCGCTCGGTGCGCAGCGCGCCCCGCAACTGTCCGCGCCAGGCGAACACGATCAGGATCGGGATCAGTGCAAACAGTGCGCGGAAGAACGCAACCTGTCCTTCAGGATAGGCTCCGCCGAGATAGCGCACCTGGGCGCCCATGATTGCAAACATCAACGTGCTGGCAACCTTGAACGATACGGCTTTGACGATATGCATGGAAAAATGAGGGAATCCGGGGGCAATTTCGGCCCGACAAAGCACGGGGCGACGGCCCGGAAAACCCCGCTCTCCACATGGCTTTCGGCCGGGCCATGCAGACCGCGGGTCGCAGGTCTGTTGTCAGGTCTTCTTCTTCGGCCGTGCCGGACCGTCGACCGCCGGGAGCGACTTCAAATAGGCCGCCATCGCTGCGAGGTCCTGATCGCTCAATTGCGACGTGTTCTTGATGACGCGAGCCATCGATCCTCCGGCGGTATCACCGTCTGGTAACTCACCGGTCTTCAGGAACCAGGCGAGTTCTTTCTCCGACCAGTCCTTGAGACCCTTCTGGGTGATGTTCGGCACCCAGCCCTCGCCTTCCGGATTTGGTCCGCCGGCAAACCGTTGCGACGACACGATGCCGCCAAGGAAATTGCGCGGGCTGTGGCATTCCGCGCAGTGACCGAGGCTGTTGACCAGATAACCGCCGCGATTCCATGCCGCCGATTGTTTCGGGTCCGGCGTGAACGGCTTGCCGTCCAGAAACAGAAACTTCCAGCCGCCGACCAGCCGGCGGATGTTGAACGGAAACTTCACGTTGTGATCGCGAATGCGGCCCGACAACGGCGGCAACGTCTTGATGTAGGCGAACAGGTCGCGAATGTCTTCCGTCGTGGCGTGCTGGTAGGAGCCGTAGGGAAACGCGGGAAAGTAGTGCATTCCGGCAGGCGACGTGCCGTCCTTTACCGCGGTGACGAAGTTTGCCTCGGTCCAGTTGCCGATGCCGTTCTGCTTATGCGGCGAGATGTTCGGTGCATAGAAAGTGCCGAACGACGATGGAATGGCGAGCCCTCCCCCGAGCATGGTGCGCGGCTCGCCGACGACAGCGTGGCACGACGCACAGCCGCCTGCGTTGAACACGGTCTGTCCATTGGCCACGTTGGGCGAATAGGACGGCAGCGCCTCGGCGGACACTACTGCCGGAATCGTGATGAACCAGAAAACTCCCACACCGGCGGCAAGGGCAAGGATCGCCAGCAGGAAAAGCTTCCGAAACATAAGCGCCCCCAAGGAAAACGACCGGAACTAAACGGCCGCGGCCAGTGTTCAATCAATATTGGATATCTGAAAACTAGGGGAGAAAACGATGAACCGCAAAGCATTTGCAGCCGCGGCCTTTGCCATGAGCGCTTGCATCGCACTCGCCGGACCGGCGTTCGCCGAGAAGATGACCATGAAGGTCAACCTGACCAGCGCCGCTGAGGTGCCGCCCAACACCAGCCCTGGCAAAGGCACGGCTGATGTCACGTACGATACTGCAAGCAAGGTATTGACCTGGAAGGTCACCTATTCCGGCCTTACCGGTCCGGCCACCATGGCACATTTTCACGGGCCTGCCGAAGCCGGCAAGAACGCCGCGGTCGTCATTCCACTCAAGGACGCCGCCAGCGGTGCCGAAGGCAGCGCGACCCTCACCGACGCGCAGGCCGCCGATCTGATGACTGGGAAGCTTTACATCAACGTCCACACCGCAGCGAATCCAGGCGGCGAGATTCGCGGACAGGTCACGAAGTAACGCTGTCAGTTTGGTTTAAAAACAAAGGGCGGGCGCCACAGCACCCGCCCTTGAAATTGCACCGTGAACTCAGATCAGCTGTTCTTCACGCGGAATGTCTCGTGGCAGCCGGAACATGATTTGCCGATCGTCGGCAACGTCGCTTTCAGGCTGTCCGAGTCCTTGATCTTGCCCTTGGCTTCGGTCACGGCCTTGCCGAAAGCTGCGATAGCAGCATCAAATCCGGGCCGGTCGTCCCAGATCTTGGGAGAGGGAGTATACTCGCTCGTCTGCTTCACATCCTTGACGCTCGCGGGATAGAGCGAGGGGAGCTTCTTGGCCGTCTCATCGAGTTGCGTCAGTGCCGCATCGATCGCCGCCTGGTCGTAAGGCTTCTCGCCTCTCGCCATCGGACTGAGAACACCGCCCAGATTCTTGCCGTTCGCTTTCATCAGCGCATGGCTTTGCTCGATCAGAGCCTGCTCGGCAACGACCGTGGTTGCGCCGAGCACAATCATCGCGGCCACGAGAACAGAACGCCTCATTTCGGTTTTTCCTTCCCTGAGATTTAAGACGACGCACGCAACAGTTGACGAAATCCAACACCTCCGTCGCGGCCTGACAAGCCCAACATTTTCTTTGTGTGTCGGGAATTTTTACAATCGATGCTCGCGACGGCTCTTCGCGATCGCCATCCAGACCCGTTCAGCCGTTGCGGGCATATCGATATGATCGATGGCGTACTCGCGCCACAGACCATCGATGATCGCGTTCACGACCGCAGGACACGAGCCGATTGCTCCTGCCTCGCCGGCGCCTTTGACGCCGAGAGGATTGGTCTTACAGGGCACGTTGTGGGTTTCGAACTTGATCGACGGACCGTCCGCGGCGCGCGGCAGCGCATAGTCCATGAAAGTACCGGTCACGAGCTGGCCGTCCGTGGAATCGTAGACCGCCTGCTCCATCAGCGCCTGCCCGATGCCCTGCATCGTGCCGCCGTGCACCTGACCTGCCAGCAGCAACGGATTCAGCGTCACGCCAAAGTCGTCGACGATGACGTAGTTCACGACATGGATCACTCCGGTAGCGGGATCGATCTCGACCTCAGCGACGTGAGTGCCGTTCGGATAGGTGCCGTCTGCGCTGCTGAACGTGCTGCTCGCGCTCAGTTTCGACGGATCGGCCCCGGCGCGCTTCGCAAGGTCCGCGAATGAGACCGTACGGTCCGTGCCGACAATACGGATCGCACCGTCGTTGAACTCAAGATCCCCCGCGCCCGTTTCCAGCACGTCGGCAGCAATGTCTTTCAAATTCGCGCCGAGCGTGCGCGTCGCCCGCTCGACACTGACGCCGCCGGATGGGATCGAACTCGATCCGCCGGTGCCAAGACCGTTTGCGATCTCGTCCGTATCGCCCTGATGAATATGGACACGCTCCGGCGCGATTCCGAACTGCTCTGCGACGATCTGCGCATAGGCGGTCTGGTGCCCCTGCCCGCTCGACTGGGTGCCGATCAGAATCGTGATGTCGCCGTTGGGATCGAGCCGGACCTGCGCCGTTTCTTCACCCATCGTGCCGCAGACCTCGACGTACGTGCCCATACCGATGCCGCGCACGAGGCCCTGCTTCTTCGCAGCCTTGGCGCGTTTTGGAAAATCCTTCCATTCGGCGACGTCCATCGCGCGCTTCATATGCGCGGCGAAATCGCCGGAGTCGTAAACCTTACCGGTGGCGGTTGTGTACGGCATCGCGCGTGGCGAAATGAAGTTCTTGCGCCGGATGGCGTCGGGCGTCATGCCCAGCTTGCGTGCCGCCGCATCGACGAGGCGCTCGACCACATAGGCGGCCTCTGGGCGTCCGGCCCCACGATACGCGTCTACCGGAACGGTGTTGGTGAACACCGTGCGGACGCGGCAATAAAACGCCTGAACATCGTAGAGACCCGGCAGCATACCTGCGCCGCCATGCGGGATGTACGGCCCGAAAGTCGAAAGATAGGCGCCCATGTCGCCCATCAGATCGACATCCATGCCAAGAAACTTGCCGTCTTCGGCCAGCGCCATGCGCGCGGTCGTGACGTTGTCACGTCCCTGGGCGTCGCCGACAAAGTGATCGGCGCGTTCGGCGGTCCATTTCACCGTCTTGTGCAGCTTACGCGCGGCAACCGCCGCCAGAGCGTATTCGCGGTAGGGAAACAGCTTGGTGCCGAAACCGCCGCCAACGTCGGGGCAGATCACCCGCATCTTCTCGACGGGGATGTTGAGCACATTCTGGCACAGGATGTCGCGGAGCCGATGACTGCCCTGGCTGCCGATCGTCAGCGTCAGATGATCGCGCTTTGCATCGTATTCGCAAACCACCGCGCGCGTTTCCATGTAGTTGGTGATAATGCGCGGATTGACGATGGTGATTTCTGCCACTGCATGTGCGTTCGCGAAGGCCGCATCGGTTGCCTTCTTGTCGCCAATGGACGTATCGAACAGAACGTTACCGGCATGTTGCGGCCAGACCTGCGGCGCACCCTTCTTGACCGCGTTGACCAGGCCGATGACGGCCGGCAGCGGGGTCCACTGAACCTCGATGGCCTCGATAGCGTCACGCGCCTGCTCGATGGTGTCCGCCACGACGAATGCGACAGCATCGCCAACGTGCCGCACCACATCGCGCGCGAGAATAGCGTAAGGCGGCGCGGTGAACGGTTCATCAGGCAGATTGAACAGACATGGAAGGCCGCCGAGGTTTTTTACTTCATCGCCGGTGAGAACCGCGGCCACACCTAGCAGGCTCCGGGCGCGCGACGCATCGATGGTGAATTTCGCGTGAGCGTGAGGAGAACGCAGCACCAGCGCATGCAGCGCGGCTGATGGCGCGTAATCGTCTGTGTAACGGCCCTTGCCGCGAATGAGTGCGTCGTCTTCCTTACGAAGGACGCCTTGCCCGACGCCGAATTTGACTGGAGGCATATGATCTCCGGCTGCAATCTGGAACTGTTCTAGAGTCCATAATGCAGGGGAATGAGCAGAAGCGCAAATGGCTTACGGACGCACCAGCCTGCCCAGCCATCGTCTCCCGAACAGCAGCAGCACGCATCCGCCGTACACGACCATGCCGGTCAAAATCAAAATTCCGAGAGCAGTCTCGTCGCGCAGTGAGGTCTGGCCCGCCAGCGCGGATACAGTCCAACGCGACGCGAGCCATAGCGCCGCAGCCAGCACCACCCCTGCCACGGTGAACTTCGCCAGCGAGACAAGAAAAGCGCGATCGAAGACAAAGAACTCTCGGCGAACGGCGAACAGCACAACCAGCAGCAGGTTGACCCATGCACCGATAGCAGTGGCAAGGGCCAGCCCGATCTGCGCCAGCGATCCGACCAGCGCGATTTTCAGGGCGACGTTGACCGCTACACCGGTGAGCGCGGCCTTGACCGGCGTCGCGGTGTCCTTGCGGGCATAGAAGGTGGCAACTGCGCTGCGGATAAGCACGAAAGGAATGAGTCCGATTGCGTAAGCTGCGAGCGTCGCGCCGGCCGCCGCGGCGTCCGCCTTCGAGAACGCTCCCCGCGCAAACATGGCGCGCATGATGACGTCCGGCACCGTGAGGAAGGCCGCGACGAAGGGAATCGAGAACAACAAGGTAAAATCGAATGCGCGCCGCTGCGACGCCAGCGCACCTGCGTGGTCGTTCGCCGTGATCCGCCGCGACATCTCCGGCAGCAATACCGTGCCGATGGCGATGCCGATGACGCCGATCGGCAACTGGTTGAGCCGGTCCGCGTAATAGAGTGCCGACAGCGCACCGGCGGCCAGGAAGGTCGCGATGATAGTATCCGCAAACAGCGCGACCTGTGTCCCCATCGAGCCCAACGTCGCCGGTCCCAGCGCGCGGCAGAATCCGCGCACATCTTCATCGAGCTTCAGCGATGTGAACTTTGGAAGAATACCGTTGCGCGCGGCATCGCCTGCAAGAAGGATGTATTGCAGGAAACCCGAAATCAGGACGCCCCACGCAGCCGCGTGCCCGGCGCTCGGGAAGAAGGCGGCAAGCGCCAGAGTCAGCATCATCGACAGATTCAGGAATATCGGAGCCGCGGCCGCGCTGGCGAAATGATGCATGACGTTGAGCATGCCGCCGTAGAGCGTGACCAGCGTGATCAGCAGCAGATACGGGAACGTGATCCGCGTGAGTTCGATGGCGAGCTGGCGCTGTGCGGGGTCGTCCGTAAATCCCGGCGCCAAGATCGAGATCGCCTGCGGCATGAACAGCAACGCCAAGACCAACAGAACAAGCTGCGACACGAACAGCAGTGTAAAGATGCGATTGCTGAACAGCTTCGCTGCAGCCTCGCCACGCTCGCCCTGAACATGCGCATAGGCGGGCACGAAGGCCGCATTGAATGCGCCCTCCGCGAAGATCGCCCGGAAATGATTGGGAAGGCGCAGCGCCACGAAGAAGGCATCAGCCAAGGGACCGGCGCCGAGGATCGCCGCGAGCATGATGTCGCGCGCGAATCCGGTGACCCGCGACAGAAGGGTATAGCCGCCGACCGTGAAAATTCGCCCGAGCATCCGCTGCTTCTACAGCATGAGACAGCGGCGCAAAACGCTCAAATCGTTATGAAAGAGCGTCGCGCACAGCCTTGATGACGCGATCCTGCGCGGCCTGGTCGAGGTAGGCATGCATCGGCAGACTGATGACGTCCTCCGAGAGCTTCTCGCTGACCGGCAGCCCGCCTTCAGCCACAGGATAGTGCTTGTAGGCCGTCTGCTGGTGCATCGACTTCGGGTAATAGATCGCGGTCGGAATACCCTGGGCCTTCAGGGCGGCAGCGAAAGCATCGCGCCCGCCTCGCGGCAGCCGGATCGTGTATTGCGCCCATACCGACGTATTGCCGTCGGCAACACGCGGAGCCGACACAAGGTTATGAAGTGCGTCGAAATAATGGCTCGCCACCTTGTTGCGTGCTTCGATCTCGTCGTCGAAAATCTTCAGCTTCTCGATCAGGATCGCGGCCTGCATGGTATCGAGGCGGCCCGTCAGGCCGAGACGGACGTTGTCGTACTTCTCGGTGCCCTGCCCGTGCACGCGCACGCTGCGCAACCGTTCCGCAAGGTCGGCATCGTCGGTGAAAATCGCGCCGCCGTCTCCGAAGCAGCCGAGCGGCTTGGCAGGAAAGAAACTGGTGGCCGTCGCAAGCCCGAACGTGCCGAGGCGTTTGCCCTTGTAGGTCGCGCCGAACGACTGCGCGGCGTCATCCAGCACGAACAGGCCTTCGCTCTTCGCCACGTCAGCAATCGTGTCGTGGTCCGCGCTCTGGCCGAACAGGTCGACCGGAATGACGGCCTTCACCTTGAGGCCGAGCTTTCTCGCGGTCGCGATCCCCTTCTTCAACGAGGCAATGTTCATGTTGAACGTCGCTTCATCGACATCGACGAATACAGGCGTTGCACCGGTCAGCGCGACTACTTCGCCAGTGGCGCAGAAAGTGAATGACGGACAGATCACCGCATCGCCCGGCCCGATGCCCTGCGCCATCAGCACCATCAGCAAGGCGTCGGTACCGCTGGCGCAGGCGACGACGTGCTTTGCGCCGCAGAACGCCGCGAGATCGGACTCAAGTTGGGTCACTTCGGGACCGTTGATAAACTGGCAATGCGTCAAGACGCGCGCAACGGCATCGTCGATCTTCGTGCCCAAGCGACGGCGTTGCGCGCCGATGTCGATGAAAGCCACAGGTTCAGGTCGCAAATGCTGGTTCATGATGCGTGCCGGATCTATCTATTTCCAAAGAATGTGTCTGCTGTCAGCTTGCGACCGCACGCGGTCCTTTGCGCAGCGGCGCAGCGATGGCCCCCGCCGGGGCCTCGAGGCACTTGATCGCGACCTCAAGGCTGGCGACGCCTTCGTCGCCGGTCACAGCCGGCGCGTTGCCGGTTCGCACCGCGTCGAGGAAAGCGACGAGTTCGGCGCGCAGCGGCTCATCATGGCCGACCGACAGATGCCGCATCGAATAGCTGCCGTCGCGCTGGAAGCCGAAACACTCGGTTACCTGACGCGTCAACAGATCGCCCTGAATGTATTTTCCACGCGTCGCCACCGTGACGCTGCGCGCCTTGAAGGGGGTCAGCCAGTTGGTGTTGATGTGAGCGAGTACGCCGGAGGCCGTACGGAACTGAAGCAGCGCGATGTCTTCGCGCTCGGCCACTGCACTGGCCAACTGCGGCTGAACATCGACGATGTCGGATTCAGTGAACCAGCGAATAAGATCGATGTCGTGAACCGCGAGATCGATGACGACCCCGACATTCGACATGCGCGGCGGAAACGGACCGACGCGGGTGATCGCGATCGAAAGGATTTCCTCGTCCTTGATCGCCTGCTTGATCGCGGCGACGGCCGGATTGAATCGTTCGACATGCCCAACCATCAACGTGACGCTTGCGGCTCGGGCGGCGGCGACGATTTCGTGCCCCTCCTCGACCGAGGACGCAATTGGCTTCTCGACAAGGATGTGAATCTTGCGCGCGATGCAGGCCAGCGACACATCGCGATGAAGGTGCGTCGGCGCGGCAATGGTCACCGCATCGAGACCGGCGTCGAGCATCTCCTCGAGAGTCGTGAAGGTCGGACAGCCAAGCATCTGGGACGCACGTGTCCGATGCGCCGCCAACGGATCGACAATGCCGATCAATTCAACGCCGGGCAAACCAGCCAGCACGCGAGCATGATTGGTCCCCATCACACCGGCGCCGACCACGCCGACGCGCAGCGAGCGGCCATCGCTCGGGATATTTTTTGCCGAAGCCGTCGAACTCATATTCCAAACCCTTAAAATCCCCGGCGCGAGTCGCGCCCATCCGCCCGCCAATGTCCTAGCATGCCGTCACATATGTGGCGAACACAGCCGTTCACATCCGCTACACGTTTTGATGCAAAGAATTACACCGGACACCGGCGTAACCCCTTGAGAAAAGTAGAATCTTTCTATTTCCACCCGACCCGGCTTCGCGTCACGACCGCCGGTAGTCATCCTCGATCCGAATGATGTCGTCCTCGCCCAGGTAGCTGCCGGTCTGGACCTCGATCAGTTCCAGCGGAATCTTGCCGGGGTTTTCCATACGGTGCACCGCGCCAATCGGAATGTAGATCGACTCGTTTTCGTGAACCATCTTCTGCAACTCGTTGACCGTGACCAACGCGGTGCCCCGCACCACAATCCAGTGCTCAGACCGATGATGATGCTTCTGCAGCGAAAGCCGGCCACCGGCCTTCACCACGATGCGCTTGACCTGATGGCGCTCGCCGGTGTCGAGCGATTGATATGATCCCCAGGGCCGGTGAACCTTGATGTGGTCCTCGGTCACCTGCGGCGCCACAACTCTCAGCTTGCTCACGAGGCGCTTCAATCCGTTCGGATCGTTCTGGCGCGACACCAGAATCGCATCCTGCGTCGCCACCACGACCAGATCGTCGACGCCTTCCAGTGCGACCAAGGCCTTGTCGCTGGAAACATTGCAGTTGCGCGAGTCTTCAAACACCGTAAGACCCTGCGCCACGTTGCCGTGCTCGTCCTTGTCCGACAGTTCCCACACCGCATGCCAAGAGCCAACGTCGGACCAGCCGCACGCGACAGGGATCACGGCCGCCTGCGTGGTTTTCTCCATCACGGCGTAGTCGATCGAAATCGGCTTTGCTTTGCCGAACGACTCCAGCGGAAGGGTGACAAAGCCAAGATCCTGCCCGGCGCTGTTGACCGCCTCGACCAGCGTGCTGACGCTGTCGGGATCGACACTGCGGTATTCATCCAGCAGCATCTGGGCACGAAACATGAAGTTACCGCAGTTCCAGAAGTAACCTTCCGCAACGTAACGGGTTGCGGTTGCCGGGTCCGGCTTCTCAACGAACTTCGCAACCTTTCGAACATCACCCGAAATGACATCGCCCGGGCTGATATAGCCGTATTCAGTGGCAGGCCGTTCCGGCAGAACCCCGAACGTAACGATGCGTCCGGCGCTCGCAACGCTCAACGCTTTCCGGCAAGCCTCGACGAATGCCGCCGGATCGCGCACCACATGGTCCGCCGCCAACGCCAGCACGACCGCATCCGGATCGCGCGTCAAAGCAAAAGCGGCGCCTGTGGCAATCGCTGGGCCTGAATCCCGGCGCGCGGGCTCCAGCAGAATATCCGCCTCGAGGCCGATCTCGCTCAGTTGCTCAAGCACCATGAAACGGTAGGCCGCATTGGTGATGACGATTGGGCGACCGAAAAGACCCGGATCGCTCACGCGCAGCATGGTCTCCTGAAACGTCGAATGCGAGCCGAACAGCCGAAGGAATTGTTTCGGACGTCCTTCACGCGACGCGGGCCACAGGCGCGTGCCCGCGCCGCCGCACATGATCAATGGGATAATTCTCTCGCTCATGCGTCCTCAAAAATCCAGCGACACTATAGCCGATGATACTCGCGAAACCATGCCGCGAACCGAGCAATACCATCCTCGATCGAGGTTGAGGGGCGAAACCCGACTTCACGCATCAGATCGTCGACGTCCGCGTAAGTAGCCGGCACATCTCCCGGCTGCATCGGCAGCATTTCCTTCGCCGCCGTACGTCCGAACTCCTTCTCGAGAAGGGCGACGACGTGAGACAACTCCTCGGGGTGATTGTTTCCAATGTTGAAGACCCGCCACGGAGCGGCGCTCGTTCCAGGATCGGGAGCCGCGTCCGGCGCTTTGACCTGTCCAACCGGCGCGTGATCGATCAGACGCACGATCGCTTCCGTGACATCGTCAACGTAGGTGAAGTCACGACGCATATTGCCGTGATTGAACAGTTTGATGGGTTGACCTTCCAGAATGGCCTTGGCGAACAGAAACATCGCCATGTCCGGCCTGCCCCACGGCCCATACACCGTAAAAAAGCGCAGCCCAGTCGATGGAATGCGATAGAGATGGCTGTAGGAATGCGCCATCAACTCGTTGGCCTTCTTCGAGGCCGCATAAAGGCTGACAGGGTGATCGACGCTGTCGTGCACGGAGAACGGCAGCTTAGTGTTGGCTCCGTACACCGACGACGAAGACGCATACAGCAAGTGGCGGCACGCGTTGTGCCGGCAGCCTTCGAGTATGTTCGTGAAGCCCTGAAGATTTGCATCCACATAAGCATGCGGATTCTCGAGTGAGTACCGAACGCCCGCCTGTGCAGCGAGGTGGATCACCACCGGGAAACGCTGCGCGCTAAACAGGTCAGCTACGCCGGCGCGATCGGCGAGATCGAGTCTGACAAAGCTGAACGCAGGGTCGTTTTTGAGAACGTCGAGGCGCGCTTCTTTCAGTGCCGGGTCGTAATAACTGTTGAGATTGTCCAGTCCGACGACGCGGCGACCGGCCTGCAGAAGTTTCTGCGCGACATGAAAGCCGATGAAACCCGCTGCCCCCGTAACAAGTATCGTCTGATCCGACATTGTTTCTCCCAACGAATGGTCAGAGGCGCCACAGATCGATGCCCGCGGGCAGCTTGCTGCGTTCAAGTTTCATCTTCACATCGAGAACAAGACCCTGCCCGTCATTCAGCAATTTCTGAATCATGGGCCAGCCAGCTTCGATGTAGGTTTTATGGGCGACCGCCATGATGACCGCATCGGCGGGCTCTAAGGAATCGAAATCGATCAGCTTCACACCGTATTCGTGCATCGCGTCGTCGGAATCGGCCATCGGATCGCTGACCTGCACCTTGAGGCCGAACGATTCCAGTTCGCGAATAACATCGACTACGCGTGAGTTGCGGGTATCCGGCACGTCTTCCTTGAACGTAAGACCGAGGATCGTAACGACACCGCCACTGCTTTTGCGGCGAAGCAAACCCCGGATACATTCACGCGCAATGCGCTGACCCATGCCGTCATTGATACGGCGGCCGGCAAGAATAACCTCAGGATGGTATCCTGCCTTCTCAGCCCGGTACGTCAGGTAATACGGATCGACACCGATGCAGTGCCCACCCACGAGACCAGGCTGAAATGGCATGAAGTTCCATTTGGTCCGCGCCGCGGCCAGCACGTCGCCTGTATCGATATTCAATGCCTGGAAGATCAGCGACAATTCATTCATGAACGCGATGTTGAGATCGCGTTGTGTGTTCTCGATCACTTTTGCCGCTTCAGCGACCTTGATGGAAGGAGCGCGGTGAATGCCGGCGGTGACGACCGAGCCGTAAACACTGGCCACGACATCAAGCGTTGCATCATCCTGCGCCGAGACAACTTTCATGATCGTCTCGAACCGATGCTGCTTGTCACCGGGATTGATGCGCTCGGGCGAATAGCCAACCTTGAAATCCAATCCCGCCTTCAGTCCGGACGCCTTCTCAAGAAGCGGCACGCATTCGTCTTCAACTGCCCCGGGGTAGACCGTCGATTCATAGACGACGATATCGCCTTTTTTGAGAACCGACCCAACAGTACGAGAGGCAGCGAACATGGCGCCGAGATCGGGCTGACGCGCTTCATCGATCGGCGTCGGAACCGTGACGATGAAGAAATCCGACGACATCAGCGCGTTTACATCGTGCGTGAACGAGAGCGAAGCATGGCGCAGATCGGCAGCCTCGACTTCGTGGGTGCGATCATAAAACTTGCACAATTCAGCGACGCGCTTCTGATCGATGTCGAACCCTGCCACCGGAACGCCCGCGCGGGCGAAGGCCACCGCAACCGGCAATCCCACATAGCCCAGTCCGATGACCGCAATTTTGCGCCCGTGTGCCACGAATTTCCGTCCTCAAATCTCAATGAGTGGCATTTACGCCAGATGACCCCGGATCAAGCCGCCCTCTTTAGCCGCCGTGCGGTGATCACGGCAATAGGCGGAGCTTACCTATTGCCACAGCAGCCCTAAAGCCATACCAAGGCCCTGAAATTGACCATCAGGCGCTGTTATCCAGGCCCTCCATCAGATCCAGCAACGTTAACCATCGCGGTCCGGAATGCGCGGATTTCTCCTTCTAACCGCTCGAATAGTGGTGTCGGCGGCACTGCTTTATATCGCGTTTCGCGGCATCAATTTTGCCGCGATCCAGTCCCGCCTGAGCCAGATCAGCCCCTTCTGGGTGCTGCTGGCGGTGCTGGCGACGGTCTTCCAGATTTTCCTCGGCGCGCTGCGCTGGCGCGAAATCAGCGCCGAATGTGGAGCGCCGCTCGGGACCGGACAGGCATTCCGCTACAATATGATCGGCGCATTCTTTAACCAGACGCTGCCATCAACCATCGGCGGCGACGCCATGCGGCTCTGGCTGGTACGCCGAACGGGTACAGACTGGCGCGCGGCCACATATTCAGTGCTCGTCGATCGCGCCATCGGCTTGATCGCGCTTGCTCTCATTGTGGTTGCAAGCCTGCCCTGGAGTTACCAGCTTATCGGCAATGCCCATGGGCGGCTAGCGCTGCTGTTGATCGATTTCGGAGCGATATCAGCGGGCCTCGGCTTCCTTGCTTTCGGCAGGCTACCCTGGTCGTGGTTGAAGAAATTCTGGCCGTTGCGCCACATCCATGCCTGTTCAGTGATTGCCAACCAGGTCATTTTCAATCGGGGCAGCGGACCCAAGATAGCGGTTCTGTCATTGCTCATTCATGTGATGGCAGTCGTCATCGCCTGGTGCGCGGTACGCTCCATCGCGGCACCGGCAGCCTTCGAGCAGCTGTTCATGCTGGTCCCGCCGATTATGCTGATCACGATGCTGCCCATCTCGATCGCGGGCTGGGGCGTGCGCGAAGCGACGATGATGGTTGCCTTCGGTTATGCCGGCCTTGCGCAGACCGACGGCACGGTGGTGTCACTTCTGTTCGGCGCATCTTCGTTCATCGTGGGCGCGATCGGCGGACTGGTCTGGATTTTAAGCGCCGAGAAAACATCAAAGATTCCCCATGCCGTTACAGAGGGCGAATAGTTCTTCCAAGCCTGCTGAAACCGGAACGCCATTCGCGCGTTCAGATCAATCCATTCTGCTGAAAATATTTGTCGCCGCCCTGGTTGTCCGCTGGACCTATTCACTCGCGATGTACGCCCTGATGGGCGATGACGGGTTGAAAGGCATCGACTCTCTCACCTACACCAGTGTCGCCAGCAATTTCGCCGAAGCCCTCAAAGCAGGGTCGGTCCACGGCTCACAATGGTTCGGCCAGTATGCCTATACGATGCCGCTATATCATTGGCTCGCGGCAATTCCGTTTTTGATCTTCGGCAGCACACTTGGGACTCTTGCTTATGTGCTGATGCAAGGCATCTTCGATGCTGGCACCTGCGTCGCCGTGTATGGCATCGCCTCTCGGCTTTCACCCCGCATCGCCACGGCGGCGGCCTTTGTTGCGATTCTCAATCCTACACAGATCGTTCTGTGCGGATTGTTTTATACGGATACGCCGTTTGTCTTTTTTGTCGCCTTGGCGTTCTTGGCTGCGTTTCGATGGATCGAAAAACCATCCTGGAAAAATGGATTTCTGCTCGGTCTTGCTCTCGGCTGTGCAGCCCTGATCCGGGCAATCATCGTACCGTGGGCATTCTTTGCGTTGGCTCTGCTTGCTGGGTACCTATTCTGGAAAAAACTTACGCCGCACAGAATTGCTACCGTCACCGCAGCTTTCATCGCTCTGTCTGCATGCGTCGGCGTTATCGTCGCAAAGAACGTCGCGGTGTTCGGAACTGCTGGATTAACACCGCAAGGTGGCATCCATCTCGCACTGTGGGTCGTTCCGCTCGCCAAGGAGATGCAAGACAGAACGCCCTACATGACGAGCTACAACGAACTCGAAAAGCGAACCATTGAAAGGTTTGGTCCACAGCCCTCAAATCCGTTCGAACAATCCCGGCAATACACAATCGTCGCGAAAGAAGCGCTGAAGGACATCCCGGTCAGTGCAATTGCAAAGTCCTGGCTGTCAGGCGTTACGATCAATCTGGTTTCACCCGCTGTTCTGCTCTCGCCGCCCGTCTCACAACTGCCCCGTCCCGGTTTTTACAATACGCCGGGTAATTCGTTTTTTGATAAGGCCTTCAACTACGCATTCCGTTCGGGTCAGCCTGCCTATACTTGGTTCTTGCTGATCGGCAGCGCCGGGTTGGCGCTCATGCGACTCCTGCAGCTCATCGGCTTCGCAACGCTCGTGCGGCGGACGGTGAACTGGCCTGCGCTTTTTATCGCCACGTCGTGGTGCGGATACATCCTGCTCGTCAACGGTCCAGTGGCTTCCCCGAAATATCGATTGCCGCTGGAGCCGATCTTTAACGTGCTGACTGGTGCAGGGCTGATAGCGCTCCGTGACCGGCGTCTGAAATTTAACGCCGAGACTGCCGGCCAGCCGGCGTAAAACTACTCGCCCCGCTTCTCGATCACGGTCAGCAGACGAAAACCGAAATGACGGCCGAGAGCGGCTTCCGCATGCTTCTCAAGCCAGAGTATCGCTCGCGCCATAGGCTCATTGATCAGCGCCCACGGCTTGAACCCGCCGCTGAACGGATACGCCACAAACGAGAACCACCGGGTTTCACTGATCACCAGATCCGGAAATTTGGCGTGAAACTGCTCGCGATAACTCGTGGCCAGCAGTGTCGGAATCGCCTGATTGGAATCGTAAGGGTCGCGATCTCGGTCCGGCGCCCCCTCGAGCAGCGGATTTGCATCCATGACCACCGGCTCATGATGCAACAGGCGATAGAACAACGTGCTGCCGAAAGTTATCCCCGGCTCGGCCATGATGATCCGCCCACCCGGTCGTAGCACGCGCGATGCTTCGCGAAACAGCAATGCCGGAAACTCGATGTGGTGCAGCACATCGAGCATCACGATGTTCGACAACGCATTGTCCGCGAACGGAAGCTTTTGCGCATCTGCCACGAGATCAAGCCACGGCGCAAACTGGATGTCGGACGAAATGAGATCGGCAATCCGCTCCTTCAGATTGCCGATGCCGCCACCGATCTCAAGTGTCGTCCCCGGAACGGCGCGGCTCGCAATCCGCTCGAAAATGTCGTTATAGACCGTCCGTAGAACCGGCTTCCGCTCCCAGACCGAGCGATAGTTATCGAGGACATCGGGCATTACTATCAGCCCCTTCAATGCCGGACGTCATCTATCATCGCGGTCAAATCGCTTTGATCTTGAAAAACGCGAATACCACCATTCTCAACAGCATCACGCCGTGCCTGAAACGCGAAATCTGCGTTTCTCCATAAGATCGAGCCGCATAGCGGATCGGCAAGTCAATGGTTTTCAGATTGAGCTTTGATGCACCAAAGATGAGATCGAAATCCCCGAACGGATCGAAATCGCCAAAGTAGGCCTTGCCATCGCGAAGCCTGTAGTAATCCGAGCGCCGCATCACCTTGGTGCCGCATAGGGTGTCCGTGTAGCGCTGATTCAGCAGCCAGGAAAACAGATATGAAAAAATCTTGTTCGCGATCAGATTGAGAAAACGCATCGCGTCGTCTTCGAGAGGATAGACGAGACGCGAACCGTTGATGAATTCACCCTTCCCGGATTTGATTGCGTCCCAGAACTTCGGCAATTGCTCGGGCGGCATGGTGAGATCCGCATCGAGGATCATCAGAACATCGCCACGCGCCACATCGTAGGCCGTGAAGACCGCATCCGCTTTGCCCTTGCCGGGCTGGCGCATCAGCTTGATGTCCTTGCCCGGATAAGCTGCCTTGACGCGCTCCATCTCCTCGAAGGTGCCATCCTTGCTGTGGCCCTCAATGAAAATGATTTCGATGTCATCACAGAACTGCGGCAAGCGTTGCACCGCTGGTTCGATATTGCCACGTTCGTTGCGCGCTGGAATGACTACCGTCGCTGATTTGAGTTCTTCCCGTGCCGCAGGCCACGATCGGCAAACCGAATAATGCCGCAACGCAAAGAAACGAAAGCCCGGCAAAATGCTGATAAAGCGGTTGACCAGATGCCCAAGTCCGAACAGCGAGACGGGCATGAGCATTCGTTGCTCCGCTTTGACCGGTTCGAAGTCTGCAAGTTGCGAGATTGCAGCAACGTCCGCCGGCGCAAGCGCGTTCTGCGGCGGCAGCGGCATCCTCTGGCCGATCCACTCGGCAAACTTCAGAACCGGTTGCCACAAATGCGAGAAGTATCCGATCACGATGCGCGTCTCGCGCGTGCATAGCGGATGAAGCTGCGCAAGAAATTTCTGGCAGTCGTCCAGAGAGCCGATCGCGTCCAGCACAAGGATGTAATCGAATGGCCCGTCCACCGACGCGATGGTCGCAGGATCCTCGGCATCCCCAACGACGAACGTCAGGCCGGGGTGCCGCGTGCGTGCAATGTCGATCAGGGCGGGGCTGAAATCGATACCCACGCCATAAGCCGGTTCGAGCGCGGCAAGCGTGTCGCCGATGCCACAACCTATTTCAAGAACACGCGCATTTTTTGGGATCAAAAAGCGCAGATAGGCTTCATCCTCACCATGAAAGAACGCAGCCTTACTTCGCCATTCGGCGCGTGAAGCGGCGAATCTCTCAGAATGGGAGAGGATTTGCGCTTTACGAGACATAGAAGTGGACGGCGGAGAGGACATGGACATGGCAATTGGATCGTTTCTGACGGTCGCATTTGGCGAGCCCTTCTGGCACGCAAATGCTCCGTAACCAAGAGTGAAAACCGTGCTGTCGCGGCCTAATTCGAGCCCGCAAGATTCGAATCGCCGCCATCAATAACTCCCTGGACCGAGCGACCGGCTAGGGCTCCGATACCGCGATAGAGGCGATCGTAGCGGCCGACGCAGGCATCCTGGGAAAACATCGTTAAGGTGCGCTCGCGCGCCGCAAGGCCCATCGCCCGGCGCTTCGGCGGGTCGAGCGCAAGTTCGAGGATCGCCGCGCCGAGGGCGGCAGGATCACGGGGCGGAATCAGCCGCCCGGACTGGCCATCGACAATCGCGTCCAGATTGCCGCCGACCGCGGTTGCGATCATCGGCAGCCCCCACCCCATCGCTTCGATCAACGCGTTTGAGAAACCTTCCTGATGCGATACGAGCAAGCCGATATCTGCCACGGGCAGAATTGCGTGAACGTCCTGGCGCTCGCCGAGCCAGAGAATCCAATCCGCAATCCCCAGACGTTCGGCTTGCAATCGAAGCTGCGGCCCCTCGCCTTCATCGCGCCCGATGACAACAAGCCGCCACGGCTGCGGCAAAAGCAGCGTCACAGACCCCAACGCATCCAGCAAATCCGAATGACCTTTATAGTGAAATAAATTGGCGACGATCGCCATAACAAATGCATCTGACGGAATATCGAGAGCAGTCCGCTGTACTTGGCGAACATCATCACCCTCGGGAGGTAAAACAACCACGCCATTATGGATCAGGCCGATCCTATTGCGGTCACCCGATTCGACGACGAGTTCATCGACGACGGCCTGCGAGTTTCCCAACAAAGCAGTCATCCGACGATGAAGTATTCGCTCCGCGCAACCAAGCCATGGATGATTGCGCTGATAGTGCGCCAGCGAACGACGGCTCATGATGCATGTTCGATGGCGAGCAATCATCGCAACTATCGCGCCGAGCAGATACGGTTCGGGCAGAAAGAAATGCAAAATGTCAGGACGAGTATCGCGGATATGCCGATACAGAGCGGCCGCCGCGATCAACACATGCACTATCCGCCCGAAGCTGCGTGGCGGACCGGAGATCGTCACTCCCGCTTTTGTCAACTGCGCTTCGAGCTCTCCGCCACGCTCTAGAACGAACAACTCAACGGCAAGGCCGCGTGACTTGAGATCAGGCAGAAGTTGCACCAAATGACGCTCCGCTCCTCCCAAGAACATCTTCTTGGTCACGACGAGAATGCGCGGCGGCGCAGTTCTATCGTTCTGCACAACGGCTCTAGGCATTCGCCCAACGTCTGCGCCACGCCTCGAACATTAAGATCGTCCAAAGCGCATAGGCCCAATTTCTGCGCCCTGTGAGATGCTCTGCCCATAGTCGACGCGCCGCGGTTACGTCGATTAATCCCCCTCCCAGACGCTGCGGATCGAGCATATCCTCGGCCCAATCCCTCAAAGGACCGCGAAGCCAATCGGCTAGCGGAATGCCAAAGCCCATCTTCGGCCGATCCAGCAGCTGCTTCGGCACCATTTGCTCGGCCACCCGCCGGAGCAGCCACTTCGTTTCACCGCCGCGAATTTTGAAGTGTCGTGGCAAACGCCATGCGAATTCGACCACACGATGATCAAGCAATGGCGGACGCGCTTCCAGCGCGACAGCCATTGAAGCCCGATCGACCTTCTGAAGAATGTCGTCAGGCAAATAAGTCATGGTGTCGGTCAACTGCATGCGATCGAGGAACGTCGGCAGCGTTCCTATTGCTCCTGTAGACCAGGATGTCATGGGATACTCCTCCGCCGATGGCGCGAGCGCTGCCGGATCTTCGCACTGACTGACCAATCTGCGGTAAATTCCTTCCGGGTCGAGCGCCATCACACTGGCGAATTTGCGCAGTTTATCGGCGGCTTGTGACGGTCGCAGTCCTCGTGGCGCGAGCGATGCTAGGCCATCGACCCAGGCCATCGGCACCGCCTGCAGCGCACTTGCTGCCGCGCGTCGTGTGCCGAGCGGCAAGCGCGAAAGATTTTGCGACATGCCCTCCGCCAGACGATAGCGATTGTACCCGCCGAACAGTTCGTCACCACCATCGCCTGACAATGCGACCGTGACATGCTGTCGTGTCAGCTTCGACACCAGATGGGTTGGAATCTGCGATGAGTCAGCAAACGGCTCGTCATACATCTGAGCAAGTTGCGGGACGACGCCAAGCGCGTCCGACGCGGTCACCACAAGTTCGGTATGGGACGTGCCGAGATGCCGCGCAACTTTGGCGGCATCTTTCGACTCATCGAAGCCAAATTCAGGGAAGCCGATCGAGAAAGTACGAACCGCGCCGCGCCCTGCGGCGACCATCAATCCCGCCACGACTGAGGAGTCGATGCCTCCCGACAGAAAAGCTCCAAGCGGGACGTCGGCGAGCATCTGACGCGATACAGCATCGGCAAGAAGGGTCGAGAGTTGGGCGACGGCCTCATCATCCGACAAATCAAGCGGCGACGCGACGCCGCGCCGAGCGACATCTGCTGCGGACCAGTAGCGACGGCTGGCGTACTGACCATCTATCGATATCGTCACATGCTCGCCGGGCATCAGCTTGTCGATATCGCGATAGATCGTATGTGGGGCTGGCACATAGCCGAAGCGAAGGAAACTTGCTACCGACGACGGATCGATTTCAAAAGCGAATGCCTGAGCCGCGTGAAGACTTTTCAGTTCAGATGCGAAGAAGACCTGATCTTCTCGTCGCGCAACAAACAACGGCTTGATCCCAAGCCGGTCGCGAACAAGGTGGAGCGCCCGCTCCTTTCGATCCCATAACGCGATGGCGAACATGCCGTTCAGATCGTTCAGCGTGGTACTTAAGCCACGACGCGCGACCGATTCAACAATGGTCTCGGTGTCGGAATGTCCACGCCAGGCAATTGACCGTAGCGCTTCACCCCGTCGGATGTCGTCGCTGTTATAGATTTCGCCATTGTAGCAGATCACCCAGCGACCATCGGCAGAGACCATAGGCTGGGCGCCAGCCTCAGATAGATCGACAATGGAAAGGCGCCGGTGCGACAAAGCCATGCCAAGAGCGTCATCAATCCAGATGCCGCTTGCGTCGGGTCCACGATTGGCGATCGCGTCTCCCATGGCACGGGCGCGCCGCGAAAGCGCGGTGCTATCCGATGCCAATCGGGGGGCGATGAAACCGGCGATGCCACACATTGAGTAAAGTCAGATCCTGATTATCAGAACAATAAACAGCAGATTTGCTGGCGAGCTAATTCGCTCAGCTTCGTCCGAAACGACTTCATGCTGTTGGCCGCGCGATTGACAGCGCCCGCTTCACAATGGACTTAAGAACAGTCATGGGACGTCCAAATAGGGCATAACGCAGCGGTTTGGATTCGTGTCCGAGACGAATAAGCCAAGGATGCACCTTCGGAAGCGATCCAGCCGCCCTCTTAGCAGCGATAAATATGCTTCCGGATTGTTTCCTGCAGGCGACAACCTGAAAGCCCTCAAGCGCGAGCAGATAGCGCATGGAACTGGCCGTTGGATAAAAACTGTGAGAGTAACCTGGAAGCCCCGGATCGTCCGACGCCAAAAAATCTGCGAGGACGACACACAACAATCCGTTCTCTGCCAGACGATCCCGCAATGATGCGATGAAGGCCCGCACATTGGTAACGAAATAGATGGCATGTGCCGTGTGAATAATATCGAAGTTATTTTCGAGAGTCAGGGTCTCGATCTGTCCGATCTTCGACTTGATATGAATAGCTTCGTGAAAGCGCCGCATCGTGGCATCCGCGTCCACACCCAGCGCATCCCAACCACGTTCGGCGAATAGCTTGACCGTTTCACCAAGGCCACAGCCAATATCGATAAAGCGACCTGGTTGCTTCCCATACAATGTTGCAATGAAATCATATGAACGGCGTGCGCCCTTCTCGCTGATCGCTTTACGGTAACGCCAAATCTCCTCTTCCCGGTCTCGATCCGCATCCGAGAAATCGCGATTCTTTTCCCAGACCCGGGCCAGTACACTCAGGTCCGGCATGAACGTGGGATATCCGTTGCCGCACGTTCGGCACAGCCACCAGCGATACTCTACGCCCGGGCTGAAGATGGAAATATCATCCTCAATCTTGATATCCCGGTTGTGGCGGAACGGCCATTTCGCAGCACCACCGCAAATCGGACAAAGAGTGCTATTATTCTCCGACGTCACGTCCAACCTTCCGTAGCCGTTCTCGCCCAATTGCGAACCTTGCCTAATCCCGCGACCACCGATGGCGGCAATAGACTTAGTAGCCGCGCCAGATACCAGCGGCGGCGTAGAACCCGCGTGTCCGACGCTAGCGCCAGAAATTTGCGCGCGGCATTCCTCTCGCCTTTGGCAAGACAGTCCGTAGCGTTCGCGATTGCAATCCGATTATAAAGTTCTTTGAGGTTATGCTTTCGACCGGCAGCCATATCGCGATCGCATGCCAGCGTTTCAGCTATCCCGCGCATGGCAACATCGGGTTCAAGGACCGAGAGCGATGTTGTGAGGCTGTTATCGACCCGTCGATAGAGGCACCCGACATAATCAGAAACAGCAACGGGAAATCGCGAGCCCATCCTGATCCACAAATCAATATCTTCGCCGCGGCTTTCTCCCACCTGAAAGCCGCCAAGCGACAAACACGACTCCCGGTGAACCATTGCCGCCGAGGTGAAGATCCAGGATCGGCCTGCTGCAGCTTCCGCAATGAAGTCCGCGACACCTCGGTAGGTCGTCGCGCCGGGTGCGACGCTACGGTCAATTGGGCTGCTGACTTCCAAAAAGGAGTTTGCCAGAAGACGAGCATGGGGACAGGCGAAATGCATTTCCAGTAGATGTTTTAAATGATCTTCCCGCCAGATGTCGTCCGCATCGAGAAACGCCACGAATTCGGACGACGCCTCTGCAAGACATCGGTTGCGAGCGGCCGAGACCCCGGCATTTGCTTGCTTGATCAGCCTCAGGTTCGGGAGGTTCAACGCCTTTACGACCGATACGCCATCGTCGGTCGAGCCGTCATCGACCACGATGATCTCGTAATCGGAGAACGACTGCCTGGCTACGCTCGCGAGACTATCGCCGACATATTCCCGCTTGTTGAAGAGCGGTACGGCAATCGAGATTGCGGGGGCCAAAGTTTTACCTTCGAACAGAGCTTGTCCCGCGTTATCGCAACGTGGGCTGGAAGGCGGAAAGGCACGCAGCAAGTTGAGAGAAGTTCCTTTCTGCATTCTTCTCGCATTCGGCAAGTAGTTTAGAATCGATGCGACTCATGATCGCACGATCAATGGCCTGTACCAATCTCTCGGGGGAAAGTTCGCGGAGTTGCATAACCGGCATCCCGAACATGCGGCAGATTGCGTCTATCTTGTTGTCGACTGTGATACCGACGAAAGGTTTTTCGAAGATCGCAGACAGAACATGTCCGTGAAATCGCATTCCGCAGTGCACGGTCAATGTTGAAAATTCCTGCGCTATCCCGTTGATGTTGTCAGCCTCGAGGACACGCAGCGCGACCTGCTCCTGATATTGTTCCGGCAAGCTATTTGCCAGCCGCGTGAGAGCTATCCTGTCCTGCGGGACGCTCGGGGCATCGGGCCGGTGCAGAAATCCGAGCAACACCACCTGCCAACCACGAATGAGAAGCGTCTGAATTGCATCACGCATGGCCGCAGAAACCCGGTCACCATCATCCCGATTGAGAAGCGCCGGTGCATATACCGAAACACCAACCGTAGGCATCCCTGCGGTGGAAGATTTCCGCCCGTGCAGATCGGAAGTCATCGCGAACACGAGGTCGGCGGTCAAAACAACCCGACTCTTCGCTCCTGCCTTAGCACACTCACTTAAAGCTAATTCATCTCGAACGGCAAAGATGTCAGACAACAGCACGATGCATCTCAACAGCATTCTACCAGCTGCTGAACGCACCTCAGCGACACCAACGCCCAGGGCAGCTATTCGCACGCCCAGCAATCGCGCAAGAAGACAAACGAGAAATGTCATCGCCAGAGGAACCACCGACGATCTCTCGTGGAAGAGCGTCCCACCGCCAAAGACGAACCAATCGCATTGCTTCAGATACTGACGATAGGCCAGAAGTGTCGAAGCAAGGCGCCGAAACTTCGATTTCGTCTGATCGGCCGCGATCCTGTCGATGCCAGTCAACTCAATCGGAACCGATAGCCCACTCAATCCCACAGCATCGCCTTCATTGCGGATCACAAAGCCCCGCACGGGAGCAATCCGACAAATTCCGTCGATCGTTGCGCGCAGCAACAAGTCGTCGCCAAGATTTCCCTGACCGTAAAAGCCGAAAAGGAAGAACGTCAGAGGAGTTTGCATCGAACCGGCGGGGTAAGTCCGATCCGGATTACCAGGCACTCAGTCCGCCATCGACGACGATATTCTGCCCGGTGACATAACTGGAAGCGTCAGACGCGAGGAATATCAAGGCAGACACCATTTCATCGCTGCTCGCCATCCGACCCATCGGAACGCGGGCTCCGTAACGGCTTCTGAACTCATCGTTCTGCCCGCTGGAAACTCCGCCGGGTGTGATCGCGTTAACACGAATGTTATGCTCGGCCCAATGAGTCGAAAGATAGCGCGTCAGTCCAAGCAAGCCGGCCTTCGAGGCTGCGTAAACCGCCGGCGTGTTAATTTCACGCCCGAGATAGTGCGATCCTTCGTAGATTCGTTTGTCCGCGCCAAGAATTCCGTAGATCGAGGCGGTGTTGATGATGCTGCCGCCTCTGTTTTGCGAAATCATCTGGCGGCCAATCGCTTGCGACACCAGAAATGCACCGTCAAGATTGACCGACATGACTTCGCGCCAAATTTCGAGCGAAACATCCTCAAACGGCGCAAAGAAACCGGCGAGATCCGATGACTTTGTTGCCGCGTTGTTATGGAGGATATCGACACTGCCAAAAGCGTCGACAACCTTCTTGGTCATATCGAGGACGGAGTCGCGCTCCGCGATGTTGCAGCTGAGGCCGATTGCCTCCGTGCCATAATCGGCCGACAACCTCTCAGCCAGTGCCGCGGCGCTTGCTTCATCGATATCGATCACCGCAACCTTAGCCCCGAACTCTGCCAATCCTGCACAGAACTTCTGACCGAGAATGCCGGCCCCACCCGTGACAACTGCGGCTTTGCCGGCGAGGCTGAACTTGTCGCGAAATCCGGTCATCTATCGCTCAAATGAGGAAATCCCGATTGGCGCGCTCATAATCCGAGAAGCGGCCGATATCGAGCCAGTATTCGTGGATCGGAAACGTGCAGACGCCTCGTTTACGATCAATGAGACCCTGCAGAAGATTTGGCATGTCGATCGCCTGTCCGCGCTGCATTCCGGCGATCACATCAGGCTCAACCACATATATTCCGGCACTGACGAAGCACTTCTGAAGCGGCTTTTCAACGATTTCTCGCACATCGTAACCCTCAAACTTCACCACGCCGAACGGCACCTGATAAGCGAACTCGCGACTGCAGATGGTCGCGGAGACGCTGTGCTCCTTGTGAAACTTGAGCAGATCGAGATAGTTTACGCGCGACAGCAAGTCCCCGTTCATAACGATTACCGGCAGATCGCCGACGTCTTCCATCAAACTCAGGCTACCTGCCGTACCGAGCGGCCTATCCTCGTCGATATAGCGTATCGTAATGTCCCAGCCCTCACCCGAACCGAAATGATTCTTGATGACCTCGGGCATGTAGTGGACAGAGACGTAAAACTTATGAAACCCAAGGGAGATAAAGCTCTCGATGATGGACTGTAGGATTGGTTTGCCACCCACATCGAGCATCGGCTTTGGACAATTGTCGGTCAGGGGACGCAAGCGGGTTCCGAAACCTCCCGCCAACAGTAGGACCCAATTGTCATGACGCTGCTCCGACATTGCAGCGTCGAGCATCTCGATGCCGATGACGCGACGAAACTCATCGATTACCGGCATCTGAGCTACGCGATGCTGATTCATTAGCGCGACCGCCTTTTGACGATCTACAGGACGCGTCACAGTGCGAGGATTTGGATTCATAACCTTGGCGATACTCTCGGTCAGCGGCCTATGGCCAATGATCGCGCGACGAACGTCACCATCCGTAACGGTGCCAAGTAACTTTCCATCCCCATCAACGACCAGCGCAATGCGCGCACCACCCTGATCGATAGTTTGTATCGCAGCCTCGATCGAGGCATCCGGCCCGATCAGCAAATTTTTCCAGTCCACCAAAATTCTCTCTCAAGTCGCCGGGATATCGCGGAACATCTTCATAGGCAGCTTGCTCAGCTCCGCCGTCTTGAGAACTTTCAAGATTTCAGGCGTCGCACCACCGTCGCCATAGGGATTGGATGCAGTCACCACAATGCGCTGGAACTCAGCACTGAACAAGCGTGAAAGGGCCTGGATGATAGATTGCCGGTCCGGGGCGCAATCGATGACACTGGCGCTGCGCAGCCGGCCATTTTGACGTGCGCCAATATTGATCGTCCCTATGTGAAAGCTCGGAGCTTCAAGCAGTCCACTTGACGAATTTCCGATCACGCCTTTCACAAACTGCAAGCATGAGAAATAAACCTGCGATCCAAGCGACGGAAAACAAACGCTGCGCATCGGATTTCTGGTGACAAACGCCTTGATCTGCTCGTTGATCCGCCGTCCTCCGGCATCCGCATTGGCCAATGTGAAAACGACCCGGACATCCTTCTCCGACTCCAACGCGACCAACATCTCGTCACACTCAAGAGCGGGGTTGGTCGCGCCGGCCGTGGCCGGATGAACAGTCGCCAACAACGTCCGGTCATCAATGTGAAAACCCAACCGGCGTTCGACGTCTTCACGGTTGAGGAGCGGCAGACGCAGCATCGCATCAACACCCAGGCCGCCGACGAGAAATACCCGGTCCGGGTTCTCTCCCATCTGAATAACACGAACCCTGTAGGGCTCTGCCGCTACAAAATGAAGCGAGGCCAGCTTTGTGATAGCATGGCGGAATCCGTCGTCGATTGAGCCTTCAGTAACTTCACCTCCATGCAGATGAGCTACCGGGATGCCAAGGATCACCGCGCTGAAGGCTGCAGCCAGCGCTTCATAGCGATCACCGAGCACAACGACAACGTCCGGCTTCAATTCGTCCAGCGCGTCTGCGAAACCAATCATGCCACGTCCCGCGGCCTTGGTGACATCAACAGCCGTGTCTGCATCTCCGAGAATTTCGATTCTTCTGGCAATCGGAATTCCGGCTTCTTCGATTTCCCGAACACTCGCACCGAAATCAACTGACAAATGGGATCCGGTGACGATGAGTTGCAATTCAAGTTGCGGATCCTGGGTAACCGCGAGAATCAACGGCTGCAATAGACCGAAATCAGACCGCGCTCCGGTGAAGATGCAAATCCGACGCATCACAATTCGATAGGCTCGTCTTCGGCAAAATCTCTCGGCGCGGTACGGCCGATAACCTGATCCCACAACATCGGCGACATTCCTCTCCCTGCCCGCTTTGGGACGATGTTATCGGGCCCGAAGGTTTCGCCGGCCTTGATCGCCCGTGCCGCAACGAGTGACCGTCGCGCCACCGCACGGTTGGGAAATTCACTCGCAGTCGGCGCCTTGCGAGCACTTCCCATGGCGAGCTCGATATGACGGACCGATCGCACCAGTGATGCCAGCTCGTCGGGTTCCAAACTCGCCTTGTGATCAGGCCCCGGCAGATTGCGATCCAGCGTGAAATGCTTCTCGACCACTGAGGCACCCAATGCCACGGCAGCACACGCAATTTCAATTCCGGTTGTGTGATCGGAGTATCCCACAGACAGGTCGAAGGCGCGACGCATCGTCTCCATGACTCGCAGGTTCACATCGTTCCATGGCGTCGGATACTCGGTGTTACAATGCAAAAGGCTGATGTCCTGCCGCGTCGCGCCAGCGTCCACCAATGCATCGATCGCAGCCTCGATTTCACCGAGGGTCGCCATACCGGTGGATAGAATGACCGGCAACTTCATCGCGCCGATGTGGCGCAGCAGCGGCAAGTTCGTGAGATCGCCGGACGATATCTTGACTAATGGCACTTTGATCGAGGCCAGGAAATCGGCACTCGACGGATCGAACGGCGTTGAGAGAAAAATGATACCTCGCGCGGCGCAGTGCTGCGCGAGTTCGCGAAACACGTCCTCGCCGAAGCTGAGAGTAGTCAGCATATCGTGCTGGCTCTGATCCGATCCGGTCTGCGCCTTTTGGTATTGCGCCTTTTGAACATCTCGAGTCACCAGCAGGTTCGGTCGAAATGTCTGAAATTTCACAGCATCCGCTCCCGCCTGTGCAGCTGCATCGATCAACGCGCGCGCACGCGCCGCATCGCCATTATGATTGACGCCGGCCTCGGCGATAATGAATGTGGATTTCATGCCTGTCGCTTCATGAAAGTGTCAGGCGGACAATCTGACATCACGATACATCCCGCCCCGATGATAGACCCAGGACCGACCGACACACCGTGCAAGACGATAGCGCCAGCTCCAACAAATGATCCGTCCCCGATCCGCGCATCTCCACCAATGACAGCGCCGATCGCTACGTGACAATGATCACCGACCTGAACATCATGCTCTACGATCGCACCCGTGTTGATGATGCAATTGACGCCGACACGAGCGCAGGCGTTGACGACAGCCTGATGCATCACAACACTTCCCTGTCCCACCAACGCATGCCGCGATATCCGTGCCGTGCTGGCGGACACGCTTGCAGGCTCAATTCCATTACGAACCAATGTTTCATAGAGTTCGACGCGAATTTTGGGCCGCCCGATCTGGCCGACGGTGATCAGTACACCGCTTGAGTCTTTCGCAAGTTTCAGCAACTCAGTATCGCTGCCTAGCACTGGGTAGCCAAGCACATCGCGATCGACCGCACCAGTATCGCGATCGACGAGACCGAAGATGCGCAACCCGGCACTTTCGATCACCTCGATACAGGACCGCGCATGACCTCCCGCACCGATGAGCAGAAGGCCCTTGCTCATGTTATCAGCCCAGCTCCACTCGGAAGGCTGATAACACGCCGCTCGATGTCCTCAGTCGCCGTCAGCGGCATCCGAGGACATGTCTCGAACATCGGCATGCTATCCATCAGCCGCCAAACCGGGCGCGCAGCGTAGCCTGCGTCGTTCAATGCTCCAAGGATGCTATCTCGTTCCAGTGCATGCGTTGGATCAAGCATGATCGACTGAAGCCAATAGTTTGACTGTGTGCCTTTTGGTTCACGAATGAGCTTTAAACCGGATATGTTTCCAAGCGCTGCCGTATAGCGCTCAGTCAAGCGGCGCTTGCGGGCGATGAAGCTATCCAGCTGCTCCAGTTGCGCGCAGCCGAGCGCTGCGTTGATGTTCGGCAGCCGGTAGTTGTAGCCGACCATGTCGTGCAGAAACTGCCAGCGATGCGGGACACGCGCTGTCGTCGACAGATGTTTGATCCGGCCGGCCAGCGCAGAGTCGTTGGTCAAAATAGCTCCGCCGCCACCCGTAGTGATCGTCTTGTTGCCGTTGAAGCTCAACGTGCCCACGGTACCTAGCGTCCCCGCGTGCCGTCCCTTGTCGAAGCTACCGATAGCTTCGGCGGCATCTTCGACAACCGGCAGATGAAAACGATGCGCGATCTCGTTGATCGCATCCATGTCGATCGGATGCCCGAAGATATGAACAGGGACGAGCGCGGAAATTCGAGCGCCGGTCATCCGGTTGCGGCATATGCCATCGCTCACCACGGCGATATCGGCAAGATAACGTTCGAGCGCGTCCGGATCGACACCGAGCGTATCCGGCGCGCTTTCGATGAAATGCGGCGTCGCCCCGCAATAGACAATGGGATTGACCGTTCCAATAAACGTCAGCGCCGGCACCAGCACCTCGCTGCCGGCATCCACGCCCACAGCCAGCAGGGCTGCATGAAGCGCCGCAGTTCCATTCACAACGGCGACAGCGTGACGCGCACCGGTATACTCGGCCAACTGCTGCTCGAACCGGTCAACGAACGGGCCAACCGACGAGACCCATCCCGTCTTGATGCATTCGCTGAGATATTCGATTTCCTGCCCCGCGAAAACGGGCTCATGCAGTGCAGCCGGTGACGGCCCAACGACCTCGCGAACGGCTGAGACGATCTGATCGGAAAGGGATGAATTCATGATGTGGGATCAGATATTGTAGGTATCGGCCTTGTAGCGCCGCCGGTTGGCGGGATTCAAAAACCAATCGATGGTGGTTTGCATGCCTTGGCGCAAGCCGTCAGCGCCGGAACTGCGGGGCTTCCAGTCGAGCAGACGCTGCGCTTTTTCGTTGCTTGCGAGCAGGCGAAAAACTTCACTGGCCTCGGGGCGGATTCGTACTTCGTCACGGCTGACGTTGAGTTTGACATTCATGAGTTCGGCGATGAGCTGCGCCATTTCGCCGATGCTGATCTCGAATCCGGTGCCGAGGTTCACAACCTCTCCGAGACACCGATCTGAACGTAGCGCAGCGACGAAACCCGCCGCCGTATCGCCAACAAAATTGAAATCGCGAGTCGGACGCAAGTCACCCAGCTCCACACGATCCCGGCCGGCGGCGAGCTGCGTGATGATGGTTGGAATGACCGCACGTGCAGACTGGCGTGGCCCAAAGGTGTTGAATGGACGAACGATCGTAACAGGCGTCTGGAACGACCGATAAAACGAGAGTGCGATCTGGTCTGCGCTGATCTTGGTCGCGGAATACGGCGACTGCGCCTGAAGCGGATGCTCTTCGTCAATCGGCACGTAGCGTGCGGTGCCGTAGACCTCGCTGGTTGACGTGTGAATGACGCGACCGACTCCCAGTTCGCGCGCGGCCTGAAGAACATTCAGCGTGCCGTTGATATTGGTCTCCACGTAAGCCGCAGGCGAATGATACGAGAACGGGATCGCGATGAGAGCCGCGAGATGCAGCACTGCATCACAGTCCTTCATGGCCGCCTTGATGCCGAAGGGATCGCGGACATCTCCGGCAATCACCTCGAATTTGCCTTCGACATCGGCGGCGCATTCGTCAAGCCAACCCCACGAGTTGAAGGAGTTGTATTGAACGAACGCACGAACGTCGTAGCCTTCCCGAACGAGCAGTTCGGTCAGGTGAGAGCCGATAAAGCCATCGGCTCCGGTAACGAGGATACGCGTGGACATTATGCTTTCTTGTGATGAGGCTGAAGAGTCGCGATGCACCACTGCTACCGCAGTCCGGGTGAATCGCCCGGACCATTGGCAGGGAGCGTAATCCCGCAACCGGACTACGCCCAGTTTGTCAAATGCGCCCTCGTCTCTGGCGCCATGAGACAATTAACTAATTGAAAACAAACAATAGTTTATTGTTCATGAGGTGAACGACAATGTTCTAGCAGACTGTTTGAGCCCCGCCAAGACTGAGATTTGACATGCCCCGCGCTTCCGGAAGCTTCGTTAATGACCATTGACGGTATGAGTGCCCGTCATCGCTTGCGCGGCCCGCGAAACCCGCCGCGCCATAATCCTTCCAGCACCACGCTTGCAGTTTGAGTGCGCAGTTTGTTCAATCCTCCAACCAGACCGACATGTTGAGGCAGGCTCAAGCTAGTACCAGTCTTCGCACAAAATCACCCATTTGCCGGCTGCCGATTGGAAGGCTGCTTCCTGTCCCATGCGCGTTGACAGCGTAAGAGGCTCATGCGATCTGGGCCGATATCATGATCAACAACTCGGACATCTCATCATTGGCCTGGTATAATGCCGTAGGCCGCATGAAACTCGCGATCTATGGGTTCGGCTCATTTCCCGTCGTCTGCTGGCACCTTTTCAAGCTTGCTGACGAGCGCGGCATTAAGATCGATAGTTGCGTAATATTAACGACACCGCATCATCGCGATCTGGTGCGATCGTTCGCAGACGACCCCAATGTACTCGACGTTTTCGAGGCGTTGCCGCGCAAACCGGGCAATGGCGACGCTTCTGAATTGGCCGGTTATCATGGCAACTTCACCGAAGATCTCGCCGCCCAGAAATTTTATCGAACTTCTCAATCAGGCCAATGGCTGTTCGATCGCGGCCTAGATTACTATCGACTCTATAAGCGCTTCCTTCAAGACCAGAAGGCAACCCACCTTCTCGCGCCCTGGCCTGAAACCGCCGACGGAAAAATTCTCTTTGCGATAGCGGCGGAACTCGGCATCCGCGTCATCTCGCCCAACGATCTTCGCAACCTCTCCGGCTCGTTCTTCTCAACTAGTCCTTATGAAACCCTGCCGGCCTATGCAGCTACAACGCCAGAACTGCTGAACGCAGCTGACCAGTTTGTCAGACGGTTTAGAGAGACCGGCGGCACCGCCGCACTGGCTCCCGTGAAGCCGGACGATGCAACTTTGCTCGATCCTTTCCGGTCAGCACTACCGGCCAGAATTGCGGGAATGTTTCGGCAAACCCTTCAACGGCCCGACCTGTTTCAACCGATCAATATCCGCATTGGATTGATGAACAGCTTTCCTGCGGTAAGGGATGCCTATTGGTCTCTCAACACTAGACGAAACGCTAAACAAGCTGACATCACGAGTCTCGACGACCTGCCGAAGAAATTTCTGTTCTATCCGCTTCACTCCACACCTGAAGCGTCGATCAACACGCCTGCACCATACTATGTCGATCAGTTTCGCGCCATCGATGCCATTCGCATGGCGATGCCGAGCGATCACATACTCGTCGTCAAAGAGCATTGGACATTCGTAATGACCCGTCCAACGCGTTTCCTGAAAGCGATCAGGCGGCTGCCTGGCGTGCTTGTTGCCGACTATCGGCTGAAGGCTTTCGACCTGATGCCCAGAGCCGCAGCCACAGTCACTGTTACAGGCACGGCAGGCTTTGAGGCCTTTTTGCTGGGCTATCCCGCCTTGGCTCTCGGCCGCGGCCTCACGGCCGACTCGTTGGGAGGAATGACGCACAAGAGCGAGATAGCACAGCACCTCCGAGACAGAATCGAGAAGCCAATTTCGACACAGGCTGTCATCAAGCGTGTGGCCCAATTTTTTAGTGCTCGCTATCCGTTTTATTTTTCGTCCACCGGCTACACAGGAGAACCGGTGCTTCGTCGCGGCAACATCAGAGCGATGCTCGATGCGCTGCTTGACCACATCGCGCGCGATAGCCAATCCAGCAGTGGCGTAAACGCAGATAACTAATCCGACGAAATCTCTCCGGCTGACGCCAAGCTCTCTGCTTTAACCTGCCATCGCCAGTCGAGGTAGGACTCCATGTGCGTTGCAAATCCGCGCTTGAAATATCCAACCTGAAACCTCTTGTCATCTACCGCGCCGCGAACGTGAATATCGCCGAGTTGCAACTCTTTCATACCGCGTCCTTGAGCGCGCTCAATGCCGGTCCAGATCATGAAATGAGCCAGCGGCTTATCTAGGTCGCGATCATAGACGCCGTTCATGTAAAGGGTAACGTGAGTTCCATCTATAAAAAGGGAACCGGCAGCCAATTTTCCATTCAGATGGGCAAGGATCAGTTCTCCTCGCCCATCCGATACAGCTCGATACATTTCATCCCACGATGCTCGCGGACGCGTCACTCGACCGGCAATCTCGGCATGAAATAATCTGTAAACATCGAAAGTCTCAGCGGAAAAATTCCCTGCATTCAGGTAGCTGATTTCGAAATTCTTTCTGCCCCAGTTAATGAACTGCTGGAAACTCTTACGAAGTGCACGCTTCCAAACCGGTGGGCCACCGTCCAGATCGACCATGCCAATAAGAGCAACTGCCGGCACCGCTTGCCGCCCGAGACACGCTTCGCCGATGGGAGACAACATCGAAGCCGAACGTTCACGAACCCATACCTCGCGAACTCCACGAGATTGGGCCAAATGGTCGACATGAGCGAAAGCAAATTTGACGGCTGAACCATACAGATCCGCTTCAATATCCAGCCTTCCAAATATCCGCATCGGTAATCCGTGCAAGCCAAGAACATCATCAAGGGTCGCACAAAGGACGACAAGGATCGGATTGTTTTGCCAGAAAACCGCGAACGAAAAAACGTGATGGTTTTCGCCATGAGCCGCTGGATAATAAGCACGACCGTACACGCCTGTCTGCGGCTGCTGCTCTATCTCCGCAAAGGCGGGACCTCTCAAAATAGCATCGAATGCGTCTCTGTCGTTTTCCCATGAGACGATTTTGAAATTGCGATCCATCAGTCACTCAACAATCATATGATCAGCTTCAGCGAAGCGCATCTGCAATTCCGAGACGTGCAAACAGAAACTCCACGATGTTAAAATCCAGTTCACTATCGATATCGTGAGATCGCTCAGATGGCATTTCATATAAGCGGGTGTCAGGATAGAACACATTCGGACCGGCAATAAACGCATCACGACGCCATACGTAAATTGATGCGTTCATGTCGAAACACGGCGGGGCATCCTGGCGGCGCACCACAGCAGATGCCGGAGACTTGGAGAGCCGGACAGCACCGTCCGCTTGACGCTCGACGAGATTAAAGTAAGGCGAGCGGTGAGCCGGCGCGCCTGTAATAACGCTGGTTGCACCCGAGCTCTCAAGAAGCGAGACCGCGCCTGTGATATCCTGTGCAAGGCGCAAAGGAGCTGTCGCGTCGAGATCGACAAGAACGTCGAATTGGAGGGAACATCGTCGTTCCGCCTCAACCAGCGCATGATGAATAGCAGGCACCTTTGCCGCCGTATCGGTCGCCAATACCGCCGGCCTGTCTATCGCCTCATCGGCGCCTGCATCAATCGCGGCCATTAGAATTGCTTTATCGTCGCTCGATACAACAATCTTGTCGAACATTGCGCTGGCCTTCGCCTGCAAAACAGTCCAAGCGATCAATGGTCGGCCCTCCAACATCCGAAGATTCTTGTTTTGTACGCTCTTCGAACCACCCCGCGCACAAATCGTCGCCAAGCGTTTCATGGGGCAATCCAGGTATTAGACCGTGCCGCACGCTCGATTGCATCGATCATCTCAACAATTTGCAGCCCGGCTTCCCCGCTACAGACATCTTGAGCGCGGCCATCGATGATGGCGCGGTGCATGGCCTCAATGGGTTCATCCCGACTGACCTTAAGGTCCGTGATTTCTCCGTTGCGAACCAGAGTCCCTGCGACAAGATCCGCGCGGATCGTCTGGCTGCGCGTTATCACGGTCATGGTCCTCTGCCCGATCCGGTCTAGATAGTTTAATTGCAAGGTGACAACGGGACATCGCTCAAATTGCCCGAGGATGCCCCATGCATCATCGCTGTCGACCGTCAGGTCGGACAGCCGGCCGCCGAGCGCCGTAACCCGATCACACGCGCCGAACAGCCAGGCCGCGAGGTCCAGTTCATGGCTGAGGTCGCGCAACACTCCACCACCTAACGCGGCCTTCGAAGAATAGGTTTGTTGGCTATCGCGGTCCCCGCGCCACGAGTCAAGGTGCTGGCCGACATAGAAATCCGCGGCGATACAATCTTCGCCAGCGATCAGCTCCCGAAGCGCCCGCACGACCGGATGGAAGCGAAGCTGGTAGCCAACGTAGATACTCATCGGGGACGATGCCGACAGCCCAGCGGGCTTCGCGAACAGAGGCTTCTCTACCAATACTCGCCCACGATAGCCCGACGACGCAAGCTTTTCCAGATCGACAAAATGAGCAACTGTTTCCGTGGCAAGCACCACATAATCGTACGAGGCAGCTTGGAGAGCCTCCTCCAGTAATCCGAACTTGACGAACGACTGCGATACGCCATGGCGGCGACTGACCACAGACACCCTGAATCCAAGCGTTGCCAGGATAGAGGAATGTCTCCGGCCAATTGATCCGTGACCAACAACTAGCGCCTCACGCATCCGTTTATCCCACTCATTTTATGACGCAATACTGCCCCGGAACCTTCTACCGACTAACGGATTAAAGCGGAAGCCAGTCGAATACAGCCTCTGTATGGCGGAGGTCCGACCATGACCAATGTTGCCCAAGAATTTCACGACGGCACCTACAGAACACTCGGCTTCGCTGCACAACGCTTTTATCCCAATGAGGAGTTGCTGCGTTTTCTCGGTAGTTACTATTTTCCAATGCCCTTAGGAGAACGAAAAAACGTGCGCATTCTCGAGGTTGGGTGCGGCTCGGGCGCCAACCTGTGGATGATTGCACGCGAGGGATTTGAAGCACACGGCATTGATTTGTCAGCCGAGGGCCTTGGGCTTTGCCGCCAAATGCTTGACCGGTGGCAGGTGTCGGCCAGCCTGAAGCAGGGCAATATGACTGCAACGGGATATCCAGATGCCTATTTCGATGCGGTCGTGGATGTGTTTTCGGCGTACTGTTTCGATGAAATTGCTTCCTTGACCTTTCTGGATGAGGTCACGCGCATCCTGAAACCTTCCGGCCGTTTTTTTTCCTATACGCCATCGAAAAACAACGACAGTTTTCGCGATCCTGGCCCGTCACGCTGGATCGACTCCAGCACACTTGACGGAATCCATCGAACGACATCTCCCTTCTACGGTCAGTTCTACCCTTTCAGGTTCACGGAGCCCGAGGAATTCGAAACCCAACTCGCCAAGCGTGGGTTCTCGATCCTGCGCAACGAGCGGATCGGCCGGACATATCGGTTTCGTGAGGAATATTTCGAATTCACCAGCATTCACGCGCAGCGCGAAGCCTAAGAGGCATATCCGCTTGCGCTTGCTCCGTGATTGAGCAAATAAGGTTCGATAAGGAACCTCCAGCGTGTCGAATGAAGCTCTCAAAAATCTCGATAGCCATTTCGCCTTCGGCGAGAACTGGGCGTCCTATTCAAAGCTGATCGGGGAGCCACAGATCGCCCATGCCAAGGAAGGGCTGCTGAAACTCATTCCCGCGGAAGAGTTCCAAGGCCGTTCGTTTCTCGACATCGGCTGTGGGTCCGGTCTTCATGCGCTGGCGGCCGCGCGATTGGGCGTGGCTCGTGTCGTCGGCGTGGACATCGATCCCAACAGCGTAGCCACCGCACGAAGGATACTTGCCGAACGTGATCCGAGCAGGCCGTGGCAAATTGAGAATATCAGCGTATTCGATCTCACGCCGGAGCATTTCGGGACGTTCGATATTGTCTATTCGTGGGGCGTGCTGCATCACACAGGCGACATGTGGCAAGCTGTCAGCAAAGCTGCTGAGCTGGTCGCGCCGGGCGGTCTGCTCGCACTCGCGTTCTACCGCGAAACTTATCTCGACCCGCTCTGGAAGCTCGAGAAACGCCTTTATACGAACGCGCCGCAATCAATCCAGAATCTGATCAAGAGCGGCTATATCAGCGCTTTTCGCGTTGCGCGAGCAGTAACTAGGCAAGGGCCGTTCTCAGACTACATCGCGAACTACACGTCCCGCCGCGGTATGGATTTCGAACACGATGTCCATGACTGGCTTGGGGGTTACCCTTACGAATCGGCACTCGCGCCGGAGGTGGATCGCCGCCTTGCAGCGCTTGGCTTCAAGGCAGAGCGTGTTTTTGCGAGACCGAAATCGAGCGGTATTTTCGGCTCCGGTTGCGATGAATATGTGTATCGGTCGCAGCGCACAAGCGCGGCACTTTGAACGCTGCTGCCGTTCGGGTTCTTACTCCGTAGCCAATTGAACAAGCGGCGTTTCAATTCGCTCCGCGCGGCCACCACTGAGATTAATAACGAAATCAGCCTCGCGCACCAAGGCAGGGCGATGAGAAATCGCGACAATCGTGATTCGACCCTTCAGACGCAGCAGTGCCTTGGTCACGATTTCCTCTGTTTCGGAATCCAGCGAACTCGTCGCCTCGTCTAGTACAAGAAGGCGCGGTGACCCCAGCAGAGCGCGCGCAAGCGCGATACGTTGTCGCTCGCCGCCGGACAGCCGGCTGCCGTGATCGCCGACCATCGTGTCCAGACCATCGGGCAGACGTTCGACGAAATCAGCCGCAGCAGCTTCCAACGCGGAGCGAATTTCAGCGTCGGTTGTGTGCGGCCTTATCCAGCGCAGGTTCTCGCCAATGCTGGCATTAAACAGCATCGGATCTTGACCGAGGTAACCGATGCCGCGCCGCCAAGTCGTGGTGGGCAACCGGTCCAGCGGGTGTCCGTCAACTCTCACAACACCCGAGGTCGGCCGGCGCAGACCGAGAATACAGTCCATCAGCGTCGTTTTGCCGGCCCCTGTATGACCAGTGAAAGCAACGAATCCCCCGGCAGGTATGGCAACGTTGACGCCGGTGAGAAGCGAACGCGATCCGATTGTGACCGATACACTATCCAACGCAATGGATGCGGGAGCAGCGCCCGGCCAGCCATCCGGCTTGCTGTTAGACGTCACCTCGCGCTTCAACTCGGCTTCCCGAAGCAGATCGGATGCAATTCCGAATGCCGGAACATGAAAATCGACGATCTGGAGATTCTGCCGCAATCCAGTGATCTTCGGGAAGAGCCTCACGAAGATTGCGACGATCACCAGAATGGCGCCGACATCGACCGACAGCAGCTCCGGGCCAAAAAAGAGAAGCGCCACTACGAGCAATCCGCCGCTGTACTCAAAAATGGCGCGTACGACCTGGCCATCGAACGCATTCCCAAAAGATAACGTCTCTAGCCGGTCGACCGAACCTGCGAACCGGTCGAACGCACGTTCTTCCGTCGCCGTCGCTTTCACGAACTTCGCCCCCCCAACTATCTCACTTGTATCGACCGTGAGATCGGCATTGACCTTCGTCAATTCGGTTCCAAAGTGCGCAGCTCGCACGGTCCACCAGCGCGTCGTGGCAAACAACAGCGCTCCAACGATAACCAGCAGGCCGACCACTAACGGTGCGATGAAGAGTGCGATGATGACCTGCACAAAAATGAACAGCACCGCAGCAAGCACAAGATTGATCTGTGAAAAAGCCAAACCGATCCGCCATGGTTCGTTTGTGACGGCGGCGACCAGATCACCAGTCCTGCGCAAGACGAAGAAGTCGTAATCTGCTGCAAGGAACGCCGAAAACATCCGGCGCTGCCAGGATGCGACGTAAAGCGCCTGCAACCGGGAGGCGACATAAGACTGAACAATGAAGGTCGCTGCGCTTACAGCGATCAGAACCACAATCAACCCGGCAATCGTCGCAGCCGTCGCGGAAAGACCAACCCAGTTCATACCTTCAGCAAATATCTTGCTGATGCGATCGGGCGTGGCGGAGCCATCCTTCCCGAGGCTGGCCAGCAATGGCAGCAATGATGCGACGGTAGCACCTTCGAGAAGCGCGTTGGCGAAAGTCAGCAATGCCAGCAGCGGCAACTTCCAGCGCAAGGTCGCCCATGCATCCTTCACGAAAACGTACGATTTCGAAGTCACGGTATTTTCCGGTTGCTATACAAATTACGGCGCCGACTGAGACACAGAATCGAAATCTCCGGCCTTCTCATGCCGGTTCGATCAGTTGCGCATCCGTTACGACACGAACCTTGCGGCCCAGCATTTCAAGGAGAATTTCGACCCGCTCATTGTCAGTCCGGGCCTGAAAGATTCCACGACAAGAGTCGAACGCGCCGCGCAAAATACGTACAGCGTCTCCGGCCTTGAAACGCATGGCCGGCGAAACGATCGACAGGAATCCGTCCGTCTGCTCGTGCTCCTTGAGCCCCTCAACGATGTCAGTCGCAATGCGCGCAGGGGTGCCTTCGTGTCCTACAAGGCGCTTGACGCCGATTGTGGAATTGATGACACGCCAACGCTGCGTCTCCAAGTCGATCCTGACAAAGATATAGTTTGGAAATAAGGGCGCTCTGACGACATTGACACGCCGAGCATGGCGCACGGTCCTGGGGTATCGTGGCAAGTAAACTTCAAAACCTTGCTGAACCAGGTTGGCGCCTGCCTTTGCTTCCGACTGGATCTGCGTTTGTGCCACGTACCACGCGGCGTTCGGTGATGCCGTCATGATGCAGAGCGCTCCTTCGTTTTGCGCGCACGCAAATCGACGAGCTGAGGAATCAGAACGGCATCAGCGCCGAATCTTTTCCGCGCCCCATCAATTAATGCAACAATCGCAGGTGACGGCACCAATGCGGTCACGACAACACCATCCACCTGATCTTCAATCGAGGCGAACTCGTCAACGACGGGTAATCCAACGAAACGGGTAAGCTTGCCGGACGGATCAACCGCGCAAACCAGAGAAACATCGCTTTCAATCGCACAGATTGCAGCGATCTCCGCGAGGTCCGAAACACCCAACAATACAAGACGGTTGAGGTGTCGTTCCTTTGCGATTTCGAAAACATTGATGCAGTCCGCTTTCGCCTTTCGGAAAAAGCCGAACGATGAGGACAAGTATTCGACCGTGAGGCGGGATTTCTCAGCAAAACCTTGCGGCGTGAGGTAATAGGCGTAGCGCCGCGCCGGCGCCTGACTGGCCTTGACCAGTCCCTTCTTGATGCAGCGATTGAGATACGCATTGACAAGTCCGAGCGCGATTCCGAGCTCGGCCGCGAAATGCCGCTGTGAGCGCGCACCATCCAGATCCACGGAATTCAGAAGGCCGAGAATAATGCGGTCGCTGTCTTCTTCGCGCTCGCTTTCGGAAAACGCTCGCTCCATCATCCCACTCCTACATTCGATCTCCTTACAGTGTTCATCAGATGAACGTCAAGCGTAGTACTGCAACAGAGAATTAAGTGGCTGATTTTATTGATAAAATAATGCCGTCGGGATAGAATCGCGCACAATTCACACGTATGCAAAAGCCAATTAGGACCGGCACCAAGACTGAAGATGATCGTAGTGGCCGGTGTAAGAACACACATGATGATCGCCGATCGACGGAATTCAGATCGTAATGAGTCCAGCACAGGCGTTGCCGCCAATCCCAGGACAACTGAATTATGGACGCTGGATGCAGCGTAGGGAGTGCGCCTAACGAACGAGTGCAAGCCGTCACTAGTAGGAGCACGGTTCTCTTGGCATCGCTTTAAATGCAATCCTGCACGAAAGCCTGATTTCACAACAGCCCTCGAAAAGATATAGCTTCCAAATGTTTTGCACCCGATGTCCTTATCAATGACGGCCTCGTCCGGAACAATTCTCTACGTCGAGACCGAACAGCGGGCTTTTCTGTCCCATCGTCTGCCGATGGCACGCGCCGCGCGCAATGCAGGTTTCGATGTGCACGTGGCGCTATCAGCCGGATTGAATTCCGAAATCATCCGCGCTGAAGGTTTCACTCCACACACCACGCCATACCGGCGCGGCGGCCTATCGCCGTTCCGTGCGATCTCCACCATCATGGCGCTGCGCAGGATCAAACGAGAACTCTCCCCGGCTATCGTGCATCATGTCGGCATGCAGATGTGCGTGCTGGGCGGCATTTCATCTTTTGGAATGACAACACCGCAGGTGAACGCGATGACCGGTCTCGGTTATGCGTTCACATCGACAACGGCCAAAGCGCTCCTTCTCCGCGTCGTCATCGCGATTGCGCTGCGTTTCCTGCTGAGCCGAGATCATGCAGTCTTTCTGGTTCAGAATCCGGACGACCGGGCTGCCCTTGAGACAATTGGCATTGACCCCCGCAGCCTCGTCCGCATTCCGGGGTCGGGTGTCGATACGGACAAGCTGACCCCGATGCCGGAGCCTGATGGCCCGATCACCGTGGGGTTTGCCGGGCGGCTGCTGACCGCGAAGGGGATCCGCGCGCTGGTCGCCGCTCATCGGCTACTGCGGACGCGAGGCCTCGATGTCCGGCTGCTCATTGCAGGCGACCTTGATCCGGCCAATCCCGATTCCGTCAAGCTTGAAGAAGCCCAACAATGGAACGGAGAGCCTGGCATCACATGGCTGGGTCAGGTCAAAGATATCGCCACGCTCTGGCGCCGGTCCCATATCGCTGCCCTCCCGTCCCATCGCGAGGGCCTACCGAAAAGTCTGCTCGAAGCTGCGGCCTGTGGCCGGCCGCTGATTGCCACCGACGCGCCCGGCTGCCGGGAAATTGTGATTCCTGACCAAACGGGCCTTCTGGTGCCGGTCGAAGATCCGCAAACCCTGGCCGATGCAATCAGCAAACTCGCCGCATCACGAGAGCTGAGGATGCGTTACGGAGCGGCGGCTCGGCAACTCGTCGTCGAAAAAATGTCCATACACAGCATCGGCGCAGCAATCACCGCCCTCTATGAAGAGCAGCTTGAGCGCGCTCGCTGATCGACCGGTCGATCGTTATTCGCGCCACTTACTGTCTTGCGTTTTCAAACGTCGAAAAAATGCGCGTCTCACATTTGTCGTTAATGACGGCCGGCCGCCAGTTGGCGACCGCTTCCCCCTTTAGAAAGAAAGTAAAATAGCGCAGTTCGGTGCCGAAGTTCGCGCGAGAACACGCCGTCCATTTTTCCGGCCCCGACTGCGCCTCATTCGGTCCGACGTCGGAAACCTCCGGATTGCCGGCCTGCTTCATCGACTGCATGGTTCGCTGAATCTGATCGAATATTACGCGCTGCTGTCGAGAATCCGGCACAGGGTCCGGCTGAACGGAATCCTGCACGTCGAAAAAGAACGTACAACCGCCGAGCAGCAAAGCTGCGAGCAGCGGTTGAAGCAATCGAATAGAAACCAAAGCTCACTCCCCGACCGGCCGGGTGCCTTACTAGCGTTTCGGGAAGCGCGTGAAAAGCACGATCCTGGACTTGAAAAAGGACTGCAGTTACCAGTCAGCGAGTCTCCGATGACGTGTCGCAGATCGAAGGAACGTCCTGAGAACATTGTCAGCTCCCGTGAGTTTGATTAAACACCTTGCGCCCCCTTTGGGTGCATTGTTCGATGCAGTCTTGCGTCGGTTGTTACACGAGGTTTCATGTCCGATCGTCCGTCCAGCAATATCGATCCTGCGGTCGCCGCTGGATTTGGTCATGAATGGTCGACCTTCCGTCAGGGAGAGGACGACTTTTCCGCGAACGACAGGGCGGCAATTTTCGATGCCTATTTCCATATTTTCCCCTGGGATCGTCTGTCTGCGAACTCCACCGGAATGGATGTCGGATGCGGCAGCGGCCGCTGGTCGGTCATGGTGGCGCCACGCGTCGGCCACCTTCATCTTCTCGACGCCAGCGCAGACGCGTTGAACGTCGCACGCGCGAACCTGGCGGCGGCGAAGAATGTGACCTTTCATCACGCCAGCGTCGGGGAGCTCCCGCTGCCCGACGGATCGCTCGATTTCGCGTTTTCACTCGGAGTGCTGCATCATGTCCCCGATACGCAGGCTGCCATTCGCGCGATCTCAAAAAAGCTGAAGTCGGGCGCGCCTTTCCTGATCTATCTCTATTATGCACTCGACAACCGGCCAGCCTGGTATCGCGCGCTCTGGAAATTCAGCAATCTCTTCCGCGTTGTGATCTCGAGCCTGCCGGAGAAGCCGCGGCTGTGGATCAGCCAGATCATTGCGATCTTCGTCTACTGGCCGTTGGCGCGCCTTGCGGCGCTTGTCGAGCGGCTGGGATTTTCCGCCGCCGCGCTGCCTCTGGAATTTTACAAAAATCACGCCTTCTATGTGATGAGAACGGACGCCTACGACCGGTTTTGCACGCGCCTCGAGCAACGTTTCACGCGCGAACAGATCGACGGGATGCTGACCGCGGCAGGATTTCAGAACATTCGTTTTTCAGACCGCGTGCCCTATTGGTGCGCCGTCGGCATCAAGCGCTGACCGGATGACTGTCGCTTCATGACCCTATCGCTCATCATTGCGATCCCCCTGGCGGCTTGCGCGCTCTGCGCCGCGCTGATCGTTCTGCTGCATCCCCTGCTCGTGCGCTACGCGCTCGCCCGGCCGAATGCGCGATCGTCACACAGCGTACCGACGCCGCAAGGCGGCGGCGCCGCCGTGATCATTGCAGCCATCGCATCGGTACTCATATCGGCGAGTCTTTTCCACGCAACGGCCGATCCGATATTGTTGACGATCTTTGCAGCAGCGATCCTGCTGGCCTGCGTCGGTGCCTACGACGATTTGCGGACGATGCCCGTTTTGCCTCGTCTGTTTTTGCAGGCGATTGCGGTCGGCATCGTTCTCGCAACTCTTTCCGACGAATTCCGCCTCGTATCGATTCTGCCTGTCTGGGTAGAGCGCGCTCTGTTGCTGATCGGCGGACTGTGGTTCGTCAATCTCGTCAACTTCATGGACGGCCTCGACTGGATCACCGCTGCAGAGGTGGTTCCCGTGACAGCGGCGCTGGCGCTGTTCGGCTCTTATGGACAACTGCCTCTCGACGCGACGCTCGTTGCGCTCGCTCTCTGCGGTGCGATGATCGGCTTTGCGCCCTTCAACAGGCCTGTCGCGAAATTGTTTCTCGGTGACGTTGGCAGCCTGCCAATCGGTCTGCTGACCGGATGGTGCCTGCTTCAGCTTGCGGCAAGCGGGCATTTCATCGCGGCGCTGCTGCTTCCGCTGTACTATCTCGCGGACGCGACGATTACTCTTCTCAAGCGCCTGATGAGGGGCGAAGCGGTCTGGGTCGCCCATCGTTCCCATTTCTACCAGCAGGCGACCGGAAACGGCTTCAGCGTGATGCAAGTCGTTACTGAAGTCTTCATCCTGAATATCGTCCTCGCAGCGCTCGCTGCGCTCACGATCTGGCTGAAGTCAGGCTATGTCGCGGGAATGGCACTTGCAGCGGGCATAGGCGGCGTGGCCCTCGTACTCAGCCGGTTTTCGCGGAAACGGGAACCTCTCCGGTAAACCTACGCAGCCCCGCTTTTAAACTCGGGAATAGCGTCCTTCAACACGCCTACGATCACGCTGCGCTGCTCGCTTCCGACCGCCTTCTCCAACGTGGACAGCCATCGCTGCAACGTGTCGAGCGGAGGCTCGTTGGGGCGCGCCGCGACGATGCCCGCTATGCCGATATCCGTGGTCGGCTCCTCATGGGCGAACAGAATTTCGTTCAAACGCTCGCCGGGCCGCACACCGGTAAACACGATCTCGATGTCATAACCCGGCTGTAAACCGGACAGCCGGATGATGCGCTCGGCGAGATCGACGATCTTCACCGGCTGCCCCATGTTCAGCACGTAGACGGACACATCGGGACGAATAGGGCCGAGCGCATGGGTTGCCGCCGTCACTACGAGGTCGCACGCTTCGCGAATCGTCATGAAATAGCGGACCATGTCCGGATGTGTCACGGTCACCGGACCGCCGGCTTCGATCTGCGCCTTGAATTTCGGCACCACCGATCCGTTCGACGCCAGCACGTTGCCGAAACGAACAGAGATCAGCCGCATCGGGGCCTTACCGTTCGCACGGTTCATCAACTCGCGGTCAAGGGCCTGGCAGTACATCTCTGCGAAGCGCTTTGTCAGTCCCAGCATCGACACCGGCTCGATCGCCTTGTCGGTGGAGATCATCACCATTGCTTCCGCGCCGGCGCTCACCGCCGCATCGGCCACATTGACGGTCCCGAAAATGTTGGTCTTGACGCCCTCGCCCCAGTCGCGCTCGAGGATCGGAACGTGCTTCAGCGCGGCGGCATGAAAGACGATGTCAGGCTTGAACTCGTTCATGAGACGCATCATGCGCGCACGGTCGCGAATGTCTGCGATGCGGCCTTCGATGATCGCTGTTGGAAACTTCGCCACCAGGCTTTCCACCACCGCATGCAACGCCGGCTCGGCATTCTCCACGATCAGCAGCCGCGACGCACCGAACGTCACAGCGCGGTCGCAGATTTCCGACCCGATCGATCCTCCACCACCCGTGACAACGATGGATTTTCCCTTCACGAAGGTTTCGAGACGCTGATAGTCGATCTTGACGCTCGGCCGCAGCAGCAGGTCTTCGACCGCCACCGGCGCAAGCCTCGGAGCCTCACCGCTGCCTTCCAGTGATGGCAGGCGGCTCACGGTCAGACCGAGCTTCCGGGCGCGCGTCAGCACCGATTCAGGCGATGCATCGACTTCAAAAGCCGACGGCATCATGACCATACGTTCGATTGGCCTTTCCCGGCGCGAGAAGTCATCGACAATATCGGCGAGATCGTCGATTCCACCCAGCACCGGAATGCCGCGGATCGACTGCCCGCGATCGGAAATAGAGGGAGACAATACGCCGACCGGCCACATCCGCTTGACAGCGCCGCTTTCGATGCCACGCAGCAGCACCTCGGCGTCGGCAGCCCGCCCGACCAGCAGCGTCGGCGCCGCATCAAGACTGCGAGCCTGGCTCAGCGTCCGGGTATAACGGAAATAGCGATAAGCAATGCGCAAAGCGCCAAGCGCAAAATTTTGCAGGAACCAGTAGATGATGATCGTCGTCTTGCCGAAGAAGAACGTTCCGTAGACGTTCGGCGCGATGAAAATGTAATCGAGCACCAGCAGCATCAGCGCCAGCACCGTCGATGCTTTCACGATGTTGAAGAAATCCGGTAGCGAAATGAACCGCCACTTGGTGGTCGTCAGCTTGAAGACGTAACAGACCACGACGCTGAAAATGACGAAGTAAGGCAGAATGCGCAGCAGCAGCGGCAGGCGTTCAATGAGGCCACTGCCTTCGAACCGAAGATAAAAGCTCGCAACAACCGCGAAGATCGTGGCCAGCGCATCGTGGATGGCAATCAGCAGGTTTCGCCAGGTGAGGCGTGGCAATCTGATGCGGGACATACCAGCCATGGCTAAACCCGCCCCGCCGTTGCTGGCGCTGCCACTCGCGGATTTATTTCTACTGCAGGTGATGCAGCACGGACGCGGGCGGCCATTCCTCCCGCGACGCCTACAGCCAGAACGTAAACCCAACCTTCAGTGAAATCGAAAAGGTGGGAATTGAGCAGCGAACTGACGAAATTTTCGACCACCGCGACCAGGCCGATCCACGCCGCAAGCCCTGCGCCTGCGAACATTTTCAAGTGCGCAAACCACATCGCGTAGAGGACAAGACAGCCGATGAGGCCCCATTGGACCGCCACGTTGAGCGTCTGGTTGTGCGGATTGCCGATGATCTGGGCTGAAACACCCGTTTGTCCCACCGCGTCCTGTTCGAACAGGGTTTTCGTGGACCCTGTTCCGTGACCGGCAAGCGGTGCTTCCCCGACGAACTTGATCGACTTCCGCCAGAATTCGAGCCGCTCACCGACCGACGTTACGGCGTTGCTTTCATGATAACGCTGATATTCGGTGCCGATCATGTCCGCGCGCATGCGCAGATAAGGCGATGATGTCCACGCAATCGCACCGGCGGCGATAACGGCGGTCATCAACAGCAAGAACCCGCGGGTGCTGAAATGCTTGGCGGCGAAAATAACGAACAGCACCGGGATGCACACGAATACGGTCCGCGAGCTTGCAACGAACACCATGTTGGCGAGAAAACCGATGCCAATGATAGCCAGAAACGCAGCGAGTGCTTTCCGCTCTGTCCTCAGCAGATAGACAGCCGCCCCAAAAGCAGCAAAGGCGCAAAGCGCGAACTCCTGACTCTGCGCGATGTAGTTCTTGACCGGCACACCGAGCGAGCGCGTCGGATCGAAGACAATCCGGTGGTCAACGAACATCAGCCATGACGTCAACATGACTGCCGTGCATGATCCGAGAAACCCCAGACCGACCCACAGCCCGCGTCCTGATTTCTCGAAATGACGGATGAGAATCGGAATCGCCACCAGCTTGGCAACGGGATTGATGCCCTGCAGTCGCGCCGCCCATGGAATATCCGTCGCCCACAGCGTGCCAACGGCAGCAAGCGCAAAAAGCAAAATCGGCAATGCGCAAGCCGGACGCTTCAGCGTTTCGGAGAAATCGCGCAACTCGATGGTGGGGATCAGCAACAGCAGCCAGACCACCGCAAAGATTGCAACAAACGAGGTCGACCACGGCAGCGAAATCGCCATGAGAACCACCGCGATGTCCGCTGCCTTTGTCCACGCCGCCGTGTTGCGCCAGATCGAAGGCGCGACCGAAGTTTCCATGTTGGACACACTCGCGGTCATTTCTTGCTCTCGCGTGCGCGGTTGACCAGCGATGTCGTGCTGTGGCCCGGCAGAATATCGACAAGGACGACTGTGCCGCCGTTGGCGGCGACGACCTCGTGACCGACCACCTGCTCGCGGGTGTAGTCGCCGCCCTTCACCAGCACGCTGGGCTTGATCAACGTGATCAATTCGAGCGGCGTGTCCTGTTCGAAGACGACGACCAGATCGACTGCCTCAAGCGCCGCCAGCACTTCGGCCCGCGCGCGCTCGTCCTGCACCGGCCGTTCCGGTCCCTTGAGGCGTCGGACCGATGCATCGCTGTTGAGGCCCACGATCAGGCGATCGCACGCGGCACGCGCCTGAGTAATGACCCGCACATGGCCAGGGTGCAGAATGTCGAAGCAGCCGTTGGTGAAGCCAACGCGCAGCCCCTGCCTGCCCCACTCGGCGAGATGCGTATCGAGATCGGCGACATGTGAGGCGATTTTCTCTTCCGCCGCGAGTGAGGCATGCGGCAGAATCTTCCGCCGCAGTTCCGCAAGCGAAACGGTCGCCGTCCCCGGCTTGCTGACGGCCACGGCAGCCGCCGCTGTCGCACAGCGCAGCGAAGTATCCCAGTCGGTTCCCGCGGCCAGCGTCACCGCCAGCACGGCCACCACGGTGTCGCCTGCGCCGGACACGTCGCGCACCTTCGCGGGCTGCGCCGGAACGTGGATCAAGCTGCCGTCGCGATGCGCCAGCGTCATGCCGTCTTCGCTCTGGGTCACGAGTACCGCTTCAGCGTCCGCCGTGCGCAGCGCTTCGATCGAAGCATCCGCGATATCGGCATCCGACCGGATGCGCCGCCGTGTCGCCTCGGCAAATTCCTTGCGGTTCGGCGTGAGCAGCGTCGCACCGCGATAGATCGCGAGGTTTGCGCTTTTCGGATCGACGATTACCCGCTTGCCGAGCTTGCGCGCGGCATCGATGACATTGCGGATCACCCGCGCGGTGAGCACGCCCTTGGCATAGTCCGACAACAGCACGATGTCCGCACGTGGCAGCGCTGCGACGACGGCGTCGATCAGCTTGCGCTCGACCTCCTCAGACGCTGGAGCCGACAGTTCCCAATCCGCGCGCAGCATGTGCGTCGAGAAATGCTCGGAGACGAAGCGCACCTTGCGCGTGGTCGGCCGCGCCGGATCGGTGACCAGAACCGGCTCGATGAGTTTCTCTTTCGCGAGTTCCGCCTTCAGCATATCGCCTGCAACGTCACTTCCGACCAGGCCCACGAAAATGCACTTCGCGCCCAGCGAGGCGATATTGCGCGCGACGTTGCCCGCGCCGCCGATATTGGTTTCGCTGCGTTGAACCGCGATGACAGGCGCCGGCGCTTCCGGAGAGATGCGGGACACTTCGCCATAGACGAATTCGTCCAGCATCAGGTCGCCGACGCACAGCACGGTCTGGCGGACGATCGCTTGCGACAGCGCGTCAAAATCGAACATAAGAACAATATCCCTGTTGCACGATCAGCGATAGCGATCGGGCCGGTCGAGAAAATCCCTGACATAGCTGCCGACGCCATCTTCCAGCGCCGCGAAGCCGCCATTGTAACCCGCGCCGCGCAGATGATCGACCTCTGCTTGCGTGAAGTATTGATAGCTGCCGCGAATTTGTTCCGGCATGTCGATGTATTCGATGTTCGGCTTGGCGCCGAGCGCGCCGTAAGCCGCGAGAATGAGGTCGCGGAAGCTGCGCGCGTGGCCGGTGCCTACATTGTAGATGCCGTTCACTGAACGCGTAGCCAGCAGCCACATGATGACGCGCACTACATCGTCGACATGAATGAAATCGCGTCGCTGGTCGCCGTCAGCGATGCCGTCGCGATGCGACTTGAACAACTGCACCACGCGGCCGGACCTGATGTCGTCGAAGCGGCGCGCCAGCACGCTCATCATCGTACCCTTGTGGTACTCGTTCGGGCCGAACACGTTGAAGAACTTGAGGCCGGCCCATTGCGGCGGCATCTTCGCGCCCAGCGCGACGCGCTCTGCCACCGCCATGTCGAACAGATGCTTGCTCCAGCCGTAGAGATTCATCGGCCGCAGCGTCTTCAGAGCATTTAGCGAAGCATCGTCGCGGAATCCCTGCTCGCCGTCGCCATAGGTCGAGGCGGACGAAGCATAGATAAACGGAACGGAATTCGCCGTGCACCAGTCGAGCAGCCGCATCGAGAGACGGAAGTTGGTTTCGATCACTAGATCGCCGTCGGTGGCTGTGGTCTCCGAGATTGCGCCCATATGCACGATGGCGTCGAGCTTGCGCCCCGCCAGCCATTGCATCAGTTCCGCAGGCGGAACGATGTCGGCGAGCTGGCGTTTGGCGAGATTACGCCACTTGCCGTCGTGCCCCAGAAAATCGCACACGGCCACGTCCGCGCGGCCCGCATCGTTGAGGGCAGCGACGACGTTCGATCCGATAAAACCGGCTCCGCCGGTCACCAGCAGCATGAAGGAATCCCGCCCAATTGACGCGGGTCACCTTTGCCCCACTCCCGCCCGGCAGGCAACTCACGTCAGCTAGTGTGGTGAAGGGCAGGCTCCGTTTTGGAGCCCTCAAAACGCATCTGGACGCCGTGCAGGTGACACGGTAACCGGCTGATCGTACACAAGTCTCCCGGACCACGAAGAGCGGCCCTAGGGCCCTTAAATAAATGAATACAAGTTCATTTCTAAGCAATTTGCGAGTTTCACCCGATCCAACGGAAACCAGTCCGATTCTGGTCATTCCGTATATGTGGATCGGCGACTTCGTACGCGGGCATACGGTGGTCCGGGTCCTCAAGGAACGCTGGCCCAATCGGCCCGTCGACCTGCTGGTCACGAGCCTCTGCGCCCCGCTGGTGGACTATATGCCGGGGGTCCGCAAAGGCATTGTTTGGGACCTTCCTCGCGGACGGCTTGCCTTGGCCAAGCAGTGGACGCTGGCGCAGCAGTTTCGCGAGGCAGGCTACGGCACCGCCCTGGTGATGCCCCGGACGTGGAAGTCGGCCATCGCGCCGACGCTGGCCGGCATTCCGCAGCGGACCGGCTTTGTCGGCGAGGTCCGGTTCGGGCTGATCAACGACTGGCGTTGGGGCGAGCGGAAGATGCCCCGCTTCATCGACAAGAACGCCGCCCTCGCCCTGCCCGCCGATGCGCCGCTGCCGAAGGCCTGGCCAGTGCCGCAGCTCGTGGTCCCGCCCGCAGAGGTTGCGGCATGGCGGCAGACCAACAATCTCGGCCAGAGCGCCGCCGTCGCGCTGGCCCCAGGATCTGTCGGGGCCTCGAAGCGCTGGACCTATTATGCGGAAGCCGCACGGATGTTCGCCGAACAGGGTCTGGACGTCTGGGTTGTCGGCGGCCCGGGCGAAAAGGCCATCGCCACCGAGATCGTCAACTTTGCAGGGTCGCGCGTCAGCGACCTGACCGGTACAGACTTGCGCAACGGCATCATGGCGATGGCGGCTGCGAAAACGGTGATCTCCAACGACTCGGGCCTGATGCATATCGCAGCGGCCATCGGCACGCCCGCGATCGGGATTTTCGGTCCGACCAGCCCGTACCACTGGGCGCCATTGAACGGCCTTGCCGCCACGATCAAGCGGGCGACCGACCTGCCCTGCCAACCCTGCCATCGGCCGGTTTGCACCCAGAACGATCATCATTGCATGCGCGACATCCCGGCGTCGCAAGTTGTGAAAATCGCGCAGGGCGTCATGGCGACGGCGGGAGCTAGTGCTGCGCGTTAAGTATCGGGCGATGGCCGCACTTGCGCCTCTATCCCGCTATGACTACCACTGAGGCGAATTCAAACCGACGCGGTGACATGTGAGCCAGGATCGGATCGCGGCACATTTCCAAAGTTCGCTCGCCGGCCTGACCAAGGCCGTGCAGAGCAGCGACCTGCTCGCGACGACACACACCATCGCGCGGGCAGTCACGGATGCATTGAAGGCGGGAAACAAGCTGCTGCTGATCGGCAATGGCGGCAGCGCCGCCGACGCACAGCATATCGCCGCTGAAATCGTCGGCCGCTACAAGCAGGAACGTCCCGGCTGGGCTGCGATTGCACTGACCACGGACACGTCCGCGCTGACAGCCATTGCCAACGATTATGGCTTCGAACAAATCTTCGCACGTCAGGTACAGGGCTTAGCCCGCCGCGGCGACGTGTTGTTTGCGCTCACCACATCCGGCCGTTCGCCCAACATTCTCTCCGCGCTAAAAACGGCGCGTGATCTGGGCGTGACCACAATCGGCTTCACGGGCGCAAAGGGCGAAGGCATGCGCGCATCCTGCGATCAACTGTTCGTTGCGCCAACCGACGACACGCCGGTGGTCCAGCAGATCCATATGATGGCGATGCACGCGATCTGTGATGAGGTCGAACAGGCGCTGATCGGCGCAGCCAAGATCAAATGACGGGCGGCAACGAGTCCGCACCAAAACCCGCGGCGTTTCTCGACCGTGATGGCGTCGTCAATCTGGACGATGCCTATGTCGGCACCCGTGACAGACTCCGCTGGATGCCGGGCGTCGCCGACGCGATCAAAAAGCTGAACGACGCGGGTTATTTCGTGTTCGTATTCACGAACCAGTCGGGCGTCGCACGCGGCTTTTTCTCCGAGGATGATGTCCGTGCGCTTCATGAATGGATGCGTAGCGAACTCGCACGCGACGGCGCACGCATCGACGACTTTCGCTTCTGTCCACATCATCCTGATGGCGTTGTGGCGGCTTATACGCGCGAGTGCGACTGGCGTAAGCCGCAGCCGGGCATGATCCTTGACTTGATGAAGCGCTGGCCGGTCGACAAGGAGCGCAGCTTCGTGATCGGCGACAAGCAACGCGATCTCGACGCGGGCACTGCAGTCGGCATCGGGGGCTATCTGTTTTCCGGCGAGGATATTTCGGGCTTCGTCGACAACGTTCTGGCGAAGCAAAACGCCTAGACCGCGAACGGCAACTTTTCCGCTGCCTTGATGACGCGCTCGAACGAGGGATAAGCTCCCTTCCCGCCAACCACCGTGATCGATCCGTTTCCAACCGGCCCCGTGAGACCGGGATCCGTCGCAAGAAACACCGCGATCAGCGGCACGCTGTAGGCTGCAGCCAGATGCAGCAATCCGGTATCGACCCCGACCACCAGCGCGGCATTGGCAATCACTTTCGCCGTGGCATCGAGCGGCTGGCGTTCGAGAATGCGGCTTCCGGGAATGGCGGCGGCGAGCCGCTCGCAGCGCAGCCGCTCAGCTTCATTGCCCCACGGCAACACTACGCCGATGCCCTGCCCGCGCAGCCATCTGCCGGTGCCGATCCAATCCACCTCGCGCCATTCCTTCGCGGCGCGCGAGGTTCCGTGCAGCAGCACAGCGTAGGGCGCGGCATCACCTTTCGGCGGCTTGACCAGTCCGTAGTCGATTGCCGCGTCGGGCGAGTAGCCGAGGCTCAAACCGGTGAGCGCTCTGTTGCGTGCGACTGCGTGCTGTTCGCGCGCCACCTTGTGCTTCACGTCGTAGAACCATGACGCAATCGGCTCACGGATACTTGACGCATCGTAGCCGTGCCGCTCGCCATTGGCCGTTCGCGCGATCAGCGCGGAACGGATCAGGCCCTGCGTATCGATCACCTTCTCCGCATTCACCGAACGCAGCCGCGCCTTGAAGGCCGAAATCTCGCTCCATGTCCCCGGCTGCAGAAGCCGCGACCGCCAGCGTCGCGTCGACACAGCGATCACCTCGTCGATAGCCGGGTGAAGCCGTGCGAGCGGAGCGAACGCCTCTTCAACGACCCAAGTCAGCCGTGCATCGGGCCTATGCCGGCGGGCGTCGGTGACGGCGGGCATGTGATGCACCACATCGCCAAGCGATGATGTCTTGATGAACAGGATACCCGGCATCGGCGTGATTGGCCCGGAACTTGTGAGTGAGCGTTACGTTTTGGAAACCATAAAGCGGTTTCAAGCGGGAAAAGCGACGGGATTCGCCAGAAGAGTCCGGCTTTATACCCCATTTCCATCGTTCCTCTGCAAGCTTCCGGAAACAACTTCGCTTCACATTCCGCGAAACAAAACGCGCTGAATGGAGCGCGGAAACGACGCAGGTTTGGAAGTCATGACAGTACTGGTCACCGGCGGTGCGGGTTACATCGGCAGCCACACAGTTCGCGCACTGGTGGACGCGGGCGCCAACGTTGTGGTCATCGACAATCTCTCGACCGGCTTCTCGCAGTTTCTGCCTGAGGGCGTGCCGCTGTTCATCGGTGACGCGGCCGACGAAAATCTCGTCGAAGGCGTGATCGCCGCGCACAACGTCAGTTCGATCATCCATTTCGCAGGCTCGGTGGTGGTGCCGGATTCGCTGCGCGATCCGCTGGGCTATTACCGCAACAACACCATGACGACGCGCAATCTTCTGAACGCTGCCGTGAAGTGCAACATCAGCCGTTTCATCTTTTCGTCGACAGCGGCGGTCTACGGCAATCCCGACCAGATGCCCGTCGCCGAGGAGGCGCCAACCCGTCCGCTGTCGCCTTACGGCTCGTCAAAGCTCATGACCGAGATCATGCTGCACGATGTCGCGACAGCTCATGGCATGAGCTACGTCGTGCTACGCTACTTCAACGTCGCCGGCGCCGATCCGCAGGCCCGGATCGGTCTTGCAACCGTCGGCGCGACGCATCTTTTGAAGATCGCGGTCGAGGCTGCGACCGGCCAGCGCGCCAAGATCGACGTGTTCGGTACGGACTATCCGACGGCCGACGGAAGCTGCATTCGCGATTTCATCCATGTCAGCGATCTGGCGCAGGCGCATTGCGCCGCGCTGATGTATCTCGAGCGGGGCGGACCGTCGGCGACACTGAATTGCGGCTACGGCCGGGGCTATTCGGTGCTCGAGACCATCGAAGCGGTGCGCCGCGCATCGGGCCGCAACTTCGCGATCCAGTATGCCGAGCGCCGCCCCGGCGACATCATGACCATGATCGCGGATACGGCCCGCATCCGCGCGACGCTGGAGTGGACGCCGCAATACGACAATCTCGACACCATCGCCCGCCACGCGCTCGCATGGGAAGAAAAGCTGCTGTCCGAGCGTCATGGCGATGGCCGGCAGGCGGCCTCGGCGTAACGTAGAATCGACTGAAAAGTCTCTGATTTCACTTGAAAATCTACCCCATAGCGGGCAAGAGACGGACATCGCATAAACCCTGACGGGGCGCCGGTTGCGCCGGCCGTCAATGGAACGCGGATGACCGAGCTTCCACGTAAAATTACCGACGACCCCTATGGGGCCGCTGCTCTTATTCGCCGCCTGATCACCGAACAGGGCCTCCAGCATTGGCGGCGCTACGCGGTCGCGTTCACGCTGATGGCGGTATCCGCCGGCGCCACGGCGGCATCGGCCTGGCTGCTCGGCGAAGTGATCAATCAAACCTACGTCAATCGCAGCATCCACGGCATCGTCTTGCTGTCGACGGCGATCATCGTGCTGTTCACGCTGAAGGGCGCCGCGACCTACGGCCATACGGTCATCCTGTCGAAGATCAGCAATGCTATCCTCGCCAGCAATCAGCGCCGGCTGTTCGCCAAACTGATGCGTGAGAACGTCGGCTTCTATTCCGAACGTCATTCCTCCGAATTCCTGGCGCGGCTGACCGCGGGCGCGCAATCCGTCACGCAAGTCCTGAGCCTTCTTATCAATGCCGTCGGCCGAGATTTCCTGTCGCTGGTCGGGCTGGCCGCTGTGATGGTGATTCAGGATCCGTGGATGTCGCTGTCCGGACTGCTGGTGGCTCCGCCTGCGCTGTTCGTCATCCGCAAGCTGGTAAAGAGGATCAAGCGCCTTGCGCACGACCAGTTCACCGGCACGGCCGACATTCTCGAAACCATGCAGGAATCCCTGCAAGGCATCCGCACCGTCAAGGCGTTCACGCTTGAAGACACGATGCAGGCGCGGATCGACAAGAATATCGAGCTTGTTGAAGCCAACGCCAACAAGATGGCGCGGGTGCAGAGCCGTTCCAGTCCGCTCATGGAAACACTCGGCGGGTTCGCCATCGCAGGCTGCCTGATGTATGGCGGCTATCGCATCATCGCGACCGGTGCGACACCCGGACAGTTCTTCTCGTTCATCACCGCCTTCCTGCTGGCCTATGAACCGGCCAAGCGGCTCGCGCGGCTCAATATCGAACTGAACAGCTATCTGGTCGGCGCCCGCAAGCTGCTCGAAATCGTCGACAGCCCCGCGAGCGAGCCCGACGACAGCGACAAGCCGGCGCTGAAACTGACCGACGCCAAGGTCGAGTTCCGCGACGTGACGTTCGCCTATCGCGGCAACGAGACCGTTCTCAACCGCATGAGCTTTGTCGCAGAGCCCGGGAAGATCACCGCGCTGGTCGGGCCATCCGGCGGCGGAAAATCCACCGTACTGGCGCTGCTGCTGCGGCTTTACGAGGCCAAGTTCGGTGCCATCGTGATCGACGATCAGATCATCTCCGACGTGTCGCGGCGCTCGCTGCGCCAGCAGACCGCTTATGTCGGGCAGGACGTCTACCTGTTCCGCGACACCATCCGCGAGAACATTGCCTTCGGCAAAATCGGCGCGACGGAAGCAGAGATCATCGATGCCGCAAAAGCGGCCTGCGCTCACGATTTCATCATGAGCTTCCCGCTGGGTTACGATACGCCCGTCGGCGAACATGGCACGCAGCTCTCCGGAGGCCAGCGGCAACGCATCGCCATCGCCCGCGCGCTGGTGAAGGACGCGCCGATCATCCTATTGGATGAGGCGACGGCTGCGCTGGATTCCGAATCCGAGAAGCAGGTGCAGGAAGCCATCGAGCATCTCTGCCGAAACCGCACCACGATCGTGATCGCGCACCGTCTGCACACCATCATGCATTCCGACCAAATTCTGGTGGTTGAGAACGGCACCATCGTCGAGACCGGCCGTCACGACGATCTGCTGCGGCGCGGCGGGCGCTATGCATCGTTCTTCCGCTTGCAGCATCGTGAAAGCAACCCGCTGGCTCCTATCGCCGCAAGCGCGTAAGATTGTCTCGTCTCCTTCCTTCTTTTCCTTCCTCAGCCCCGGATCCGTCATGAGCGCCAGCGCACCGTTCGTTATTGCCGCACTTCCGCAGCCGTCCATTCCCGTGGCCGGCGAAGCGAAATTGTTTCCGGTGCGCCGCATCTGGTGCGTGGGCCGCAACTATCTCGAGCACATCCGCGAACTCGGCAATGACGAGCGACAGCCGCCGTTCTTCTTCGCCAAGCACGCCGACATGATTGCTCAGGACGGCGCGACGATTCCCTATCCGTCGCTGACCAAGGATTTCCAGCACGAGGTCGAACTGGTCGTCGCGCTGAAGAGCGGCGGCGCGAACATTGACGCTGCCAAGGCGCTCGATCACGTCTACGGCTACGGCGTCGGCATCGACCTCACCCGCCGCGACCTGCAGATGGCGTCGCGCAAGAAGGAACAGCCCTGGGAGATCGGCAAGTCGTTCGACCAGTCAGCGCCCTGCGGCGCTCTGCGCCCGGCCGCCGAGATCGGTCACCCCGTGAAGGGCAAGATCTGGCTCTCGGTCAACGGCACCGAGAAGCAGAAGGGCGATCTCTCCGAGATGATCTGGAACGTGCCTGAGATCATCGCGAAACTCTCGCTGCAGGTGTCACTCGGCGCGGGCGACATCATCATGACCGGCACACCCGCCGGCGTCGCAGCACTTCAGCCCGGCGACAAGATTGAGTGCGGCATCGACGGCATCGGCACGCTGAAGGTCGCTATCGGCTAAGCCGATTTGGCCGCGGCGGCAACGGACGCCGCTGCGGCGTGAGGCATCTTGCCCACCGCATTACGCAGCCTGACACGAAGTGGGTGCTCGACAAGATAATAGAGCACCGCGGCGCAAGCGACGCAGATGCCGATGGATATACAATAAGCGCCGACCGTCGCGAATGGCCCCATCGCCTGAAGCCGCTCCGGCTTGAAGACGATGTTCAGTGCCCGCAGCACCGGAAAATGCACCATGTAAAGCGAGTATGAAATCTCGCCGAGCCAGACCAGCGGCGCGAGGGAGAACAGTTTTGCGGTGATGCCGCTCGACATCGCCAGCGCGCCGATGAAGATCGCAAGCAATGCGATCAGCGCGAAATCCGGTGCCCCGAACGACGGTCCTATCAAAAATGCAAGCAACGCGACTATCGCCAGCACATCGTTGAACGAAGATTTGCTTTCAAGTGCATGACGCAGCGTTGCGTAGCGGCATAGCGCTGCGCCGCAGACGAACAACCCGGCAATACGCACCAGCGCCGATGGCGCGATCCACGCGCCGGAGAGACTCCATCCCGCCATCGAAAAAATCAGCGCCGTGATGCCGAGGCTTACAACGGCGATCAGCAGCAGCATGCGCGGCTCGCGCACCCGGCCTAGACCTGTGGCGACCAGCGGAAAACACAGATAGGCGAACCATTCGGCGCTGATCGACCATGACGGCACGTTCCAGCTCACCTGATCTGTCACGCCCCAGGCATGCAACAGCAATATCTGCCATGGCAGCTCGCCGAGCTGAAACGCTTCCGGCGACCTGAGATTCAATCCTAGCCGTCCCGCGCCGAGCACGACAGCGACGAGTGCAGCCAGCACAGTAATGTGAACAGGGTAGAGCCGGATGAAACGATGCCACATGAAAATCGCGAACTTGCGTCTCGTAGGCCGTTCCATGCTGTCGAAATAGACGTAGGTAAGAATAAAGCCAGACAGCAGGAAGAACAGATCCACGCCGAGATAGCCGCGCGAAAATACGGCGATTGAATGTGTAATTCCAACTGGAATATTTTGATCCGCATGTAGGAACAGCACGAGAAACGCCGCCAGCGCGCGAATGCCCGTAAGGGATGCGATGGCAGGCTTCGGCTGGGTGCTGTTCGAAGGCGAGTTCATCGCATCAGACTTCCAACTGCCGCTCCACCGCCGCGGCGATGGTGAGAAGCTTGCGGTCGTCGCCATGGCGGCCGACCAGCATCAATCCGCAGGGCAGCGCGTTGCCGAGCCTGATCGGCAACGATATCCCGCAGACATCGAAGAAGTTCCAGATTGAGGTGTTGCGCAGCGCCGAGATGTTTTTCGCGGTGAAGGCCTCCGGGCTCGAAACCTCCTCTATGGTCGGCGCCACGATGGACACCGTCGGCATCACCAGCACATCGAACCTGTCGAAGAGCGAATCCACCTGCGCGATGCCGCGCTCGCGGTCGCGCATGTTCTGGATGTAGTCGGCGGCGCTGACATTGGCCGCACGCTGAAGGCGCAGCCGCACGTTGGGATCGACGCCATCGGCGGCCTCCTTCAGCAGCGCACGATGGATCGCGTAGGCTTCCGGCGGCGCGATGCCGCCGCGCTCGTTGACTGCGTGCATGATGTCCAGCGCGTCGAGTGTGATGTCCGCGCCGGATTTCCAATGCGGCGCGAGCCTGGCCAGCGCCAGCGGAAACGCCCTGCCGACGATCGCATCCAGCCCCTCGACCGGATAACCCTGCACGAATCCGGCCCGCACATCCTTGAGATCGAGCGCCGCGAGCGGCGACGGCATCTCGCCCGCCATGACGGCATCGGCATTGGCGCAATCCGCAACACTGTGCGCGATGGGGCCGATGGAATCGAGCGTGAACGACAGCGGGAACGCACCAGCGCGCGAGACGCGCTTCACCGTCGGCTTGAAGCCGACCACGCCGCAGAATGCCGCCGGAATACGGGTCGAGCCGCCGGTGTCGGAGCCGATGGCGATTTCGCACATGCCGTCACCCACCGCGACGGCTGCACCAGACGACGAGCCGCCCGGCACGCGTGCACGATCCGCGGGGTTACCGGGCGTACCGAAATGAGGATTGGCGCCGATGCCCGAATAAGCGAACTCGGTCATGTTGGTTTTAGCGACGATGACCGCGCCCGCCTCGCGCAGCCGCGAGACGATGGCCGCATCCGCTGCCGCTGGCTTGCCGCGCGAAGCCAGCACGCGCGAACCGGCGCGGGTGACTTCGCCTGCAACATCGAACAGATCCTTGACGGTGACGATCGCGCCATCCAGCGGCCCGAGCGACACGCCTGATTTTTTCCGTGCATTCGCGGCATCGGCAGCCTTGCGCGCGGCATCGGCATAGACGGTGAGGCAGGCGCGCGCGCCTTCTCCGGCAGGATCAGCGATACGTTGAAGGGATTGTTCGAGGCGGTCGCGGGATGATGCTGACATGTTTCTTCTTGTTTGCAGGAACGGGGCCGGGAGAATGTCGTTTTCAGTTCCGGAAGGCAATGCCTCCTGAGGACTGGATTTTGCAATTTCACCGGTGCTTCAATGGGGCAGCCGAAGCGGAGTGAAACACAATGCCCCCGTCGGAAATCGACACCATCCGCGCGTTACTGACATCGAAGGCCCGTCCCGTCGGCTGGGCCGCACGGCGCGAGCGGCTGGACGAGATCGGTTCGGTCTGGCCGGTCGCCGACGACATCACGCTCACAAGCGTCAATGTGAATGGCGTGCCCGGCGAATGGTCGCTCGCGCCAGGCAGCGACACGTCGCGCGTGCTGATGTTCTTCCACGGCGGCGGCTACTGCTCGGGCTCGATCACGAGCCACCGCCGCATGGTGACCGAAGCCGGACGCGCGGCGAAAATCAGGACGCTCGCGGTCGAATATCGCCTTGCGCCGGAGCATCCGTTTCCCGCAGCACGCGACGATGCCATGACCGCGTGGCACTTCCTGCGCAAGCAGGCCTATTTGCCGTCACAGATCGCCATCGGCGGCGACAGCGCGGGCGGCAACCTCACCGCCGTGCTGATCAACATGCTGCGCGAACAAGGCGAGCATCCGTCATGCGCGTGGCTGGTCTCGCCGTGGACCGACCTCACCATGTCGGGCACTTCGCTCGCGACCAAGGAAGCGTTCGATCCGATCATCCACAAGGGCTATCTTGGCGAACTCGCCGACGCCTTCGCGCCCGCGGGCATCGCGCACGACGACCCGCACATCTCGCCGCTGTTTTCCGATCTGCATCGCTTTCCGCCGGCGCTGATTCAGGTCGGCTCGCACGAGACGTTGCTCGACGACGCCACGCGCTTCGCGGCGGCGCTCGGCGCCGCCGATGTCGACGTGACGCTGGAGGTGTGGCCGGAGATGATCCACGCCTGGCCCTTGTGGAACGCGCATCTCGAACCCGGCCGCCGCGCGCTCGAACAAGCCGGCGCGTTCATCCGCCGTCACATGTGAGCGCTCAGGAATACACCATCACGCCGTCATCCACCTTGCCGAGCCGCAGGGTGACGATGTCGAGCGCGTAATTCTGGTAGAGCTTCCACGGCCGCTTCGAGCCTTGCTTCGGCATCTTCGCGACCGAGCGCTGGACATAGCCCGATGTGAAATCGAGCCAGTTTTCCTGCCTCACGTCGGGGTCGGTATTGCGCGGCGTACACTGCTTGTAGCCGTGCTTGTCCATGTAATTGACGAGACGGCAGACATACTCGCAGGTGAGATCGCATTTCAGCGTCCACGATGCGTTGGTGTAGCCGAACGACGACGCCAGGTTCGGCACGTCCGAATACATCATGCCTTTGTAGTTCAGCGTTTTCGCGAAATCGACCGCGCGGCCATCGACGCTGACCTGCATGCCGCCGAGCACCTGCAGATTGAGTCCCGTCGCGGTGACGATCAGATCGGCCTTAAGCTCGCTGCCGTCGGCGAGACGAATGCCTTTCTCGGTGAAGGTGTCGATGGTGTTGGTGACCACCGAGGAGCGACCCTCCTTGATCGACTGGAAGAGATCGCCGTCGGGCACGAGGCACAGCCGCTGCTGCCACGGATTGTAACGCGGCGTGAAATGCGTGGCGATGTCGTAGTCCGGCCCGAGCGCGTGGCGCACACCGCCGAGGATCATCTGCTTGGCGCGTTCCGGCTTGCGGCGGCAGAGCTGGAAGAAATACATGCCGAACAGCACATTGCGCCAGCGGATCAGATGATAGGCGAGCTTGGCGGGAAGTTTCTCACGCAGCTTGTTGGCCAGCGCGTCTTCGGCGGGCCGCGCGACCACGTAGGTCGGCGAACGCTGCAGCATGGTGACATGCGCCGCAGTCTTGGCCATTTCCGGCACCAGCGTCACGGCGGTGGCGCCCGAACCGATCACCACCACGCGCTTGCCGGCGTAGTCGATGTCCTGCGTCCATTTCTGCGGATGGACGATGCGGCCCTTGAACGTATCCGTGCCGGAAAATTCCGGCAGGTAGCCGTTCTCGTAGTTGTAGTAGCCGCTGCACATGAACAGGAAGCCGCAGGTAAAGCGCACGCTTTCCTTCGCAGGCCCCCTCTCCACCTCTACCGTCCAGCGCGCATCCTTCGAGGACCAAGACGCGCTTTTGACGTGATGATTGAAGCGGATTTTCTTGTCGATGCCGTTGTCGTTCGCCGTCTCGCGCACGTAGTTGAGAATGCGCGGACCGTCGGCGATGGCCTTGGCTTCGGTCCACGGTTTGAACGAATAGCCCAGCGTGTACATGTCGCTGTCGGAGCGGATGCCAGGATAGCGAAACAGATCCCAGGTGCCGCCGATGGCTTCGCGGCCTTCGAGGATCACGTAGCTCTTGCCGGGGCAATTCTTTTGCAGGTGATAACCCGCGCCGATGCCCGACAGGCCCGCGCCGACGATCAGCACATCGACATGCGCCTCAACGCCCTGCCCTTCGGCATTCTCGTTTGAAACATTGTTGGTGTTTTTGGCTTCGGCCGGCATGAAAAATCTCCCTGCCGGAATTTGTGCGCAGGCGGGGTGAGATTGCAACCGGATAGTGAAGCGTTCAGCGCTTGCAGGATTACCAGTGAACGGTCTGGCTCGGCACGATGAACGAGGCTTGGGTCACAGGCGCGGGCTCGTTGAGGTATCGCACTCCCGCCACGATCAGGGCGGTCACTGCGATCACTGCCGCGAATTCGATCAACCGCTGATCGAACCAGCCATCGTCAACCTTGCGCATTGTCGTCACTCCTCTTTGCGGAAGCTGAAGGATCAATGCCGCACATGTGGCGGCGGTTCCATATGCGCTTGCAGCATAATGCTGTGCGCCGCAGCAGGGGAAAATTGACAGCAAAAAGCCCCATCATTTCTGACGGGGCTTGGTGGTACGTCCGTTTCAGTACATCCGTGAAACGAGCGAAAAGCTGGCGGCTGCGACCATTACATCCGTGGCGACAGCGCCTGGCTCTTTTTCTTGTTCAGGCATGCGCGAAAACCGGTGTCCGGTTGTCGCGATCAAGCCTTAGAGAATCTGAAGGTTCTCTGCGCTGGTCTTGCCGCGCATCTTGTCGACCTTCGCTTCGTAGGAAACCTTCTGTCCTTCGGCAAGGCCGGTCAGGCCAGCACGCTCGACAGCGCTGATGTGAACGAACACATCGGTGCCGCTGTCATCCGGCTGAATGAAACCAAAGCCCTTTTGGCCGTTGAACCACTTCACAGTACCAGTCGTCATAACAAACAATTCCTCTAGGCGCGTACATGCGCAATTCCGCACGACGTCGCGCGGAGCAAATCCAATCTAGCGATGTCTTAGGGTAAGGAGCCGGAGGGGACTTAAAAGTCCAAAAGGGCGCTTTAACAAAAGCTGTGCCGCAAATCGAATACGAGGCTTGTAGCAGGTGCCGGGACTATAGCAAGGGCTCAATTGTGTTGAGTCCAAGGCACAACCGACCAACGGACAGCCGTTAACGATCTCTCATCTCGTCGTCCCCGCGGCTTTCTCCCGTGGTGCTCACGGCCCCTCCACGTCGTCCCCGCGAAAGCGGGGACCCATACTCCCCGAATTATCTTCGCGTCATCCTGAGGTGCGAGCCGCACTTGCGGCGAGCCTCGAAGGATGCGCGATGCAGTTAGTCATCCTTCGAGGCTCGGGCCATAGCGCGTCGAAGACGCGCGTAAACGCGCTTTTGGCCCTCGCACCTCAGGATGACGGTCCATCGTCCCGATTCAATTTTCAAACAGCCACACAAATTTCGGATACAGCTTCGCGATCTCGCGGCGCGCTTTCGCGTCCGAGCTTTGATCATTCCATTCGCCCTCTGAAAAGAGAGGGCGTGCGGAACGCCGGATGCTCAACGCATCCGCAGCCCCGTGTGCAAAAGTGAGAAAGCACACGAGCGTAGTCACCACGAACACGCCGAAAACATCCGGCGTTCCGCACGCAGTGGGTTACGGCTTGCTTCGTGATCTCCCCGGCGGTCGATTGCTATCAGTCGCCGTCGTTGCACTGAGGATGTTTCCCTGCCCGGTTGGGCGGGGCTCTCCGAGGCAACTTGACGCCAGCGTCCGGGCGTCGGGACCACACGATTTGGGCCGTCCGGGCAACGTCGTCGTCAGCGCATCATCGGCAACTCACGGACCCTTTGCGGGGAAATCCGCCCTGTCACCTCATCCGCGCCTGACGCTGCCGCGTCCACCGCATCCCGCCCCGCGTCCGTGACGATCGCGAGCCGCCCCTCTTGGGACGGGACAATTAGGAATATAGTCATATTTCGGTAGATGTCAAGCTGCTGACTCGCTGCAATAATGTTTGGAAAGACTACGCGAGTTTACCGGACTGCTTGGTAATGACTTTAAGTTGTGAGAGCTTTAAAGGCATTGATTTGCAGCGAACCTACAAATTTCTAGGGAGCCAACATTGCCAACAAAAAGAGGTGCGGATTTTTCATTTCGCATTGTTTTTGCGAGGGGCCAAGGAAATCCTCGGCGAATATTCGATGCAGCTAGCGAATTAATCGATGGTTTTGAGCAATTGGACGAAGCAATCGCGGGTTCAGTCGATGTAAAAATCCGACCACTCATAGTTTTAGAAGATATCGAGGCGGGGTCTCTGCGCGTATTGCTAAGCAGTTTTCTTAAGAAGATTGATGACGAAGGACTACGACAGGGTGAAATAAAAAAAGCAATTGGCCCAGCGTTGGTAGACGCCAAATATGCTGCGATTGCTTATCTTGATAAAGATCAAGATGATGCTGCGACTAGCGCTAATCAACTGCGGGAGAAACTCCGCTCAATCGCGGCTTCTAGCGATCTTCGCAGACTCGGCGACTACGCTCCCATCCACGAAGCTAAACTTGTAACTGCCCTAGACTCACTTCAAGACGCCAAGAGACTCCTCGGTCCTAAAGACAAACTTCTTCTGGAGGCACCAACCCATAAAAATTATGAAGTCGACCTAACTAAAACATGGGATCCATCTGAAGTAATAAAAGTCGATAAGGTCACCTCCGAAAAATATAGCGAAGGGGAAATTATTCTCACAATTCGCAAGCCGGACATGACCGGAAATTCAAAGTGGCAGTTTATGCGCGGCAAGCATCCCGTCTTTGCAAAAATCGCTCACGAAGCTTGGTTGAAAAAATTTCATGGTCGCAAAATAAGTTTCCGCTCAGGGGATGCCATGCGGTGCAAGGTGCAGTTCATCTACATTTTCGATGACAAAGGAACAATGCTCGAAGAGCAAATTGAGATCATTGAAATACTAGAAATTACCGACGGGTCTGGCGGCGAGCAACTAAGCTTTAGCGCTTAGATTAGCTTCGCTGGAATACCCCACGATAACTGTTCTCCCAATTAAAATCGAACTTGAACACTGCGCGGCCTGCCTCACACCACCGCATTGGTCGGCGTCGGGCGATCCGTCGTTTGCTGACCGAACAGTGAGCCGACAAGCTCCACCACGGTGCGCGCGGTCAGGCCCTTGTTGTCCAGAAACGGATTGAGCTCGACCAGATCGAGCGAGCGCACGAGGCCGGAGTCCTGCAGCATCTCCATCACCAGATGGGCCTCGCGGTAGGTCGCGCCGCCAGGCACCGTGGTGCCGACGCCGGGCGCCGTCACCGGATCGAGGAAATCCACATCGAGGCTGACATGAAGCACGCCGTTGCGCTTGCTGACGCGCTCGATCAATTCGCGCATCAGCACCGCGACGCCGAACTCGTCGATTCTGCGCATGTCCGCGATCCAGACATCGCGCTTGGCGAGCAGCTCGCGCTCCAGCTTGTCCACCGAGCGCAGGCCGAACAGGCTGAGCTGCGCTGACGGGATCGACGCGCGCGGATCGCCCGCCAGAAGATCGTCGAGGCCGCGCTCGCCGCACAGGAACGCGCCCGACATGCCGTGCATGTTGCCGGTGATCGTGGTCGCGGGCGTGTTGTAATCGGCGTGGGCATCCAGCCACAGCACGAACAGCTCGCGCCCCTCTTCCTGCCAGTGGCGCGCGACGCCGTTGACCGTGCCCATCGACAGCGAGTGATCGCCGCCGAGAAACACCGGGATCGCGCCGGACCGCGCCATCGCATAGGCGCGCTCGCTCGCCGCGCGGATCCAACCCTGGATTTCGCGGTAGTGCTTTGTGTTCGCGGGCTGCGGGCCGTCGATGAAGGTCAGCTCGCGCGGCAGGATGTCGCCGTGATCCTCCACCGCGAAGCCGAGACCTTCGAGCAGCGGCGACAGCCCCGCGGTGCGCAACGCCGCAGGCCCCATCAACGCGCCCTTCTGCGACGCGCCGACTTCGATCGGCACGCCGAGCAGCGCAACAGTGGTTGGATAAGAATCGGAACGGACGGACACGGACAGCCTCTCGCTCTACTTGAAGATGATCGTATTGCTTTCGCCCTTCTCGACCATATCGATGACCAGCAGCTTCACGGTCTCCGTGCCGGTGGCCGTGCCCTGATGCCACTGCCCCACCGCTTCGAGAATGAAATCGCCGGTCTTGAAGTTCTCCACCTTGCCGGTGTCGAGATTGGTGACCGTGATCGTGCCCGCCAGCACATAGCCATAACGCGGGAACGGATGCTTGTGCTTCGGCAGCGTCGTGCCCGCCGGAATCTCATAAGTGGACGCGATGAGCTGCGGGCTCTTCTGCGGCAGCACGATGGGCTGGCCGGTCGATGTCTCGGTGGCGGAGATCACGGGGCGCACCACGACCTTGCCTGTGACAGGAGCGCTGTCCGCATTGAGCGGCGACGCGGACGACGCCAAGCCCACGATCAGACAGGTTGCAACCGATAAGAGCCTCATTCGCTATCCTTCATCTCACAGCCTGACTGCAACGCAGCTTCGGTGAAAACCGGACAAAATAAAAGCCCCGGAGTGATCCGGGGCTTTTTGTTCTGTTCATCATCCTTCGAGGCTCGGGCCGTGCCCTCGCACCTCAGGATGACGCTCCGGACGTTGCTGCCGTCATCCTGAGGCGCGAGCGGAGCGAGCCTCGAAGGACGGCCGCACATCAATACCGGTAGTGATCGCTCTTGTACGGGCCTTCCTGCTTCACGCCGATGTAGTCGGCCTGATCCTTGCGCAGTTCGGTGAGCTTCACGCCGATCTTGGCAAGGTGGAGCCGCGCGACCTTTTCGTCGAGCGACTTCGGCAGCACGTAGACTTCCTTCTTGTACTTGCTGTCCTTGTTGTTCGCCCAGAGCTCGATCTGCGCCAGCGTCTGGTTGGTGAACGACGCCGACATCACGAAGGACGGATGGCCCATCGCGTTGCCGAGGTTCACGAGGCGGCCTTCCGACAGCATGATGATGCGGTGACCGTCGGGGAACGCGATTTCATCGACCTGCGGCTTGATGTTGGTCCACTTGAGGTTCTTCAGCGAGGCGATCTGGATCTCGTTGTCGAAGTGGCCGATGTTGCAGACGATGGCGCGATCCTTCATCGCGCGCATGTGCTCGATCGTGATGATATCCTTGTTGCCGGTGGCGGTGACGAAGATGTCGGCCTGCGGTGCCGCGTCTTCCATCGTCGTGACCTGATAGCCTTCCATCGCCGCCTGCAGTGCGCAGATCGGATCGACTTCCGACACCATCACGCGGCAGCCGGCCTGGCGCAGCGACGCCGCCGAGCCCTTGCCGACGTCGCCGAAGCCCGCGACCATCGCGACCTTGCCCGACATCATCACGTCGGTGCCGCGGCGGATGCCGTCGACCAGCGATTCACGGCAGCCATAGAGGTTGTCGAACTTCGACTTGGTCACTGAGTCGTTGACGTTGATGGCAGGCCACAGCAGCGTGCCGGCCTTCTGCATGTCATAGAGGCGATGCACGCCCGTGGTGGTCTCTTCCGAGACGCCCTTGATGCTGTCGGCGATCGCCTTGAAGTAACCCTTGGGCTTTTCCTTGAGCTGCTTCTTGAGCAGCGCGAAGAACACTTCTTCTTCCTCGGAATTCGGCTTGTCGAGAAACGCGGTGTCGCCGTTCTCGGCGCGCAGGCCGAGGTGGACGTACATGGTGGCGTCGCCGCCGTCATCGAGGATCATGTTCGGGTGACCGCCGCCGTGCCAGTCGAACAGCTTGGCGGTGTAGTCCCAGTAATCCTTCAGCGTCTCGCCCTTGATCGCGAACACCGGAATGCCGGCGGCGGCGATGGCGGCAGCAGCGTGGTCCTGCGTCGAATAGATGTTGCAGGAGACCCAGCGGATGTCGGCGCCCAATGCTTTAAGGGTTTCGATCAGCACGCCGGTCTGAATCGTCATGTGCAGCGAGCCGGCGATGCGCGCGCCCTTCAACGGCTGCTTCGGGCCGTATTCCTCGCGCGTCGCCATCAGGCCGGGCATTTCGGTCTCGGCCAGCGAGAGTTCCTTGCGGCCGAAATCGGCAAGGCCGATGTCTGCGACGATGTAGTCGGTGAAGCCTGCGGGGGCTTTCGCGGTGGCGGTGGTCATGTTGCTGTCCTTATTCGAGGCAGGCCCGCGCAATCGCACGACCCGCTGTTTTGATTTCGTCATGCCCGGCCTTGTGCCGGGCATCCACGTCTTCCTGAATCATCCCCAAGACGTGGATGGCCGGGACATAAGGGCGTTTACGCCCGTCTTCCGCGGGCTATGCCCGGCCATGACGTCATGGATGTTGCTTACACCGCGCGCTTGAGCGTGTCGGCGAGGTCGGTCTTTTCCCACGAGAAGCCACCGTCGGCGTCCGGGGTGCGGCCGAAATGGCCGTAGGCGGAGGTGCGGGCGTAGATCGGCTTGTTGAGGTCGAGATGCTTGCGGATGCCTCGCGGCGTCAGGTCCATCGACTCGGCGACCGCCTTCTCGATCTTGTCGTCCGAGACTTTGCCGGTGCCGTGGGTGTCGATGTAGATCGACAGCGGACGCGCCACGCCGATGGCGTAAGCGAGCTGCAGCGTGCAGCGATCCGCGAGACCAGCCGCAACAACGTTCTTGGCGACGTAACGCGCCGCGTAAGCCGCCGAGCGATCCACCTTGGTGGAGTCCTTGCCGGAGAATGCGCCGCCGCCGTGCGGAGCCGCGCCGCCGTACGTGTCGACGATGATCTTGCGGCCGGTGAGGCCTGCGTCGCCATCGGGACCGCCAATGAAGAACTTACCCGTGGGATTGATGTGCCAGATGGTTTTGCCGTTGATCCAGCCTTCCGGCAGCGCCTTGCGCACGTACGGCTCGACGCGCTCACGCACCTGGTTCGAGGTCATGTCCTCGACGAGATGCTGATGCGACACGACGATCTCGCGCACGCCGACCGGCTTGCCGTTTTCATACTGCACGGTGACCTGGCTCTTGGAGTCCGGGCCGAGCACCTTCTCAACGCCCGAGTGACGGGCTTCCGAGATCAGGCGCAAAATCTTGTGCGCGTAGTGGATCGGCGCCGGCATCAGTTCCGGCGTCTCGTTGGTGGCGTAACCGAACATGATGCCCTGGTCGCCCGCGCCCTCTTCCGCATTGGTCGGCTGCTTCGCATCGACGCCTTGCGCGATGTCGGCCGACTGTGGATGCAGCAGGATTTCAATGTCGGCGTTCTTCCAGTGGAAGCCGTCCTGCTCGTAGCCGATGTCCTTGATCGCATTGCGGACAACCTGCTCGATGTGATCGTTGGTCACGGTGGAAGGTCCGCGCGTTTCGCCCGCGATCACCACCTTGTTCGTGGTCGCCAGCGTTTCGCACGCGGCGCGGATGTCCCACGGATCGATCCCGGCTTTCGGACCTTCGCGGAAAAACAGATCGACGATCTCGTCCGAAATCCGGTCGCAAACCTTGTCCGGATGACCTTCGGAAACGGATTCACTCGTGAACAGATAAGACGCGCGCATCAACTCTTTCCTTCCATCTCGGCCGCGACCGGCCCGTGTGAGCTTTCAAGTAATTTCATCAGTCGCGACGCCGCGAAATGACGTAGGACTCGTCGTAGAACCAGAGACCGTTATGCCTGCGCAGCACGTCCCTGGTGGCATCGAGATAACGACCACTTTGCGTGACTTCATCCAGGCGGTCGTCTTCAACCTGAGCGACATACACCGCCGCGTTCCACGCTGCAAAGGCCGTCGAGGTCCCGATCGGCCCCGTGACCTCGTTTGGTAAAGCTTCCATATCGTACCGGAAGATCGAGCGGTTATCCGCATAGGCATTAAAGTTGAGATCACGCCCGGCTGTTCCCAACTCGTATTTCACGGCGCGGAGTAGCTCATGGCGGCTAACCGCGAAAGGATTTTCTCCCGGCCAGATCGACTGCACAATTTCCATGCCGGGATCGTGACCATGGGAGTGAATCCCGATCAGCCGGCCACCGGAGCGCAGAGCGCGTGCCAAGGGTGCGACAATCTTCTTGGCGCGGAAATTTAGCGACGATCTCGCCCGGTAAGGCTGCGAGGCGATCACCAGATCGAAATTGGCCTCGACCCGCCCTGCCCTCGGAATCATCGCGTCGAGCAGGAACCGGTGGTCCTCCCGGTAAATCACCAGCGCGATCGGCCGCTCATAGACCGGCATGCCTGAGCGCGGACTGACGGCGGCGCGCCAGTTCTCCTCCAGAAAAGGCTGCAAGTCGGCGATTTGGGTCTCGAATTCGCCGGACGACGAGCCGCGCAGCGGAACCTCGCGCCAGATCATGGCGGCGGCGGCGGTCGGCGATTTCGGCGCCAGCCACGGCGCCTCGGCGTAATTCATGTTGGTGAGGACGAAGACCGTCGCCGGATGCTCGAACAGACGGTCCGGCACCTTTTGCAAGGTCAGCCGCACGTCCTCAAGGCTGATTTCCTTGCCGGCGATATAGAACGGCATGTTCGGGAATCGGCTGTGCATCGCGCGCATCACCCGCGCCAGCACCGTTCCGTCGCCCACCCCTGCGTCGAAAACGCGCAATGCGGGCGGACGCGGATGGATGCTCCCCAACTCAAGAGCCACCCGGTCGGCGATCACCCGCTTTTCCGAACAGGTATGGACGAACAGCAGGTATTTCTGGCGGTTCTCGAAAAAGCGGAAGTTTCCGGTGGGATCGCGCTTCTCGATCGGGGGCTCAGGCACGGTGATCACCGGCACGCCGTCCCCAAGAAAGCCTCTAATCCGCTCAAGCGTATCGACCGTGATCCGCTTGCCCTCACGCAGCCGGTGCACCAGCTTGCCGTCGTTGACCGCGCGGCGGCCAAACGTCGATTCCGCCATCCCCGCCTGACGGCAGTATTCGGAAATCTGAGCCAGGAGCTGGTCGTTTTTCATCAGACCGTTGGGCAGAACTGGAGTGGGCCAAAATTTGTGGGCAGAATAAATTTGCGTCCGGCTTCCTACCACCATCTGCCCACGATGAAAACGGTCCTTTAGGGAAATTCCAGCCTTTAATTCGACGGTATGGACACCCACTCAAGGGAAAGTACGTGTCCGCCAAGGACTCTGTCCCATCATTCAGAAGACAACATCATGCTCGCCAGAATCGCCGTATCGGCATTTCTCATCTTTGCACTGACCGTTGCAGCCTCTGCGGGTCCGGCGGCGCCGACAGGCAAATGGCTGGCGGAAGATATCGATGGCGGCGGCGTGATCGACCGGCTGCAAACGACATTGGAAATTCGCGACGATGGCATCGTCACCGGCATGGGCGGCTGCAACCGCTATGCAGGGTCGGCGACGATCGACGGCAATGCGATCAAGTTTCTACCGATGGCAAGCACCCGCATGGCGTGCTCAGCCGCCGCGATGAGACAGGAAGCCAAGTTCCACAGCACGCTCGAGAAAGTCAGGGCGTGGCGGATCGACGAAGCGCAACGCAAGCTCGTGCTGCTCGACAGCGGGGGCTTTGACCTGATGCGCCTCAGCAAAATGGACTGACGCCGCAACACGTTACGCGATCGGGATAGCCGCCCGAAAATTCTTTTCGCGCCATGTCACTTCCTGGACCTGCTGCCTCGTCTTGAGAGCGAACGTGCACGGCAGGCTTCATCGGACGCCTCCCGTGCCTTTTCTCAACGCCGCAATCGCGGCCTCAAGCATGGAGGCAATCATGAAGATCGTTGTTATTGGAGGCTCGGGCCTTATCGGATCGAAAGTCGTCGCCCAGTTGCGAAAACGCGGCCATGAGGTTGTGGCAGCTTCTCCATCAACCGGCGTCAACACGGTCACCGGCGAGGGACTGAAGGAAGCTTTCGCGGGCGCGGATGTCGTCATCGACGTGGCGAACTCGCCGTCATTCGAAACCGGTGCGGCGCTGGCCTTCTTCGAAGCGTCGGGACGCAATGTGCTCGCGGCGGAAAAAGCCGCCGGCGTGAAACATCACGTCGCGCTGTCGGTGGTCGGCACCGAGCGCCTGCTCGAGTTCGGATACTTCGGTGCCAAGCTCGGGCAGGAAGGTCTGATCAAAAATTCGGGACAGCCTTACACCATCGTGCGCGCCACACAGTTTTTCGAGTTCGTCGGCGGCATTGCGCAGGAAGCGACGCAGGGACAGACCGTCCGTGTCTCGTCCGCGCGAATCCAGCCGATGGCGGCCGACGATGTTGCCGCCGCAGTCGTGGACGCCGCTCTCGCGGCCCCTGTGAATGGAACGATTGAGGTTGCCGGTCCGGAATCTTTCCAGATGGATCAGCTTATCCGGAAATATTTGAGCGCGAAGAATGACCGGAAAGACGTGATCACCGATCCCGCCGCGCGCTACTTCGGCATCAAGCTCAACGATCGCTCGCTGACGCCGGACGCCGGCGCCCGCCTCGGCGCGATCACATTCGACGAGTGGCTGCGCCGCGACCAATCCAATGTGGCTGCATAACTGCGGTCGCTCTCAACCCAAAAAAAAAGGAAAATCAAAAATGTTGAAGACACTTCTCTGCTCCGCTGCCATCGGATTGCTTCTGGCCGGCGGAGCATCAGGCCACGACGCGGCCAACAACAAGGCGAAGGTCACGGTGGTTTTCGATCACGTACTTCCGAACGTGAAGGGGAAGAGCATGAAGGGCGTGCTGGTCGAGTACCAGCCCGGCGGCTCGTCGCCAGCGCACACGCACGCGAGCTCCGCCTTCATCTACGCGACCATCCTGAAGGGCGCGATCCGCAGCAAGGTCAACGATGGACCGGAGAAAATTTATCGCGCGGGCGAGAACTTCGCCGAGATGCCGGGCGATCGTCACGCCGTCAGCGCGAACGCGAGCGACACCGAGCCGGCCAGCCTGCTCGCAGTGTTCGTTGTCGATACCGACGAGAAGGTTCTGACCACCGACATAAAATGACAGCCTAATTGAAATAAACCTGCCTCAAATGGAGATGACTATGATCCCCCGATTGGATAACCCCCACAAATTGGCCCCCGATGCTATCAAGGCGATGACGGCGCTCGAAGCCGCTATCAAGAACAGCGGCCCGGAACACAACCTGATCGAACTCGTGAAGCTGCGCGCCTCGCAGATCAACGGCTGTGCGTTCTGCATTCACATGCATACGACGGATTTGCGCGCTCACGGCGAGAGCGAAATGAGACTTTACATGCTGACCGCCTGGCGCGAATCTCCGCTTTACAGTGACCGGGAAAGAGCAGCTCTTGCATGGACGGAATCCCTGACGCTGCTCGCGGCAACCGGGGCACCGGACAGCGACTACGAACTGCTCAAAAGCAAATTCACCGAGAGCGAACAGGTGAACCTGACCATGCTGATTGGCGCCATCAACGTCTGGAACAGGTTGCAGGTCGGTTTCCGTGCGCTCCATCCCGTGGACAAGGCCGATGTCGCTGCCTGACGACGGCACGCAGATTTTCGAGACGCACCGGCCCCGGCTGGTGCGTCTCGCCTATCGCATGCTCGGCTCGGTCGCCGAGGCCGAGGACGTCGTGCAAGACGCGTGGCTGCGCTGGCAAGGGACTGACCCAACCAAGGTTGAATCAGCGCCCGCCTTCCTCTCGCGCATCGTCACGCGACTGTGCCTCGATGTGATGAAATCCGCGCGCGTGCGCCGCGAATCCTATGTTGGGTCGTGGCTGCCCGAGCCGATGATCGAGGAGTCCGACGAGATGGATCAGGACGATCTGACGCTGACGCTGATGCTTGCGCTGGAACGGCTGTCGCCGCTGGAGCGCGCTGCGTTCCTGCTTCACGACGTGTTCGGCGTTCCGCTCGACGAGGTCGCCGTCACGGTAGAGCGCGATCCTGCGGCCGTTCGCCAACTGGCCGCGCGGGCACGCAAGCATGTCCAGGACGCGCGTCCTCGCTATACCGTTGCGCGTGACGAAGGCAGCCGCATCGCCGAAGCCTTCTTCGTCGCCTCACGCAGTGGCGACACCAAAGCCTTGCGGTCGATCCTTGCGCAGAATGTGGTGATCCGGTCCGATGGCGGCGGCAAGGTGCCTGCATTCATCAATCCGATTTTGGGGCTCGAACGCGTGCTTCGGGCGTATCAGGGCCTCTCCCGCAAGCTCGCCAGACAGCCCTCACGCGATCTGTTCCGCCCGATGCTCATCAATGGCCTGCCGGGCTATGTCAGCTATGAGCGCGCCGACATTTTCCAGACCACAGCCTTCGCCATCGAGGGCGGGAAGATCACCGAGATCTACATCACCCGCAATCCCGAGAAGCTGCGCCATATCGTGGACGCGCTGAACATCTCGGGATCGGAAGCAACGCAGCACTAGGATCGCCGCGCCGGCCGCTTAGCTGAAATGCACGTCGCTGATATCGATGGACACCATCAGCGGATCGAGCGCCACGCGGTGATCGGGGCCGCGCGTATAGGCGAGCCGCTTGGACGGCAGTTTGATGCCATCGGCCTCGATGTAATCGAAGACGTTCTGCGCCGCGTCGAATCCGCCCGCGACATCGACGTTGTAGTCGTGCCGCCGCAGCAGAAAATCCTCGCCGAAATAAAAGTCCTGAATATCGCTGTGGGTGGCGATCGATTTCGGGAAACACGCGCGCACCACGCGCCATGTCTCGCTGCCTTCGCGCCACGGAGCAAGCTCAGACACCTCGACGCCTTTCATCACCAGATGAAACGGCGTCGTCAGATAGGTCCATAGCGCATAGCCGTTGAAATAGGCGCGGTGCAGCGGCCCCCACGGCGTCAGCTTCTCGTGTCCATCGAACAGAGCGCGCGGATTGCTGCGCTCGGCCACCACGGTGCCATCGAGCTTCTCGATGGCGATGCGATCCGCCGTAAAGCTGGTACGCTGGTCGGCGGCGCCGAACGGCGTGACCGAGGCGAATTCCTCATGCAGCGAAACAGTCATGCGACGCGGATTGGGATCCTGAACCAGTCCCTTCATGCCCCAGAACTCGCCGCCGGACACGATGGTGGCTTCCACCTTCCGGAATGAATTCCAGCGCGCGATGCCGCCGTGCGCGTCGATGATGCTGGTCAACAAATCCGTCATAGCTCGCTCCGCCGATCCAAAGGTCGCGCCAAGACCTACGCGCCGGGGAGACGAACCAAAATGACGTATTTGCCTCCAATTAGGACACGGCCGCCGGAGATCAACGAACGCTCGCAGCCAAAAGGCGAAATGGTGACGAGCCGCGGTGTAAAGGGCGAGATGGTGACCGGATTTCGGCAATCAGCCCATCGCGCAAATGTCGCGCGAGGATCACTTTCGTGCCGCCCACCGCACGGCACATGACCGATTTGCGAGAGATGGGACGATGGCCGCCACGACTTCCCAACGCTCCGCTCTCGTCGTCACCGAAACGCCCGATGTCAGAGAGAATATCGTGAGCGCAGATTTCTCAATAGTAGACTCTGCGACGAACATACGGCCGCCTGACGACCACTGCTCCCGGCGCGACGACCACAGGACGCCTTGCAACAACCGCACCGCGCGGGCCGACGCAGCCTGCGCGATAGACCCCGCGCGCGCAAACGACGGCACTTGCTTCCATCGTGCTCAGAGCGACAAAGCTTCCCGCGAACAAGAGAGGCAAAATCATCTTTTTCATGATCGTACTCCTTGGGGTTGCAGCCGGTTTGATAGAATAGCGGTGCTATGTCATTTGCAATACAATTTGAATTTCAGGCGCGCTGACACTGCGCCGCAGCAACGGCGGTAGCGACAGGACGTCCGGCCTGTCCTCCACGCCTTGCCTCAAAGTTCGTTTTCGGCCATTCAAGTATGGCACCAATAGGCAAGACCGAACCGTCAGATTGATATTTTGTTCGCTGCACAATTTATTTGATCTCGGAATGGGAGACCTGCCGTGAGCGAGTCGCTTCATCCAGCCGCGCCACACCATCTGCCATCATTCATCACCGCGCCCGGTGACACGGACGTTCTGATGGTGGTCGTCGGGATCATCCTGCTCGCTGCCATTCTGTTCGTCGGCAACATCTATCTGAAAATCCATTCCTTGCCGGAGCGGATGGCGCACAAATCGCAGAAGCTGCAATTCGAGATCGTGGCCGTGCTCTGCCTGCTTGCGCTCTTCACGCACAATCACCTGTTTTGGGTGATCGCGCTGCTTCTTGCCCTGGTCGATCTGCCCGATTTCAGCACGCCGCTGCGCAGCATCGCTGGCTCAGTCCAGAAAATAGCTGGAATTCCGCCGGACGCCGATCCATCCGAACCGCCGGCTGAAAGGACGACCCACACCGCTCCTGCGGATACATCCGACAAGCCAATGGACTCCGCCGGCAAGAGCGAGGTGCAAGGTCATGCTTGAACTGATCCTCTGCTCGCTTCTGACAGTGTTTCCCGATTATCTCTATCGCCGCTACGCGCAGGGAAAGCGGCTTGGCAAAGAGATCACGCTCTTCTCCGTCTGGTATGAACTGCGATGGGGCATCACCGCCTGCGTTATGCTGACGGTCGCCCTGATCACCGTCATTTTCTATTTTCATCCGTCGACGACCAGCGCGACCCTTTACTACAGGACAGTCCCGATCGTTCCCGAAACAATCGGGCGCGTCGCGGAGGTTCACGCTGATTTCAGCGCCCCAGTCAAAAAAGGCGACGTGATCTTCAAGCTCGACAGCTCAAAGCAGCAAGCCGCGCTGGAAACCGCTCGCCGCAAGATCGCGGAGATCGACGCGGCCATCGTGGCGGCGCAGGCGGATATCCTGAAAGCCGACGCCCAGATTCAGGAAGCGAAGAGTTCACTTCAACAGGCCTCCGATGAACTCGACGTCAAACGCGATTTGCAGAAGCGCAATCCCGGCATCGTCCCGCAGCGAGACATCGAAAAGCTGGAAGTTATCCTGACGGGGCGACAGGGCACACTTGATGCCGTCACCGCCACGAAGCAATCGGTGATGGCCCGCGTGACGTCCCTGTTGCCCGCAGAGAAGGCAAGCGCAGAGGCTGCACTTGCCGAGGCTCAGGTGGATCTGGACAAGACCTCCATTCGCGCCGGCGTTGCGGGGCGCGTCGAACAGTTCACGTTGCGGCCGGGGGACGTCGTCAATCCGATGATGCGGCCGGCCGGCATCCTGATTCCGGAAGGTGCAGGAAGGCGAGCTCTCGCTGCAGGATTCGGACAGATCGAAGCCCAGGTGATGAAAGTTGGAATGGTGGCCGAGGCAACCTGCATTTCAAAGCCATGGACCGTTATCCCGATGGTGATTACGAGCGTGCAGGACTACATCGCAGCAGGCCAATTCCGGGGAGGCGAACAACTCATCGAAGCGCAGCAGACTGTGAGGCCGGGTTCAATTCTCGTCTTGATGGAGCCCATCTACAAAGACGGCCTTGAAGGCGTGACACCCGGAAGCAGTTGTATCGCCAACGCCTACACCAGCAATCATGACATCATCGACGCAAAGGAAACCGGCACGGGTAAGCGCATCTGGCTGCATGCCGTGGACGCCGTCGGTATTGTGCATGCGATGCTGTTGCGGATTCAGGCGCTGCTGCTGCCGGTCAAGACGCTGGTGCTGAGCGGGCATTGAGGGAGCTACCTGCCCCACACATCATTCGCAATATCGACCGTGAGGCGCAGCTTCGCCCATTGTTCGTCCTCGGTGAGGACGTTGCCCTCTTCTGTGGAGGCGAAGCCGCATTGCGGCGACAGCGCCAACTGATCGAGCGCAACGAACTTCGCGGCCTCATCGATGCGCCGCTTGATGTTGTCCTTGTTCTCAAGCGCACCGGTCTTCGACGTGATGAGACCGAGGACGACGACCTTGTTGCCCTTGGGCAGAAAGCGCAGCGGCTCGAAGCCGCCCGCACGCTCGGAATCGTATTCGAGAAAATATCCGTCGTAATTCACACGCGACAGCAAGGTCTCCGCCACCGGCTCGTAACCGCCTGACGCGATCCAGTTCGAACGGAAATTGCCGCGGCACACATGCGTGGTGATGGTCATGTCGGCGGGACGCTCGGCAAGCGCGTAATTGATGACGCGGGCATACACCGCCGGAAGGCTGTCGGGATCTTCGCCCCGCGCGCGCAGCTTCGCCCGCTGATCCTCGGAACAGAGATAGGCCCATACCGTGTCGTCGAATTGCAGATAGCGGCAGCCGGCGTCGTAGAACGCCTGCACGGCCTTGCGATAGGTTTTTGCCAGATCGATGAAGAAATCATCCATCTGCGGATAGGCCTGCTGCGAGATCGCGCTGCGCCCGCCGCGATAATGCAGCAACGAGGGCGACGGGATCGTCATCTTCGCCATGACGCCGGCGAGATCGCAGCGGTCCTTGAGCAGTTTGAAATGTTCGAGCATCGGATGGTCGCCGGGAAAATCCAGTTTTCCGGTGACGCGGATGCTTTCCCCGCTTGTCACCCTTCCCTCAAACAGCACGCCGTCCGTCTTGTGAAGCTCGCAGCCGGTGAGATGTTTCAGAAAATCGAAATGCCACCACGCGCGGCGAAACTCGCCGTCGGTCGCAAGCCGGAAACCGTTCTGCTTCTGCTTTTGCACGATCTTGCCGATTTCAAGGTTCTCGAGGCGCAGCAATTCCGCCGCCGCGATCTCGCCCTTCGCAAAGCGGGCGCGCGCCTGCCTGATCCGCTCCGGCCGCAACAGGCTGCCGACGTGATCCGCACGGAACGGCGGCCTTGGCTTTTGCATCATGGTCTCCGGAGACGTTTCACCCGATTTTGAGGGCTCACTACCACGATCTGGTTAGCAAGACCGAGCAACTTTTCCGCATTGCGGCCGTCCGCCGGTATCTCCTCCGGCCCCGGCCACCGGAACGAAATCCGGCCGAGGCCGTTGATACATCCGGGTCGGAGACGGAATCCAGATGGCCGCGAAACCGGACATGATCCGCATTCCCCACAATGCCTACGTGGTCGTCGGTGACGGGCGAAAAGCCCTTTTCCTGCGCAACGAAGGCAACGGGATCGCGCTGCGCCTCAAGACCGAGCAGGTTCTTCAGAACGACAACCCACCGACTCGCGAGCAGGGTTCAAGCCCGCCAGGGCGCAGCTTCCAGAGCGTCGGAAGCAGCCGCAGCGCGGTCGAACAGACCGATTGGCATGAGATCGGAGAGCAACGGTTCGCGCGAACCATCGCCGGCGCGCTCGAAGGCCTCGCCCGCGACCGGGACATTGCAGGCTTCGTCATCATTGCCCCGCCGCGCGCACTTGCGGATTTGCGCCGCGCACTCGATGGCAGTGTGAAGCATCGTCTCATCGCCGAGATCGACAAGGACCTGACCGGCCATCCGGTCAGCGAGATCGAGAAGCACTTGGCGGCGTGGTAGCCCGCGCCATCTTTAGTCCGTGAACACCACCGTCTTGAGGCCGTTGGGGATCACGCGATCTTCGAGGTGATAGCGTATCCCGCGGGCGAGCACGCGGCGTTCGATGTCCGCGCCCTTGCGGACAAGGTCTTCGGGCGCATCGCGATGACTGATGCGCTCGATGTCCTGTTCGATGATCGGGCCTTCGTCGAGCGCGCTGGTGACATAATGCGCCGTCGCGCCGATCAGCTTGACGCCGCGCTCATGCGCCTGATGGTAGGGCTTGGCGCCCTTGAACCCCGGCAGGAACGAGTGGTGGATGTTGATACAGCGCCCGCTGAGCTTGCCGGCGAAATCTTCCGACAGCACCTGCATGTAACGCGCCAGCACGACGAGGTCCGTCCTCGTGTCCTGAATGACTTTCCAGGCGGCGGCTTCCTGCTCGTCCTTGGTGGCGCGTGTGACCGGCAGGAAATGAAACGGGATGTCGCCAAAATCGAGCCCGTTATAGGTCTCGCGCGGATGATTGGAGATAATCGCGGTCGGAATCATCGGCAGTTCACCGCGCCGCCAGCGATAAAGAATGTCGGCGAGGCAGTGATCGAATTTCGACACCATCAGCAGCACGCGATGATGCGCGCCGCGGTCGCGCAACTGCCACACCATGTCGAACGGTTTGGCCATCACGCCGAAACCGGCCTGAAGCGTGCCGAGGTCCGCCTTCATGCCCGGCGAATCGAACATCACCCGCATGAAGAACTTGCCGGTCTCGATGTCGCTGTATTGCTGGGCGTCGAGAATGTTCTGCCCGTTGGCGAACAGGAAGGTGGAGACCGCCGACACAATGCCGGGGCGGTCCGGACAGGACAGGGTCAGTACGAATTGCTGTGTGGACATGGGGACACGATTTGGAGAGGTCGGAATGTGGCCCTCCTCTAGCACCCATGCGGAACTTTCGCCAATCCCGCACGGAAACGGACTGGCATGCAGCCCGCCGCAGCAATAGGCTGATGCAGCTTCGGCTTTGGTCGCGAAAGGCATTTATGGCTGGCAGACTTGATGGTTACCGGATTCTGATCCTGGAGACGCGCGAGGAAGCGCAGTTTTCACGCCTGCTGCAGGAACAAGGCGCGGATGTGCTGCAATGTCCGATGTTCACCATTCATGACGCGCCGGACCCTGCCCCGGTCGAGGCCTGGATCAGGCTCTTTATAGAGAAGCCGTTCGACGATCTTGTCCTGATGACCGGCGAAGGGCTACGCCGGATGATGAAGGTCGCGCGGCGCATCGGCGTGGATCAGGAGTTCATCGCGGCCATCGGCAAGGCGAAACGATTCGCACGCGGCCCGAAACCGGTGCGCGCCCTGCGCGAGATTGGCCTCGAAGCAAACGTGCAGACCGAGACGCCAACCTCCGAGGGCGTCGCCATCATGCTGGCGCGGGAAGACATCAACGGCCATCGCGTCGGCCTTCAGCTTTATCCGGACAAGGATCACAGCAAGCTGATCGCCGCGATCACGTCCTACGGCGCGAGCATCGATATGGTGCTGCCTTATATTTATGACGATCAGGCTGCGGAGACCAATATCGTCGCTGCTATCGACGAGATGGCGCAGGGCCGCGTCGATGCGATTGCGCTGACAAGTTCCGGTCAGGTGCGCCGGCTGATCGACGTGGCGCGCGCGCATGGATACGAGGACCGGTTGAGCGAGGGATTGGCGAAGACGCCGATCGCATCGGTCGGCCCGGTGGTATCGGAAGAACTGGCCGCGAACGGCGTGCGCACGGACATCTATCCCGCCAACGAGTCATTCTTCATGAAGCCACTGATCAGCGCGATGGCGATGGCGCTGAACAAGACGCCGCCGCGCGCGGCTCGACAAGTTTAGTTGTCATCATCGGGCATAGCCGTCTGAAGGACGGCGTCGCTTCGCTCGCCTATGACCCGGTGATCCATCCTCTTCAAAAAATGCATCTCTAAAAAATGGATGGCCGGGTCAAGCCCGGCCATGACCACTTCAGTTTTGTTGCACCCATTTGATGTCGTCCTCGCGAAAGCGGGGACCCACCGCCGTCGACTTTGAGAACAGATCGCCGTCATCCTGAGGTGCGAGCACTTGCGAGCCTCGAAGGATGACGGCGTGGTCCGCATTTGTTCCGCGCATCCTTCGAGGCTCGCCGCAAAGAAGCGGCTCGCACCTCAGGATGACGCGACACCAATTGGGTTCGCAAGGCCATAGATCACGGGGACGACGCGGCGATGATTGCCTGATCGGACCAGATCGTGCACCCTGCGAAAAACAAAGCAGGGTCGAAATGCCGTCATTTCCTCTTTCTCATCTGCGCGTGGTCGAACTCGGATCGGGCGACACGCTCGGCTATTGCGGCAAGCTGTTCGCCGACTTCGGCGCAGAGGTCATCAAGATCGAACCGCAAAGCGGCGATCCCGGTCGACGGATTCCGCCGCTGATCGATGCCGGAGGCGGACAGCGCGAGAGCCTCACATTCGCGTGGCTCAACACCAACAAGATCAGCATCACCGCCGATCCGGAAACGCAAAGCGGCGCGGATAAAATCCTCGCGCTGCTCGCCACCGCCGACCTGCTGCTCGATGCCCGGCATCCCGATAACGTGAAGGCGTCGCGGATTTCGCATGATCGTTTGCGCGCGAACGATCCCGGTCTCGCGATCACCGCGATCTCGTGGTTCGGCGAGCACGGCCCCTATCGCAACTATCAGGCCACGGATTCCGTGTGCCGCAGCCTTGCCGGATTGGTGAAGCTGGTCGGCCCCGTCGAAGGTCCGCCTGTACTGCCGCGCGACGGCCAGATCGGCGTGGTCGGCGGGCTGACCGCCTTCATTCCGAGTCTTGCCGGACTCTACGGACATGCGCACGGCGCGCGCCGCTTCGCGGTCAACAATTTAGAGGCGATGCTGCATATCAGCGAGTTCGATACCGGATTGGCGCTGGAGGCCGGTTTCACCCGCCCGCGCGCCGGCATCAATCGCTTCGGGCGCGGCTATCCGAGTGGCGCATTCCAGACCAAACACGGCTGGCTGGGCGTCACCGTCGTGACGCCCGCTCAATGGTCCGGATTCTGTACCATGCTCGACATGCCCGAGCTTGCGAACGACCCAAAGTATGCGCTGATGATCAATCGCTTCATGCATGCGGAAGAGTTGAAGGCGATCATCACGCCGGCGCTGCTGAAACACACCGCGCTGGAGTGGTTCGAGAAGGGCATCGAGCTGCGCCTGCCGCTCGCGATCGTTCCTGATATGCAGGAATTGCTGGAGCAGGAGGTGCACCGCAGCCGCGGTGCGTTCGGCCCCGTGAGCATCGGTAACGCGACCTTCGAAGGACCGGTGGTGCCGCAACATCTCACGCGCACCAAACCCAAACCGAACGGACGCGCGCCGCTCGCAGGCGCGGGCGACAAGACGTCCCTGCCCGCGCATACACGCAAGACGACGCGCGCCGCGACGCCGCAGGATGCATTACCATTGAAAGGCCTGCGCATCATCGATCTCACCATGGGGTGGGCCGGACCGACCGCGACGCGCCAGATCGGCGATCTCGGCGCCGACGTCATCAAGGTGGAGTCCTGCCAGTATCCCGACTGGTTTCGCGGCACCGACACGCGGCCGCCCTATCACGAGGAGCGGACCTACGAGAAGACGTATTGGTTCCAGATGAACAACCGCAACAAGCGGGGCATCACGCTGGACCTGACCACAGAGGCGGGCATCACGCTGCTGAAGCGCCTGATGAAGGATGCCGACGCCGTGATCGACAACTACGCCGCCGACGTGATGCCGCGGCTTGGCCTCGACTTTGAGACGATTTTGAAGATCAACCCGCGTCTCGTGGTGGTGACCATGCCGGCCTTCGGCATGACGGGAAAATGGAGCGGCGTGCGCGCCTACGGCTCAACGCTCGAACAGGCATCCGGCCTGCCGTCGGTCACCGGCGGCCCGGACGATCCGCCGACCATGCTGCACGCGGCACTCGGCGATCCCATCGGTGGACTGAACGGAGCCGCCGCGCTGCTGCTCGGATTCATGCACCAGAGAGCGACAGGCGAAGGCCAGCACATCGATCTCAGCCAGGTCGAATGCATGCTGCCGATGGTGGCGCCCTCGATCCTCGAACAGTCGGCGCTAGGGGCGACCAGTCCGCGCATCGGCAATCGCCATCCGCAATATGTGCCGAATGGATGCTTTCCGACACTGGGCATCGATCAATGGATCACGATCGCCGTCCGGACGGATGACGAGTGGCGCGCGCTGTGCGGGGTGATGCGGCGGCCCGATCTCGCATCCGATGCCGAACTCGCGACCGTCGAAGGCCGTCGCGAGCACGAGGACAGGATCGAGGTCGCAATCCGGCAATGGCTTGCCGACGTTCGCCCGGACATCGCGATGGTGACGTTGCAGAAGGCCGGCATCCCCGCGGGCATCGCCAAGCTGCCGCAGGATCTGGCGTCCGATCCGCATCTGCTGAAGACCGGCCACTGGCAGCCGAGCGACCGGCCCTTCATGGGTCCGCACCTCTTGCCGTCGGTGGCCTATCGCGAAGGCGAGTCAGAACTGCCCTACCCGATCGTGAATCTGGCGCCGACACTTGGCCAGCACAACCATGAGGTGTTGAGCGGCGTGCTCGGCCTGAGTGCATCCGAGATCACCGAGCTGGAGCGCAATGAAATCATCGGCACGGTCGCAACATTGCCGAAACCGAAGAAGAAAAAGACCGACGGCAAGACCGCGAGCGTTGCGGGGTAAACCGCACCCGGCACGCCGTATCAACTCGTCATTGCGAGGAGCGTACGCGACGAAGCAATCCAGCTTCCGCTAGTTGCTCTGGATTGCTTCGCTTCGCTCGCAAAGACGACTAAGCCCGGCGCTTGCTTCCCATGAACTGCATGACGATCTCGCGGCTATGCGGCCGCGTCCGGTGCTCGATCAGGTAGATCGCCTGCCAAGTGCCGAGCGCGAGCGATCCGCCGATGACCGGGATTTGCAGATTGGTGCATGTCAGCATGGTTTTGATATGCGCCGGCATGTCGTCCGGACCTTCGACGGTGTGACGCCAGCCGCCATCAGCAGGTGCGAGCCGCCGTAACGACGTGATCAGGTCCGCCAGCACATCCGGATCGGCATTCTCCTGAATGGTCAGGGACGCTGAGGTGTGGCGGATGAACAGACTGACGCTCCCCGCTTCGCCGCCCGCTTCCTTCAGGAAACGCACGACCTCATCCGTGATGTCGATAAAGCCTTCGCCCTTGGTCGGTACCGTGAGCGCCGACGTGGCGATGATTTCAACGTCGGCCGAAAGAACGGGTGTCTGTTTCATGATGGCCCTGCTGTTCACAACCGCGCGATTGTCGCCACGTCGAATTCGCCATCGTAATATTTATACAGCGCGGCAACGAAGTCTGCATTGTCGGGGGTAACCTTGGCAAACAGCGTCATCGACGATTTGAACTTCATATCGTCCGGAGAGCCGAGGATCGCGTTAATATCCTTGCCCGCGACCGCATTCACCAGCCGCGTGCACTCGCGGAGCCTTGGCCCGAGTACCGGATGCGCCAGATAGGCGACAGCTTCAGCGCGCGAGAGAACCGCATATCGCTGCGCCATCGCGCTGTGTCCGAGGCCCTCGATCTGCGGAAAAATGAACCACATCCAGTGGCTCTGTTTGCGGCCTGTGCGCAGCTCCGACACCACGCGCGGATAGACGGGCTGCTGAGCCTCGACAAACCGCTGAAGGTCGTAGGTGTCACTCATCGCCTGTCATTAAAGACTGCCGGTCCACTTCGTTCCCGAACCAGTCACAGGCCCGCCTTACGACGGCGACCGTTCCTTCAGGTACGCCTGGTAGGCGAGCCTGATGCCCTCGTCGAGCGAGGTCGAGGCGCGCCATCCGATTTTCGCGAGCTTGCTGACGTCGAGCAGCTTGCGCGGCGTGCCGTCGGGCTTCGACGGATCGAACACGATCTCGCCCGTGTAGCCCACCGTTTTGGCAACCACCCGCGCAAAATCGGCGATGGAAATATCCTCGCCGGTCCCGACATTGATGAGGCTGCCGTCGGAATAGTTCTTGATGAGATGGACTGAGGCGTCGGCCATGTCATCGACATATAGAAACTCGCGCCGCGGCGTGCCGGTGCCCCACACCACGACTTCGCGCGCGCCGGTTTCCTTGGCTTCGTGAAAGCGGCGGATAAGCGCGGCAACCACATGGCTGTATTCGGGATGATAGTTGTCGCCGGGGCCGTAAAGGTTGGTAGGCATGATGCTGATGAAGTCGCTGCCGTACTGGCTACGGTAGGCCTCCGCCATCTTGACGCCAGCGATCTTGGCGATCGCATAGGGCTCGTTGGTCGGCTCCAGCGTGTCCGTCAGCAGAGAGTCCTCGCGCAGCGGCTGCGGCGCCATCTTCGGATAGATGCAGGAGGAGCCGAGAAACAGCAGCTTCTCGGCGCCATGCACGTGGGCCGCATGGATGACGTTGGTCGCGATCAGAAGGTTTTCGTAGATGAACTCGGCGCGCAGGGTGTTGTTGGCGACAATGCCGCCGACCTTCGCTGCCGCGTGGAATACAACCTGCGGGCGCATGCGCTCGAACCAGCGATTGGTCGCTGCCTGATCGAGCAGGTCGACCTCGCTTCGCTGCACGGTGAGGATTTCGACGCCCTCGCGGGCAAGCCGGCGCACCAGGGCGCTGCCGACCATCCCCCGATGACCCGCGACGAAGACCTTCTTACCTCTGAGATCAAATGGCATGGCGGCCATTGGCAATCACACTATTCCCCGATCCAAAGCCACTCTTCGGAAAACTGCTGCAATACAAGCCATGCGACACCGCCGCACAAACTGCGTCATCAATATCGCCACACCGATGGCAAAGAAGATGGCCGTCCCCTGCATCGGCATATTCCGGGTATGCCACGGAATGCAAGTTAAACTATAGGCAGGTACCACCCCTTGGGGCCGGCACATTAAGCATTCCCGCCGGCCAACCAAGACCGGGCTTGCGAGTCCGAAGCCCTTGGACCAGTATCCGCGACTGAATGGCTGGGGTGCATTGGGATTACCCAATTCGTCAAAAAAGCCGTCGGTAATTCAGGGAGAAGAACATGCGAAAATTAATGTTGGCTGCGGCTTTTGCGCTTCCGCTGTGCGGAACCGCCGTCGCACAGGACACTGTGAAGATCGGCTATATCGATCCGCTCTCGGGCGGCGGCGCCAGCGTCGGCGAAATCGGCCTCAAGACGTTTCAGTTTCTTGCCGATGAGGTGAACGCCAAGGGCGGCATCCTCGGCAAGAAGGTCGAGATCGTGCCGCTCGACAACAAGACCAATCCGCAGGAAAGCCTCATCCAGGCTCAGAAGGCCATCGATGCCGGCGTGCGTTACATCACCCAGGGCAACGGCTCCGCCGTCGGCGCCGCGCTGTCGGATTTCGTCACCAAGTACAACGAGCGCAACCCCGGCAAGGAAGTGCTGTACTTCAACTACGCCGCGGTCGATCCGGTGCTGACCAACGACAAGTGCAGCTTCGCGCATTTCCGCTGGGATGCGAACTCCGACATCAAGATGGAAGCCCTCACCAACTACATGAAGGGCGTTCCAGCCATCAAGAAAGTATACCTGATCAACCAGGATTACTCGTTCGGCGAGTCCGTGCGCACCACCGCGCGCGCGATGCTGAAGGACAAGCGTCCCGACGTCGAGATCGTCGGCGACGAGAAGCATCCGCTGCTGAAGGTCACCGACTTCGCGCCGTATATCGCGAAGATCAAGGCGTCAGGCGCGGACACCGTGATCACGGGCAACTGGGGCCAGGACTTCGCGCTGCTGCTCAAGGCAGCGGCTGACTCGGGTCTCAAGGTCAACTGGTACACCTACTACGCGGGCGGCACCGGTGGCCCCACCGCCATCAAGCAGGCTAACCTGAACGATCAGGTGTTCCAGGTCGCGGAAGCCTATCCGAACATCGTCCACGAATCGTCGATGACGTTCGAAAAGGCGCTGCGCGACAAGTATGGCTTCAGCCTGTTCTATCCGCGCGCCGTCAACGAAATGCGGATGTTCGCGCTCGCCGCCGAAAAGGCCAAGTCACTTGAGCCGGTCAAGGTCGCGGCCGCACTCGAAGGCATGGAGTATGAAGTGTTCAGCGGCGGCAAGGGCTTCATGCGCAAGGACGATCACCAGTTCTTCCAGCCGATCTACATCGCGCAGTTCGGCGAACTGAAGAACAAGGAAACGTTCGACGAGGAAAAGACCGGCTGGGGCTGGAAGGGTGTCGCCAAGATCGATGCCGACAAAACCGTCCTGCCGACCACCTGCAAGATGACCCGCCCGTAACAGGTCGCTTACCATTGCGTTCACTCCGGCCTCATGCCGGGGTGAACGTGACCTTCATGTATCCGGGGGGAGTGCTGGGGTCGTGCTTGAACTGATCGTCATATCCACGCTGAACGGCGTGCTGTTCGGCATGCTGCTGTTCCTGATGGCCAGCGGCCTGACCGTTATTTTCAGCATGCTTGGCGTGCTCAACTTCGCGCATGCGAGCTTCTACATGCTCGGCGCATTTTTCGGATTCCAGATCAGCCGCTGGTTCGGGTTCTGGCCCGCCCTGCTGATCGCACCCATACTGGCGGGCATCATCGGTGCGGGCGTCGAACGCTTCGGCCTGCGCCGGGTCCACAAGAACGGCCACGTCGCCGAATTGCTGTTCACCTTCGGCCTCGCCTTCGCACTCGAGGAAGTCGTGCAGATCATCTGGGGCAAGAGCCCGGTGGATTTCCGCGTGCCGCCCTCGCTCGACTTCCCGGCCTTCACGATCTTCTCCACCAACTATCCCGCCTACAAGATGTTCATGCTGCTGGTCTCCATCGGCATCTTTATCGCGCTCCTCGTGGTGCTGAAGCGGACCCGGATCGGCATGATCGTGCAGGCCGCCCTCACCCATCCACATATGGTCGGCCACCTCGGACATAACGTCGGACGCATCTTCATGCTGGTGTTCGGCGTCGGCACCGCGCTCGCCGCGGTCGCAGGCGTGATCGCCGGCCCCGCACTGGTGACGCAATCGAACATGGCCGGACTTCTGGGGCCAATTCTGTTCGTGGTTGTCGTGGTCGGCGGACTCGGCTCATTGCCCGGCGCTTTTATCGCGTCGCTGTTGATCGGCCTGGTGCAGACCTTCGCGGTGTCGATGAATGGATCGCTGTCCGAAGTGTTTGGGCCACTCAGCCCTGCCTATGCGGCAACGTGGCTCTCCGACATCTGGAACGTCACGGTCGCACAGATCGCGCCGGTCCTGCCTTACGTGCTGCTGGTGTTGATCCTCGCGTTCCGTCCGATGGGTCTTTTGGGGACGCGTGACACATGATCGATATCACCGCACGCGTAGCGCCTCCTGCTCCGACGGCCACCGAGAAGCTCAAGTTCTACGGCTTCTGGGTTGCGACCGGCATCCTGTTGCTGCTGCTGCCGAAAGTCTTCTCTTCCGGCGGCTCGCTGACCACGTTCAGCCTGATCGGCATCTCGATCATCTTCGCGCTGTCGTACAATATCCTGCTCGGCCAGACCGGCATGCTGTCGTTCGGCCACGCGGTCTATTACGGCCTCGGCGGCTTTCTCGCTATTCATGCCATCAACATCATCGGTGGCAATAAATGGGCGATCCCGCTGCCGCTGGTGCCGCTGATCGGCGGTGTGACGGGGTTGATATTCGCAGCCTTGCTCGGTTGGGTCTCCACCCAGCGCTCCGGCACGGCCTTCGCCATGATCTCGCTCGGCGTCGCCGAACTCGTAGCGTCATCGGCATTGATCTTGCGCACCTTCTTCGGCGGCGAATCCGGCGTCTCCGCCAACCGCACCAAGCTGTTGAGCTTCTTCGGCTGGAACTTCGGCCCGCAGATCCAGATCTACTATCTGGTCGCGGCATGGACGCTGATCAGCATGATCGCGATGTACGCCCTCACCCGCACGCCGCTCGGCCGCATGTGCAACGCCGTGCGCGACAATCCCGAACGCGTGCAGTTCGTCGGCTACGATCCGCATGTGGTGCGCTACATCGCGTTCTGCTTCTCGGGCTTCTTCGCGGGCATCGCAGGCGCGCTCGCCGCCATCAACTTCGAGATCGCGAACTCGGCCTATCTCGGCGCGGTGCAGTCCGGCACCGTCCTGTTCGCTGCCTATATCGGCGGCATCGGCTTCTTCATCGGCCCGATCGTCGGCGCGATCTTTGTGACGCTGCTGTCGCTGGGCCTCAGCGATCTCACCACCGTGTGGCAGCTCTACTTCGGCCTGCTCTTCATCGCCATCGTCATGTTCGCCCCCGGCGGAATCACGGGGCTCCTGATGATGCATCGTCCGCTCATCCGCGGCGGCACGCTCGGAAAGGTCCTGCCGTCGTATCTGGTGGCGTTCGTGCCGACGCTGGCGCTGGTGATCGGCCTGATGCTCGGCATCGAGTCCATCGTTCACTACACGATGAATCCGATGGAAGACCCCAACATCAAGGCGTTCGGTATTCCCTTCAATGCCGCAAGCCCGCAGACATGGCTGACCTCCCTGGTCTTGGTCGTCGGCGGATTCTTCATCGCGCGCATCACCTGGAAACGGGTTGCGCAGGCATGGGACGAAGCGCTGACCGCCGCGCGCGCGAAGGGAGCGTGATCCGGTTCTGACATTCGTATTGTGTCCTTCGCATGCACTTTTACGAATGTCAGAACCAAAGGATCACGCGAAACTATTATTTGTTAGTGTCCTTTCGTATCCGACGTTCGCTCGGAAGGCGCTGCGAGGTGAGGCGAACGTCGGATACGGGACACTAACCCCATGACGTCAAATGTGAACGCCATCGAAATCCGTGACGTCCAGAAGAGCTTTGGCATCACCAAGGTGATCCGGGACCTCAACCTGAAGGTCGCCGAGGGCGAACGCCATGCGCTGATCGGCCCGAACGGCGCCGGCAAGTCCACGACGTTCAACCTCATCAGCGGCTATATGGCGCCGACAAGCGGCGAAGTGCTGATGCGCGGCGAGAAAATTTCGGGCCTGCCGCCCTACCAGATCAACCGCCGCGGGTTGTCGCGCAGCTTTCAGGTCACCAACGTCTTCGCCAATATGACGGTGTGGGAAAACCTGCGCTGCGCCGTGCTGTGGGCGACGGGACAGCGCTACGCCTTCTGGAAGAGCATCGACAAGCTGCCGGAAGTCCGCGAACGCACCGCGCAGATTCTCGACGACATCAGCCTCACCTCGCGCCGCGACGTGCCGGCGGGCCTCCTGACCTACGCCGAACAGCGCGCGCTTGAAATCGGCATCACGATTGCGGGCGGCGCCAACGTGATCCTGCTGGATGAGCCGACAGCCGGCATGAGCCACGCCGAGACAGAACGCGCCGTGGCACTGATCCGCCGCCTCACCGAGGGCCGCACGCTCCTGATCGTCGAACACGACATGAGCGTGGTGTTCGGCCTCGCCGACCGCATCTCTGTGTTGGTCTACGGTCATATCATCGCATCCGGAACGCCCGAGGAAATCCGCAACAATCCGAAGGTCAAGGAAGCCTATCTCGGCGAGGAGGCTGCCTGATGCTGAACGTTCAGGATCTGCACGCCTATTACGGCAAGAGCCACATCCTTCAGGGCGTCGATATGCATATCGGCGCGGGCGAAGTCGTCAGCCTGCTCGGGCGCAACGGCGTCGGGCGCTCGACCACGGTCAAGGCCATCATGGGCGAAGTGCCGCCGCACGGCACCATCACCTTCAAGGACAAGAACATCGCCGGATTGCCGAGCTACAAGATCGCGCATCTCGGCCTCGGTTACGTTCCCGAGCATCGCGACATCTTCCCGGGTCTCACTGTGCGCCAGAACCTCCTGCTCGGCGTCAAGGACACAAGGCGGCCAGGCAAGTGGAAGCTCGAGGACATGCTCAACATGTTCCCGAACCTGAAGGAACGCGCCGACACCGCGGCTGGTGTGCTGTCCGGCGGCGAAAAACAGATGCTGACCATCTGCCGCACGCTGATGGGCGATCCCGAACTCATCATGATCGACGAGCCGACCGAGGGCCTCGCGCCGCTGATCGTGCAGCAGGTTGGCGACCTGATTGCGGAAATCGCCAAGCGCGGCGTGGCGATCCTTCTCGTTGAGCAGAAGCTCTCTATCGCCATGCGCATCTCCCACAGACTCTACGTCATGGGCCACGGCCGCATCGTGTTCGAGGGCACGCCGGCCGACCTCAAGGCCAACCAGACCGTCCGCAAGGAATGGCTAGAGGTGTGACATCGTCCGGTCCGCGATGTAGACATTGACGTCGCGGAATTGCCGGGTGCGCGCATGAGGACCGAACAAAGTGTTCTGCGCCTATCGATAGCTGCAACCCTGGTGCTGGCTGGGCTGGGTATTCTGTTCGGTCTTCTGTCGGGGTCCTACGCGATTGTTTTCGACGGCGTCTATGCGCTGATCGACGCTGTCATGACGATCCTCGCTTTGCTGGTTTCCAACCTGATCGCGGCATCGACGCGGGAAGGTGGCTCCAAATCCAGGTTCATCGCGCAATTCACCATGGGCTTCTGGCATCTGGAGCCGATGGTTCTCGGATTGAACGGCATCCTGCTGATCGGCGCCGCCATCTATGCGTTGATTACCGCCATTGGCAGCCTGCTGACGGGAGGGCGTGAACTCGCCTTCGACCAGGCAATCATCTACGCCGTCGTAATAACTCTCGCCGCAATCGGCATGGCGATCTTTGACACAAGAGCCAACCGGACCATTCGATCCAATTTCGTGGCTCTGGACGCAAAGGCATGGATGATGTCGGCGGCACTGACGGCCGCCCTGCTCGTCGCCTTCATCTTCGGCTTCACGATTCAGGGCACTAACCTGAAATGGATGTCGCCTTATATCGACCCCGCCGCGCTGGCGATCGTCTGCCTGATTGTGATTCCGATCCCGATCGGAACGGTGCGTCAGGCGCTTGCCGATGCCCTGCTGGTCACGCCGCCGGATCTGATGGAACACGTCGATGCCATCGCAAAACAAATCGTGCAGCGCTATCAATTCCTGTCATACCGCGCCTATGTCGCCCGGGTTGGCCGCGGCCGGCAGATCGAACTCTACTTCATCGTTCCGGCCGGGTTGCCGGCAAAACGGCTTGAGGAATGGGACAAGATCCGCGACGAGATTGGCGAGGCCATCGGCAACGACACGCCTGACCGCTGGCTGTCCATTGTGTTCACGACCGACTTGGAATGGGCCGAGTGAGGCCGTGCCGACGGCCTGACACCCCGTCGTACCTTAGCCCCCTCCAGCTACTCCCCATACCCCCGCAACTTTTCCAAATCGACGATCGTCACACCGCCGTACTCGACGCGCAGCAGGCCTTCCTTCTCTAGCGTCTTGAGACACTGATTGGTGTTCTGCCGGGAGATACCGGAAATGGCGCCGAGTTCTTCCTGCGTGATCTCGAGATGGCGGCTCACGTCCGGATAGAGCATGGGATTGAACAGCGTCGCGATGCAGCGCGCGAGCCGCGCCTTGGCATCCAGCATGCGTCCGTATTCCACCAGACCCATGAACTGGCCGAGGCGTTCGTTCAGCAGCCCGACCAGAAAGCGATTGAAGGCGACGCTGTTCTCGAACAGCCAGAAGAAGGTGGCGCGATCCATCAGCGCCAGGCGCGTGTCGCGCAGCGCCACCGCGTCGTAGCGCCGGGCTTCGTTCTTGAGCACGGTTCCTTCGCCGAACCATGCGCCGGAGGTGAGCCCGGTGAAGCTGACGGCCTTGCCGTCGCGCGACACGGTTCCGATTCTGACGAGGCCGGTGACCACGCCCATCCAGTATTCGAAGTGATCGCCGCGCATGCAGATGAATTCGTTCGCCTTGAACGATCGCTCGACAATGCCGGCGCGAGCGACTTCCGCTTCCCGCTCGGTCAGGTCACGCGACCAGACCGCGATACGCTTGAGGTAATCCGCAGAAATCATGCTTTCTCTAACCGGCAGTCGCGTCGCTCATCCGACCACTGGATGTTGCGACGCGGCAAAGTGAGCTTTGGTATACAGCGCGCCGGTTGAAATTGCCCAACGAATTGTCAGGCGCAAGACATTTTCAAGTCGCGCTTTGCCGTAAGGACGACTGCGACACATGCGTCTAGTGATCCAGTTCTGACATTCGTCTTATACTCTTCGCGGGCACCTTTACGAATGTCAGAACTAAAGGATCACTAGGGCTAGGTTTGCCAGTGTCCTTTCGAATCCGACGTTCGCTAAGGAGCGCGCCGCAAAATGAGCGAACGTCGGATTCAGGACACTGGCGGCGCAAAACATCATTAGTAGAATGGCTTACCGGCACCGGCCGTTGTAGGATCGGTGCCGTGGTAGCGAACCATAGATAAAGAGCGCGCCAAGCGCCGTATCTGGGAGGAATTGAGTGGCTTACGCATTGGAGGTCCGGGGGGTCTCACTGCGGTTCGGTGGCGTACGCGCCCTGACCGACGTGAGCTTCGGCGTCAACGAAGGCGAGTTGTTTTCGATCATCGGCCCCAACGGCGCCGGCAAGACCTCGATCGTCAACTGCGTCTCCGGCCGCTACACCCCGACCGAGGGACAGCTTTTCTATCAGGGCCGCGACATCACCGGCCTCAAGCCCAATGCCCGCGCCGCGCTCGGCATCGGCCGCACCTTCCAGAATCTCGCGCTGTTCCACCACATGACGGTGCTCGACAACATCATGGTCGGGCGGCATCACCTGCTGAAAAATAATTTTATCACCGGCTCGCTGTACTGGCTGACCGGCGCGCGGCGCGAAGAACTTGAGCATCGCCGCAAGGTGGAAGAGATCATCGATTTCCTCGATCTGCAGTCGGTGCGCAAGGCCACCGCGGGCACCCTCTCCTACGGTCTGCGCAAGCGCGTCGAACTGGCGCGCGCGATGGCGCTGGAGCCGAAACTGATTCTCCTCGACGAGCCGATGGCCGGCATGAACTTCGAGGAGAAGGAAGACATGGCGCGCTACATCGTCGATCTCAACGAAGAATACGGGATGACGGTGATGATGATCGAGCACGACATGGGCGTGGTGATGGACATTTCGCATCGCGTCACGGTGCTGGATTTCGGACGCAAGATCGCCGAGGGCCTGCCCGCTGACGTGCTGGACGATCCGCATGTGCGCCGCGCCTATCTCGGCGAAGAGGACGAGGTGCTCGAAGCCCTCGACGACACCAATCCTGCCGCGGAGACCGCAGCATGATGGACTACGCAGGGCGCGTTGCGCAGGCCGACACCTATCCGAAGATGCTGCGGCTGAACGCCAGGGAACACGGCAGCGGGATCGCGCTGCGTGAAAAGAACTTCGGGCTCTGGCGCGTCTACACCTGGAACGACTATCAGAACCGCGTGCGCGATTTCACGCTCGGCATGGCCGAACTCGGTATCAAGCGCGGCGACGTGATCGGCATCATCGGCGACAACCGGCCGGACTGGGTCGCCGCCGAAATCGCGGCTCACGCCATCGGCGGCATGTCGCTCGGCATGTATCGCGAGTCGCTGCCGGAGGAAGTGCTATACCTTTTGACCTACGGCGAAACCAAGATCGTGTTCGCCGAAGACGAAGAACAGGTCGACAAGCTGCTCGAACTCGGCGACCGAGCGCCGCACCTCAAGCACATCGTCTATTCCGATCCGCGTGGCATGCGCAAATACGACGATCCGCGCCTGATCGACGCCGACAAGCTTGCGAAAATGGGCCGCGACCGCGCCGCGCGCGAGCCGCAGCTTTACGATCAACTGGCCGATGCCACCAAAGGCGACGACGTCGCCATTCTTTGCACCACCTCGGGCACCACGTCGAACCCCAAGCTCGCGATGCTGGCAGCAGGCCGCGTGCTGAGTCACTGCGCGAACTATCTCGCCTTCGATCCGAAAGGCCCGGACGACGAGTACGTCTCGGTACTGCCCCTGCCCTGGATCATGGAGCAGGTCTACGCGCTCGGAAAAGGCCTGCTCTCGCGGATGAAGATCAACTTCGTCGAAGAGCCGGACACCATGATGAACGACTTCCGCGAGATTGCACCGACTTTCGTGCTGTTCGCGCCGCGCATCTGGGAAGCCATCGCCGCCGATGTCCGCGCGCGGGTGATGGACGCTTCGCCGCTCAAGCAGCGGCTCTACGATGTCGGCATGAAGTCGGGTCTTGCCGCGCTCGCCGACGGCAAGCATTCGACCTTGGCAGACACATTGCTGTTCCGTGCGCTGCGCGACCGACTCGGCTTTACGCGGCTGCGCTCGGCGGCAACCGGCGGCGCGGCGCTCGGCCCGGACACCTTCAAGTTCTTCCGCGCCATGGGTGTGCCGCTGCGCACGCTGTACGGCCAGACCGAAACGCTGGGCGCATTCACACTTCACAAGCCCGATGAGGTCGATCCCGACACCACCGGCGTCTCGATGAGCAAGAGCATCGAGATCGAAATCCGCGATCCGGACGTCAACGGCGTCGGCGAGATCGTGGTGCGCCATCCCAACATGTTCTCCGGCTACTACAAGAACGAAGCCGCTACCGCCGCGGAAGTGCGCGACGGCTGGATGCATTCCGGCGACGCCGGCTACTTCAACACATCGAAGCAGCTTGTGGTCATCGACCGCATCAAGGACATGGCGCAAACCGCGCGCGGCGATCGCTTCTCGCCGCAATATATCGAGAACAAGCTGAAATTCTCGCCTTATGTCGCGGAAGCGGTCACGCTGGGCGACGGACGCGACTATCTCGCGGCGATGATCTGCATCCGCTTCTCCATCGTCTCGAAATGGGCCGAGAAGAACCGGATTTCCTTCACCACCTACACCGACCTCTCGTCGCGGCCTGAGACCTACGAACTGCTGCGCAAGGAAGTCGAGGCCGTCAACGCCACGCTGCCACCAGCCCAGCGCATCTCCAAGTTCCTGCTGCTCTACAAGGAACTCGACGCCGACGACGGCGAACTGACGCGTACCCGAAAAGTCCGCCGCACCGTCATCAATGACAAGTACGGCGACATCATCAACGCTATCTACGGCGACCGGCCGGACATCGACATCGACACCGTAATCCGATTCCAGGACGGTACCACCCAGCGCATCCGCTGCACGCTGCCGGTAATCGACCTCGGAACGCGAAACAAGACAGCGGAGGCGGCTGAGTGAACACCCAGCTTCTGATTCAACTTCTCATCAACGGTCTGGTCGTCGGCACACTCTACGGCGTCGTCGCCATGTCGTTCGTGCTGATCTACAAAGCCACACAGGTGGTCAACTTCGCACAGGGCGAATTGCTGCTGATCGGCGCGTGGGTGTGCTGGTTCCTGCTCACCAAGTATCAGGTGCCGTTCTGGATCGGCATGCCGATCACGCTGGTCTTCATGTTCCTGTTCGGCATCGCGATCCAGCTTGTGATCCTGCGGCCGATGATCGGCGAGCCGATCATTTCCGTCATCATGGTGACGATCGCGCTGTCCACGGTATTCTCGGCGCTGATGAAATGGATCTTCGGCGTCAACCTGCAGCCGTTCCCGCCGGTCTTCCACACCAAGCTGATCAACGTCTTCGGGCTGCAGGTGCAGACCGTTTATCTCCTCAGCCTCGCGGTGTCCGTGGCGATGATGGGCGGCATGGCGTGGTTCTTCAAAGTCTCGAAGTATGGCCTCGCCATGCGCGCGACCGCGTTCAACCAGCAGGTCGCGCAGTCGCTCGGCATCTCGGTGAAGAGTGTGTTCGCGATGGCCTGGGCGATTTCCGCGACCGTGTCGGCGGTGGCCGGTGTCGTGGTCGCAGTGGTCAACGGCGTATCGGCGGGCCTCGCTGCCTACGGCATCAAAGTGTTTCCGGCGGCGATCCTGGGCGGCCTCGATAGCGTCGGCGGCGCTGTGCTCGGCGGCATCATCATCGGCCTCTTGGAGAATTTCGCGCACTTCCTCGACAGCGAATATCTGCACTGGGGCAACCTGTTCGAGATCGCGCCGTTCTACGCCCTCATCATCATTCTCATGATCAAGCCTTACGGCCTGTTCGGCACCAAAGACATCGAGCGTATCTGATCATGGCAGGCCAGACCCTTCTCCCCGCAGGCGACTACCGCACGACTTACGCGGCGGACACCACCGCGTTTCCGACCACGACCAGCCGGAACATGATGATCCTCGGCATCGTGCTGATCTGCTTTGCACCGTATGTGCTGAACGAATACAGCCTCAGCCTGCTCATTCAGATCGGCATCTTCGGTATCGCCGCGCTCGGCCTCAACATCGTGGTCGGCTTTACCGGGCAGATCTCCATCGGCCATGCAGCGTTCTTCGGCTTCGGCGCGTTCACCTCGGCTTATGTGTCGAGCAAGCTGCACGTCCCGGTGTTCTTCGCCATTCCGCTGGCCGGGGTCGTCACCGCGCTGGTCGGCCTGATCTTCGGTCTTCCAGCCGCGCGGCTGAAAGGACTCTACCTCGCCATTGCGACACTGGCCGCGCAATTCATTCTGCTCGACTTCTTCTCACGCGCCGAATGGTTCACCGGCGGCAGCGTTCCCGCCCACGCGGATGCGTTTTCGATCTTCGGCAAGACGCTGCGCGGCGACCGCCAGTATTTCTACGTCGTGCTGGCTTACGTGATCGTCTGCTATCTTCTGGTGACCAACCTGATGCGGACGCGCGACGGCCGCGCGCTGGTGGCGGTGCGCGATCACTACCTGTCCGCCGAAATCATGGGAATCAACCTCACCAAATACCGAACGCTTTCATTCGGATTGGCTGCATTTTTCGCCGGCGTCGGCGGCGCGCTCTACGCCCACTACAACCAGGTCGTCTCCAACGAAGGTTTCGGCATTGACCGCTCCATCATCTTTCTCGCCATGATCATCATCGGCGGCATCGGCTCGATCATGGGCACGCTGCTCGGCACCGCCTTTATGGTGCTGCTGCCTGAATCGATGGAATGGATCAGCGCCGCGCTGAGCGGCAGCTCGATCGATCACGCCCTTGGGCTCAAGAACAACATCGCTTTCTTGCGCGAGATGGCCATCGGCGTCATCATTATCGTCTTTCTGATCTTCGAGCCGGACGGGCTTGCCCACCGGTGGCGGCAGATCAAGGCTTACTGGAAACTCTACCCGTTCTCGCATTGAGGTCGGAACGGGACAGACAATAAGAAGACCTCGAGAGGAAACCGGAGGATTACGCTTATGATGACGAAAACTTTTCTGAGCACTGCCGCTTTGGCGCTGGTGCTTGGCGGCTCATCTGCAATGGCGCAGGCGCCGATCTCGCTGGGCCATCTTGCCGATTATTCCGGCGCAACATCCGACGTCGGAACACCGTTCGGCCAGGGCGTCGCCGATGCGTTTGCCTATGTCAACAAGAACGGCGGCATCAACGGCAAGCCGGTGAACGTCGACACCGTCGACTACGGCTATCAGGTGCCGCGCGCGATCGCGCAGTACAAGAAATGGTCGGGCGGCGACAAGGTTGCGGCCATTCTCGGATGGGGCACCGCCGATACCGAAGCCCTCACCGGCTTCCTGTCTGAAGACAAGATCCCCGACATCTCGGGCTCGTACTCTGCGGCGCTGTCCGATCCGACCGGCGCTGGCGGCAAGGGCAAGGCTGCTCCCTACAACTTCTTCTACGGTCCGAGCTATTCGGACGCGCTGCGCGGCATGCTGACCTGGGCGGCCGACGACTGGAAGGCCAAGGGCAAGCCCGGCAAGCCGAAGTATGTCCACATGGGCGCCAACCATCCGTATCCGAACGCACCGAAGGCTGCGGGTGAAGCGCTTGCCGCCGAACTCGGCTTTGAAGTGCTGCCGGCGATCGTGTTCGCTCTTACACCGGGCGATTACAGCGCACAGTGCCTGACGCTGAAGAGCTCGGGTGCGAACTACGCTTATCTCGGCAACACCGCAGGCTCCAACATCTCGGTGTTGAACGCCTGCAAGGCGGCCGGCACCGACGTTCAGTTCATGGGCAACGTCTGGGGCATGGACGAGAATGCCGCGAAGGCTGCTGGCGCTGCCGCCGATGGCGTGGTGTTCCCGCTCCGCACCGCAGTTGCGTGGGGCGGCAACGCGCCCGGCATGAAACTGATGCAGGACATCTCCAAGATGTCCGACGCGGCAGGCACGGCCTATCGTCCCGTGCACTACGTCGCAGGCGTCTGCACCGCGCTCTACATGAAGGAAGCCGTCGAATGGGCTGCCAAGAACGGCGGCGCGGTCGGCGAGAACGTCAAGAAGGGCTTCTACCAGAAGAAGGACTGGGTACCGGCCGGAATGGAAGGCGTCTGCAATCCCTCGACCTGGACCGAGAAGGACCATCGCCCGACGCTGAAGGTCGACATCTATCGCATGAAGGTCTCCGGCGCGACCGACGCTTCGGTTGCCGATCTCGTCAAGGCCGGCACCATCAAGCTTGAGAAAGTGAAGACCGTCGATCTGCCGCGCAAGCCGGAATGGCTCGGCTGGTAAGCTGATTTCACAACAACAGCGCCGCTCCGCATCGCGGAGCGGCATCCTGCCAAATCAGGACGACCGCCGTGCAAACAGCCGCTGAACTCAACGCCAAGCCAGCTCCCGCAGCCACCGCCGCGCCCCTCCTCGCCGTGCGCAACATCGAAGTCGTTTACGACAACGTCATCCTCGTGCTGCGCGGCCTGAGCATGGACGTGCCGAAGGGCGCGATTGTCGCGCTGCTGGGCGCAAACGGTGCGGGCAAGTCGACCACGCTGAAGGCAATCTCCGGCCTGCTCAAGACCGAAGACGGCGAAGTCACCCGCGGCGAGATCGTGTTCGACGGCGAGCGCATCAACGGCATCGACCCCGACAGGATCGTGCGTCGCGGAATCTTTCAGGTGATGGAAGGCCGCCGCATCATCTCGGACATGACCTCGCTTGAAAATCTGCGGCTCGGCGCCTTCACGCGCAACGACAAGAACGTCGATGACGACATCGACATGGTCTACAAATATTTCCCGCGCCTCAAGGAACGCACCGGCCTTGCCGGTTATCTCTCCGGTGGCGAACAGCAGATGCTGGCCATTGGCCGCGCGATGATGGCGCGCCCGAAGATGATCCTGATGGACGAGCCGTCGATGGGTCTGTCGCCGCTGCTGGTCAAGGAAGTGTTCGGCATCATCAAGCAGATCAACCGCGACCTCGGCGTCACCATTCTTCTGGTGGAGCAGAACGCGCGCGCAGCGCTGTCCGTCGCGAGCCACGGCTACATCATGGAGCAGGGCAAGGTCGTGCTCGACGGCACGGCCGATGAACTGCGCGATAACGAGGACGTCAAGGAATTCTATCTCGGCGGCGCGGGCGACCAGCGCAAGAGCTTCAAGAACCTCAAGAGCTTCAAGCGCCGCAAGCGCTGGCTGTAAGGACGACAACAATAACGGCGTCATCCTGAGGTGCGAGCCGCATCGCGGCGAGCCTCGAAGGATGAGCTTCAATCAACGCCGCCGCCCTTCGAGGCGCGCAAGAGCGCGCTCCTCAGGGTGACGGCTCGCAATGCAGGCCAATCCATGACCGACCACTACGACGCTCTCGAAACGCGTTCACCATCGGAGCGCAACGCCGATCTGTTCGCCCGCCTTCCGGATGTAGTGCGCGCCGCAATGGCAGCACCCGGTCATGCGGCGCGTTTCAAGGGCATCGATCCCACTGCGATCACAAGCCGCGCCGCGCTGGCCAAGCTGCCGGTACTGCGAAAATCCGATCTGCCTGCGCTGCAGAAAGCCGCCCTTCCCTTCGGCGGGTTCATCCCGACGCCGCTCGGATCGTTCTCACGCCTGTTTAATTCACCCGGTCCGATTTTTGAGCCTGAAACCGCGATCGCCGATCCTTGGCGCGGCGCGCGCGCATTGTTCGCCGCCGGATTCCGTCCCGGCGATGTCGTGCTCAACACCTTCAGCTATCATCTGACGCCCGGCGGCTTCATCTTTGACTCCGCCGCACGCGCACTCGGCTGCGCCATTATTCCTGCAGGCCCCGGCAACACCGAACAGCAATTTGAGCTGATCGAAGCCTATCGTCCCGTCGCCTACACCGGCACGCCGGATTTCCTGAAAATCCTGCTCGATGCCGGCGAGAAAGCGGGCCGCGATGTCTCCTCGATCAAGCGCGCGCTGGTATCGGGCGCGGCGTTTCCGAAATCGCTGCAGGACGAAATGAAGTCGCGCGGCATCGACGCCTATCAGACCTATGCCGCCGCCGAATTCGGCTTCATCGCCTACGAGACGGAGAGCCGCGAGGGCCTGATCGTCAACGAAGACCTGATCATGGAAATCGTGCGCCCGGGCACTGGCGAAGTCGTTCCCGACGGCGATGTCGGCGAGATCGTGGTCACGTCGCTCAACCGGCAGATTCCGTGGGTTCGTCTGGCGCTCGGCGACCTCAGCGCCGTGATGGCGACGCCAAGCCCCTGCGGCCGGACCAACATGCGGATCAAGGGCTGGATGGGCCGCGCCGATCAAACGACCAAAGTGAAGGGCATGTTCGTGCGCCCCGAGCAAATTGCCGAAATCGGCAAGCGGCACCCGGAATTGGGGCGCGTGCGCTTGGTGGTCACCCGGTCCGGGGAGGTCGACGTGATGACGCTTTCGGCGGAAACCGCAACCCCTGCCGATGCATTGCGGGATGCGGTTGCATCGACCCTGCGTGCCGTGACAAAGCTACAGGGCAATGTCACTCTGGTGGTTCCCGGGGCGCTGCCGAACGACGGCAAGGCGATTTCGGACGAACGCAAGAGCGATTAGCGGGCCCCGACCCCATCGGCGGCCCTGAAACAAGAAACCAAGGGAACATGCCGAAATGGGTCAGGGAATCTTCGAAGGTCTCAAGGTTATCGACTGCGCGAGTTTCATCGCGGCTCCATCCTCCGCCACCGCGCTGTCCGACTTCGGGGCCGACGTCATCAAGATCGAGCCGCCCGGCGCGGGCGATCCGGTCCGCAATCTGCCGCACCTTCCGGGATATCCAATCAGCAACCACAACTATGCGTGGATGCTGGAGGGCCGCAACAAGAAGAGCCTCGCGCTCGATCTCTCCAAGCCCGAAGGCCAGGCCGTGCTGCGCAAGCTCGCCGCCGAATGTGACGTGTTCATCACCAATTTTCCGCCTCCCGTCCGCAAGAAGCTCGGCGTGACCTACAAGGATCTCGCGCCGCTCAACGACCGCATGATCTATGCATCGTTCACCGGTTATGGCGAGACCGGCGCGGAAGCCGACAAGCCGGGCTTCGACAGCAACGCATGGTGGGCGCGCTCCGGCCTGATGGATCTCGTGCGCGAGACCGACGACACAGTGCCCGCGCGCTCGATGCCCGGCATGGGCGATCATCCCTGCGCGATGTCGCTGTTCGCCGGGATCGTCACCGCGCTCTATCAGCGCGAGCGCACCGGCAAGGGCACGCAGGTGATGTCGAACCTCATGGTCAACGGCATCTGGTCGAACGGCATCTATGCGCAGGCAGCCCTCTGCGGCGCGACATTCCAGAAGCGTCCGCCGCGCCAGCAGGCGCTGAATGCCGTCACCTGCCACTACAAGTGCGCCGACGACCGCTGGATCATCCTGTCGCTGCTCAACGAAGAGAAGCAGTTCCCGGTGTTCGCCAAGGTGATCGAGCGTGAGGACCTGCTCGCCGATCCGCGCTTCGAGACCAAGCCAGCCCGCCACAAGAATGCACCGGAACTGATCGCCATTCTCGACAAGGTGTTTGCGACAAAACCGCTCGCGCACTGGCGCAAGGCGCTCGACGGCAACGGTTTGATCTTCGGCGTGGTCGGCATTCCGACCGACATACCGGACGACGAACAGATGCGTGTGACGGAAGCGGTGGTGCCATTCGTTGACAGCGACCTGCGCACCATCAACACGCCGATCTTCATCGAAGGCGCGAAGAAGGTGCAGCCGCGCATGGCCCCCAACGTCGGCCAGAACAGCGACGAGGTTCTTGCGGCGGCGGGCTTTACGGCTGCGGAGATCGCCAAGATGCGCGCGGCGGGAATCGTGGCCTAACTTCTCCACCTCTCCCCGCCTGCGGGGAGAGGTGAAGAACTCAACATCTCAATCGTTCTTCAAAAAACAAAATCCGGATTTCGATTCCCTCGCGCCGGGCGCGGCCTGACACGACAGCCCCTCCGCACAGGTCCATGACGAAAAGCTCTTGTCTGGCGTGTTCGCGCCGGCCGGATAACACATCGCGCCCCAGCCGTTGAGATAGGTCGTACCGGCGAGTTCTGTCGCGCGGCGCTGCTGCGGCCGCGCAGAGAATCCGCGCGAGAAATCCGGCGTGCCATTATTACTGAATGTCGTGAGAATATCGCGACGGCGTTCCTGATCGCCGAAGAAATGCGGCGACCCTGCCGCGACAACGGCGCTGTCGGACGCAGGACCGAACCGCTCCGCCCCCGTAAAATGAAATCCGCCGATCGCGCGGGTCTGGTGACATCCACTGCATGTCATGTCGTCGAGCCTGCGCGCAAATCCTGCAGGAGACAGTATGTTCTGGAGAGGCGCGCCCGCGGAAACCTTCGCCAAGGCTTTCACGACGTCATCGTCCGAGAACAGATCGCGCGCCTTGCTTTCAGTGTCCGCATGCGACGGCGTTTCGTTGATGGCGCTCGATGCCAGAAAACGATCCGGCAATACGATGGCGCCGCGATCGAGGTCTGCGAAATTTGCTGGCTCCAGCAGCCATTGCCTGAAATCCGTAGCCAGCTTCGCATCCGTCCGGATGCGCTCGACGTCGATCTGGTTTTCCAGCGGCGACTCTTCGAACTGCTTCCCCTGCGGATCGAGGCGAAACACCTTCATCAGATAATCCGCACGGCCCTCGACATCGTTGGCATTGGCGGCTTCGCGCGCGACCTGGATGTTGAGCTCGATGCGGTCAATGGCCTCGGGCGTGATCCATTCCAGCACGCCACCCTTGTCGGTGAGCGTCATCGCGCGCTCGGCACCTGCGAGGGTGGAGTCACCCGAAGCGAGCCATCGCTTCGCGAGTTCTGCGCACGTGACGCCAGCGTTAGCAGGTTTCGCCTTCACCACGAGATTGAACGTCATTGGCAGCCGCGATGGCGGCGTATCCTTGCTGGTGGAGTCATGGTTCGCGATGGGGCGATAGATCAGCCGTATCTCGCCGCATCCGTCCGGCGACACATAGGCGCGGTCCATCCGGTTGACGATGCCCGCCAGATCGAACCGCGTTCCCGGCGCATTGAGTGCGTCGCGGTCGAACAGATTGAGCTTGCCGGGTGCGTCCTTGTGGTCAACGACATAGCGGTTGAAGTCGCGGTCGGTTGCATCCCGAACCGTTATCATGGACGGCAGCGCGAACAGGCTCGCAGCCGAACTGTTCACGTCCGCGCCGAGCATGCGGGCGAGACTGAGCGTCGAACCGTCGAGCGCGCGCAAAACGTCTGGATCGGTGATCGCGACACCGCGCTCAATGGCAGCGCCAAAACTTGCCGTCAGTCCCATCGCCAGCAGCGACAGCACGCAAAACAGCCTTTGAGCGATCATCCCAATCCGCATGAAAACCCTTCTGCGCTGCCCCTCGTCCGTTGCCAACTCAAAGTCCGGCGAGCGGGCACGACCGCAACGGACCGCAGGCGCCAGACATGACTTGCCATCTGAAACACCGGCTCAACCGTTGAATTCCCCCGGTTGGCCAAAGTGTTACCCGGCGAATCAGTCTCCGGTGGAAAAGTTTGGCGGATTGCGGCCAGCGGGCGAACGATCCGCTAACATCGGCGTTGGTGACTGCAGGGCAGACTTGACCAAGGCAGGTTTGGGAGCCGGATCATGACGACGGCCAAAGCCCCAACGACGGTTGTCTCGTTCGACGAGCAGATCAAGCATGCCCGCGAACTCGTTGTCGAAGGGCATCGCCTGCTTCACGTCGCCAATCGCGATCTCAAGGCCGGACGAAGCGTGGTGCGGCGCACGCAGCAACTCCTCTCCGACACCGAGAGCGTCTTCCGCGCCAAGCGCCGCCTTCAGGCCAACACAGGATCGATCGGGCTGACCGGTACACCGCCTGCCTCGATCGCCTCACCCGCCAGCAAGCAGAGGTCTTCCCTGTAACGTCCGGCGACGATCTGAACCCCGACCGGCACGCGCCCGACCAGCCCCGTCGAGACCGTCAGCCCCGGCATGCCGATGAACGGCAGTGCAATCTGCGGCATCTGCGCACGAAGCACACGCTCCAGGGATGCGTCGCCCTTGAGATCGAGCTGCCACGGGAACGGCAATTCGCCACACGGCGGCATGACGATCACGGCATAGGTCTCGAAAAACATCTCCCACGCGCGCACCAGCGTCGCGCGCCGTGTCAACAGCTTCGAGAACAGGGCGAGATCGAGCGTTCGGGCGACTGGCTCCTGGTTACGGAGAATGGCCAGCGCACCGGGATCACCCTCACGCTCGGCGGCATCCCGCAGGGCGTCATAGCCGTCGGATAGCCAGAGCTTCATCTGCAGGTCCGCCGCCTCCTCGAACGGCGGAATCTCGGTAATCTCCTCGACGGTCCAGCCTGCACGCTCCAGCCGCTTGCCCGCGTCGGCAACGGCATCGCTGACCTCCTTCGCGGTCTCCAGGCCATCCGGACGCAGGCAGATCGCCGCGCGCTTCTCGCGGCTCGGACCTTCCAGCGGCGCGGGCACCCACCAGGGATCGCGTGGATCGCGCTGCGACATGGCGTGAAACGCCAACCGGACGTCGCCAACGGTCCGCGCCAGCGGACCCGAGACCGCCGTGATCTGCGGGCCGATCGGTCGCTCGGGCGACGAGGCATTGAAGGCCGGGATGCGCCCGATCGTCGGCCGCAGGCCGTGGACCCCGCAGGCATAGGCCGGATAGCGGATCGATCCCGCGATGTCGGTGCCATGGGCGATGTGCCCAATGCCAGCAGTCAGGGCCGCCGCCGCGCCGCCGGACGAACCACCGGGCGTAATCGACGGGTCGCGCGGGTTTCTCGTCTCTCCATGGATCAGATTCGTCGTGAACCACCGCGCCGAAAAGGCCGGCGTGTTGGTACGTCCGACGATCACCGCCCCCGCCTTGCGCAGATTGTCGACCACCGGGCTATTGTGCTGCGCCACAAGGTCACGCTGCAGCTTCAACCCGTTCGTGGTAGCGAACCCGGCCTGATCGACATTGATTTTAATTGTAATGGGCACGCCGCCGAGCGCGCCGGGATCCTCACCCTTCGCAATCGCGGCATCCACAGCGTCGGCCTGCGCCAGCGTCTCAACAGGCCGGTGATCGACCACCGCGTTGATCGCCGGGTTGACCGCGTTCAAGCGTTCGAGGGCTGCCGATGCAGCCTCCCTGGCGGATATCTTTCGGGACCGGATGTGCGACGCAAGTTCAGTAGCCGAGAGACGCCAGATGTCGTTCATTGCAAATCCTGTCTAGTGTGGTGGTTCGCAAGACCGCATCGATTCTACAGCGCGTTCTTTTGCGGACTTGCGAACCAAAACCACACTAGAATTATAATCTTCTCGTGTCCTTTTGAATCTGAAGTTCGCCATGGAGCGCGCTGCAAAATGAGGCGAACTTCAGATTCAGGACACGAGATGCCGTTGCCGCTTACTCGTCGCAGCCACTATAGTAGCGGCGAAACGCTCCTGCTCAATGGCCGCACCTCGATTTCCGGATTCCGAGGCCACGCGGCCGAGGGGATCCGGCCAGTTTTTGAACTGTCAGGATTTTGAACATGAAGACGATCATCGTTTCCACCATCGCCGCGATTCTTCTCAGCGCGACCGGCCCGGCCTTCGCCGCCGACCCCGGCGACAAGGTCAAGGTCACCATCGAAAAATGGCGCAAGCCCGGCTCCAACAATGCCGGCACGGCCGACATTACGGTCACCAACGACAATGATTTCGCGGTGAAGGACATTCGCGTGAAGTGCGATTACATGTCCAAGACCGGCGGCCGGAAGATCGAGACAGACCAGCGGCTCGCTTTGACCGTCAAGGCGAAGACCACCAAGCTGTTCAAGAAGACCAAGTTCCCGTTCATCGACCAGGAAACCGCCGAAGGATCGTGCAAGGTCACCGGCGCGACGCAGGGCTGAGGACGAGTTACGCTCTCCCCGCTTACGGGGAGAGCGAGAAAAGCTACGCGTTCGCCGGACGCCGCATCCGGCCGAAACCTTCGATGAGCTTGTCGATCAGCGGCCAGAACAGCAGCACGATGGCGAGCGTGGTGATCGAGCCGACGAGGCCGTTCGACCAGAACACACCCACGCTCCCGCCCGAGCCGATCATGGCGAGACGGAACGCATCCTCGGCGCGGCTGCCGAGCACCAGCGCCAGCGTGAACGGCGCCAGCGGGATGCCGATCTTCTTGAAGACATAGCCGACCACGCCGAACAACAGCATCAGCCAGATATCGAACATCGCGTTCTGGATGGCGTAGGCGCCGATCGCGCAGGACACCACGATCATTGGCGCGATGGCCGCGAACGGCACGCGCAGGATCGATGCGAAGATCGGCACCGTCGTGAGCACCAGCACCAAGCCGACGACGTTGCCGAGATACATCGACGCGATCAGGCCCCAGACGAAATCCTTGTGCTCCACGAACAGCAGCGGACCGGGGTTAAGCCCCCACACCATCAGGCCGCCGAGCAGGATCGCCGCCGTGCCGGAGCCGGGAATGCCGAGCGCAAGCATCGGCAGCAGCGCAGCAGTGCCTGACGCATGCGCGGCGGTCTCGGGCGCGAACACGCCCTCGATGCGGCCCTTGCCGAACGAATCCTTGTCCTTGGAAAAGCGCTTGGCGAGATTGTAGCCCATGAAGGAGGCTGCAATCGCGCCGCCCGGCGTGATGCCGAGCCAGCAGCCGATGAACGACGAGCGGATCAGCGTCGCCCAGTACTTCGGCAAATCCTTCCAGACGCCGAACACCGTGCGCAAGCTAATGCGTGCTGCGTGGCCGCGCAACGCGAGCCGCTCCTCCATGGTCAGCAGGATTTCACTGATACCGAACAGACCAATGACGGCGACAAGGAAGTTGATGCCGCGCATCAGATCGGTCGACTGGAAGGTCATGCGCAGTTGCCCCGACACGGTGTCGAGGCCGACACCCGCCAGCAGCAAGCCAAGCGCCATCGAGATCACTGTCTTGTGCTTGGCTTCGCGGCCGAGGCCGACGAACGAACAGAACGTCAGGAGATAGACCGCGAAGAATTCCGGTGGCCCGAATTTCAGCGCGAAGCCGGCGATGCTCGGCGCAAGAAACGTGATCAGCATCACCGCGACCAGCGAGCCGATGAAAGACGAGGTGAAGGCGGCGGTGAGCGCCTCGGCCGCCTTGCCCTGCTGCGCCATGGGATAACCGTCGAAGGTGGTTGCGACCGACCATGCCTCGCCGGGAATATTGAACAGGATCGACGTGATCGCGCCGCCGAACAGCGCACCCCAGTAGATGCACGACAGCATCACGATGGCCGATGTCGGGTCCATGCTGAAGGTCAGCGGCAGCAGGATCGCGACGCCGTTGGGACCGCCGAGCCCCGGCAGCACGCCGACGAAAATGCCGAGCACCAGCCCGACCATCATCAGCGCGAGAATCTTCCAGGTGAAGAGAACCGCGAAACCGTGAAACAACAGGCCGAGTGCTTCCATGATCGTATCCCCGGTCCTGACTTAGCGTCCGAAGGCCGCTTCGAGCGGCCCCTTCGGCATGATGACATCGAAGGCGACATCGAACGTCACGAACATGATCGCGACGAAGATGAATGCAGTGAGCAGCGACTTCCACCACGCGATCTTGCCAATGATCCCCATGAAGCCCGCGATAAGAAGAAAGCTTGCGACGTAGAGGCCCAGCCACTGCATGGCGAGACAGAACAGCAGCGTCGGCACGAACACCTGCAGCACGCGGCGCAGCTGCGCTCGGGTGACAAAGGTCTCCAGCCCTTCGGTGCGCTTCATCGCGACGCTGGCGAGCCCGTAGAGCGCAGCGCCGCCGAGGATCACGGAGAGATAAAACGGGAAATAACCAGCCTGCGGCCCGGTGGAATCCCACGAGGCGCCGGTGCGCCAGTTGTCGAAGCCGAGCACCACAGCGAGGCCGAACAGCAGCACCATGACCGCCATCTCGACGGTGCGGTTGTTGGTGATCGCGGGCGAATTCTCGTCCGGCGCGGTCGGATCTTCGACAACGATTTCGAGTTCTGAATTGGCCATGTCGGAATCCGCCGGCGATGTTGAATGAAGGAAGTATTATCTGACGCCACCGCTTGGACGGCGGCGTCAGGTCCCCGATGGACGAGGTTAGTTTGCGACGAAGCCTGCTTCAGTCATGAGTGACTTGTTCAGAGCATCGTCCTCTTCAAGGAACTTGAGCATGTCCTTCCCGGTCATGAAGACCGGTTTCAGAGCCTGCTTCTCCATGTAGTCCTTGTATTCCGGTGTCTCGGTAATCTTCTTCGACAGATCGACATAGAACGCAACCTGTTCCGGCGTCGCCTTGCCGGGCAGGAACAGCGCACGCAGCATCAGATACTGCATGTCGAGTCCCTCTTCCTTGCAGGTCGGGATGTCGTTCCACGACTGCGTCTCGGTGACCTTGGTCTTGTACGAGATGCGCTCCTTGTCGAACACGCACAGCGCTCGCACCTGTCCGGCGCGCCACACTTCGAGATTTTCCGACGGGTTGTTGACGTTCGACTCGGTGTGGTTGCCGACGAGCTGGGTCGCGGCCTCGCCGCCCGACTTGTAAGGCAGATAGGAGAACTTCGCGCCGGTCTTCTTTTCCATGAACACCGTCAGCACGTGATCCTCACGCTTGGAGCCGGTGCCGCCCATCTTGAACGGCGAACTCGCAGCCTTCGCGGCAGCAATGAACTCCTTCACCGTCTTCGGACCGGAGGTGTTGTCCCACAGCACGAACTGGTCCATCGCGATCACCGACACCGGCGTCAGGTCGCGCCAGTTGAACGGGATCTTCGCCGACAACGGCAACATGTAGATCAGCGAATAGGCGATCAGCATCTTGTTCGGATCGTTGTCGCTGCCCTTCATGTACATCAGCGCTTCCGCGCCCGACGCGCCGCCCTTCAGCGAGACGATGACCGGCTGCTTCATCAGATTGTTTTTCTGGATCGCGGCCTGCATCATGCGCGCCATCTGGTCGGACGCACCACCCGCTCCGGCCGCAACGACGATTTCGATGGGCTTGGCCGGCTCCCATGCGACGGCTGGCGTCACCGCCGCCATCATTGCGAGCACACTTGTGGCCTTGATGAGAGTCTTCATGCGGTCTTCTCCCTATCTCTTTTCGAGTCCGGACCTGGCCGGACCTTGTTGGTGCTCCGCTATGCTGCGGATTTTGATTTCAGTATCAATGGGCGACGCCCACCGACGCGTCGTTACGCCACAGCGGTCTTTGCGTTTGTCGCGGTGCCGCGCCCGGTCAGAACCTCCATCGCCGACATGACACCGCCCTTCTTGTGCGGCACCTTCGCCAGATCAAGCGCCATCTCGACGCCGGACAGCGTGCCCATCAGCATCAAATCGTTGAAGTGGCCGAGGTGGCCGATACGGAACACCTTGCCCTTGATCTTGCTGAGGCCTGCGCCGAGCGACATGTCGAAATTGTCGAGCGTGACCTTGCGGAACTGGTCGGCGTCGTGGCCTTCGGGCATCACGACCGCGGTGAGGATCGGCGAATATTCGCGGACATCGAGGCAGAGATTTTCGAGACCCCAGGTCTCGACTGCGGCGCGCGTCGCCGCCGAATAGCGCTTGTGGCGGGCGAACACGTTGTCCAACCCCTCCTCCATCAGCATCGCGATGGCTTCCTTGAGGCCGTAGAGCATGTTGGTCGCGGGCGTGTAGGACCACGAACCGCCCTTGTTGGCCGCAATGATCTCATGCCAGTCCCAATAGGATCGCAGCGATGTGTTTTTCTTCGAGGCTTCCAGCGCCTTGTCGGACACAGCGTTGAAGCCGAGGCCTGGCGGCAGCATCAGGCCCTTCTGCGAGCAGGACACGGTGACGTCCACGCCCCATTTGTCGTGCTCGAAATCGATCGAGCCGAGCGACGAAATGGTATCGACCATCAGGAGCGCCGGATGCTTCGCGGCGTCGATGGCCTTGCGGATGTCATGAATACGGCTGGTGACGCCGGTGGAGGTCTCATTATGGACCACCATCACGGCCTTGAAGCTGTGGGCCTTGTCCTTCGACAGCCGCGCCTCGATGTCTTCGGGCGACGCGCCGTGACGCCAGTCGCCCGGCACGAACTCCACGTCGAGCTTGAGTTTTTCGGCCATCGCGCGCCACAGCGTCGCGAAGTGACCCGTCTCCACCATCAACACCTTGTCGCCGGGCGACAGCGTGTTGACGATGGCGGCTTCCCACGCGCCGGTGCCGGACGAGGGATAGATGATGACGGGATTCTTGGTCTTGAAGACCTTCTTGCTGCCTTCGAGAACTTCAAGGCCAAGCTGCGCGAATTCCGGCCCGCGATGATCGATGGTCGGCATGTCCATGGCCCGCAGCACGCGGTCGGGGACATTGGTCGGTCCCGGAATCTGGAGGAAGTGCCGCCCGGTATGGACTGAGGCATTGGACATCGTCAGCGCTCCCCAAACTCTTTTGCATGCAACTTTTGTGCATTGCGAGATTTTATTTTCAAAGATTGTATTCAGAATTTCCTTTTTCACAAGATAAAAATGCGATAGTTCTATCTTTGTTGGGAATGATGCGCCGAGCTTCGCTGAATTTCTTCGATTTATCAGCGCATTCTCGCAAAACTAAGATATCCGACACGGTCGGGAGGCCTGAGATTTTGAATAATCTTTTGAGAGCCAAGTCGCTTGAAGTCGTCGAGGCGGCACCCGCCTCCCTTCACAGCGATCTTCTGAGCCAGGTGCGCGACTTCATCGTCGAAGGGCATCTTGAGCCGGGCAGCCGCATTCCCGAGCGCGAACTGTGCGAACGGTTTGACGTGTCGCGCACGCCGCTGCGCGAGGCGCTGAAGGTGCTGGCCTCCGAAGGCCTGATCGAACTGCTGCCGAACCGCGGCGCGCGCGTGCGCCAATTCTCGGAAGCCGACATCCGCAACCTGTTCGAACTGCTGGCCGGGCTCGATTTCGTCGCCGGCAAGGCTGCCTGCGAGAAGATCTCCGATGCGGATATCGCCGCCATCGAGCAGATGCATCTTGAGATGTACACCCATTATCTGCGGCAGGAAGTGGCGGACTACTTCCGCCTCAACCAGAAGATTCATCAGGCCATCGTCGATGCCGCCGCAAACCCGTTCCTGTCGTCGAGCTATGCCACAGCGAACGCCATCGTGAAGCGGCTGCGCTATTCGGCCAATCTTGTCCGCCGCGACCGGCTCAGTGATGCCATGCGCGAGCACGAAGCCATTGTCGATGCCCTGCGCCGCCGCGACGGTGACCAGATGAGCCGCCTGATGTTCGACCACATGCGCAAGAAATGCGATGCGGTCTGCGAATATATGCGCGAGCACCAGCCGACCGGAAACGCGCCGGCGGAGGTTTCCGCACTGCGCGAAACAACCTGAGCATTTTTATTTCGTCATTGCGAGGAGCACTTGCGACAAAGCAATCCAGCTCTTGCAGTCCTAAGACTGGATTGCTTCGCTTCGCTCGCAATGACGACAAATCCCTAGGACAACCGGGACGACACAATGGCTCAGCAGAAAGCCGCAACCGGAAAGACCACGACGCAGGACAGCGCTCTCGCCGCGCGTCTGTCGCGCGAGATCAAGGGCGATGTGCTGTTCGATCCGTTCAGCACCGGCCGCTACGCCACCGACGCGTCGTTCTACCAGATCAAGCCGCTCGGCGTGGTCGTGCCGCGCACCATGGACGACGCTTTGCGTGCGATGGCGATTGCGCGCGACGACGGGCGCATCGTCACGCCGCGCGGCGGCGGCACCTCGCAATGCGGGCAGACGGTCAATAATGGCATCATTGTCGATGTCTCGAAATATCTGAACAAGCTCATCTCGCTGGATGTCGAGAAACGCACCTGCGTGGTCGAGCCCGGCATTGTGCTCGACGATCTCAACCGGCAACTCAAGAAGCATGGGCTGTGGTTTCCTGTCGATGTGTCGACCGCATCGCGCGCCACCATCGGCGGCATGGCCGGCAACAATTCCTGCGGCGGGCGCTCGCTGCGTTACGGCACCATGCGCGACAACACCATTTCGATGGATGCCGCGCTGGCCGACGGCACACTGCTGCATTTCGGTGAAGTACCGCGCGACATGGCGTGGCAGAACACCGAGCAGCCAGGCCGCGACCTGTTCCGTGACATGCTGGCGCTGGGCGAGCGCGAAGCGAACGAGATCGCCGCGCACTTCCCGCATGTGCAGCGCCGGGTCGGCGGCTACAATCTCGATGCACTGACGCCACAGCCGATCAACAACATGGCGCACCTGCTGGTCGGCTCCGAAGGCACCCTCGCCTTCACCACCCGCGTCGAACTGAAACTCTGGCCGCTGATCGGCTCAAAGGTGTTCGGCGTCTGCCATTTCGGCAGCTTCTACGAGGCGATGGACGCCACGCAGCATCTGGTGAAGCTGAAGCCCATCGCGGTCGAACTGGTCGACAGCACCATGGTCGCGCTCGGCCGCGACATCGCGATGTTCCGGCCGACCATCGAAGCCGTTGTCAAAGGCGAGCCGGAAGCGCTGCTGGTCGTTGAGTTCGCAGAAGTCGATCAGGCCGCTAATCTCGCCAAGCTGAAACAGCTCGGTGAGTTGATGGGCGATCTCGGTTTCGGCTGGGACCAGCCCAAACGAAAATGGGGCGGCGTTGTCGACATCGTCGAGCCCGCGACGCAGGCCGCGATCACGGATTTCCGCACGTCGGGCCTCAACGTCATGATGTCGATGAAGCAGGAGGGCAAGCCGGTTTCCTTCGTCGAGGATTGCGCCGTGCCGCTGCCGCATCTCGCCGACTACACCGATCGCCTGAACGGGATTTTCGAGAAGCACGGCACCCGCGGCACCATGTATGCCCACGCGTCCGAAGGCTGCCTGCATGTCCGCCCGGTGCTCAACCTCAAGCTCGACAAGGACGTCAAGGCGATGCGGGCTATCGCCGAAGAGACCTTCGCCATGGTGCGCGAGTATAAAGGGTCGCACTCCGGCGAACACGGCGACGGCATTGTCCGCTCCGAATTCCACGAACAGATGTTCGGCCCGCGCATCGTTCACGCCTTCGAGGAGGTGAAGGAACGGTTCGATCCCGACAACACGCTCAATCCCGGCAAGATCGTTCACGCGCCGAAGATGGATGACCGTTCGCTGTTCCGCTACGCACCCGGCTACAAGGTCGAGAACATCAAGACGGTGATGGACTGGTCGGCCTATCCCGGCGCGGCCGGCGGTTTCCAGGGCGCGGTCGAGATGTGCAACAACAACGGCGCGTGCCGCAAGCTTGAGGGCGGCGTGATGTGCCCGTCCTACCGCGCCACGCGCAACGAGAAGGACGTCACGCGCGGCCGCGCCAACACGCTGCGGCTGGCGATCTCCGGGCAGCTTGGTCCTGATGCTCTCTCGTCAGACGCCATGATGGAGACGATGAAGCTTTGCGTTTCCTGCAAGGCATGCCGCCATGAATGTCCGACCGGCGTCGACATGGCCAAGATGAAGATCGAGGTGCTGGCCGCGCGCGCTGCGAAACATGGCCTGACGCTCCGCGACCGGCTGGTGGGCTATCTGCCGCATTATGCTGCGCTGGCATCGCGCTTTGCGTGGCTGGCGAACCTGCGCAACCGCAGCAGCATTCTCCGGGCCGTGTTCGAGAAGGTCGCGGGCATCAGCGCGAAGCGCGAGCTTCCGGAATTCCGGCGCGATGTGTTCGCGCCAACGAGCGAAGCCTATGGCCCGGCAACCGGCCGCGAGGTCGTGCTGTTCGCCGACACTTTCAACCGCGCCTATGAGCGCGAAAATCTCGACGCCGCGTTGCGCGTGCTGGTGGACGGCGGCTATCGCGTTCACCTGCCCCGCGCCAAGGATGGCGGCAGGCCGTTGTGTTGTGGCCGTACCTTCCTTTCGGCAGGATTGGTCGAGAATGCCAAGGCTGAACTCAAGCGCGTGGTCGAGACGCTGATCCCGTTCGCGCAACGCGGCGTTCCTATTGTCGGGCTCGAACCAAGCTGTCTGCTCACACTGCGCGATGAACTTCTATCGCTCCGCTCCGACGATGCGGCGAAAGCTGTCAGCGCCCATGCGCTGCTGTTCGAGGAATTTCTGGTGCGTGAGGCCGAAGGCGGCCGCCTGCAACTGCCGCTTGGCGCCATCGACAAGAACGCGCTTGTCCACGGCCATTGCCATCAGAAGTCATTCGGGGCCTTTGCGCCGGTTGAGAAAATCCTGCGGCTGGTGCCGGGTCTCAAGGTCCAAAAGATCGAGTCGAGCTGCTGCGGGATGGCCGGCGCATTCGGCTATGGCGCGGACACCTATGATGTGTCGATCGAGATGGCGGAAGCATCCCTGCTCCCCGTTGTACGCAAAGCCGACGATAACACGCTGATCGTGGCCGACGGCACCTCCTGCCGCCATCAAATCAAGGACGGTTCGGGCCGCAGCGCATTGCACGTCGCCCGCGTCCTTGCCATAAGCTTGGACAACGGCGTGGCGAAAGCCCCTGCCCATTAATTTCTCACAAGGATAACATGATGACCGACCTGACTCTCGACGTCGCCCGCAAGATCTCTGACGCCGCTCTGGCCAAGTGCCACGAACTGAAGCTGAAGCCGATGGCGATCGTCATCCTCGACTCGCGCGGCGCGCTCAAGACGGTCATCGCGGAAGACGGCACCAGCCTGATGCGCACGGAAGTCGCCCACGGCAAGGCTTACGGCGCGCTGGCGCTGGGCATGGGATCGCGCGCGATCTTCAAGCGCGCCAACGAACAGCCTTACTTCGTCGATGCGGTCAACACCATGGCGCGCGGCGCGCTGATCCCGGTGCCGGGCGGCGTGCTCATCAATGACAAGAACGGCACGCTGCTCGGCGCCATCGGCATCAGCGGCGACACCTCGGACAACGACGAGACGGCCGCACTGGCCGGCATCGCCGCTGCGGGTCTCGTCGGGAACGCCGGATAATCTGCGCGGAGAACACAATGACGTTTCCCCGCGCCTCATCCGCCCTCTCCCGTTTCACGGTTCTGGATCTCACCCGGATTCGTTCGGGCCCGACCGCCGTGCGGCAACTGGCCGACTGGGGCGCGAACGTCATCAAGATCGACGCGCCGACCGATCTCGCCGACAGCGAGCAGCCCGGCGGCCCGCGCACCGGGCCGGACTTCCAGAACCTTCACCGCAACAAGCGCGCGATGACGCTGAACCTGAAAGACCCGAAGGGTCTCGAGGTGTTCAAGCGCCTCGCTGCGAAGGCCGACGTGATCGTCGAGAACTTCCGTCCCGATGTGAAGGACAAGCTCGGCATCAGCTACGCCAGCATGCGTGCGCTCAATTCGCGCCTCGTCTATGCCAGCATTTCCGGTTTCGGCCAGGACGGGCCTTATGCAAAGCGCCCGGGCTTCGACCAGATCGCGCAGGGCATGGGCGGGCTGATGTCGATCACCGGCCAGCCGGGTCAGGGACCGATGCGCGCGGGGATTCCGGTTGCCGATCTCACGGCAGGCTTGTTCTGCGCGCTCGGCGTTCTCACCGCGCTGCTGGAGCGTGACGTGTCCGGCGAAGGCCAGTGGGTGCAGACCTCGCTGCTGCAGGCGCAGATCTTCATGCTCGACTTCCAGGCCGCGCGCTGGCTGATGGAAGGTGATGTCCCGCAACAAGCCGGCAACAACCATCCGACCAGCATTCCGACCGGCGTGTTCAAGACCCGGGACAGCCATATCAACATCGCCACCACCGGCGGGCGCATCTGGGAGCGCTTCGCACAGGCCATCGACGCGCCGGAATTATTGACGCATCCCGATTACGCGACGATTGCGCTGCGCTCGAGCAACCGCAACGCGCTGAATGCCGAAATCGAATCCTATATGATGAAGCGCCCGACCGCCGAATGGGTGACCATTCTCAATGAGGCCGGCGTGCCCTGCGGGCCGATTTATGCCATCAACGAAGTGTTCAATGATGCGCAAGTGAAGCATCTCGGCATCGCACAGCAACTGCCCGACGGCGGCAAGCATCTGGTCGGCCAGCCCGTGACGCTGTCGCGCACGCCAAGCCGCTTTGCCGCACGGCCGCCGCTGGCCGGTGAACAGACGCACGATGTACTGACGGAATTCGGATTCACGGAACAGGAGATCGCCTCGCTCCAGCAGAGCAAGGTCGTCTGATTTTTAAACTGACGCGTATTCTGATCGCAAAACCGGTACCCACTTTTGCGGAATACGCGCTACTCAAGGAACACGCACATGGCTTCGATCGACAAGGTAATCGCACGCAAGGACGGCAACGTCGGCTATGTGGTCTTCAACAATCCCGAGCGCCGCAACGCCATGTCGCTGGAGATGTGGGAAGCCTGCACGGCGACAATGGCGGACTTTGCCAAGGACCCTGCCATCCGTGTCGTCGTGCTGACGGGCGCCGGCGACAAGGCCTTTATCGCAGGCGCTGACATCTCGAAATTCGGCGAAGAGCGCGCCTCCGAGGCGGGCGTGAAGAAGTACAACGAGGCGGTCGAAGCCGCCTATGCGAGCGTCCACGACTTTCCGAAACCGACCATCGCGATGATCCGCGGCTTTTGCGTCGGCGGCGGCATGGGGCTGGCGAGTTGTTGCGACCTGCGCATCTGTTCCGAGGATGCGCGCTTTGCGGTACCGGCTGCCAAACTCGGCCTCGGTTACGGCTATCCGGGCGTCAAACGGCTGATGGACATTGTCGGCCCTTCCTTCACCAAGGAGATTTTCTTCACAGCACGGCTGTTCGAGGCCATGGAGACCGTCGAGATGGGCTTCGTCAACCGCATCGTCGAGAACCATGAGCTTGAGTTCTACGTCAAGGACTACGCCAGCATGATCGCGGCCAACGCGCCGCTGACGGTGGATTCGATCAAGTTCATTGTGGGCGAAGCCTGCAAGGACGAACTCATGCGCGACATGAAGCGCTGCGAGGATCTGGTCCAGGCCTGCTTCAAGAGCGAGGATTACCATGAAGGCCGCGCCGCCTTCATGGAAAAGCGCAAACCCGTGTTCAAGGGACGCTAGGAGCTTTTATCGGCGTGATCTTTTCCGAAAACCGGTACCCACTTTTCGGGATCACGCCGCCCGCGCAGCATCCATCGCCCGCAATGCGCCTCTGATCTCACTCGTGCTCGCCGGTTCTCCGCCTGCCTCACGCACACGCCGCACCGCATCCTTCACCAGCGCTTCGTTGGTTTGATTGCATCCCCATCTCGCATCCTCAAGGCCGACGCGGACGTGACCGCCGCGCGCGACCGTGTGCGGAATCAGCGGCGTGATGTCCACGCCGAGGCCTGCGATCATCCACGGCGCGCCGGGCGCGGCCTCCGCCAGCAATTCCACATGCACATCAAGATATTTGTCACGCGGCGGAAAGCCCCATGCGAATTCATCCGAGAACATGAAGCGATAGATCGGCGTCGGTGACGGTGGCGCGATGGCCGCCAGCGCAGCACCAAGACGGGTGAAGCCCGGTTCATAGATCGCGTAGCTCGGATGGACGTTGTGCGCCCGCGCGATCCGCATGCCTTCCAGAATATCCGCGTGCGGATTCTGGTAGATTCCGCCGTGCCCCAAATCATCGAAGCGCGAAATATGAACCGAGCCGGGATCAATGACGGCCCATTCGATCAGGCCGCGCTTCGCAAGTTCAGCTGTATGGCCGAAGCGATTGGCTGTCTGCTCCTGTCCCAGCGCCGGACTCGGAATAGTGGGATAAACGATAACGTCGATTTTGGCGCGAATGCCTTCGATAATGCGCGCATAGATTTCCCAGTCGTCTTTCTGACGGCCTGTAACAACGTCATAAGCGTGGGCATGAATGACGGCCGCGCCAGCCTCCGCACAGGCGACGCCGTCCGCGACGATCTCCTCTACGGCGACAGGAATGCCGCGTTGCCGCTCACGCGTCCACGGCCCATTCAGCGCGGCCTCGATCCAGACCTTGCCCATGGCGTCACTTTCCGGTCCAGACCGGTTTGCGCTTCTCGGCAAAGGCCGCGAGGCCTTCCTTCGCATCCTGCGTCATGGCCAGCACGGCGATCTGTGACTCGGTATAGGCTATGCCCTGATCGAACGACATCGACGCCAGCGCGCGCATGGCATACTTGCCGCGCCGGATCGCGGTCGGCGACTTATCCACGATGCGCGACACCAGCCATTCGACCTTGGTGTCGAGTTCGGCGCGCGGCGCGACATGATTGAGCAAACCCGCGTCCTTCGCTTCCGCTGCGCTGAACGGCTCTCCGGTGAAGCACCACTCGCGCACCAAACGCGGCGGCGCAATGGATTGCAGCAGGCTGAGGACCTGCATCGGAAACACCCCGACCTTCACCTCGGGCAGACCGAAGATCACGTCATCCGCCGCCACCGCCATATCGGTCATGCACAGGAGCCCGATGCCGCCCGCCATGCAGACGCCGTTGACGCGGGCGATCGTCGGCTTGGTGGCGTTCTGCGCCATGCGCAGCATGTCGGCATAATCGAGATTTGGTTTCGAGAGATCGAAGGCGAAGCCCGCACCCGGCTGCAGGTCCGCCCCGGCGCAGAAGGCCTTGTCGCCCGCGCCGGTCAGCACGATCACGCGCACATCACTGTCCTCATGGGCGCGGCGATAGCCATCCACGATCCCCGCGATCACCGAGGCATTCAGCGCATTGCGCTTGTCAGGGCGGTTGATCGTGATCCAGAACGCGTGCCCGCGCTTCTCGTGCTGAACAGTTGCATCGGACATGATCCGCTCCTCTAAGCTGCGTCCTTCGCCGCATCGATCTCGGCGATGACAAATCCGGTCGTCACCTGATCGCCTTCGGCGGCGTTCAGCGCGGCGAGTGTACCCGATACAGGCGCGGCGTGAACATGCTGCATCTTCATAGCTTCCAGCACAATGATCGGCGCGCCAACGGCGACCGTATCGCCAGCCCTCGCCAGCACCGAGACCACACGGCCGTTCATCGATGCGCGCAGCTTGCCGTCGGATCCAGCTTCGCCAGCTTTGAGCACGGCGGCATGGGACAGATCGCGCACGTGAGAGGTGATACCGTCAAATTTGAAGAAGAGGTTTGCTCTGTCTCGGACGACATCGGCTGACGCAAGAACACCGTCGTGCGTGAAATGGATCGCGCCATCCTCGATCGACCTCAAAGTCAGCACATGCTCGTGTCCATTCGCGATCCGGAACACATCGCCGCGCTCGCGCCGCACGGTCGGCTCGATGATGTGGCCGTCGAGTTCGAGCCGCAGAGGAATTGCATAACCGTGCGCCAGAGCCCCGCCCTGCCGGACATGCGCAGGACCAATGGCCGAAACATGAACCAGCAGCGCTGCTACCGCTGCATGCAATCCGTCGCTGGCTTTTGTGCCAAGCAGATCGGCCGAATTCTCTTCAATGAATGCCGTTGTCGCCTGCCCTGCCGCAAAGGCCGGATGATCGAGGCAATGTGCGAGGAATGACTGATTGGTAGTGACGCCGAGCGCGGTCATCTGCGCCAGGCCGGTCGCCAGCTTGCGGCAAGCCTCATCACGCGTCGCGCCATGGCTGATGATCTTGGCGATCATCGAATCGTAGAACGGCGGAATTTCGCTGCCGGATTCCAGCGCGTCCTCTACGCGTAATTCCGATGGCCTCTCCCAGCGCAGCATGCGGCCCGACTGCGGCATGAAGCCATGCGCGGCATCCTCCGCGCAGAGCCGCACCTCGATGGCGTGACCGGAGAACGATACATCCTCCTGCGTTAGCGGCAGCGGCTCATCGCCCGCCACGCGCAACTGAAGCTCAACCAGATCGAGACCGGTAATTGCTTCCGTCACCGGATGTTCGACCTGCAGCCGCGTATTCATTTCCATGAAGTAATAATTGCCCGCGGCGTCGAGCAGGAATTCCAGAGTGCCTGCACCCTCGTATCCAATGGCCTTGACGGCTGCGACGGCGGTCGCGCCCATCCGTACGCGCAGCTCGGGCGACACCGCAGGCGACGGCGCTTCCTCGATCAGCTTCTGGTGACGCCGCTGCACCGAGCAATCGCGCTCGCCGAGATGGATCGCATTGCCGTGACGGTCGCCGAACACCTGGATCTCGATATGGCGCGGCTGAACAATCGCGCGCTCAAGAATGACGGTCGGATCGCCGAACGCATTCTGCGCCTCCGACCGCGCCGCGCGCAGGGCATCTGGAAACGCTGCGTCATCCGCCACAAGACGCATGCCGCGTCCGCCGCCGCCGGCCACGGCCTTGATCATCACCGGGAAGCCGATGCGCTTCGCGGCGGTGAGCATCGTCGCGTCGCTCTGATCTTCACCCTGATAGCCGGGCACACAAGGCACGCCTGCTTTCTGCATGATGTCCTTCGCGCCGGCCTTGTTGCCCATGGCGTGAATGGCTTCGGGCGACGGACCGATGAAGACCAGCCCCGCCTCGCGGCAGGCTTTCGCGAAATCCGCATTCTCCGCCAGAAATCCATAGCCGGGGTGCACGGCATCGGCGCCGCTTGCCTTTGCAGCCTCAACAATGGCATCGATCCGCAAATACGATTGCGACGGCTGCGACTCGCCGATCCACATCGCCTGGTCCGCCTCGCGGACGTGGCGTGCATTCGCATCGGCGGTGGAATAGACTGCGACGGTCTCGTAACCGAGACGCTTGGCGGTGCGCATCACGCGCAGGGCGATTTCGCCGCGATTGGCGATCAGAATTTTGCGGAACGGCGTCTGCTTCACCTCGCTCATGGCCGCGCCACCGAGAACTGAACTTTCTGCGGATTGCGTTGCTCCGCCTCGCGGCAAATCGCGAGCACATTCATGAGCACGGCGCGGGTGTCGCGCGGATCGATCACGCCGTCGTCAAGCAGCCGCCCGCTGGTGGCGAATACATCCATCTGCTTCTCGAACACATCGATGATCTGCGACTTCATCGCCTCCAGCTTCTCGGGCTCGATTGGCTTGCCGCGCCGCGCGGCGGCGGCTTCCGCAACAATCGCCATGGTTCCGGCCGCCTGCTCGCCACCCATCACCGCCGTCTTGGCATTGGGCCACGAGAAGCAGAAACGCGGATGGAAGCCGCGCCCGCACATGCCGTAATTGCCCGCGCCGAACGACGCGCCGCAATAGATAGTGATCTGCGGCACCGTCGCGTTGGTCACTGCCTGAATCATCTTCGAGCCGTGCTTGATCATGCCGGCTTCCTCGTAGGCCTTGCCGACCATGTAGCCCGTGGTGTTGTTAAGATACAGGATCGGCGTGCGCGACTGGCAGCAGGCCTGAATGAAATGCGTCGCCTTGTTGGCGCCGTTCGGGTCCAGCGGGCCGTTGTTGGTGATGATGCCAATGGCTTGGCCACCGATGCGGCCATGGCCGCATACCGTGGCCGGACCGTAGTTCGCGCCAAACTCAAGAAAGTCAGAGCCGTCGAGAATGCGGGCGATGATCTGCTTCATATCGACGGGCCGCTTGTGGTCCATCGGCATGATGCCGAGAAGTTCCTCAGCGTCGTACAGCGGCTCGCGCGGCGGTTCGCCGCTCTCCGGCTGGGCACGATCCCAATTCAGATCGGCCACGATCTGCCGCGCGATGCCAAGCGCCTCGCGGTCGTCTTCGGCGAGATAGTCGCCGAGGCCGGAAATGCTGGTGTGCATCTCCGCGCCGCCAAGCTCTTCCTCTGTGGCGATTTCGCCGGTCGCGGCTTTCAGCAGCGGCGGCCCGGCCAGAAATGCGCGCGTCCGCCCGCGAACCATCACGATATAATCGGACAACCCTGTCTGATACGCACCGCCAGCGGTGGAGGAGCCGTGCGTCACGGTGATCACCGGAAGTCCGGCCGCAGACAGCAGCGCGAGATTGCGGAACGTCGTGCCGCCACGAATGAAGTCCTCGACGCGATAGCGCATCAGGTTGGCACCCGCGCTTTCCACAAGCTGCACCGATGGCAGCTTGTTCTCCAGCGCGATCTCTTGCGAGCGCAGCCGCTTGTCGAGGCCCATCGGCTGCAGCGATCCGGCCTCGATGCCGGAATCACTCGCGGTCACCATGCAGCGCACGCCTGAAACAAAACCGATGCCTGCAATCGTACCACCGCCCGGGATGCTCTTCTCAGGGTCCGGCGTATCGAGGCAGTATCCGGCGAGCGCAGAGAGTTCGAGAAACGGTGCGCCCGGATCGAGCAGCAGTGCGATACGCTCACGCGGGAGCAACTGACCCCGCTCGTGGAATCGCTTCTTGGACAGCTCCGATGCCGCGCTGGTGCGCCCCACCACTGCGTTGACCCGCGCGATCTGCGTGAGCATGCCCGCGCGATTGGCCTGATAGGTCTCGCTCGTACGGGAAACCGAATTCTCAATCACCGTCATGGGCAGACGACATCCTTACGCAGCCGAGTTCGCGAAATAGTCCACATATTGTTGGCGCAACTCGACCTTGCGCAGCTTGCCGGTCGCGGTCATCGGCATCTCGTCGAGAATGCGAACCAGCTTGGGGATCTGGAATCCGCCGAGCGACTTGCGGCAATGCTCGATGATCTCGGCCTCGCCGGTCTGCGTGCCGGGTTTCAGCTTGACGAAAGCCGACACCGCCTCGCCCCATTGCGGATGCGGCAGGCCGACCACCGCGGCGTTCAGCACCGCCGGATGGGCCAGCAGCGTCTCCTCGATCTTGACCGAGGCGACATTCTCGCCACCGGACTTGATCATGTCCTTCTTGCGGTCGATGAACAGCACTTCACCGTGCGCGTCGATCAGCGCCAGGTCGCCGGTATGGTGCCAGCCGAATTTGCGTGCGGCGGCTGTCGCGTCCGGGTCCTTATAATAACCCATCATCACATTCGGCCCGCGATGCACCAGTTCACCGACCTGCCCGGGCGGCAGCAGGTTGCCGTCGTCATCCATGATCGCGGTCTCGTTGACGATCATCGACTCGCCCCAGTAGTTGCCGAAGCGCGCCAACTGCCGATCCGGCTGTGACATGGTGGTCGCCGGATACATCTCCGTCTGACCGCTCGGCTGCACGAAGGTCGGACACAGTTCGGCAATGCACCGCTCGAGCAACGGCCGCGGCATAGGCGCCATGGTGTAGATGCAGGTCCGCAGGCTCGACAGATCGAATTCCTTGCGGCGCGGATGATCGAGGATCGCCTGATACATGGCCGGCAATCCGATGAACACCGTCAGCTTGTCGCGCTGGATCGCCTCCATGCAAGCCACCGGGTCGAAGCCGCGCATGATCGCCAGCTTGCCGCCGACCGACAGATACGTCAGCAGCAGCACGTGAGCGGCGCAATGGAATAGCGGAAACTGCCCGGTGATGCCGTCATTGCGGTCCAGATGCATTTCGATGACGTTGCTCATCGCCGCCATCACCACCGCCACATGACAGTGCATCGCACCTTTCGGGCGAGACGTCGTGCCGGACGTGTAGATGATCATCGCCAGATCGCGGTCGTTGAATTCGACCTCCGGTTCGATGTCGGAATGACCGGCGATCAGATCGTTGAAGCTTTCAAGGCCCTGCTCTTTCGCCTTTCCGGTGAGATCGATGGCGATCAGACCGACGCCGCGCTTTTCCAGCGCCGCGCGCCGTTCCGACTGCGCATGCAGGTTATCGTCGATCACCGCGAAGCGGACGCCGGCATGATCGAGGATGTAACCCATATCCACGGGGCCGAGCATCGTGTTGATCGGCACCCAGACAAGCCCCGCGCGATGAATGCCGAACAGCGCTTTGACGAATTCCACCGTGTTGTTGCAGATCGTCGAGATCTTCTCGCCGGGCTTCAGCCCTCGCGCCAGAAGATAATTGGCGAAGCGGTTGGCGTCGTGCTCGATTTCTGTGAACGTCACCTGCCGCGCGCCGTCCGTCAACGCAACACGATCCGGGAATCGCCGTGCCGCGCGATGCAGGATGTCGCCGACGGCCACGCGCCCGATACGCCCGGGACCGGGCACACCGCCCGTTGCAGTCAAATCGCTCATGAAATCCTCCCTCGCTCAGCCGCGGTTCTTTGTCCGCTTCGGCTCACTGCATCAGTTTGAGAATTTTCCGCGCCTCGGCGGGCGACGCGATCTCGCGGCCGGCCTTGCGCGCGCAGGCGACGATGCCCTCGATGAGCTGGCCGTTGGACGTCACCTTGGTACCGTCGCCGAGATAGAACGTGTCTTCAAGGCCGGTGCGCAGGTGGCCGCCGAGTTCGGCGCAGCGCAAATGCAGCGGCCAGATTTCCTCGCGGCCGATGGCGGTGACGCTCCAATTGGCGTCCGCAAGCTTCAGCTTGAGCAGGATCGGCAGCAGGTCGGGATCGGCAGGCATGCCGGACGCGACGCCCATGACAAAGTTGTATTCGAGCGGCCCGGAATACATCCCGTTCTGCTTGTACATCGCCACGCTGCGCACAATGCCGACGTCGAAACATTCGAATTCCGGCAGCGACTTCGCCACCTTCATCACGTCGAGATATTTCTGGATCTTGTCCGGTGCGTTGTCGAACACATGCGGCGGCCAGGCCCAGGAGCCATCGGCCTTGACCTTCAGATAGTTCAGCGAGCCGGCATTGCAGGCAGCCATTTCCGGTTTCGTCTCGCGCACGCAGTCGAGCGCGCCCTGATAGTTCGGCCCGCTGACGCCGGTGGTGTGATTGATGATGACACCGGGGCACGCCTCCCGGATCGCCTGCTGGACTTCTTTGGACAAGTTCACATCCCAAGACGGCATATGACCCTGGTCAGGCTCCTGCCGGCGCAGATGCATGTGCATCACCGACGCGCCGGCGTTGAACGCGGCCTTCGCCTCCCGCGCCATTTCCTCCGGAGTCACCGGGACATGGTGCTGCTTAGGATTGGTCAGCACGCCATTGAGCGCGCAGGTGACGACGGCTTTATCCATTGTGGCCCTCAGATCGATCGAGAATTGGCCAGAAGGGTAAGGGTCCGGGAGCGGCAGCGTCTTGTGGAAACTAGCTGGCCTTGCGACAATTTCCGCGGCGTGGCGGCTTAACGCAAGTCTTGGCCACGCGAACGGGCCATAAAATCTCCTGCCAAGGAGGATCGCAATGAACGCCCCGGAACGGCTCACTGAGACACCGGCCAGCCCCTTTCTCACACCGGAACATTTGGCGTTCCGCGACATGTTGCGGCGCTTCGTGGCGACGGAGATCGAGCCTTTTGCAGCGCAATGGGACGAGGCCGGGGAGTTTCCGCGCGAACTGTATGTGAAGGCGGCGTCCATTGGCCTGCTTCAACTCGGCTTCCCGGAGGAATATGGCGGCGTCCCCTGCGACCGCTTCATGTCCATGATCGCAGCGCAGGAACTGGCCCGCGCAGGCGCAGGCGGCATCAGCGCCAGCCTGAAAAGCCATACCATCGGCGCGCCGCCCATCGTCTATGGCGGCTCGGATGAATTGAAGGCGCGCGTGCTGCCCGACATTCTCGCGGGCAAAAAGATTTCCGCCCTCGCCATCACAGAGCCCGGCGGTGGATCGGACGTCGCCAATCTGCGCACCACTGCACGGCGTAACGGCGACCACTATGTCGTCAAGGGCGAGAAGACCTTCATCACCTCCGGCATGCGCGCGGACTATTACACGGTCGCCGTGCGCACCGGCGGCGAAGGCGCCAGCGGCGTCAGCCTGCTTCTCATCGAACGCGACACACCGGGATTTTCACGTACGCCGCTGAAGAAGATGGGCTGGTGGGCGTCCGACACCGCGACGCTCTATTTCGAAGACTGCCGCGTGCCGGTTGGAAACCTGATCGGTCAGGAGAACGCCGGCTTCAAGCTGATCATGAAAAATTTCAACAGCGAGCGGCTGACCATGGCCGCCGGCTGCGCATCGGCAGCGCGGGTCTGCGTCGAGGAAGCCATCGCCTACGCACGCGAGCGCCGCACGTTCGGCAAGCGGCTGACCGAGCATCAGGTGATCCGCCACAAGATCGTCGACATGGCGCAGCGCGTGGCGGCGACGCAGGCGATGCTGGAAATGCTGATCTGGCGGCTGGAGCAAGGCGACAATCCCGTAGCCGAGATCTGCATGTGCAAGAACCAAGCGACGCAGACCATGGCCTTTTGCGCGTCCGAAGCCGTGCAAATTTTCGGCGGCGCGGGCTTCATGCGCGGGCCGAAGGTCGAGCGCATCTATCGCGAGGTGAAGGTCAACGCCATCGGCGGCGGCACCGAGGAAATCATGAAAGATCTGGCGAGCCGCCAGATGGGTCTTTGAGGATGAATCATTCGGATAGGCCGTCATTGCGAGGAGCGTAGCGACGAAGCAATCCAGTCCCTTTGTCGCTCTGAATTGCTTCGCTTCGCTCGCAATGACGAAAGTAAAATCAATCGCCAATAACGAGACGACGGGATCAGGAAACGACATGCAGTTCACGCAGGAACACGACGCCATCCGCCGCACCATGCAGCAATTCATCAAGAACGAGATCAATCCGTTTGTCGATGAATGGGAGCGCGACGCCATCTATCCGGCGCATCAGGTGTTCAAGAAGATGGGTGACCTCGGCCTGCTCGGTCTGTGCAAGCCCGTCGAATACGGCGGCGCGGGCCTCGACTACAGCTACGGCATGGTGATGGCGGAAGAGCTCGGCGCAATCAACGCTGGCGGCGTCGGCATGTCGATCGGCGTGCAGACCGACATGGCCACACCTGCGCTGGCACGGTTCGGCTCCGACGAGATGAAGCGCGAATTCCTCGCGCCGTCCATCGCAGGCGACTACGTCGCCTGCATCGGCGTCTCCGAGCCCGGCGCGGGATCGGACGTCGCCTCGATCAAGACCACCGCTCGTTCTGATGGTGACGACTATGTGATCAACGGCGGCAAGATGTGGATCACCAACGGCACGCAGGCCGACTGGATGTGCCTCCTGGCCAATACCGGCGAAGGCCCGGTCCACCGTAACAAATCGCTGATCTGCCTGCCGATGAAGACCAAAGGCGTGGAGGTTCTGCGCAAGCTCGACAAGCTCGGCATGCATTGCTCGGACACGGCTGAAATCAAATTCACCGACGTGCGCGTGCCGAAGCGCAACCGCATCGGCGAGGAGGGCAAGGGCTTCATCTACCAGATGCTGCAATTCCAGGAGGAGCGGCTGTGGGCGGTGGCGGCGTGCCTGAAGTCACACGAGAAGACAATCGACGAGACCATCGAGTACACCCGCGCACGCAAGGCATTCGGCAAGCCGCTGCTCGACAATCAGGTGATCCACTTCCGGCTCGCCGAACTGAAAACCGAAGTCGAATTGCTGCGCTCCCTGCTCTATCGCGCCTGCGAAGAATATATCGCGGGTAACGACGTGACGCCGCTGGCGACGATGGGAAAACTAAAGGCCGGACGGCTGGGCCGCGAGATTCCCGACGCCTGCCTGCAATATTGGGGCGGCATGGGCTTCATGAACGAAACCCGCGTCAGCCGCGCCTATCGCGATCGGCGGCTGACCTCGATCGGCGGCGGCGCGGATGAAGTGATGCTGAGCGTGCTATGCAAGTACATGGGTACGCTGCCAGAGCAATAAGAACTTGGCCGGAGCAGTAAGCGCTTGCCTCGGCCTACGATCCGCGCTGTATAACGCCGAGAAGCAAGGACATATTCGACATGCTGACCCTTTATCATTGCGCCAGCGCGCGTTCGTTCCGTCCGCTCTGGACGCTGGAAGAACTCGGCATTCCCTACGATCTCAAGATGCTGCCCTTCCCGCCCCGTTTCATGCAGCGCGAATATCTCGAGCTCAATCCGCTCGGCACGATTCCGCTCCTCATCGACGGTGACACCCGGATGACCGAGTCCTCCGCGATCTGCCACTATCTCGTGACGAAGTACGGCCCCACGCCCCTCAACGTCACCGTCGATGAACCCGCCTATGGCGCATATCTGAACTGGCTGTTTTTCGGCGAAGCGACGCTCACGTTTCCGCAGACCATCTATTTCCGTTACGCGCAGCTAGAGCCCGAAGAACGCAGAAATCCGCAGGCCGCCGCCGACTACGCGCGCTGGTTCCTGGCCCGGCTGCGGGCGCTCGAAACGGCTGTTTCGCAATCGGAGACGGTCTGCGCCGGACGCTTCACCGCGGCGGACATCTCGGTCGGATACGCGCTGATGTTCGCGCAGTCCAACGGTCTCTCCGAGCAGTTCACTCCGGCTGTCGCGGCCTATTGGGAACGGCTCAAGCAGCGCGAAGGATTCCGCAAGGCCATCGCCGCACAGGATCGCGCAGGCGCTGAGCAAGGCGTCGCGGCACGGGTGCCGGCGGCAACCTAGGCCCGCATACTCATTGCGTCGCCCGCAACGTCCTTGCCGTTGATAATCTGCAACCGCCGCGAGCCGGAAAACAGCGCGGTCGGCTTTAGCCCGTAGATCCTGCGCAGCGAATGGCTGAAGTGGGTTGAATCCGGATAGCCGGCGTCGAGCGCGAAATGCGCCAGATTTCGCTCGACATTGACGTGGTGCAGAATGTTGCGCCCCCGCTTCCAGGCGCGAAAGGTCTTGAAGTTCATCCCGGTCTCATCCTTGAACAGATGCAGGAAGCGCGACAGCGACAGCTTGACGCCATTGGCGCAATCGTCGCCCGAGATGCTGCTGGACGGCTTGGCCTGAAACCGCGACACGACGGTCGATATGCGCGTATCAAGTTCCCGCGGCTTTAGGCGGCGCTGGAGAAAGATCTGGTCGAAATCGGCCGACGTGAAGCCGCTCGTGCCGCTCAGCGCCATGGTTGCATAGATCTCGCGAAACCGCGCGGCGAGCCGACTGGCCGCGACGGGATCGTCGCACTGGCGAATGATCTCGGCGAGATCTTCGTCGCAGACCGACTCAGGCTCGATCAATAGCCCAAGAATTTCGCGAGACTCTGACGTGATCTTGTGCGGCAGATAGGCCGGGACGGCGAGGATTTCGCCAACGCGCGGCGGCTGGCCTTCAATCTCCAAGCGCGCGGTGCCCTGCAGCGGCACGCAGACCGCAAGCGCGCCAAGTGTACGCACCGACGGCTTCCCGTGCAGACCCGCGTAGAACACCCGCTCCGAACTGATCAACATGAACCGGTCGGACCGGCCGGACTTGCAAACGCGCATTGATTCCTCCCAGAAACTTTTCTTCACGGGCGATTGTTCGCTTCTTGTGAAACCTGAATTAGCGGCTCTTCTCCGTCGTCTCGAATTTTCCCGCACCCATATAGCCGAACAGGAAACCCGCAACCTTTCGCTTCTGGATTTCCTCGCTGCCCTCGGTGATCCGATAGCGCCGGTGATGACGGTAGATGTGCTCGAACGGCTTGTGCCGTGAGTAACCCATGCCGCCATGCACCTGCATGGCGCGGTCGGCGGCCTCGCAGCACAGCCGGTTCGCCCAGAAATTGCACATCGAGACCTTGTCGGAGAGCCGGTGCTCAACGTCAGCCTGCGTCATCCGGTCCATTTCCCATGCAGTCTTGCGGATCAGAAGGCGCAACATCTCGGCCTGCGTCGCGAGTTCAACCAGCGGCCACTGGATCGCCTGATTCTTGGCCAGTGCATGACCGAACGGCTTGCGCTCGCGCGCATAACGCACACTCTCCTCGATGCAGTAAACGGCCGCGCCGAGCGAACTGGCGGCCTGACGAATCCGGTTCTCATGCACAAAGCACTGCGCCAGCGACAGGCCGCGCCCAACCTCGCCGAACAACGCATCATCCGAAACGAACACATCCGTAAAACTGACACGCGGATGATCGGTCGGCATGTTGAAGGTCCAGAGATACTCTTCGACCTTCACACCCTTGGCATGAGCCGGAACAAGGAAACAGGTGATGCCTCTGGCATCGCCGTCGTTGCCGGATGTGCGCGCAAACGTCGCGCAGTGAGTGGCGACATGCATGCCTGTCGTCCACATCTTCTCGCCGTTGATGACCCACCCGCTGACACCATCGTGCGTCGCCTGAACCGCCATGGTTTCCATGTGGGTGGCGTCCGATCCATGATCGGGCTCCGTGAGACCAAAGGTGATGCGGTACTTGCCGGTAATCGAGCCCTCGATCATCGCCTTCTGGTCGTCGCGGCCGTAGCGATCCAGCATGGTGACCAGCGGAAAGTTTCCGACAATCGAGTGCTCATTCTGTAAATCGTTATGCAGGCCAAGGCCCTTCGCGGCGAAATGCTCGCGGATCACCGCCATCCAGAGATTCGAACCGTCCTTGCCGCCGTAACGCGCGGGAATCGCAAAGCGCAAATGCCCGACTTCATCGGCGAGATTCTTTGCCTGACGCAGCAGGTCTTCCCATTCGTGGCGCGGCAGGCCGCCCTTGTCGAAATCCGTCCGCGCCCATTCGCGGCGATGGTCGAAGAAACGGATATTGTCGTCGCGCTGCTCGAGCGGCTTGATCTTCTGATCGATGAAGCGATCAAGCTCGGCGAGGTAAGCGACCAGATCGTCAGGCAGTGAGAAGTCCAACGCTGCGCTCCTGGCGGTCCGTCCCGGGCTTCGTTTGTCTCAACGCTCTTCGGCGTCCTTGTCCGTCGCGGCACCCACATGGAGCCCGCGACGGAAGGCCGAATTAAGATAAGGCCCGCGACTTTAGTCAAGCGTTTAATTAATTTTGTGAAGCGCGTTCTTTGCTGTCTAATCGGAACATAACAACACGCAGGTGCTGCAACGCAGCGAAGGAAACGCGCATGGCTTACGAATTCGCCAAGGTTGAACGTAAAGGTCCGCTCACCATCGTCACCCTCAACCGCCCCGAGGTGATGAATGCGGTGCATTCGCCGATGCACTTTGAGATGCATCGCCTGTTCGACGAATTCAGCAAAGACCCGGATCAATGGATCGCCATCGTTACGGGCGCGGGTGACAGAGCGTTTTCCGCTGGCAATGACCTGAAATGGCAGGCCCAAGGCGGCCAGCGCGGCTGGGATACAAGCGGCTTTGCCGGACTGACCCACCGCTTCGATTGCGACAAGCCGATCATTGCTGCCGTCAACGGCGTCGCGATGGGCGGCGGCTTCGAGATTGCACTCGCCTGCGATCTCATCATCGCATCTGAGAATGCAACCTTTGCTCTGCCCGAGCCGCGTGTCGGCCTCGCCGCCCTCGCCGGCGGGTTGCATCGCCTGCCGCGTTTGATCGGCCTCAAGCGCGCCATGGGCATGATCCTGACCGGCCGCCACGTTCCCGCGCGTGAAGGGCTTGAGCTTGGCTTTGTCAACGAAGTCGTTCCGAAGGGCGAAGCGCTGGCCGGCGCGGAACGCTGGGCCAATCTCATTCTGCAGAACGGCCCGATATCGATCCGCGCCTCGAAGCAAACCATGCATCGCGGCCTCGGCGTGTCGCTAGAACAGGCGCTCGCCGAGCAGTTCGATTATCCCGCCGTGCGTGCGCTGGCCGCGTCCGAGGATTATGTCGAAGGCCCCAAGGCGTTCGCGGAAAAACGCGCGCCGCAGTGGAAGGGCAAATAACTTCCTACGGCTTCGCGTCGCGCTCGCGCCGATAGGATGCATAGTTCGGCTGGTCGACCGCGAGCTTGTCCATCGTGGTCTGCCAGACGTGGTCGGTGAGACCGGGCGTCTCAAGATCAAGCTCGCCGCTCTGGATACGCGACGACAGCAGCCGGTTGAGTTCCTCGAGCGACCCGTCCCTGCCGAGCAATTTCGACAAGCGTTCCGCCTCGGTGGCGTCGCTGTAGGCCGCGCGCGTCATCTGCCGTGCAACCAGATCGAGCGCATTGACCGCGACGCGCAGCTTGAATGCGCCATGCGCCGACAGTTGCGGCGCGACATCGGTGCGGAGAAATTCCGTGACCGCATTGATCAATTCGACGGGCGTGGGGTGATCCTGCATCTCAAGTCCCTCGACTTATCATTGGCGCATGACGTAGTCCGAAAACCGCTGCACCCTTTTCGGCGTCATGCGCCGCGACGCGGCGCCAGCAGCCGCAGCAGATCGATTTCGGTTTCCGAAGCACGGCGGCCGATCATGGCGCGTTCCATGGAATGATCGGGGCCGGCGCGGAACCGCTGCATCATGCCGCAGCACATAATGCCCCATCGCAAGGTACCCAGCACCTCCCAGAACATCACGCGCGCGACGTCCACCGCCCGGCCCGATGCGGATTCGTAAGCCGCGAACAATTCCTCGCGCGTGCCCAGACCGCCGACCGGCTTGTCGATCTCACCGAAACGCCACGAGTTGACGCAGATCCAGCCTAGATCTTCCATCGGATCGCCGAAGTGCGCGAGTTCCCAGTCGAGCACGGCGCGCAGTCCTTCCGGACCGACGATCAGATTGCCGTGGCGGAAATCGCCGTGCACCAGCGTGACGATATCCGATGTGGCAGGCGCGTTGTCGCGCAGCCATCGCAGCGCCAGTTCGAATACGGGACGCGGCCAATCGAAAGACTTGTATTCAGCTGCGAGGTCGGCGATTTCGCCGGCGACCGTCATCAGCCGCAATTCCGGCAAACGCGATTTGTCCAGAGCGTGAATGCCTGCGATCGCCTTTCCGAGTTGCCCCGTCAGCACCGCACGCGCCTGCGCGAACTGCGCATCACGTAAAATCTTGCGCGGGATGGTTTCGCCCTCGACCCGCTCCATGATGAAGCCGCTGCCGAGGCCATCCTGCGGGCGCAATACATAACGCACGCGCGGCGACGGTATCCCCGCCTCGAACGCCTGCTGCATAAGAACGGCTTCGGCCTCGAGCCCGGCGGCACGCGCCGGCGCTGCGCCATAGCCCGCAGGCGCGCGGCGAAGGATAACGAGAATGTTTCCGGATGGATGCACGACGTCGAACGACCACGTCTCCTGGCTCGCGCCGCCGGACAACTGTGACAGGCCGTCGATACCCGTGGCTCCGGGAAACCAGTTTGCGATGCCGGCTTTGACCGGACCTTCAATTATCATTGTGGATGCAGGGTATCGTTTCGGAGACAGGATCGTAAAGAAAATTGCGGGCGCGGGCCAGCTTGTTGCTGTAACCCGCGCCCGCAACACATCATGACTAGAACATCAGGCCGTCTTTCACCAGCACCCAGCGGCCATTCTTGACCTGCTGGACCTGCGTCACCGTGCTGGCGAGGTGGTTGGTCTTCGAGAACTTGGTCGGCGGCGAATTGAAGATGTCCTGAAATACGTCACCGGATTCCATCGCATCCAGCACCTTCTGACCGTTCAGGTCCTTGCCCGCCTTGTTGACATAGTGGGCGAAAGTCATCACGGCGTTGTAGCCGATGATGGCCTGTGTGTTGGCGTCGGTGCCGAACGCCTTCTTGTAGTTCACCAGCCAATCCTTCACCTTGCCCTTTGCGGTGTCCTCGTAGGGAATCTCGAAGGCCGCCGCAGCATAAAGACCTTCGACGGCGTCCTTGCCGAGCGCAGGAACCTCAAGCACGTTGGTTGGCGTCGCTCCGAGGAAGGTCACATCCCAGCCGAGTTTCTTGGCTTCCGCCATCGCACCGATGGTCTCGCGGATCACAGTGCCGAGCACGACGAGATCACAACCGTCGGATTTCATCTTGGCGACCTGCGCGCTGAAGTCGGACGCGCCGCGCTTGTAGCTGGTGATCGACGCCGGCGTCAGTTTCATCGCAGCCGTCTGCTGGTTGAAACCATCGAGCACGCTTTTGCCGTACTCGTCATCCTGATGCATGATGCAGGGCTTGCCGAACTTCTTCCATTCGATCATGTGTTTGATCGCGGCCCGCGTGCTTTCGACGTAGGGCAGGATGTTGTTGAACTTCAGCCGCTCCTGCGGCTTTGCCGGATCGAACTTGAAGGTGAACTCCGCCGCGGTCAGCGGAAAGAGCTGAAATACACCGGCATCGAACAGGATGTCCTGCGCGGCCAGCACGGTCGGCGAGCCCATGGGCCCGACCATGGCGAAGATTTTGTCCTTCTCGATCATCTTCTGTGACGCCAGCACCGCGCGCTTCGGATCGTAGCCGCTGTCTTCCATGATCAGCTTGAACTTGCGGCCGTTGATGCCGCCTGCGGCATTGATCTCGTCGACCGCCATCTTCATGCCGTTGGACACCGGAACGCCCCAACCCTTGATCGGGCCGGACAGGTCCTGATGCGATCCAATGACGATTTCGGTCGGCGAAATGCCTTCGTTGGTCACCTTGGTTTGTGCGAAGGCCGGCGACTGGGTCAGCGCGAAGGCGCCCACCGCAAGGCCCAACGCCTTGAACGATTTCGACATAACGGTCTCCTCTCTGTTGGCCCATTTTCAGCGAAGGCCGGGCCTTGTTACCTTCGCCGCTGAGCGGTCCTTGCGGGCCGCGGAATGCGTTTCCTGTGACGCAGTATGTTGCGAGCTTACGCCATGGCGTTCGCTCGGTACATTGCGTCGATCTCGGCTGCATAGGATTTGTTCACGAAACTGCGTTTCAGTTTCATCGTCGGAGTCAGCTCTTCATCCTCCGGCGTGAGTTGCCGCTCGATCAGATGGAATTTCTTGATGGTTTCCACGCGCGCGAAATTCGCATTCACCGTTTCGATCTCGCGCTTGATGAGGTCCTGGACTTCCGGCGCGCGGCACAGGCTCGCGTAGTTCGTGAAGGGAATGTCGTAGTCCTGCGCGAACTTCTCGACGTTCTCGTGATCGATCATCACCAGACAGGTCAGGAATGGCCGCTTGTCGCCAATCACCACCGCGTCCGAAATATACGGCGAGAACTTGAGTTGGTTCTCGATCTCGGACGGCGTGATGTTCTTTCCGCCGGACGTGATGATGATGTCCTTCATCCGGTCGGTGATCTTGATGAAGCCTTCGTTGTCGATGGTGCCGACGTCGCCGGTATGCAGCCAGCCCTTCGCGTCGATGGTCTCCGCGGTTTTCTCGGGCTGGTTCAGATAACCCATGAACAGGTAATCGCCTTTGACGAGGATCTCGCCCTTCGGGCAGATCATGACCTCGCCCCACGGTGCAGCCTTGCCGACCGAGCCGAGCTTGATGCGTTCGTTGGGCATCAGCGTCGCCACGCCGCAATTCTCGGTCTGGCCATAGACCTCGCGCATATCGAGGCCGAGCGCCAGATACCAGCGGATCAGGTCGGGCGAAATCGGCGCGGCGCCCGTGAACGCGATGCGCACACGGTCGAGGCCGAGCATGCGGCGAATGTTGCGGAACACCAGCCAGTAGGCCGCCCTGCCCGCAAGCCGCAGCGACAACGGCGGCGTTTCGCCCTCAAGCCTGTAATCTGTCAGGCGCTGACCGACACTGAGCGCATGGCGGTACATCCATTGCTGGAGCGGTGTTGCATCCTTTAACGCAATCGTAATGGCCGAATAGAATTTCTCCCATATCCGCGGCACCGCGAGAAACGCTGTCGGCTGAACTTCGCGCAAGTTGTCCGGCACGGTTTCCGGGCTTTCAGCGAAGTTCATCACCGAGCCGACCGCGACGGAGAGATAGTAACCGCCAATGCGCTCGGCGACATGACATAGCGGCAGGAACACCAGCCGTTCCTCATGATCGGTCGGCACCAGAAGATAATCGGCGTAGCGCATCTGGTGCGTCACGCTGCGGTTGGAATGCATCGCGCCTTTCGGCGGGCCGGTCGTGCCAGACGTATAAACGAGAATGGCGAGATCGTTCGGGCCGCGGCTGGCGATCATCTCGTCCCACAGCGCCTCACGACCGCTCATATGGTTGCGCCCGAGCGCCATGAACTCGTCCAGCGACATCACCATTGGATCGCTGAATCCGCTCAAGCCTTCCATGTCGAACACGACGATCTTCTCGAGCGTCGGACAGCGCGCGCGGCACGCCAGCACCTTGTCGAGCTGCTCATCATCCTCGGCGAAAATCACCTTGGTTCGGGAGTCGTTAATCAGGTATTCGACCTGCGCCGCTGAGTCGGTCGGATAGATGCCTGACGAGACACCGCCCGCACAGAGTACGCCCATGTCGGCGAACACCCATTCAGGGGTCGCATTCGAGACGATAGAGGCGACATCGCCGGGCTTGAAGCCCGATGCATGAAGCGCATAGGCGATCTCCTTCGCCGTCTGCAGCCACTGCCGCCAGCTTGTCGACTGCCAGACACCGAGATGCTTCTCACGGATCGCGGGCTTGTCGCCGCGGGTTTCGACCGCCAGCAGAAAGCTCTTCGCGATCGTATCCGCGACGGTCATCACAGCGGGTCTCGCCATAGCTCGCTCCTTGTCTTCCGCTGCGTACAAAGCGACACAGCGCCGATCTCTCCTGCCCTTTAACGCCCGATCTTATCGCCGGGCTTTATCGCCAAGTTCCTTACCGCCACGTCTTCTTTTTCTTCCAGCGCCGTTCACCACGTGCGCCGCTTTCCTTGGCGCCGAGGTAGAACTCCTGAATGTCCTGCGACATCATCAGCCGTTCGCAGGTGTCGTTCATCACCACGCGTCCGATCTCCAACACGTATCCATAATGCGCGGTCTCGAGCGCCACCTTGGCGTTCTGCTCGACCAGCAGGATCGACATGCCCTGCTCCTCGTTGACGCGCTTGATGATCGTGAAGATTTCCTTGACCAGGATCGGCGACAGCCCGAGCGACGGCTCATCGAGCAGCAGCAGCGCCGGGCGGTTCATCAGCGCGCGGCCGATCGCCAGCATCTGCTGCTCGCCACCGGACAGTTGACCGGCAGGCTGATCGACACGCTCGCGCAGGCGCGGGAAATAACCGTAGACGCGCTCCAGATCGGTGGCGACGCCATCACGATCCTTGCGCGGATACGCGCCCATCATCAGGTTCTCGCGCACGCTGAGAAACGGAAACACCTCGCGGCCTTCCGGCACATGGCTGAGGCCGAGACGCACGATCTTGTCCGCCTCCATCCGCTGGATCGGCTGCCCTTTGAACTCGATGGAGCCCTTCTGCGGATCGAGAATGCCGGAGATCGTCTTGAGCACCGTCGTCTTGCCCGCACCATTGGCACCCAGCAGGGTGACGATCTTGCCGCGCGGCACCTCGAGGCTGATGCCGCGAATGGCCATGATCGGCCCGTAGTAGCTCTCGATGTTGCTGAGCTTGAGGATGATGTCGGGGCTGCTCATGACATCGACCTCATGCGCCGATATAGGCTGCGACGACGTCGGGATGGGCCTGAACCTCGGCCGGCGCGCCCATCGCCAGCACCTTGCCGTAGTTCAGCGCGATCACCCGGTCGGAGACACGATTGACCAGCGTCATGTCGTGCTCGACCATCAGCACGGTGATGCCAAGTTCGGTTTTCATATCGCGGATCCAGAACGACATGTCGTCGGTCTCCTCCACATTCAGCCCGGACGACGGCTCATCCAGCAGAATCAGCTTCGGCTCGGTGCACAGCGCGCGGGCAAGCTCGATCACCTTGCGCACACCATAGGGCAACCCCGAGATCAGCTTGTCCCGATGGGCGGCAAGGTCAAGGAAATCGATGACCTGCTCGACGCGGCGGCGATGCGCTTTTTCGTCGCGGCGCACGTTCGGCAGGAACAGCAGGTCTTCCCACAGACTCGTTGTGCAGTGCCGGTGCCGCCCGACCAGAAGGTTGCTCAGGACCGTGGCGTTCTCGAACAGCTCGATGTTCTGGAACGTCCGCGCAATACCGAGCTTGGCGATGCCGTAAGCCGGCTCCTCGGTGATGTCCTGATCCTCGAAGTAAAGTCGCCCCGAAGTCGGATTATAAAGGCGCGAGATCAGATTGAAGATCGAGCTCTTGCCGGCTCCATTGGGGCCGATGATCGAAAGAATCTCGCCCTTCTCCACCGCGAAGCTAACGGAGTCGACCGCTTTCAGGCCGCCGAAGTGGAGCGAGAGATTTTCGGCGCGGAAGCAGCTCATCGGTTCCGCTCCGATTTGACGTAGATTTTCTGCCGCTTGAAGGTCGCGCGCTTGTAGAGCGGAAACAACTGGAAGAAGAGCTTGATCTTGAGCCACCGGCCGTAAAGGCCGTAAGGCTCGAACAGAATAAACAGCATGATGAGCAGACCGTAGATCGCGCCTTTCAGGCCGTTGGCGGACGCCATCGCAGCGACACTCTTCTGGATATTAGCCGCCTGCTCGGCACCCGCGCCAAAAGTCGCTGCAAGCCCCGCGACAACGCCTGGAATATCGTCCTTCAGGAAGGTCAGAAACGGATCCACCATAACAATGAAGATCGCGCCCAGGACTGCGCCATGCAGGCTCAGAACACCGCCGATGATGATGACCATGATGAATTCGATGGAGAGTTGCAGCGTGAACATCTCCGGGCTGATGAACGACAGCTTGTGGGCGAAGAGACAGCCCGCGAGCCCGGTAATGGCGGCGCTCAGTGCAAACGACTTCACCTTGTAGAGCGAGACGTTGATGCCCATGCTTTTGGCCGCCGTCTCGCTGTCACGGATGGCGACAAAGGCGCGCCCGGTCGGCGAGCGCATCAGGTTGAGCGTGCCGAGGATGACCAGGATCAGGAGCCCGAGACAGAGATAGTAGAATGTCGGGCTGTCGCGCGGCACGCTGTTGCCGAGCAACTGGATGGTGCGGACGCGCATGCCTTCGTTGCCATTCGTCACATGCTCCCAGCGCGCAAGAATTTCTTCCACGATGAGCGCGAACGAGATCGTCGCGATGACAAGATAAATGCCCTGCAACCGCAACGCCGGAAATCCAACCATGGCGCCGATGATGCCGGTCAGAATGCCCGCGGCGAGAAAGTAGACTGGAAACGGCACGCCAAGCTGTTGCAGATAAGCCGTGGTGTAGGCCCCGATAGCAAGAAACGCCGCGTGCCCCAGCGAAGCCTGTCCGGTGAATCCGGTCAGAATCATCAGCCCGACGCCGACTGTGGCGTAGATGCAGACGAAGACGAGTTGACTCATGATGTAGCTGCTGAGCACGAACGGCGCGATCAGCAGCAGCGCCAGTAGCGCGCCGTAAGACCAGATGTAGCCGCTATGCGGGACCAGCCGGATGTCGTCGTTGTAGTCCGTCTTGAACAGAAACCGCATCGCGCCCTCAGACTTTCTTCCGCACGTGAAGCCCGAAGATGCCTTCAGGCTTCAGCAGCAGGACCGCGAGCAGCACAATGTAGGGCGCGACGTCCTTCCATCCCTGTGGCAGGTAAAATCCCGCCATGCTTTCGATCACGCCAATCAGCACGCCGCCGACCACAGCGCCGGGAATCGACCCGAACCCGCCGAGCACGGCGGCCGGAAAGGCTTTCAGCCCCAGCACCAGCCCGACATTGGAGTGGATGAACGTGATCGGCGCGAGCAGCACACCGGCGCAGGTCGCAACCGCGGCGCTGATGGCCCAGACGATCGACACCACGCGCTTCACGGGAATGCCCATGTAATACGCTGCGAGCATGTTCTCGGAGCTTGCACGCATCGCCGTGCCGAGCGTGGTCTTGTTGAAAAACAGGTACAGCACGCCGCACAGGATGATCGTCGCGGCGATCACCGAGAGCTTGTCATAGGCCAGCACGAGGCTGCCGAGCCGCAGCACGCCGTGACTGAACGGCGTCTCGATCTTGAGATCGTCCGTGCCCCAGATCATTCCAGCCGCCGAGCGCAGGAAGAAGCCGAGGCCGATGGTCGCCATGATGATGGAGAATTGCGGATAGCCGAGGATCGGCCGAACCACGAGGCGCTCGGCCAGCATGCCGAACAGCGCCATTGCGCCGACGGCAGCGATGAAGCCGAGCCAGTAATTGAAACCGAGCAAGCTGATGAAGGTGAAGGCGAAGAATCCGCCCAGCATCATCAGATCGCCCTGCGCGAAATTGACGACCTCGGTCGCCTTGTAAACAAGGACAAAGCCGAGAGCGATCAGGCCATAAACACAGCCGAGCGCAATGCCGCTCACCAACTGCTGAACGAAGTCCAGCATTCCGGGTATCCCTCCCCCACGTGCCGCGATTCTATCGATCGCCTTAGGTCACGTTGCGATTCTATCGATCGCCTTGGTCAGTTCTTGTGTCGAATAGCTATGCGTTTTTGTGTGCACTTCCGACAATCAGACCCAAACCGTGACGACGTGTCAACATTACCTACGCTGGGTGCGCCGCAACGAGGAACGGCGTGATCGCTCAAGGTGCGATGTCTTGCCGCGCATGCGTTCGCGAACGAGTGTTGCAAAGGAAAAAGGCCGGGATTGCTCCCGGCCTTCAAGTCGTGCGCAAGTTTAGCGCACAGGGAGGTTCCTTGCCGCGCGCTTACTTGGCTTCGGCGCGCTTCGGCGGCGAGGCCGGCCACGACTTGATCAGCGTGTCGTAGTCGATGGTCTCACCCTTCGGCTTTTCGTTCGCCAGCTTGCGCTGGGGCGCGATGTTGCCGTCCTTCTCCGACTTGGCAAACCAGAACTCGGCCGTCTCTTTCTTGTTGAGCTTCGGTCCGCAGGCGCCCTGCACGCCCGATTTCTCGAGGCGTTCAAGCACCGAGTCCTGAGCAGCAGCTAGCGAATCCATCGCCGCCTGTGCGGTCTTCGCACCGGACGACGCATCGCCGATGTTCTGCCACCACAACTGGGCAAGCTTCGGATAGTCCGGCACGTTGTTTCCGGTCGGAGACCACTGCACGCGCGCCGGCGAGCGGTAGAACTCGATCAGACCGCCGAGCTTCGGCGCGCGTTCGGTGAACGACTTGTCCCAGATGTCGGATTCACGAATGAACGTGAGACCGACATGGCTCTTCTTCAGGCTCACCGACTTGGAAACGATGAACTGGAGATAGAGCCACGCTGCCTTGCGGCGATCCGGAGGGGTCGACTTCAGCAGCGTCGCCGAGCCGGCATCCTGATAACCGAGCTTCATGCCATCCTTCCAGTAGGCCCCCTTGGGCGACGGAGCCATGCGCCACTTCGGCGTGCCGTCGGCGTTCACCACCGGCAGACCAGGCTTCACCATGTCGGCGGTGAAGGCGGTGTACCAGAACATCTGCTGTGCAATCGCGCCTTGCGCAGGCACCGGGCCCGACTCGGAGAAGGTCATGCCTTGCGCCTGCGGCGGAGCATACTTCTTCATCCAGTCGAGATACTTGACGATCGAGTAGACCGCCGCGGGTCCGTTGGTGTCACCGCCGCGCTCAATCGACGAGCCGACCGGACGGCAACCTTCCATGCGGATGCCCCATTCGTCGACAGGCAGTCCGTTCGGAATGCCCTTGTCGCCGTTGCCGGCCATCGACAACCAGGCGTCGGTGAACCGCCATCCGAGCGAGGGGTCCTTCTTGCCGTAGTCCATGTGACCATAGACTCTGACGCCGTTGATTTCCTTGATGTCGTTGGTGAAGAACTCGGCGATGTCTTCGTAGGCCGACCAGTTGACCGGCACGCCAAGCTCGTAGCCATACTTGGCCTTGAACTTCGCCTTGTAATCCGGATTGGTGAACCAGTCGTAGCGGAACCAGTACAGGTTCGCGAACTGCTGATCCGGCAACTGATAGAGCTTGCCATCCGGAGCGGTGGTGAACGATTTGCCGATGAAATCATCGACATCCAGCATCGGATCGGTAACGTCCTTGCCTTCGCCTTTCATGTAGTCCGAAAGCACGACGGTCTGGTTGTAACGAAAGTGCGTACCGATCAGATCTGAGTCGTTGATCCAGCCGTCATAGACGTTCTTGCCGGACTGCATCTGCGTCTGGAGCTTCTCGACGACATCGCCTTCCTGAATGATGTCATGCTTGAGCTTGATGCCGGTGATTTCGGAAAAGGCCTTCGCCAGCGTGCCCGATTCATATTCATGGGTCGCGATGGTTTCGGATACGACGTTGATCTCCATACCTTTGAAGGGCTCAGCGGCCTTAATGAACCACTGCATTTCCTTCATCTGGTCTTCCTTCGACAGCGTCGAAGGCTGGAACTCGTTGTCGATCCATTTCTTTGCGGCGGCTTCATCCGCGAACGCAGGTGCACTGATCGCAGCCGACGCCGCTATCAAGGCCACCGCGCTTGCCATCGTCAAAAGACGACACTTCCCGGTTAGATGTCGCATCTGGTTTCCTCCGTTGAAACACAACTTCAGCTCCGGGTTGATCCCGGATCTGCCTTTTCTCGCCCGACTAGACGTTGCGAAATATGACAACGGCCATGCCGAGCGAAATCATGCTGGCGATCCACAAACTCGAGACTTCGACGCCCTCGCCGATCGGGAGCGTCGCAATCGAGTCCGTGCCCGCAAATGCAATCCACAAAAGATGAATGACCGCGGTCGCGATCAGGGAAATGAACAACCGGTCGCCGCGGGTGGTCGGAATGCGCAACACGCCGACGCGCTCCGCCTCCGGGTAACGCATCGCCAGCCACGTCATGGTCCCAAGTGTCGCGGCCAGCAGGCAGAAGAAGGTCGCCGTCGGCGCCGTCCAGGCCATCCACGCGATATGATCCATGGTTACACCCTGCCCAGCGCGAAACCGCGCGCGATGTAGTTGCGGACAAACCAGATCACCAGCGCGCCCGGAATGATGGTGAGAACGCCGGCCGCGGCCAGCAGGCCCCAGTCCATGCCGGACGCCGAAATCGTGCGCGTCATGGTCGCGGCGATCGGCTTTGCATTGACTGATGTCAGTGTGCGCGCCAGCAGCAACTCAACCCATGAGAACATGAAGCAGAAGAAGGCGGCGACGCCGATACCGCTCGCGATCAGAGGCATCAAAATCTTCACGAAGAAACGCGGAAACGAGTAGCCGTCGAGGAACGCGGTCTCGTCGATCTCCTTCGGCACGCTGGAGACGAAGCCTTCGAGAATCCACACCGCCAGCGGAACGTTGAACAAGCAGTGCGCCAGCGCGACCGCCCAGGGCGTATCGAACAGGTTGATCGCCGAATAAAGGTTGAAGAACGGCAGCGCAAACACCGCCGGCGGCGCCATGCGGTTCGACAGCAGCCAGAAGAACAGGTGCTTGTCGCCGAGGAAGCGATAGCGCGAGAAAGCGTAAGCCGCAGGCAACGCGAAAGAGATCGAGATGATGGTGTTGATGATGACGTATTTCAGCGAGTTGATGTAGCCGGAGTACCAGCTCGCATCGGTGAAAATACGCCGGTAGTGCACCAGCGTCGGCTCGTTCGGCCACAGCGTCATGGTCGAGACGATTTCCGTATTTGTCTTGAAGCTCATATTAATGAGCCAATAGATTGGCAACAGCAGGAAGATCAGGAACAAGATCATGATGACGCGTCGGCCGGGAATGGTATGCATCACGCGCCTCCCGTCGTCTGAGCGCGCTCATTATCGGCGTTCGTCATCACCGTGTAGAACACCCAGCACACGATCAGGATGATCAGGTTGTAGACGATGGACAGTGCGGCGGCCTTGCCGAGGTCGAACTGCCCGAGTGCGATCTTCACCAATTCGATCGACACAAAGGTCGTGGAATTGCCGGGCCCGCCGCCGGTGACGACGAACGGCTCGGTGTAGATCATGAAGCTGTCCATGAAGCGCAGCAGCACCGCGATCAGCAGCACGCGCTTCATCTTCGGCAACTGGATCGCCGTGAAAACCGCCCAGCGCGACGCGCCGTCAATCTGAGCGGCCTGATAATAGGCGTCCGAAATCGACTTGAGGCCCGCGTAGCACAGCAGCGCGACGAGGCTGGTCCAGTGCCAGACATCCATCACGATGATGGTGGCCCAGGCGTCCAGACTATTGGACACGTAATTATAGTTCAGGCCGAGCTTGTTAAGCGTGTAGCCCAACAGGCCGATGTCGGGACGTCCGAAGATTTGCCAGATCGTGCCGACCACGTTCCATGGAATGAGCAGCGGCAGCGCAAGAATGACGAGACACGCCGCGACGCGCCAGCCATCCCGCGGCATCGAGAGTGCGACCAGAATACCGAGCGGCACTTCGATGGCGAGAATGATCGCGGAGAACAGGAGATTGCGCCCGAGCGAGGCAAGGAAGCGGTCACCGAGATCGGTCGATGGATCGAGCAGTTCCTTGAACCAGCCGACGCCGTTCCAGAAAAACTGGTTATTCCCGAACGTATCCTGCACCGAGTAATTGACCACCGTCATCAGCGGCAGGATCGCGGAGAACGCCACGATCAGGAACACCGGCAGAACCAGGAACCAGGCCTTGTTGTTGATCGTCTTGTCCATCAGACGCGCCCCTCGACCAGCAGGCTGTCGGCATAGACGTGAACATGGGCCGAATCGAACACCAGACCGGCTGTCTTGTCCGGCACCGAAAAACCATTCGGCACACGCGCGGCAAATTTCGCATCACCGATGCGCACGCGGGCAAAACGCACGCGCCCGAGATCGTCGATCCGTTCGATCTGTGCCGAAAGGAGTCCGGGCGCTGGCGGCGCGACATGAACGAATTCCGGACGCACGCCGATTTCAATTTTCGCACCAAGAGGGAGGCTATCGTAGCTACTACTTAACGCAATGGTATGTCCGTCGATCCGCGCCTCGCGGCCCTTCACCTGCGCAGGAACGATGTTCATGCCGGGCGAGCCGATGAAATAGCCGACGAAGGTATGCGCGGGCTTCGCGAACAATTCTTCCGGTGTGCCGCTCTGCACCACGCTGCCGTCGTGCATCACCACCACGGTATCGGCGAAGGTCAACGCCTCGGTCTGGTCGTGGGTGACATAAATCATTGTGAGATCGAGTGCCTGATGCAGCGCCTTAAGCTTGGAGCGCAACTCCCATTTCAGATGCGGATCGATCACCGTCAGCGGCTCGTCGAACAGCACCGCCGCCACGTCGGAGCGCACGAGACCGCGGCCGAGCGAGATTTTCTGTTTGGCATCGGCGCTCAGCCGGACCGCCTTGCGTTCGAGGTACGGCGTCAGATCGAGCAGCCTGGCGATCTCCGCAACGCGCGATGCGATCTCGTTGCGCGGCAGGCCGCGGTTCTTGAGCGGGAATGCGAGGTTCTCGCCTACCGTCATGGTGTCGTAGATCACCGGAAACTGGAACACCTGCGCGATATTGCGCTCACGCGTGGTCGAGCGCGTGATGTCCGCGCCGTCGAACAGCACCTTGCCGTGCGACGGCGTGACGATACCCGAGATGATGTTCAGCAGCGTGGTCTTGCCGCAGCCCGACGGCCCAAGCAGCGCATAGGCGCCGCCTTGCCGCCACGTCATGGTCATCGGCTTGAGCGCATAGGACGCCCGGTCGGCGGATTTGCCGCCGTAGGAATGCGCAAGATCGACAAGATCAATGCGAGCCATGCCGCGCCCTCACCTTGCCGCCGGTGCGGCGACGAGCCGGCCGGATTGATCGAAGATGAAGAGATCGTTCGGATCGAGGACCGCGTCGAGCTCCTGCCCCGGCAGGAACTCGTGGATGCCTGACAGTACCGCGACCCAGTTGTATCCGTCACGCTTGAGATGCACGAAACTCTCCGAGCCGGTGATCTCGGTGACGCTCACAGTGGTGACGAACGCATGGCGGCCGGGGGACGCGCCTGCGACATCAAGCTGGTGCGCGCGGAAACCGACTTTATATGTGCCGTCGCCCAAGCCTTCATAAAGACCCGCAACGGACGCGCGTTCTCCGCCAGCATAGAAGATCGATCCGTTCTTCTTCTCGATGCCGACGGTGTTGAGCGGTGGATCGGAAAACACCTGCGCCACTTCCATCGTGTCGGGACGCCGATAAACCTGTGGCGTCGCGCCGATCTGAAGTGCTTGCCCTTCCCCCATACAGATGGTGCGGCCGCCGAGCAGCAGCGCTTCGGACGGCTCCGTCGTCGCATAAACGAAGATCGCACCCGACTCCTCGAAGATTCGCGGCAATTCTGTGCGCAACTCCTCGCGCAGCTTGTAGTCCAGATTGGCCAACGGCTCGTCGAGCAGGACGAGGTCCGCGCCCTTCACCAGCGCCCGCGCGATCGCCGTGCGCTGCTGCTGGCCACCCGATAATTGCAACGGCGTGCGGTTGAGATAAGGCTCAAGCTTGAGCAGTTTCGCCGCGTCCCTGACGCGGGTCTCGATCTCGTCGCGCGCAACGCCCTGCACGCGCAGCGGCGAAGCGATGTTCTCGTAAACCGACAGCGTCGGGTAGTTGATGAACTGCTGATAGACCATCGCCACCGAGCGCTTGCGTACATCGAAGCCGGTGACATCCTTGCCATCGACGAGCACACGGCCGGAGGTCGGCTTGTCGAGCCCGGCCAAGAGCCGCATGATCGAGGTCTTGCCCGACAATGTCGGCCCGAGCAGCACGCTCAACGTGCCGCGTTCAAGCGTCAGCGACACATCGCGAATCCAGGAAACGCCGCTGACCTCGCGCGAAACCTTGTCGAGGGTGACGCTCATGCACGGCCTCCCGCTTCCTTCAGCGGCCGATCGGAGCCGCTGCGATGCGTGGCGATCCAGTCGTCGAGCGCTTTCACTTCATCGCCTGAAAGACGCAGGCCCAGCTTGGACCGTCGCCAGACGATGTCCTCGGCGGTGCGCGCGAATTCATGCGTCACGAGATAGCGGACTTCGCGTTCCGTCAGCGTATCGCCGAACAGTTGCCCGAGATCGGCCGCCGACGCTGCATTGTCGAGAACCTTGCTGGCGCGCGTACCATAGGCGTGCGCGAGACGAAGCGCGAGGGCGCGCGACAGGAACGAATTGTCGCGGATCAATTCATCGGCCAGCGCCGGAATCGCCGACACGTCGAGATCGCCGCCGGGCAACGGCGCGGTAGCAGTCCAGCCCGCCGATTTTCCTTTGCCCGGCAGATACAGTTCCAGCCGCTCCAGCGCTTCTTCGGAAAGACGGCGATAGGTCGTGATCTTGCCGCCGAAGATCGACAGCAGCGGCAAGCCGCCCGGCGCGTCGAACTCGAAAACATAATCGCGCGTCGCCGCTTTCGCTTCACTCGCGCCGTCGTCATACAGCGGACGGACACCGGCATAGGCCCACACCACGTCGTCCGGCTTGACCTGCTTCGCGAGATAGTCGTTCACCGACTGGCACAGGTAAGCGATTTCCTCCGTCGAGGCTTTCACCTTGGAGGGATCGCCGTCGTAATCGCGATCGGTGGTGCCGATCAGCGTGAAGTCATTCTGGAATGGGATGACGAAGACGACGCGGCCATCGCTGTTCTGGAATGTATAGGCGTGGTCGTGGTCGTAGAGACGCGGCACCACAATGTGCGAGCCCTGCACCAGGCGCACCTTGGCCTTGGCGTTGATCCCGGCGCGCCTGCTCAGAACATCTTCTACCCACGGGCCGCCCGCATTGACCAGCGCACGCGCCTTGATGCTGCTCAGCGCGCCGGTGATCGTGTCTTCCAGCATCACCTGCCAGCAATCGTCCAGCCGCCGCGCCTCGATGGCGCGGGTTCGCGTGCGGATCACTGCACCACGGTCTGCCGCATCCCGCGCGTTGAGAACCACAAGACGCGCGTCATCGACGAAGCAATCCGAATACTCGAAGCCTTTTGTGAAGCGGCCCGGCGCCAGCGGCTGGCCGACCGGATCGCGCGTCAGATCGACCGTACGCGTGGCAGGAAGCAGCTTCCGGCCGCCAAGATAATCGTACATAAAGAGGCCAAGCCGCAGCAGCCACGCCGGACGCAGCCCCGCGTGATGCGGCAGCACGAATCGCAACGGACGGATGATGTGCGGCGCGATTTGCCAGAGCACTTCGCGCTCCAGCAACGCCTCGCGGACCAGACGAAACTCGTAGTATTCGAGATAGCGCAGACCGCCGTGAATCAATTTGCTCGACCACGACGAGGTGCCGCTGGCCAGATCATTCATTTCGCAAAGGAAGACGGAATTGCCGCGACCGACAGCGTCGCGGGCGATGCCGCAGCCGTTGATCCCTCCGCCAATAATTGCGAGGTCGAAAACCTGTCCCACCGCGTCTCCCCAGCGCTCGCTATTTTCACTTATAGCGATTCCGCTTTCATATGTGATTAAATCACAACTTAAAACGAAAGCAAGCGCTGTGGTGATTTCGCAGGCAGGCACCGGCCCGCCAGAAAAAACATCATGATGTCAAAAGATTAGAGGAATGCCGGGCGCGACTTGGCCCTCAGGCCACATCGGCGGGCTTGTCCGGCATGGCTGCTATCACTTCGATGCCGCGGCTGCTGCAGATCGCTTGGAGTCCGGCCGGCAGCGGCAGGTCGGTGACGAAGGTATGGATCTGGCTCAGATGTGCGATGCGAACCGGCGCGTTGCGGCTGAGCTTCGTGCTGTCGGCGACCAGCATCACGCTGCGTGCATTGGCGATGATCGCCTGCGCGGCCTGCACTTCGCGATAGTCGAAGTCGAGCAGCGCGCCCTCCTCATCGATCGCTGATGCGCCGATGATGGCGTAATCGACCTTGAACTGCGTGATCAGGTTATTCGCCGTCGATCCGATGACGGCGCCGTCGGCGCGGCGCACCGTGCCGCCGGCCACGATGACCTCGATGCGCGGATGACGATAGAGCAGCATCGCGACGTTAAGATTGTTGGTGATGACGAGCAGATCCTCATGCGCCGTCAGCGCGCTCGCGACTTCTTCCGTGGTGGTGCCGATGTTGATAAACAGCGAGCAGCCGTTGGGAATCTGCGCCGCTGCCGCCGCGCCGATCGCTTTCTTTTCTTCCGCCGCGACGAATCGCCGGGCTTCGTAAGCGAGATTCTCAACGCCCGAGGCAATGATCGCGCCGCCATGTACACGCGTCATCGAGCGGCGGTCGCAGAGATCGTTGAGATCCTTGCGGATGGTCTGCGCGGAGACCTCGAACCGCCGCGCCAGATCCTCCACCGTCACGCGCCCGGAGGCGCGCGCGATATTCAGGATGTCGGACTGACGATTGGACAACTCGGTCATTCAGCACCTTAACTACGGATCGAGTTCAATGGTGCTGATGTTCCCGCTTCCGGTCAACTCGACATTTCATCGATCAGGCCACGGACGCGGCGTGTGGTTAAAGCCGTGCCGGAGAACCGCCCGTCACACCGCCATCTTGCGGTGCCGGATCGGCGAGCCGAACGTCAGGCTGGCGGCAGCATCGATGATGGTGTTGGTGTCGAGACCGTAGTGGGCATAGAGATCGCCCAGGGTGCCAGTCTGCCCGAATTTCTCAACACCAAGCGCTTCGACGCGATGGCCCTGCACGCTGCCGAGCCACGCCAGCGTCGCCGGATGGCCGTCGATCACACTAATAAGCCCGCAATCGCGCGGCAGCGGCGAAAGTATTTTTTCGATGTGACTCGGCTCCCGCGGACCGCCACTACGGCGGAGTTTACGCGACGCTGTCCAGCCCGCGTGCAGACGGTCAGCCGACGTGATCGCAAGCAGGCCGATGTCCCGCCTGCTCTCCCCCAGCAGTCCCGTCGCCTCGATGGCTTCCGGCGCGACAGCGCCTGTATAGGCAATCACCAGTTCAGCGTTCGGACCTGGCTTGCGCAGCCAGTACGCTCCCGCCGCGATGTCGCTTTCAAGCTCAGGCGTCATCGTGCGCTGCGGCTGGTCGAGCGTCCTTGTCGACAGCCGCAGATAGACCGAGCCGCCATCCTCGTCGCGCTGCATGTGATCGAAGCCCCAGCGCATGATGACCGCGAGTTCATCAACAAAGGCCGGTTCGAACGAGGATAGACCATCCTGCGCCATGCCGATCAGCGGCGTAGCAATCGACTGATGCGCGCCACCTTCCGGCGCCAGCGTGATACCTGATGGCGTCGCCGCCACCATGAAGCGGGCGTCCTGATAACAGGCGTAGTTCAGCGCATCGAGACCGCGTTCGATGAAGGGATCGTACAATGTGCCCACCGGCAGCAGGCGCTCGCCGTTGATGGAATGCGACAGACCAAGCGCGGAGAGCATAATGAAGAGATTCATCTCCGCGATGCCCAGCTCCATATGCTGGCCCTTGGGCGAATAATCCCACGCGAAGGTCGACGGGATCTTCTCCTTGCGGTACAGGTCGGTGTTCTCCGCCATAGCGAAGAGGCCGCGCCGGTTGACCCATGGGCCGAGATTGGTCGAGACCGTGACGTCAGGCGACGTGGTGACGATGCGCTCGGCGAGTTTGGTGTCGCTGCGTGCGAGTTCGTTCAGGATCAGGCCAAAGCCCTGCTGCGTCGCCATGCGCGGCGTTAACGTGACACCGAGTTGCGCCGGCACTTCGACCTTCGGCGCCTCAAGCCGCCGCGCACCATCGCGCGCAAACTTTACGTCCTTCAGGAATGCTTCGATGCGCGCAGGCCCCAGCGGCAGTCCTTCCAGCCGATCCCATTCGTGACCGGGACGGATGTTCTGCGCAGCACGAAACGTTTCCATCTGCGTCACGGTCATCAGGCCGGCGTGATTGTCTTTGTGGCCCTGGAACGGCAGGCCGACGCCCTTGATCGTATAGGCGATGAAGCAGACCGGGCGATCATGATCGATCGCCTCAAACGCTTCCAACATACTCGCCATGTCGTGGCCGCCGAGATTCGACATCAGCGCCAGTAGTTCATCATCGCTGCGCTTCTCGATCAGTTTCGTCACCGCGCCCTGATCGCCGATGTCGTCGAGCAGATGTTTGCGGAACGCCGCGCCACCCTGGAAGCACAACGCCGCATACATCTGGTTCGGACAGCTATCGATCCACTTGCGCAGCGCCTCGCCCCCCGGCTCCGCGAACGCAGCCTGCATCAGCTTGCCGTATTTCACGATCACCACGTCCCAGCCGAAATTGCGGAACATGGTCTCGAGCTTTTCCCACAGCCCTTCGTGGATCACCGCGTCGAGGCTCTGGCGATTGTAGTCGATCACCCACCAGGTGTTGCGCAGGCCCTGCTTCCAGCCTTCCAGCAACGCCTCGAAGATATTGCCTTCGTCGAGTTCGGCGTCGCCGACCAGCGCGATCATGCGGCCTTCCGGACGATCCTTCATCCAGCCGTGCGCCTTCACGTAATCCTGCACCAGCGATGAGAACAGCGTCTGCGCCACACCGAGACCAACCGAGCCCGTGGAAAAATCCACATCGTCGATGTCCTTGGTGCGCGAGGGATAGGATTGCGCGCCCTTGAAGCCGCGAAAATTCTCCAGCTTGTCGCGGGTCTGCTGCGCAAGCAGATACTGGATCGCATGGAACACCGGACTGGCATGCGGCTTCACCGCCACGCGATCCTCCGGCTTCAGCACGCCGAAATACAGCGCCGACATGATCGTCGCCAGCGACGCGGAGGAAGCCTGATGGCCGCCGACCTTGAGCCCATCGGAATCCGGCCGGATATGGTTGGCGTGATGGATCGTCCATGACGAGAGCCACAGCACCTTCTTGGTGAGCGCCGCCAGGATTTCCAGACGCGAAGGATCGATGGGCTTTTTTGAAGACATGGGACTCACCCGCGAAAGCTGATGCAGTCCATGCTAATCTTGAAACGCCCTCTAAAAATCTCAAATCATATCGACGTGAAGCACAATAATGGGATATCGTACCAATAACATTCTTATATGTGAGATTTTATACCAATGGACACCCTAGACGCCATCGACCGCAAAATCCTGACGATCCTTCAGACCGACAGCCGGGTCACCATGCAGCAGCTGGCGGATCAGGTCGGTCTGTCGGTGTCGCCCTGCCATCGCCGGGTGAAGCTGCTGGAGGAACGCGGCGTGATCACCCGCTACATCGCAATGGTCGACCAGAAATCGGTCGGACTTCCGGTCAGTGTCTTCATCTCGATCAAACTGGAACGGCAGAAGGAAGAAGACCTCAATCGCTTCGCCAAGGCGATTTCGAAATGGGAAGAGGTGCTGGAATGCTATCTGATGACCGGCAACCGCGACTATCTGCTGCGCGTGGTCACCGCGGACCTGCCGTCCTATGAAGCGTTCATCAAGAACAAGCTGACGCGGCTCGATGGCATCGCCTCCATCGAATCCAGCTTCGCGCTGAGCCAGGTGAAATACACCATCGCGCTGCCGGTGTAGCGGTTACTTCAGAGCCTTCAGCCAGTCGCCGATCTCACGCAACGCGACACCGGCCTTCGGCAGCAGTTTGCCCATCGTGATGAAGCCGTGAAACTGGCCGGGATAAGTCCGGTGCACCACCGGCACGCCGGCTTCGCCGAGTCGCTTGGCATATTCATCGCCTTCGTCGCGTAAAGGATCTGCCCCAGCGGTCAGGACAAACGCCGGAGGCAGACCCGCGAGCTTTTCCGCGAGCGCGGGTGAGGCTTTCCAATGCTGACCATTGGATGTGCCAAGATAATGATCGCGAAACCACCGGATCACTGTGTGCGTCAGCAGCGCGTCTGTTTCGGGCTCGCGGTGCGACGGATGCGTCATCGCAAAATCAGTGGCTGGATAGATCAACACCTGACCCGCAAGCTTTGGTCCTGCTTCCCGCGCATGGATCGCAACGACAGCTGCAAGGTTGCCGCCGGCGCTGTCGCCACCCACGATCAGTCGGGATGCATCGATTCCCAACTGGTGCGCGTTCTTTGAAATCCACTCCGTCGCAGCGATGGCATCTTCGACCGCCGCTGGAAACTTGTGCTCGGGCGCCAGACGATAATCGACCGAGATCACGATGAGCTGGCCTTCATCGGCCAGTGTGCGGCACGCGACGTCATGAGAATCGAGATTGCCGATGACCCAGCCACCGCCGTGAAAGAACATCAGACACGGCGACAGTCCATCAGACCGCCTCAGCGTCAGCGGCGTGTAGACGCGGGCGGGAATACCGCCGCCCTGTCCCGGAATAGTCAGCGCTTCCGCTGAAGCGATCTTCGGCGGCTCGGGCTGCGACACGACCCGGGCCGCGAGATACATCTCGCGGGCCTGCACCGGCGTCAGCGTTTCATAAGGCGGACGTCCCGCCGCGCGGAACGCAGCGAGGACCGCGGCAGCATCGGGATCAAGCGTGACTGGCATAAACGGTCCTCAAACCTGCAGGGTATCTCCACCCTTGAGGTCGAGAATTTCGCGCGCTTCGTCAGGCGAAGCAACCTCGAGACCGAGGCCTTCAATGATCTTGCGCGCAAGACGGACCTGCTCGGCGTTGGACTCCGCCATACGGCCCGGCGCCGCCCACAGCGAATCTTCCAGCCCGACGCGGATGTTGCCGCCCATCGCCGCGGCCATCGCCGCGATCGGCAACTGGTTGCGGCCCGCTCCCAACACCGACCAGACGTACTGATCGCCGAACAGCCGGTCCGCCGTGCGCTTCATATGCAGCACGTCTTCCGGATGCGCGCCCGTGCCACCCTGCAATCCGAACACCGTCTGCACGAACAGCGGGGCCTTCACCAGCCCCTGATCGAGAAAGTACTTCAGGTTATAAAGATGAGCGGTGTCGTAGCATTCGAACTCGAACCGCGTGCCGCTGCCCGAGAGCGTGTTCAGCACATATTCGATGTCCGCAAATGTGTTACGGAACACAATGTCCTTGTTCTCGACATGCTTGCGCTCCCATTCGTGCTCGAAGTTCTTGAATCGGTTCAGCATGCCGAAGAACGCGAAGTTCATCGATCCCATGTTCAGCGAGGCAACCTCGGGCTTGTAGACCGCAGCGGGACGAACGCGTTCATCCACCGTCATGGTCGGCGCGCCACCGGTGGTGAGATTGATCACCGCATTGGAACGCTGCTTGATGATCTTGAGAAACGGCGCGAACGCTTCCGGGCTCTGGTCGGGCTGGCCGGTTTTCGGATTGCGCGCATGAAGATGGACGATGGCCGCACCGGCTTCCGCTGCGCCAATGGCCGCGTCGGCGATTTCCTGCGGCGTCACCGGGAGCGCCTTGGACATCGAGGGCGTATGGATCGCGCCGGTGACGGCGCAGGTGATGATGACTTTGCGGCTCATTTTTCCTGTCTCTTTCTTCTTGCAGGCTCGTTGAACTGAAGTTAGTCGCTCTGCTTGGCCTTGTGCGCAGCCAACGCGGCGAGGCGCTCGTTTCGGCGAGATGTCAACGCCGCGATCCGCTCCGGGGTCGGCTGATGCGGCCACGCTGCGATGACACGATCGACGTTGGGGCTCTGGTACACTTCGGGCCCGGCGGACGATGCCGCGAGCTCCTTATAAAATCCGGTGTAGCGCGCGCAATAATCCGGGATGCCGCCGGGCGCATTCAGCTCGATGGTTTCGAACGGGCCGAGGAACGACCAACGCAACCCGAGACCATCCTTGACCGTATGGTCGAGGTCTTCGGCTGACATGTACCCCTCGCCCACCAGCCGGAAGGCTTCCGCCAGCAACGCGCCCTGTAACCGATTGAGCACGAAACCGTTGATCTCCTTGTTCACAATAACCGGCACCTGACCGATGGCGCGATAGATCTCGCGTGCACGCGAAATTGCCTCGGAGGATGTCCACGGCGCACCGCAAAGCTCAACCAGCGGCACCAGATGCGGTGGATTCACAGGATGACCGACGAGACAGCGCGCGCGGCCTTTCAGATTTTCCGTGAAACGCGAAGCCACAATGGCTGACGTCGACGACACCAAGAGCGTGTCCGGCGCAGCAAGACGATCAAGCTCTCCAAACAGCGCAATCTTGTCCTCGACCTTTTCGGGGCCGTTCTCCTGAACGAATTCGACGCCTTCCAAGGCATCGGCCAAACTCGACGCCACCGAGATGCGCGACGCTGCACCATCCGGATCGCTGGCAAGCCCGTGTTTCGCGAGCGAACACAGCTCATCACGGATAAGGTCGGGTGCCGCGCTCAGTGTCGGCGCATGGGGATCGGTGATCCGCACATTCCAGCCCGCGCGCGCAAAGATTGCGGCCCAGGCGCGTCCGATCAAACCAACTCCGACGATGGCGACGTTTCTTTTATTGGACATGTTTCTTGTTTCTCGCCGTTACAGCCATAACACCTTGCGCCGCAGATCGAGATCGTCGCGCAGCGCCTTCGACGGCCCCTCGTGGATAATGCGTCCCCGCTCCAAGGCCACCGTCGTATCCGACAGCGCCAGCGCGAGATCAAGATGATGATCGACGATGATGATCGCGACCTCCTTGCGCAGCCGGTCGAATGCCTCGAACAGTTGCTCGACAACGGCGGGCGCAAGTCCCTCGAACGGCTCGTCGAGCAACAGCACCCGCACGTCGCCGGACAACGCGCGGGCCACCGCCACCATCTGCTGTTCGCCGCCGGACAGATAATCTGCCGGACTATCCAGCCGCTCGCGGATGCGCGGGAAATATTCGTAGACGCGCTCGCGGGTCCAGTGCACGCCGTTGCCGGTCTGACGCTTCAAACCGCCGAGTTCGAGATTGTGCTCGACGCTCATGCCGGCAAAAAGACCGCGCCCCTGCGGCACATAACCGATGCCGAGACGCGCGCATTCGGCGGACGCACGCCCGACTAGTTCGGCGTCGGCAAGTTTGATCGATCCGTTTGAGGCTGGCGCGATGCCCACCAGAGTCTTGAGCAGCGTCGACTTTCCTGCACCGTTGCGGCCGAGCAGCGCGATGATCTCGTTGTTGTGCAACGTGAAGTTGACACCGTTGAGAATATGGCTCTTGCCATAGAACGTATCGACACCACCCACGGTCAGCAGAGCGCTGGTCTTCGCAGAGGTCTCGCGCGGCTTCGCTGCAACAGCGGCGGCCCCGGAGCCTATATAGATTTCCTGGACCTTCTTGCTGCTGCGCGCATCCTCGACGCTGCCGTCAAGCAGAACGCGCCCTTCGTTCATCACCGTCACATGATCAGCGAGCTGGAACACCCGGTCAATGTCGTGCTCGACCAGCAGCACCGGCAAATCGGACGAGATACGCTTGATGATTGCACCGATCCGCTCGCGCTCGGCGGCGGCAAGCCCCGCGAGCGGCTCATCGAGCAGCAGCACGCGGGGCGCGGTCGCCAGCGCAACACCCATATCGAGCAGTCGTTGGCCGCCGTAGGACAGCGCCCCCGCCTCGGCCTTCTCGATACCGGCGAGGCCGAGATAGCGGATGACTTCGTCGGTCTCGCGGTTGATGGTCTCAATGGACAACGCGTTGGTGAAGGGGTCGAAGCGGCGTGGGTGGCGCGCCTGCACCGCGAGACGGATGTTTTCGCCGACGCTCAATTCCGGAAACAGATTGGTGATCTGGAAAGAGCGGCCGATGCCCGCTTCGGCAATCTCTTCAGGCGAATGACCCGCAATAGGCTTGCCCATCAGCGATGCCTCGCCTTCATCCGGCGGGAACATGCCGGACAGAAGATTGAACGCCGTGGTCTTGCCCGCGCCATTCGGGCCGATCAAAGCATGCAGGGTGCGGTCAGCGATGGAGATATTGATTCCCTGCACCGCCTTGATGCCGCCGAAGCTCTTGACCATGTCGCGAGCGGCCAGCACAGGGCCCTCGATCGCGGCCTTCGGTCGCAAAAATTCCGGCAGCGGCAATGCCTCGATCTTGCGCGCAGACATCGCTGCGTCCTCGGTGACCTTCTTGCGGAACGGCGCGATGAGCTTCTCGCCGACACCAATCAGGCCGGTCGGTGAGAACACGATGAAGCCAACGAACACCAAGCCGAGCCAGAGCAGCCAGTTCTCGGTATAGATGCCGAGAAACTCGCGAAACAGAATGAAGAACAGCGCACCAAGCGCGGGCCCCAGAAAACTCCGCATGCCGCCGATGACAACCATCGCCAGCAATTCGCCGGAGAACGCCACCGAGATCGGGTCGGCGGACGTCATGCGGTTCTTGTAAAGCAGCAGGATGCCTGCGAGACCCGTCAGCGCCGCAGACAGCACGAACGCCGCGAGCTTGTAGCGATTGGTCGGATAGCCAAGAAACCGCGCGCGCTGTTCGTTCTCACGGATCGCCACTAAAACGGTGCCGACGGTCGAGTTATGGAATCGCCACAACAGCACCAGCACCGCGAAGGCGATGGCTGCGACGAACCAGTAATAGTTGGCCTGGGAATCGAGATTGAATCCGAAAATCGCGGGACGAACGATACCGCCGATGCCGTTCTCGCCGCCGGTTACATCGGTCCAGCGGAACGATACAGAATAGAGCATCGCCGCCAGCGCCAGCGTCAACAGCGAGAAGTACACGCCGCGCCGCCGCAGAATGAGAAAGCCGAACGGAACCGCTACCACCATAATAATGAGGATCGCCCCGATCGCCGGGCCGAAAAACGATCCCGGCATCAGGTTGCGCTGAAGCAACGCCGCGGCATAGGCCGCGAGCCCGAACCATGCGCCATGACCGAACGACACCAGCCCGGTGTGACCGACGAGAATGTTCAGCGCCATGCAGGCGATGCCGAACACGACAACTTCCGTCGCCGACGTCGTCGTCAGACCGAGCGCGATCAGCACCGGCGGCAGCACGAGGAGGCCGATGGCGGCAATAATCAGTTGAACGGGAATACGCTTGAGCATGGAGGATGGCCTCACTCGAAGCGGGTGATGCGCTCGCCGAACAGGCCGCGCGGCCTGAACACAAGCACCAGAAGCATGAGAAGGTAGATCGCGGCTGTGGATGCAGCCGAATAGCCGATGCCGACCATCACGCCCTTCACCAACCCGACCAGCAATGCCGCGACCACCACGCCCCAGAAAGATCCAAGACCGCCGATCACCACCACGACGAAGGCCGGCGTGATGATCTCATTGCCCATCGCCGGATGGATCGCGTAGATCGGTGCGAGCAGCACACCGGCTAACCCCGCCAGGCCGATGCCCAGCGCCGCAACGGCAGACATATAGGGCTGCAGGGAAATCCCGAGCGCGCCGACCATGTCCGGATTCTGCACACCCGCGCGCACGACGCGGCCGAATGCGGTTTTCCTCAGCAGGAACCACAGCCCGGCAACGCATGCGACGGCGATGCCGAGCAAGACGACGCGATAGAACGAATAGATGAAGGAACCGATGGCGACCTGCCCGCGCAAATCGGGCGGGATCGAATAGGACAGCGGCGGCGCGCCGAAGATCATGCGCAGCGCCTGCTCCGCCACCATCGCCATCCCGAATGTCAGCAACAGCGAAAGAATGGGATCAGCGCGATAGAACCGTGTGAACAGCAATCGCTCAATCACGACCCCGAGCAATGCAACCGCCACCGGCGACAGCACGAACGCGCCGCTGAACCCGAGATAGGGCGAGATCACCAGCGTGAGATAGGCGCCGATGGCGAAGAACGCACCGTGCGCAAGATTGACGATGCCGCCGAGCGAAAAGATCAGCGACAGCCCAAGTGCGATCAGAAGGTAGTAAACGCCATCGAGCAGTCCATTCAGAATCTGCTGCGCAAGCAATATGCCGGACATTGTCGTCGCCCCGCGATCAATGGGCCACGCGCCACACGTGTGCCGAAAATGGAAGAAGAAGAGTGCGATCCTCCGAATGCCCCGGAGGATCGCATCAAGTCGGAGTTACGACGGGAACGTACAACTGTTCTCTTCTTTGGTAGCCGCGATGACTTCGAGGTCTTCGTTCGGACCGGGTACGGGACCGCTCGACGTGAAGATGTCCCACTGGTTCTTGATCTGGGCCGCAGGCAGCGCCTTCACCGCATACATCTCGTGCATGAGCTGATGATCCGAGGCCCGGAAATAGCCCTGCCGCGTCTTCAGAAGATCAAACTTCGCACCTTTCTCGAAGTGCTCGATGATCTTCGGCGACTCTGCCGACTTCAGATCGTTCATGGACTGCGCCACGATCTTGGTGGCGATGTAGTCGCCCCATGCCTGGTTCTCCGGCGGCTTGTTGTATTTCTTGGTGAAGGCGGCAACGAAAGCCTTGCTGCCGGGCGTGTCGAGCAGGTGATGCCAGACCACTGGCCATGTGCCGACGAAGTTGCCCTTGCCCGCCGCCCAAGCCAGCGCAGTGTCGAAGCCGAAGCCACCGACCGGATAGGTCAGGCCGAACTCGGCATACTGCTTGAGGAAGTTGGTGATCTGGTTTCCGGCGAGATTGATCACCACGAGGTCGGGCTTGGAATCGCGGATCTTGAGCAAATAGGCCGAGAAGTCCGTCGCGTCGGTCGGCACCAGATCGTCACCGGCAAATTGACCGCCGTTGCCTTCCATGAACCGCTTGGCGACGCGCAGCAGGTCGTGGCCGAATGCATAGTCAGCCGTCAGCGAGTACCACTTCTTGCCTTTGACCAGACCTTCCTGAAGGAACGAGCGGCCCACCGTCTTCACGTACATCGAATTCTGCGATTCGACATGGAACATGTAGCGCTGGCAATCCTTGCCGCGCAGCGCGTCGGAGTTGCCGCCGGTGTTGATGAACAGCGTCTTGTTGCGCGACGCGACCTGCGCAATGGTGAGGCACGACGCCGACGAAATCTCGCCGATGATGCAGGCGACCTTGTCGCGCTCGATCATGCGCTCTGCCTTGGTCGAAGCGGTCTGCGGATTGACCGAGTCTTCTTTCAGCAGTTCGACCTTGCGGCCCATCACGCCGCCTGCCGCGTTGATTTCTTCCACCGCGAGATCGGCCGCCATCACGCCGTATTCGCCGAGCGGCCCGAGAAATCCGGTGCGCGGCGTCAGATGGCCGAACCGAATCACGTCGGCCGGTTGGGCGCGCAAGATCGACGGCGCGGAAAGTCCAGACACCAGCGCGAGACCGCCGGCGGTCTTCAGCAAATTACGTCGCGTAAATTTATCCTTGATCGACATAAGCCATCCTCCCTGTGACGGCCGCGTTTTGCGGCGCTTATTTCCGGCTCGGCGTCGCGCGGTTGTTGGGCGCTTATATCGCTTGCCGTGATCTGTGATCACACTTAGACTGGCAAACGATTGTCGCCTTGTCGAGTCCCTTGTTTCGCGATGCACGCCCCGCAGGAAAAACGGTCATGAACCGCCCCGCCGCGCTTGATCTGGTTGAGCCGCTCGACCGGCAGACATTGGGCGGGCGCGCCTATGCGCAACTTTCCGATCTTCTGATTTCCGGCCGCATGGCGCCGGGCGAAAAAATCTCGCTGCGTCAGGCTGCTGAGGTGCTCGGCGTCTCCATTATGCCGGTGCGCGAAGCCGTCTCGCGCCTCGTCGCCGATGGCGCACTCGAAGTTACGCCGAACCGTGCCGTCCGCGTGCGGTTGATGACTGCGGCGCAGTTTCGCGATCTGACGCAGGCGCGCATCGCAATCGAAGGTCACGTCGCGGCGGCCGCGGCCAGAAACCGCAACGACGGCGACCTCAAATCGATTGCGCGCGCGGAGGCCGCGATGCGTTCCGAGAGCCGCGCAGCCAAGCCGGACCTACCCCGCGCAGTCGAATACAACAAGTCGTTCCACTTTGCGGTCTATGAAGCGTCGCACTCGGCGACCTTGGTGGACATTATCCGTGCGCTCTGGCTTAAGGCGGGCCCGGTCATCAATCTCGACCTGCGCGCAAATCCCGAGCGGCTGGCGAAGGGAGACGCGGTGCGTTTCCACGCCAACGTGCTGGCCGCCATCAAGGCCGGTGACGAGGCCGGCGCGCGCGACGGAATTGCTGCTGACATCAGCAACGCAGCGGAGGTCATCCTGTCGCGCGGCGGCCTTGCGGAACAATAACGATCATCATCTGGAGATGACATGAACCTCGACATCAAGGGATTGCGCGTGCTGGTGACGGCAGGCGCCAACGGAATCGGGCTCGCCATTGCGCGGGCTTTCGCCGGCGAAGGGGCCAAGGTTCACATCTGCGACGTGGATGCGACGGCGCTCGCAGCACTCAAGACAGCCGATCCGACGCTGACGCAAACCGTCTGCGATGTATCCGATCGAGCCGCGGTGAAGTCACTGTTCGCGGAGGCCACTACGGTCCTCGGCGGGCTCGATGTGCTGGTCAACAATGCAGGCGTCGCCGGACCGACCGCGAAGGTTGAGGAGATGAACCCCGAAGACTGGGACCGCTGTCTCGAAATATGTCTCACCGGGCAATTCAACTGCGCGCGGCTTGCTGTGCCCCTGCTGCGCGAGAGCAAGAATGCCTCGATCGTCAACATCTCTTCAGCGGCCGGGCGTCTCGGCTTCGCGATGCGCACGCCTTACGCCGCCGCCAAATGGGGCGTGATCGGGTTCACAAAATCGCTGTCCATCGAACTCGGGCCGGACAATATCCGGGTCAACGCGATCCTGCCCGGCCTCGTCGCCGGCGACAGGCAGCGCCGCGTGCTGGAAGCCAAGGCGCAGCAGCGCGGCATCTCATTTGCCGAAATGGAACGGACGGCGTTTTCCTACACATCGATCAAGGATTATGTGACACCGCAGCAGCTCGCGGACCAGATCGTCTTCATGTGCAGCCCGCGCGGCAGGACCATCTCCGGTCAAGCCATTTCCATCTGCGGCGACACGCAGATGCTGGGCTAGATCAGAACGGTGCCGACCAGTTCTTTGCCGACGCGTCGTAGGTCTGCACCTTCAACATCTGGAACTTCGATTTGAGCTGCCGCGCCGCCCCTTCGGCAGCCTCGAGCGAAGAAAACCAGGTCTTGAAATGTCCATCGACGACAAGAATGAAGCCCTCAGTCGGCGGAAGGTCGGCGCGCGACGGCTTGCTCTGGGGTGCGTCTTCGACGGTGGTGAGTACAGGCTTTTTCAAGGAATGATTCTTTCTGCCTAGAGTTACTGGCGCAGAATCGCTGTCGCCCTGTTCTTAACATGGGCACGAATTGCTCGAATACAATACGGCTTTTCGCGACCGATGCACCGCACCGGCCTTCTCAAATGCCCTTGATGACCTTCAACAGCTCGGCTGCGTGATCTTCCGCCAATCCCACATTGTTAATGACGACATCCGGCTCGGCGGAAACGACTGTCCTGCGAAGCCGGTCGCCGAGTTGACCGTCGCTCGGGCGCGCTCGTGCGGCAAGGCGCTGCGCCAGAACATCCGACGGCGCCGTGATCGAAACCACCGTCACACTGGCATAGGACCTGCGAGCGGACTCGACGATGGTGCGGGACACATTTGCCACGACAGCACGTCCAGCGCGGATGTCATCGACGATGGAATGCGGCAGCCCATAACGCAAGCCGTGTGCCTCCCACTGGAAGGCGAAGTGGCCGTGCGCCAGCATCTGCCCGAACACTGTTGCGCTGACCGCCTCATTGTTTTCATGGACAGACGCTTCCCGCGTCACGACCCGTTGCGGGAACACAACATTGCCATCACCGGCGCAGGCCGATTGTGCAAGCCCGATCAGTGTGTCCTTTCCCGCCCCACTCGGGCCGACCAACAGGATCAATCGTCCAGGTCCGGCCAAGTCAGCACGATGAGCAGATATGGTTGCCATGCCTGTCATGCGACGCGATGCCCCTCTCGCCACACGCTGCGCACTACCGGAAGATCCTGTGCAAGATGCACGCGGATCAGATCGGCTCGCTTGCCGGCAACGATCTCTCCCCGGTCAACAAGACCGACAGCCTCCGATGCCGTCTTGGTAACAGTCCGTACTGCCGCTGCGAGGTCAATCGCCGGCACATGCCTCGGCAATTGCAGTGTCGCCATCAGCAGGCTCGACGGAATGTAATCCGACGACATGATGTCGAGCAGCCCTTCGCGGGCAAGATCGACCGCGGCGATATTGCCGGAGTGCGAACCACCGCGCACGACATTCGGCGCCCCCATCAGCACATGGATGCCGGCTTGGTGCAGCCCCTGCGCCGCCTCCATGGTGGTTGGAAACTCGGCAACCGATACGCGATCGCGGATCGCGTCGGTAACGTTCTCCTCGGTCGTATCGTCGTGGCTCGCAAGCGGAATATCGTAGCTATGCGCGAGTGCGACGATCTCGCGCATGTTGGTTTCGGCGTACTTCTTCTGATATTCAAAGCGCCGCTCGAACAGCACGTCGAGCTGCGCGTCGGTCATACCGGCGCCCTTGCCGCGATAGTAGTCGCGCAGCTTGCCTTCGTCGCGGAATTGCCGCTGCCCCGGCGTGTGATCCATCAGCGACATCAGGCGCACGTCGGGCCGGCCGATCAGTTCCTTTGCTTCCTCGACGACGCTCGGCATCGGGATTTCGCAGCGAAGATGCAGGAAATGTTCCGCGCGCAGCAGTTTCGCTTCACGTGCCTCGCTGATGGCCTTCGCGAGAATACCCGCCTGCCCGTCGACGTCCTCGGCTCCTTCCTCGCGCCAGACGCGCAAGGAATCCAGTACCGTGGTGATGCCGCTGGTCGCAAGCTGCCCGTCATAAGAGACTACCGCAGCCACCGGATCCCAGAACACCTTTGGCCGCGGCACATAATGCGCTTCAAGGTGATCGGTATGCAGTTCGATCAGCCCCGGCATCAGCAGGTCGCCGCGCATGTCTTCGCCACGCTCCGGCGCATTCCCCTCGCCGATTTCAGCGATCTTGCCGTCAACAACCGCGACCCAGCCGCGCTCGATGACGCAGTCTTTCAGTACCACGCGCGCGTTGCTGAAAACGGCATCGGTTCGCTCAGAAGTCATACTTTCCCTTTCACGCGGCAGCCGCAAACGAGGTCACGTCGATCGTCCGGTCGGCAATCAGATTGCGTACATCGTCATCATGAACGATCGCGACCATCGCAACATTGCGCTGTTTCTTCTCGCCGATCAGATCAACCACGATTCTGCGGTTGACGCCATCAAGCGACGCCGTCGGCTCATCCAGCAACAGGATCGGCATATCCGAGATGAAACCCCGCGCGATGTTGACGCGCTGCTGCTCGCCGCCGGAAAACGTCGATGGCGGCAAGGTCCACAGCCGCTCTGCGATATTGAGACGGCGCAGCAGCGAGCCTGCACGCGCGCGCGCCTCGTCCCGCGCGACACCGTTCGCGATCAAAGGCTCAGCAACGACGTCGAGCGTCGCCACACGCGGCACCGCACGCAGAAACTGGCTGACATAGCCGATGGTCTGGCGGCGGACGCGGAGAATGTCGCGCGGCTGCGCGCTGGCGACATCGACGACCGCTCCATCATGGCGAACGGCTATGAGGCCGTGATCGCATCGGTAGTTGCCGAAGATCATCTTGAGGATCGACGACTTGCCCGCACCCGAAGGCCCGGCCAGCACGACGCATTCGCCGGCATTCACATGCATCGACACGCCAGACACCACCGGCAGCCGCACGCCATTCTGCAGATGCATGGTGAAGGTCTTCGCCGCACTGGAGATTTCGATCATCCGAGTCATGCTGTTCTCACGCTGGCAAGATCGAGGAAACGAGAAGCTGCGTATAGGGCTCGTGCGGATCGTCGAGCACCTGATCGGTTAGACCGGTTTCGATCACCTCGCCGCCCTTCATTACCATCACCCGATGCGACAGCAGCCGCGCCACCGCAAGATCATGGGTAACGATGATCACCGCGAGCCCAAGCTCGTTGACCAGCCCGCGCACGAGATCCAGCAACCTCGCCTGCACGGAGACGTCGAGCCCCCCGGTCGGCTCGTCCATGAACACAAGACGCGGCTCGGTGACGAGATTGCGCGCGATCTGCAAACGCTGCCGCATCCCGCCGGAATAGGTTTTCGGCGCATCGTCGATGCGGTCGGTCGAAATCTCGACCCGCTCCAGCCATGACGACGAGGTCTGCCGAATTTTCCCGTAATGCCCCCAGCCGACCGCCATCAGCCGCTCGCCGACATTGGCGCCAGCTGACACCGCCATCCGCAGTCCCACCGCGGGGTCCTGATGCACGTAGCCCCAGTCGGTGCGGAACAGAAAGCGCCGCTCCGCCTCGCCAAGCGTCGCGAGATCGCGGGTAACGCCGTCGCGCATGCGATACGACACACGCCCTCTGCTCGGCTGCAATTGCGTCGACAGCATTTGCAGCAGCGTCGATTTGCCGGAACCGGACTCGCCGACAATGGCGAGCACCTCGCCCGGATAGAGCTGGAACGAGACGTTCTTGCAGGCGAGCTGCCGGCCGTAGGACTTGCTCAAGCCCTCGCAGATGAGCAATGGCTGATCGTCGTCGCGCATCACGTCACCTGATGATCGGCGCCGAATCCGGCGCCCTGATGGCCGTCAGCACGGCGCGTTTCGCAATAGTCCGTGTCGGAACACACAAACATCCGGCCGCCCTTGTCGTCGACCACGACTTCGTCGAGATAGGACGTGTTAGATCCACACAGCGCACACGGCGCATCAAAGCGGTAGGTTTCGAACGGATGATCCTCGAAATCCAGCGAGGTGACCTTCGTGTGCGGCGGGATCGCATAAATGCGCTTCTCGCGGCCAGCGCCGAACAGTTGCAGCGCCGCGCAATCATCCATTTTCGGATTGTCGAACTTCGGCGTCGGCGACGGATCCATAACGTAACGCTCGTTGACTTTCACCGGATAGGCGTAAGTCGTCGCGATATGGCCGTGACGCGCGATGTCCTCGTACAGCTTGACGTGCATCAGCCCGTACTCGCCGAGCGCATGCATCCGGCGGGTCTCGGTCTCGCGCGGCTCGAGAAATCGCAGCGGTTCCGGGATCGGCACCTGATAGACCAGTACCTGATTGTCGTTCAGCGCCGTCTCCGGAATACGATGTCGTGTTTGAATGACAGTGGCGTCCGAGGTCACCGTGGTGGTCTTTACGCCCGCAGTCTTCTCGAAGAACTTGCGGATCGAGATTGCGTTCGTGGTGTCGTCGGAGCCCTGATCGATCACCTTCAGCGTATCGTCCTGGCCCAGAATAGCCGCCGTCACCTGCACACCACCTGTGCCCCAGCCGTAAGGCATCGGCATTTCACGGCTGGCAAACGGCACCTGATAGCCGGGAATCGCGATGGCCTTGAGGATCGCGCGACGGATCATCCGCTTGGTTTGCTCGTCGAGATAGGCGAAATTGTAAACCGGCGCGCTCATTCGGCGGCCTCCGCGAGCGTCGTATCGCCGTCCTTCGCGGCCTCGAACTCCTTGCGGAGTTTCCGCAGCAGTCCGAGTTCGGACTGGAAGTCCACATAATGCGGCAGCTTGAGGTGCTCGACGAAACCCGTCGCTTGCACATTGTCGGAATGCGACATCACGAATTCCTCGTCCTGTGCGGGCGAGCGTGCTTCCTCGCCGAGTTCTCGCGCGCGCAGAGAACGATCCACCAGCGCCATCGACATGGTCTTGCGCTCGCTCTGCCCGAACGCGAGGCCATAACCGCGCGTAAAACACGGCGCTTCGGTCGCCGATCCCTTGAACTGGTTCACCATCTGGCATTCCGTCAGCGTGATCGAACCGAGCGGCACCGCGAAGCCCGCATCTTCTGCAAGGAACTCGACTTCAACCTCGCCGAAGCGAATTTCGCCAGCGAACGGATGGGTGCGTCCAAAACCCCGCTGCGTCGAATAGCCCAGCGCCAACAGAAAGCCCTCGTCGCCGCGCGCGAGATTTTGCAGGCGCAGATCGCGGTCTGCTGGAAAGCTCAGCGGCTCCCGCGTGAGGTCACCGACGGGCTGCGCGGGATCTGCTTCAGGCGACGGCTCGATCAATCCGTCCGCGCCGAGAATATCCGTCACGCGCGGCATCGGCGCATCGTCGGCAACGCCCTGCGCAGGTGCCAGGATCGCTGCGCCTTCCGTGAGTGACGGATCCAGCAGCCGGTGGGTGTAATCGAATGTCGGCCCCAGGATCTGTCCGCCCGGCACATCCTTGAAGGTGGACGAGATGCGGCGGCGCACCTGCATGTTGGCGGTGTCAAGCGGTTCGGTCGCGCCAAACCGTGGAAGCGTCGCGCGAAACGCGCGCAGCAGGAAGATCGCCTCGATCATGTCGCCGCGCGCCTGCTTGATCGCCAACGCCGCGAGTTCGCGGTCATAGAGCGAACCTTCGGTCATGGCGCGATCGACCGCCAGCGTGAGCTGTTCAGAAATTTGAGCGAGCGTGAGATCGGGAACAGATGGATCGCCGCGGCGTTCATGCGCCAGTAGTTGATGGGCATTTTCGATGGCGCGCTCGCCGCCCTTAACCGCAACATACATGGCTCAGGCCTCCCTTGCGGCAACGTGCACGCTGCGCGGTAGCGCCACGAGCTCAGCACCGCAGACCAACACCAGATCGACCCCACGCGGAAACAAAGCTCGATTGGCCTGCATACGCTCGATGAAATCGGACGGCAGCGCAGCCGCGCGCAATGTGGATGTACCGCGAATGCCAGGACCGCTGACGACCAATTCTGGTCCCTCGGTGAGCGTATCGACCTGAACCACCAGCGTCGTCGAACGATCCGGATATTCCGGCGCTCCGAATGCGAAGATCTCGAAATCCGGCAGTGCCGCACCGCTATGAATCAAGGCAAAAGCTGCGCGCGCTGTATCGCTTGTCAGCGGTGCGCCGCTCTGGAACCGCAGCCATGCTGCAATGTCAGGTTCGGTCGCGAAGCGATCGTCGATCCAGGTCGGCGTATCGTGATCAAACAGAGCCAATGCCACGGCAGCGGCGGCCGGCATCAGCGGCGACGGTGCCTTCACGGCATCTGCAACCGCCTGAATCGAGCCCGGACGCGCCAGCGCATTCATCACGCTGCGGAATACCGATTGCGACGACTGAACCGGATTGGAAAATCCAGAACCGGACCCAAGGCTGGCGTGAAGCGTCATGATCAGTTTTCGCCCCTTACCAGCGTGTAGAAGCCGACCCGCGTCGCAGCGGTTTCCGCCGCCTGCCTGGCGCGTGCGACGGCCAGATCCTGACGCAATGGCTCGATAACAGCCTGTTCAATTTCGTTTCTGAAACGGCTGGTCTGGATCATCGCATCACACAGCGCGATCAGCCTCGCTTTCTCGCCATCGCGTCCCAGCACATAGCCGAACCCGACTTCCCCGGAGGCGAGCCGCACGGCCGCGCGCGAGACGCTGGCTTCGCCGAGATTGAACGGCGCACCATCGCCGCCGATCCGGCCGCGAACCATGACGAGGCCATTTTCCGGCTGCCGGATGGCCTCATGCGCAGGAATTTCAAGCGACGCGAGGCAAGCCGCGATCCGCTCCGCCGGCGCATGCACCAGTACCGACATAGCGTCGCGTCGCAGGCTCTGTTCAGGGCTGATTTGCGGTCGGGTCATCCGTGTCTTGCCGAATCCAAGTTGTCTATGTTAATAGACAACTTCGTAAGGCATCGCCATGACAATCTGGTGACATCGACATGATTTTCATAGCGTCCGGAATTGGCCACCGCCGCGAGTGGTTACGACCATGAGTCTGTCGGACGACACCGGTTCCGGCGTCGCGCTCTGGCGGCGCGTAGCCGATTCCATCGAGCAAGGCATCGCCGACGGAACTTATGCGCGCGATACGCGCCTTCCCGGCGAACTGGAAATCGCGGAAACCCACCGCGTCAATCGCCACACAGTACGCCGCGCGCTGGCGGCACTGGCCGAGCGCGGACTGGTACGCGCCGAACGCGGCAGCGGCACTTATGTGGAAGCGCAGCGCATCGCTTACCCGCTGCGTTCGCGCACGCGCTTCTCCGAAATCGTCGGCGCCGGCGGGCACGAAGCCGATGGCAAGTTGCTCAATGCATCCATTGAAACGGCATCGCAAGATCTCGCGAAACGTCTCGGCCTCAAGACCGGCGCCCCCCTGCTGCGGATCGACGCGCTACGTACGGCCGACCGGGTTCCTATCTGTGTCGGCACGAAATGGATGAGCGCAGACCGGTTTCCCGATGGCGGAAAAATCTACGAAAAGATGCGATCAACAACCAAGCTGCTCGCACATTTCGGGGTGCACGACTACCGTCGCGAATGGACCAACGTCACCGCCGCTATCGCCGATGCCGCCGATGCCGCACGGCTTGATCTTGCATTGGGGCGACCGGTGCTTGTTGTTGACAGTCTCGACGCAGAGCCGGACGGCAAGCCGCTGCTCACCTCACGCTCGCGCTTTGCTGCCGAGCGGGTTCAGTTCGTGATCGAGAACCAATAGCTGAAATCAGTGCCGCGCTTCGCCGGCGCGGCCGATGATGGCGAAACGCAGATGGCTCGAGATGAAGTCGATGACAGCGACCGCGATCAGGATCAGCAGGACCAGCGTCGAGACCTTCTGCCATTCCAGCACGCGGATCTGTTCGGCCAATTGCAGGCCGATACCGCCAGCGCCGACGATGCCGATAATGGTGGCAGAGCGGGTATTGGACTCGATGAAATAGAGAATCTGCCCCGCAAGCACTGGCAGCACCTGCGGCATCAGGCCGAAACGAACTTCATGCAGCTTGCTGCCCCCCGCCGCGCGGATGCCTTCGACCTGCTTCCGGTCGGCGCCCTCGATCGCTTCCGAAAACAATTTTCCGAACGCGCCGAAGTCGGATGTCGCGATCGCCAGCACGCCGGCAAACGGTCCAAGCCCGACGACGTTGATCCACACCAGCGCCCAGATCAGCGTATCGACGCCGCGGATCGAATCCAGAAACCGCCGCACCGGGAAGCGGAAGAAGACAGACGGAATGATATTGCGCGCTGCGAGCAGGCTGACCGGCAGCGCCAGCACCGCCGCCAGCACCGTACCGAGAAACGCGATCGACAGCGTCTCCCCCATCGCGTGAAGATATGTCGGCAATGACGAGCCCGGGTCCGGCGGAATCATCAGCAGGACGAACCAGCCGAGTTGCTTGAAGCCGGTGATCAGGCGATCGAGCGAGAACTCCAGATACCAGCAGCCAAACAGGAACAGCGCGACGGCCGCCAATCCCGCTGCGAGCGCCTTCATCCGCGCCGCATGCGATCCCCGGAAAAGCTCGGGATATTGTGTAGCAACTTCGTTCGCATCTCGCACGACCGTGGTCATGAATGTTTCCCCGATCCGAACAGACGTCCGCGCAGCCAGCCGGTGCAGACGTCGATGATAAAGATCGTGACGATGATCATCAGCAGGATCGCGCTGACATCGGAATAGAAGAACTTGCGCACCGCGACCACGAGTTCCTGCCCGATGCCACCCGCCCCGACGAAACCCATCACCGAGGCCTCGCGCACGTTGATCTCAAACCGCAACAACGAATAGCTGGCAAATCCGGGCATAACCTGCGGCAACACCGCAAACCGCATGCTCGACATCCAGCTCGCGCCGGTGGAACGAACGCCTTCCAACGGCTTCATGTCGATATTCTCAACCTGCTCGGAATAGAGCTTGCCGAGCGCACCGATCGAATGGATCGCGATGGCGAGAACACCCGCCATCGGCCCTAGTCCAAAGGCGATCACGAAGATCAACGCAAACACGATGCCAGGAACGGTGCGGCAGAATTCCAGAAACCGGCGCACGACAAATCGCACCACCGGATGCGGCGAGACATTGGCGGCTGCAAAGAAATTCAGGCAGAACGCACCGACAACCCCGATGCTGGTGCCGACGTAGCTGAGCAGCAACGTTTCCGCGAGCAGCCTCAGCCACTTCTGCCAACCCCAGAACCATTCAGCGGGATCGGTCCAAACCCGCTTGCCGGTATCGAGATTGAGAATGCGGTCGAAATAGCCGACGAAATTGCCGATCTTCTCGACGAATGTCTTTGGCGCGACCTCCGCGCCGAGGCCTGCGACGATCAAGAGCACCACGAAGACGATGAGACCTGCAATGAAGCGGAGCCGCTTGCGGGCGACGGCTGCGTCATACGCCGCTTCGAGCACGGCGATCTGCTGGGGCGGGTAACTGGAAAGGCTGATCGTCAATGAAACATTGCTCTACATAGAGAGAAAGGGCCGGACGCACATGGCATCCGGCCCTTCGCTGCGATCAGGATGCCTTCTTCTTGCGAAGGTTATCGACGAACTTGATCAGCTCGATCATGCCGTCCCAATCCTTGGTGGTCGCCGCATGGAAATCCTTCTTCTGTCCGTCGGACAGCTTGTCGAAGGCGGCCTTGTCCTTGGCCGGCGCCTCGAAGAAAGCCTTCTCGATAGCCGTCTTCAGATCAGCGGGCATGTCGGTGAGAACGGCGTAGGGACCGTTCAGGATCGGCGCGGACTTGTGAACGATGCGGAAGTCTTCCTTCTTCATCGCGGAACCATCGGCGTTCTTCAGCATGCCCTTGGTGAGCATCTGCGCCAGCGTCGAGTCATTCTCGGCGGTCCACTGGTTGGCCGCGACATCGACGGTGCCCTGCGAAAGCGCCAGAAGTGCGTTCTCGTGGCTGCCTGTGAAGACCACCTTGCTGAAATAGGACTCGGCGTCGGAGATCTGCATCTTGTTCAGTTCGAAGCGCGGTACGTTGTTGCCGGAGGTCGAGTTCGGATCGACCAGGCCGAGGTTCTTGCCCTTCAGATCGTCAATGGTCTTGTAGGGGCTTTTCGCCAGTACGAAGAACATCGAGTAGTAGCCGGTGCTGCCGTCGATGTTGCTGTCGTTGGCGAAGGCTTCGGTGTTGACGCCGGTCATGCGGGCGCGGGCGAACGACGCCGAGCCATAGCTCGCGATATGGATGGTGCCGGTGCGTTGACCTTCGATCACCGCCGCATAGTCGTTGGCGATACGCAGGTTCACCTTCACGCCGAGTTCCTTGCTCAGGTACGAAATGAACGGCGCCCAGCGCTCGGTCACGCCCGAGGCGTTCTCAGCAGGAACCACCGCGAAGGTGAGTTCAGAATACTTTGCCTTCCAGTCCTGAGCCGAAGCGGCGGTGGCGCTGAAGGCGAGCGCGGCGGCGCCGGCAATGACGGTACGACGATTGATCATGAGGTCCTCTTTGTCTGTCGTGTGTGTCGATCGATGAGCTTTCTGCGGCCGGATGACCGATACGTCAGAACGCAATACGCTTCAGAAATCGCGTCGCATCGTCCGGTATCATGCTTATGCGACCGCAGCATTTCCGAGCGCGGGCGCCAGTTCTCCGGGCACAAAGTCCGGTGTCTCGTCCATCACCTCTCCCGCCTCAAGATCGTAGAGTTCGCGGGCAATGCTGTCGGTGAGTGCGGCCGGTGCACCGTCGAACACGATACGGCCCGCCGACATGCCGATCAGGCGATCGCAATAGGTTCGCGCCAAGTCGAGCGAATGCAGATTGCAAATCACTGTGATGCCGAAATGCTTGTTGATGCGCAGCAGCGCGTCCATCACGATGCGGGTATTTCGGGGATCGAGCGATGCAATCGGCTCGTCTGCCAGAATAATGTCAGGCTGCTGGACCAGAGCGCGAGCGATCGCCACGCGCTGCTGCTGTCCGCCCGAAAGCTGGTCCGCGCGCTGCGCGGCCATCGGCATCATATCGAACTGTTCCAGCGCGGAGATCGCAATCGCCTTGTCGTCCTCCGGCCAGAGCTGGATCAGCGACCGCCACAGTGGCACGCCGGCAAGACGGCCCATCAGGACGTTGGTCAGCACGTCGAGCCGCCCGACAAGATTAAACTGCTGAAAGATCATCGCCGAACGTGCACGCCAGCGGCGCAGATCGCTGCCTCGCAGCGCGGTGACATCGACGCCCTCGAACAAAATGCGGCCGCCGGTCGGGTTTTCCAGACGGTTGATCATGCGCAGCAGGGTCGATTTTCCTGCCCCGGATCGGCCGATCACACCGATGAAACGTCCGGGCTCAATCGAAAAGGAAGCATTGTCGACAGCCGTCTTCGCGCCGAACCGGCACGTCAATCCGTCCACAACAAGCATGCGCCGACTCCGTGCGAATAGTTGCATTCACCGCTAACGCCGGTTTCCAACAGTTGTGTGACAGAGCCTGTGGTAGTGTCGTATCTCCCCTGAATTTGCGAGCGTTGTGGCGAAACGCCTCCCCGTCATTTAACCTTCATGACGCCGTCACGAAATGTCATGAAGAGACTGTTTGCCGTTACATCGCGCCCACCTTCGAAACGCGCCTGTTCGCGAGATTCAATTCGTCATGGCCGGAAAAGCCCTGTCCGTTCAGCCGCTCATCGATCCGACCGCGACCCTGCGTGACAGTCATGCGGGAGCTTATTGCGAGGTCGGCGCGCGTACCGTTTTGCACGAAGTCACGATGGGGGATTACTCCTACGTCGTGAACGACAGTCAGATCGACTACGCAACCATCGGAAAATTCTGCTCCATCGCGGCAATGACCCGGATCAATCCCGGCAATCACCCGATGCACCGCGCAGCGCAGGCTCATTTCACCTATCGCGCCAGTGCATATTTTCCCGGCGAAGCCGACGAGACGGACTTCTTCGCCTGGCGGCGCAGTCATCATGTGACATTCGGTCATGACGTCTGGATCGGTCATGGCGCTATCGTGCTGCCGGGCCGGAACATTGGCACGGGTGCTGTGGTCGCGGCAGGTGCGGTCGTCACAAAGGACGTGCCGGCCTATACGATCGTCGGCGGAAACCCGGCGCGGCCGATCCGGCGGCGTTTCCTGGAACATATTTCCGAGCAGTTGATCGCGCTGGCGTGGTGGGATTGGACTCACGACATGTTGCGCGCCGCGCTGCCGGATTTCAGAAATCTGCCTGTTGAGGCTTTCATCGAGAAATATAGAGACACAGCGGCGGCCTGATCCGCATTGGGCGCAAAGGACATCGAATCCATGACGAACATCTTGATCGAAGGCGGCCAGGCACTGATCGAAAGCGAACTTGTGGAGACCTCCATCCACGTCGCGCACGGGAAGATCACGGAAACGTCGTCGCGAAGCGGCGCGGCTTCATTGCGTCTCGACAGCCACGGCCTGATCGCCCTGCCCGGCATCGTCGATATGCATGGCGACGCCTTCGAGCGCCAGATGATGCCGCGCCCCGGCGTCGATTTCCCGATCGATGTCGCTCTTGTCGACAGCGACCGTCAGGCGATTGCCAACGGCATCACGACGGTCTTCCATGCCACGACGTGGTCATGGGAGCCCGGTCTGCGCGGCACCGAAAACGCTCACCGTCTGCTCAACGCCATCGAGGGCATGCGGCCGCAGCTTGCCACTGACACGCGCTTTCACCTGCGGCAGGAAACATTCAATCTCGAAGCCGAGCCGACCATTGCCGAGTGGCTCGCCGCCGGACGCGTCGACCTGCTGGCCTTCAACGACCACATGCACATGACCACCACATCGATGAACAATCCCAAGAAGCGCGCCCGCATGGTGGAGCGCTCCGGTCTCAGCGAAAGCGAATTTGACTTGCTGGTGGACCGGGTGATGACGGGTGCTGACAAGGTTCCTGCGTCCATCGCGCGGCTTGCTTCCATTGGCCGCGACCACCGCGTGCCGCTGCTATCCCACGACGATGAATCGCCGGATCAGCGCGCCCATTTCCGCTCGCTCGGCATCGAAATCGCGGAATTTCCGATCAACGAGGCAACCGCGCGTGCGGCCATCGAAGGCGGCGACTTCACCGTGTTCGGCGCACCGAATGTCGTGCGCGGCGGCAGCCACACCGGCTGGACCAGCGCCACCGAGATGGTGAGCAAGGGCCTGTGCTCGATTCTGGCTTCGGACTATTACTATCCCGCGCCCCTGCTCGCGGCATTCCTGCTTGCTGCGGACAACATCCTGCCGCTGCCTCAGGCCTGGGCGCTGGTGTCTGGTGCGCCGGCTGCGGCGACGGGATTGCACGACCGCGGCCAGATCGCCGCCGGAAAACGCGCCGACATTATACTGGTGGATGCGCGCGAACCACTGAGACCCCGCGTTGTCGCGGTAATCGTCGGCGGGCGCATGGTCCATCTCACGGAGCCGCAGCGTATTTTATCGGCGGTTACCGCCGAGCGCAGGGTTGAACCGGCCTGAGTGGACAGCTACTCAGGTCCGCATGTCGCAATATCCCCGCTACGCCATTTACTTTGTGCCTTCAGCCGACAGCGCGCTCTATCGCTTCGGCGCGAACCTGATCGGTTACGACGCCTATTCGGGCCAGCCGTTGCCTTTTGCCGATGGCATTGAAGCCGAGGTTGCAGGCTGGAAGCAGCTCACGGCCGATCCGCGAAAATACGGCTTTCACGCCACGCTGAAAGCGCCCATCTCGCTCGCCTCGGGCAGGACCGAGAATGAGCTCGTCGCGGCGATGCAGGAATTCGCGCGAACGCCGCGCGCCATCCCCGTAATTGCGCCGACTGTTCGCAGCATCAGCAGCTTCATCGCTGTCGTGCCGGATCGTCCCTGCCCCGAACTGCAGCAATTCGCCGAGGATTGCGTCACCGCCTTTGACGATTTCCGCGCGCCACTGACGGCGGCGGACCGTGAGCGCCGCAACGTGTCGGCCCTCACCGACCAGCAAGTCATGCATCTGGATCGCTGGGGCTATCCTTATGTGTTCGAGGAATTTCGCTTTCACATGACTCTGGCGGGATCGCTCCCGGCCGAGCGGCGCGCGGCGGTAAAGGAAATTTTGCGGAAGCATTTTGGCGCGCTGGACATGCGATCAGTTTTCATCGACCGGCTGGCTCTGTTCCGCCAGAATGACGCGAATTCGGGATTCACCATTATCTCGAATTGGCCGTTGCGGACCGCCTGAAGCCGGCAAACTTCGCAATCAGAAACGCAACGCAGATCGAATTTCACGACGTTGATCGGCGTGTTTGGCTCGCTCGTCCGGAGCAGCTCGAATTTCGATCGACCAGAGATTGCTGTCATTCACATCCTTGAGCGTGACAGTCATCGCCCGCGATTGCCCGTCGATATCGACCCGGCCGAAGAACTGCAGGCCGAAGCATGGCGCGAGATTCTCGCCCTGCTCTGCGCTGCAGCCTTTCTGGAAAGCGACTTTCGGCCCGAAGGTGTTGTCGAGCGGCGCCGGCCCCCACGTTCCGGCATGGAGCGGCCCTGACACGAACTCCCAGAACGGCTCGAAGTCCTGGAACACCGCGCGGCTCGGATCATAATAATGCGCAGCGGTGTAGTGCATGTCGGCCGTCAGCCAGACCGTGTTCGTCACGCCTGCGTGCTTGATGAAGGACAGCAGATCGGCGATCTCGATTTCTCGGCGCTCCGGCGGTCCGTTGCCGAGCGCGATGGCATCCTGGCTGACGAGACCGATCGGCAGATCGGCCGCGATCACTTTCCAGGTTGCACGTGACGATGCCAGTTCGCGCTTCAGCCACGCAAGCTGTTGCGGCCCGAGCAAGGTCGTGGCGCGCGGATCGTCGCCACTCTTGTTCTCTGTGGAATCGCGATAGCTGCGCATGTCGAGCATAAAAATATCGAGCAACGGTCCGTAGGCGATCTTGCGATAGACGCGCCCTGCCTCCGCAAGCATCGGCCGGGTCGGCATGAATTCATGAAAGGCGCGGCACGCGCGCGCCACAAGCCGCGACTGACCGTCGGGCGTATAGCCAGCCGCATCGACGGTGCCTTCAGGTGACCAGTCGTTGGTGACTTCGTGATCATCCCACTGCGCGAAGATCGGCACCTCGGCATTGAAGGCGCGCTGATGTGCGTCGAGCAGGTTGTATTTGTAGTTGCCACGAAACTGCGCAAGCGTTCGTGCAACTTCGGATTTTTCTTCCATCACGACATTGCGCCATATCTCGCCGCCGGGAAGTTTCAGTTCGCGCTCGATGGGGTAATCGGCATAGATACTGTCGCCGGAATGAATGAAGAAATCCGGACGGTTGTCGAGCATCGTGCGCCAGGTTCGCATGCCGCCGCGGTCGAGATCGATGCCCCAGCCCTGGCCGGCGGTGTCGCCTGACCACGTGAACGATACTAAACGTTTGTCTGCCGGAGCCGTGCGAAAGCGCCCGACCTGCGCATCGCCCGCGATAGCGGGCTCCGTGATGTCATGAAATCGCACACGATAGAAAATATCCTGACCGAACGGAAGGCTCCGTGCCAGCAACTTTGCGGTGAAATCCGTATCGGGCAGCGCATCGACTGCATCTGCACTCAGAACGGTTTTGAAGCTCTCGACAGTCGAAAACTCGACGTGCATTCGCGACGGCCGATCCGCACGCCCCCATATGACCCCGAAGCCGTCCGAGACATCGCCGGACTGGATACCGCTCGCAATGAGCGGCCGGTCCGCGGCGCGGCTGAGATACGGCGCTGCCACGCTTCCAAAACCGGTGACGATTGCAGCGGATGCCGAATGCGTCAGAAACCGGCGTCGCGTAATCGCAGCCTTCTTGCGAGTCAGAAATTGCATCGTGTTCCCTTCGCCGAATCGCTTTGAAGGGTGCCGATGCTCTTTGACTCTCTGCCGAAGGATTTGTGACGCGACCATGACTCGGTTGCCAGGCGAACAAACCACCGCAACCGCGCAAGAACTCTGTCCGGCGAAACAAGCCCGATGAACCGGATACCGTCCGCTTGTGGATGGTGCCGCGCGGCGAAGAAATTCGCAGCGCAACAAAGGTATTAATCATCCGATGTTTAACATCGGATGATTGCAAGCCCGATCCCTTGCGTGCTAGCGTTTCGTCACGCCGCTCAAAGACGGCGATCGGGAGACTGAAACGTTGGCCAAGGCTGCCGCCCAGTTCATTGTCAAACGCGCCAAACCGGGCCGCATTCATGCGGTCCTGTCCACACTCGGCAGCGAGATTGCGCGCGACATCATCCCGGTGGGCGCAGCGCTGCCGCCGGAGCCCGAACTCGAAGCGCGTTTCGGCGTCGGGCGCGGAGTCGTTCGCGAGGCGATCAAGACGCTGGCCGCAAAAGGGCTCGTAAGCGTCGGCCCGCGTCATGGGACGCGCGTGCAGCCGCGTCACGACTGGAGCCTGCTCGACCGCGACGTCCTGAGTTGGCTGGTCGGGAAAGGCGATCCGGATCGCGAACTACTGCTGGAAATCCAGGAAGTGCGTTCGATCATCGAGCCCGCCGCGGCAGCGCTGGCTGCCGAACGCGCGACGAAAGCCGATCGCGAACGCATCAACACAGCCTTGGTGGCGATGGAAACATCACACGATCAGGCCAGCGCCATCACCGCCGACAAGGCGTTCCATCTTGCGATCCTGGACGCCACGCACAACCGGGTGTTCCAAGGCTTCCGGGGAGCAATCGATACGATCCTGAGTACGGTTTTTCTGGTGGCCGTCGGCAGCGTCGGCTGGTTTGACGACAATCTGCCCAATCATGCTGCCGTGGCACGCGCCATCGACGAGGGCAGTTCCCGCAAGGCTCGGGTTGCGATGGAGCAAGTGCTCGGATTCACCAGATCCAAGCTGTCGAAGAAGAAACCCGGCGGCGCACGCATTTCGTCGAGCCGCACGGCCAAGCCGAAGATCAAGAGGAAGCAATATGTATCGTGATATGAAGGGCTCGACCCACGTCCTGGCGTCGCCGGAGATCGCGGTGGTCGCGATTCCGGAGGACGAACGCGTGTGGGTGCCGCAGGCCCCCGACGTCTGGTTCAGGCCGCTCATGCTCAACACGCGGCAGGGCCAATGGTGCAATCTGCTGCGTGTCCGAAAGTCCGGCGTGCTGTCGCGACATCTGCACCCGAATCCCGTTCATGGCTTCGTTCTGAAGGGCAAATGGTTTTATCGCGAGCACAAGTGGGTCGCCACCGAGGGCTCCTACGTGTTCGAGCCACCGGGCGAAATCCACACCCTGGTGGTGCCGGAAGACACAATCGAGATGATCACCTTCTTCAACATTCAGGGATCGATGGTGTATCTCGACGAAAACAATAAGCACGTTGGCTACGAGGATGTGTTCACCAAGATCGACATGTGCCGCGCTCATTACGAGGCGAGCGGCCTTGGCCGCGATTACGTTGACCAGTTCGTGCGCTGATGATGGACGCAGCAACCATACCGCATGAGACGACGTCCGCGGCCTGGGCGTCGATCTGGTACGCCGGAAAGCGCGTACTCGTCACCGGCGGCACATCGGGGATCGGTGCCGGCATCGCGCGCGGTTTCGTTGAGGCAGGCGCGAATGTCACCGTGGCTGGCGTCAGCGACGCCGAGATCGCGGCCGCTGCCTCCGATCCCGTGTTGAGCAAGGCGCGCGCACATCGGCTCGATGTGCGCGACGGCGATGCTATCAAGACATTGGTTGGATCGCTCGACGGCCTCGATGTTCTAGTCAATTGCGCGGGCGTCATCCGCCGCGGCGAGGAACTCGATCCCGACGTGTTTCAGTCCGTCGTCGATATCAATCTCAACGGAACCATGCGCATGTGCGCGGTGGCGCGGCCATTACTGGCGCGCTCCAACGGAGCAATTGTCAATACCGCGTCGATGCTGTCGTTCTTCGGCGGCGGCCTCGTCCCGGGCTATGCGGCCAGCAAGGGCGGCATCGCTCAACTAACGAAATCGCTCGCCATCGCCTATGCCGGCGACGGCATTCGCGTCAACGCCATCGCACCGGGATGGATCGCTACGCCCCTCACCTCGGCGCTTCAGGCCGACCCGGCGCGCAGCCAACCCATTCTCGACCGGACACCGCTCGGACGATGGGGCCAGCCGGCAGACCTGCTCGGTGGTGTGCTCTACCTGTGTTCACCAGCCGCATCCTTCGTCACAGGGACGGTTCTCGTCATCGATGGAGGATATGCCATCGCCTGACGGCGATCTGTGGCGACGTGCCGCGCACCGCGCCACGCGATCACGACTAAGCTAAAGGCGCCGAACAACAATGCCGCCTGCAAGAAACGACAACAAGATCGATCGGAAATACCGGTCTGAGGGAGGGTTTACGTGCTGGTCATGCCCAGTCAGAAGATTCGTCCGAGATGGATGACGCGGGGACTCAACTCCCTCGCGGGCGCGGCAATATTCATAACTCCTTTGCTTGTCCTCGTGGGCCTGTGGGCCATCGCGGTGCCGCTGTTTCAGATCAATCCGCGAGTCTTCCCGTCCGTCGGCGCGGTCGGCACCGCCGCAATCGACTCGATCCGTGACGGCACGTTGATCAATCATGTCGGCGCGAGCCTGCTGCGCGTGGGACTGGGAACGCTGATCGGCGTCGTCACCGCCGTGCCGCTCGGCATCGCGATGGGCGTCAGCCCGGCCGTTTCCACATTCCTGACGCCGCTGTTTCGTTTCTTCTCGGTGCTAGCCGGTATCGCCTGGATTCCCATCGCGACGCTGTGGTTCGGTTACGGTTTCGGCGCGATCATCTTCGTGATCTTCAACGCTGTGTTCTTCGTGGTCGCCTACAACACCTTACTCGGCGTCTCGACCATTCCCCATGCCCTGCGAAATGCCGCCGCATCTCTCGGCGCAGGGCGCTGGGCACTCCTGACGCAGGTACTGCTGCCGGGCGCGTTGCCGAACATCGTCACCGGAATTCGCACCGGTCTCGGCTTCGCATGGCGCGGACTGATCGCGGCGGAGATGATCGCAACCAATGTCGGCCTCGGCTACATGCTGTTCGTCGCGCGCGACTTCTATCGCACCGAAGTGATTGTGCTCGGCATGATCGTTATCGGCGTCATTTGGCTGCTGATCGATCGTCTGCTGCTGGTTCCGCTGGAACGCTCGACCATCGAGCGCTGGGGCATGGTGAGGCGCGCATGAACATCATCCTGAAAGGCTGGAGCGCCTATACGCGAATGACCGCCCGATGGCCGGGCATCGCCGCCATCGTTCCATTCATTCCGGTGGTACTGCTGTGGACGGCGATCTCCGAGGCCGGAGTGTTTCCCCGCGCCTTCTTTCCTGGGCCCGGCGATGTTGTGCGGTCGTTTGTCACGCTCACATATAAAGGCATCCTGCCTGACTATCTTCAGGACAGTCTGATCCGGTTGATCACCGGTGCTGCGGTCGGCATGGCGCTCGGCATTCCGCTTGGCATTCTGATCGGCACCAGCCGCTGGGCGCATCGCGCCTGCTGGCCGATCCTGCTGTTCTTTCAGGCCATCGGCGACATCGCGTGGCTGCCAATTTTGCTGATCTGGTTCGGCTTCGGCCTCACCACCATGACCTTTGTCATCGTCTACACGGTCCTGTTTCCGGTGGTGCTCAATACCGTGCTCGGCGTCGAGTCGGTACCCCGCGATCTCGCACGCGCCGCTCGCAGCCTTGGCGCTTCGCGTGTGCGCGTTCTTTGGGAAGTGACGCTGCCCGGCGCGCTACCCAACATCATCACCGGTTTGCGCAACGGCCTTGGCTACGGCTGGCGCGCGCTCATCGCCGTGGAAATCATCGTCGGCACCAGCGGCATCGGCTTCATGATGTTCGACGCGCGCCGCGCGGGTTCCACCGTCGAGATCATTCTCGGCATGATCATTCTCGGACTGCTTTGGTACATCGTGGACGCCTGGATTCTTGCGCCGATTGAGCGCGCGACCGGCAAACGCTGGGGACTGGTGACATCATGAGCACGCTTTCGATCCGCAATCTCGCAAAGACCTATTTCGATCCTTACGCCGGCGAACATGTCAACGCTGTACGGGATATCTCGCTCGACGTCGAACAGGGTGAATTTGTTTCCGTGGTCGGGCCATCCGGCTGCGGCAAAACCACGGTTCTCAACATGATTGCGGGCTTCATTCCGCATTCCGGCGGCGAGATCCTGCTGAACGGCAAGGCCATCGATGGCCCCGGCCCCGAGCGCGGCGTGGTCTTTCAATCCTTCGCCCTGTTCCCGTGGAAGACCGTGCTCGACAATGTCGGCTTCGGCCCCAAGATGCGCGGTGTTCCGAAAGCCGAACGGGACAAGATCGCACATGAATACCTCGCACTTGCGGGGCTCACCCATGCTGCGAACCGCTATCCCAACGAACTGTCCGGCGGCATGCAGCAACGCGTCGGCGTGGTGCGCGCGCTCGCCAACAATCCAGCCGTGCTGCTGATGGACGAGCCTTTTGCCAGTGTCGATGCGCAGACCCGCATGACGCTGCAGGAAGAACTCACGCGCATCTGGCAGGAACGCCGCCCGACGGTGATCTTCATCACCCACGACGTTCCCGAGGCGGTGTTTCTCGCCAATCGCGTCGTCGTTCTCTCCAAGGGCCGCGTGCTCGATCAGATCAAGGTCGATCTGCCGCGCCCGCGCGTCTGGGACAATCTGATGGAAGACGACACCTTCAAGAAATTGTCCGCACAGGTGCTGCACATGGTGCGCTCCGCATGAGCCTCGCATCCGAAGCCCTACGTTCGACCAAAGGCTGCTTCGTTCTCGGCGTTGTCGCCGCGTGGCTCGGATTCCAGCTCTGGCTGACGCTGGTGGCGCCGATGAAGATTTCGCCCGAGCTCGCAGGTACGTCGGAGAAGGTCAACATCCAGATCGAATTGCCTTTCACGCCTGAGCGCTTTCACGTTCAGTCGTTCCAGCAATATGGAAGGGTCGCCGGTGCGGACGACCATTCGATAGCACTACGGGGAGTCAAACGAACGGATCTCAACGCGGTTGCCCGGCCTTACTGGGTAACGAGCATCGGGTCGATAAAAGAGGGAGGATAATAATGAAACGATTATTGATGTTGGGAGCAGCGCTCGTGCTGGCGTGTATGCCGGCGCAGGCGCAGACGATGGTGAAGGTCAAGGCCGGCATGGTCACCGGCATTGACCAGATCGGATTGCCGATCGCACTCGAACGTGGCTTCTTTGAAAGGAACGGCCTCGATGTCACCATCGCCCGCCCCTACGCAACGGGTGTCGACGCGCTGAACGCGCTGCAGGCCGGCGAGAGCGACATCGTGCAAGTCGGCGTGCCGATGATCGGCGCCGTGCTGCGCGGCATGGATCTTGTGGCACTTGGCAACTACAGCGGCAACGCGACCAAGGCCGGCTCCGATGCCACCATGGCGGTCATCGCCCGCGAAGGCTCTGGAATCGTCAAGGGCGATCTCGCCAGCCTGAAGGGCAAGAAGATCGCGGCCTCATTCGGCACGATCAACCATCTTTATATTTTAGCGATCCTGGAAAAGGCCGGCCTGAAACCGGAAGACGTCACGCTGGTGAACACACCGCCGCCGGATATGACGGTTGCGCTGCTCGCAAAGGGCATCGACGCGTTCTCAGGATGGGATCCGTGGCCTATCGTTGCTGGCAAGGACGTCCCGGGAGCGATCGAAGTCATCCGCGGCGGCGACGTGATCTCCTACCTCGGCTTCAATGTCGCCCTGCGTCCGTGGGTCGAGAAGAACGGCGAGACCATCGAGAAGTTTCTCGCGGCTGTGTCCGAAGCCGACCAGTGGATGCGCAAAAATCCGAAGCTGGCCGCAGGCATCGCGACCCGCTGGATTCCCGGCCTCAAGCCGGAAATCGCCGAAGCCGCGATGCAGTTCAACATCCAGCAGGCGGACCGGCGCTTGTCCGCGAACAACTATCGCGCACTCTGGAGTGCGGAGGATCGCCTCGCCCGCCTGGGCATCCTCAAGTCGACGTTCGATGTCAACAAGCACATCGAACCGAAGCACATCCTGAAGGTGATGAAGGATAAGCCTGAACTGTTCGCCGATCTGCCGCCGATCCCGGCGAATGTGGCGATCGGCGCGGACTACACGTTCAAACCCTGATATTGGGTCCTTAAGACAAGCGACGGGCTAACCTGTTTCGCCCGTCGCAATCGTTTGAGATCAGATCCCACCCATGCAGAGATATTTGATCTCGAGGTAATCCTCGATGCCGTACTTGGAACCTTCACGACCGTTGCCACTTTCCTTCACACCGCCGAAGGGAGCGACCTCGGTCGAGATAATGCCTTCGTTGATGCCGACCATACCGTATTCGAGCGCCTCGGCGACACGCCACACCCGGCCGATGTCGCGACCGTAGAAATAGGCAGCGAGGCCGAACTCGGTATCGTTGGCGAGCTGGATGGCTTCTTCTTCGGTCTTGAACCGGAACACCGGCGCAACCGGGCCGAACGTTTCCTCGCGGAAGATCAGCATGTCCGGCGTGGTGCCGGTCAGGAGCGTGGGTTCGTAAAAGGTGCGGCCGAGGGCATGACGATGGCCGCCCACCGCGACCTTCGCGCCCTTGGACGTCGCGTCCTTGATATGCTCCTCGACCTTCTCCACCGCCGCCATGTTGATCAGCGGCCCGATGGTGACGCCTTCGCCAAACCCGTCTCCCACTTTCAGGTCGCGCACTGCCTGCGAGAACTTCTCGACAAATTTGTCGTAGATCTTGTCCTGCGCGAAGATGCGGTTGACGCAGACACAGGTCTGGCCGGCATTGCGATACTTCGACGCCATCGCGCCCTTCACAGCGGCATCGATATCGGCGTCGTCGAACACAATGAACGGCGCATTGCCGCCGAGTTCCATCGAGGTTCGCTTCACGGTGGACGCGCTCTGCTCCATCAGCTTCTTGCCGATTTCCGTGGAGCCGGTGAACGTCACCTTGCGGATGATCGGATTCGACGTCATCTCGCCGCCGATGGCCGAGGCCGATCCGGTTATCACGGAGAACACGCCCTTCGGTACGCCGGCGCGCTCCGCGAGCACAGCCAATGCCAATGCCGACAGCGGCGTCTGGCTCGCAGGCTTGACCACCATGGTGCAACCGGCCGCCAGCGCCGGCCCCGCCTTGCGCGTGATCATGGCCGCTGGAAAATTCCACGGCGTGATCGCCGCGCACACGCCGATCGGCTGCTTCAGCACGACGATGCGGCGATCTGCGGTGAACGGCGGGATGGTGTCGCCATAAACCCGCTTCCCCTCTTCGGCAAACCATTCGATGAAGCTCGCCGCATAGGCGATCTCGCCCTTGCTCTCAGCCAGCGGCTTTCCCTGCTCCGCTGTCATGATGGCTGCGAGGTCTTCCTGATTGGCCATCATCAGGTCGAACCACTTGCGCAGGATGCTCGAGCGCTCCTTCGCGGTTTTGGCGCGCCAGGCCGGCAGCGCCGCGTTGGCCTGTTCGATCGCACGCTTCGTTTCAGCCGCACCCATGTTCGGGACGTTGCCGACGATTTCGCCGTTTGCCGGGTTATCGACCTTAATCGTGCCGCCGCCGTCGGCGGCAACCCACGCGCCGCCGATGAAGCAGGCGTCACGCAGAAGATCTCTGTCTTTCAGGGTGAGCTTCGATACCTTGTCCAGCATGGTCATGACGCCTTGTTGATGGGAGCGACAAGCGTTTCGCGCAATTTGAAACGAATGATCTTGCCGGACCCGGTGCGCGGGATTTCATTCACAAAATGAACCGAGAGTGGCACCTTATAAGAAGACAGATGCCCCCGGCAGTGTTCCAGAATATCTTTTGTTCCGATTCCGGTTCCCTCTCGGGCAACGACAAACAGCGCCGGCACCTCGCCCAGATGCTCGTGCGGGATGCCCACCACCGCGCTGTCGATCACGCCGTCAAAGGCATTGACGACTTCCTCGATCTCGGCCGGAGCGATGTTCTGGCCGCCGCGTATAATGAGTTCCTTGAGGCGGCCCGTAATCGTCAGGAAGCCGTTGCTGTCGCTCCTCGCCAGATCGCCGGTATGATACCAGCCTTTGCGCAGCGCCGAAGCGGTTTCCTCAGGCTTGTTGTGATACCCGCTCATGAGATTGGGCCCGCGCACGATCAATTCACCTTCCTCGCCGGTCGCCACATCCTCGCCGGTGGCCGGCGAAATGATGCGGACGGCAAGGCCGGGCAGAGGAAGACCGCACGATCCCATGACGCGCTCGCCAACCGGCCAGTTCATCGTCACCATGGTCGACGTCTCGGTAATTCCATAGCCGTCGAGCAGCTTGATGCCGAAACGGTCTTCGAATTCGCGATTGAGCGTTGCCGGCATGATCGCGCCGGCTGACATGCTGAGCCGGAGATTCGGCAGCTTCAGGCCCGGCTCGGCCTTGGTCGCTTCGAGGAAATAGTGAAACATCGTCGGCACGCCGGGAAACACTGTGAACTCGCCGCTCTTCAACATGCGCACGGCGTCGGTCGTCGAGTATTTCTCCATGATGTATTCGGTCGCACCGACCGACAGAATGCTCAAAACCGCCAGATTGAGCGCATAGGAATGGAACAGCGGCAGCGGCGAGAGAACGACATCGCTTTCCGACAGTCCGGCAATGGGCGCCCAGCATGCTGCCGTGACCCACAACATGCTGTGAACCGAGAGCAACACGCCCTTGGCCCGGCCGGTGGTGCCGGAGGTGTAGATAATAAAAGCGGGCTCAAAAATCTCCGATGGATCGCGCGGCGCGGACTTTGACGCCGATGTTGCGAGCTGTTCATACCGCAGCGCCGCTGCGGGGAGCGGCTCCTGCCCGGTCAAAACGACCAGCTTCAGATCCGGCGCATCCTGCTTCAGTTTTGCGATCAGCGATGCGCGTTCGTCCGTCGTGATGACTGCCGTACAACGCGCATCCTGAAGCCGATAGAGCACCTCGGATTCCGTCGCCTCATAACTGATCGGTACACCGATGCCACTGGCGCGGTTAATCGCAAAGCAGCTTTCGACCCAGACCACCGAGTTAGGAAGGAAGATTGCGACCTTGTCACCCGGCTGGACACCGTTGTCAGCCAGATGCCCCGCGACATTGGCGGTGCGTGCCGCAAGCTCACCATAGGTGACCGAGGTCGACGCATCGCGATAGGCGGCTTTAGATCCGCGCGCATCCGCGTGACGGCGGAGCAGCGTCGGGATCGAAGCGATCAGGTCTGTCTGGAGCATAATCTCCTCCCTTCCTTGCTTTTCATCAGACCATGCTGAACCCGCCGCTGATGCTGATGGTCTGTCCGGTGATCCATCCGCCATGCTTGGAAGACAGCAGCGTCACCATCGGCGCGATATCCGACGGAAATCCGAGACGGCGCAGCGGATAGAGCTTGGTCAGCTTGTCGCGGTTGGCATTGACCCATTCGAGATCATGCGGCGTTTCGACAAGCCCCAGCGAGATCGTGTTCGCAGTCACGCCGAAGCGGCCCATCTCGCGCGCCAGCGATTTCATCAGCGCAATGACACCGCCTCGCGCCGCTGCCACGATTGCGAGACCCGATTCACCGACGCGCGAAGAATCGCCTACCAGCGCGATGATCCGACCGTCGCCGGCCTTCTCCAGATGCGGTGCTGCCGCCTTGGAGATATGAATCGCGCCATAGAGGCAGATATCGATCTGCTTCTTCCATTCCTCCGGTGTCGTCTCGACGAAGCGGTTACGCAACGCCACGCCGGCATTGTTGACGACAATGTTCAATCCGCCGAAGTCCGAAGCAACCTTGGCGACCATCGCCTGCACTTCATCAAAGTTGGAAACGTCAGCCTTATAGGCCTTGGCCTTGCCGCCAGCCTTCTCGATCTCGGCGACGACGGCTGCGGCACGATCGCGCGAGCCATTATAATTGACCGCAACGGCCGCGCCCTCTGCCGCGAGGCTGAGCGCGATTTCACGTCCGACATCGCGGCCGGCTCCGGTGACGAGAGCAACCTTGCCCTTCAAGTGCATGTCCATTTTCTTGTCCTCAACGTTTGTTTTTCTGCGATTCAGTCAGAGCTGCGGCTTCTCAATCGTATGCGTCAATTCCCTTGCGCAGGGAATCCCATTGCGCGCTGTCATGGCTGCAGATAATCGTCGCGCCTGCTTTTTCGATTTTTCGGATTTCGGCAAACGACTGCAGGAACAGCTCGGTGTCCTTTGTGTTCTTCGGCACAATCTCGTTGTCGAGATTGGCGCGAATGCTCAGAGCATCTGACGTCAGCAGATATTCACCGCTGCGATCGAGCTTCACTAGCGCGCCGATAGTGCCGGGCGTATGGCCGGGCAACGGAATGAGCGTGATCTTGCCGTCACCAAAGAGGTCCGTCTGCTGCTCGATCACCTTCATCGGGATCGGATGATCCCAATCGGCGGAGAAATAGCCGCTATTCAAGGCGTCCGGCGCTTTGGCCACTTCCAGCTCGCGCGCATGCACGACGATCGTCGACTTCTTGAAAAACTCGTTGCATCCGCAATGATCGGTGTGGAAATGCGAGCAGACGACGACATCGATGTCGTCGGGGCCAAGACCGATGGCCTTGAGACCGCTCAGAACATGCTCGCCCGGCGGCATGATCGGCGTCATGTATTTCGCAAGCCCGCCCCAGCGGCCCTCTGGATTTTCCGCAATCGTCGGATGGCAGCCGGTATCGAACAACACATTGCCCTGGGCGTGCCGCATCAGCATGCACGACACTGGAAGTTCGATCATCTCGCTGCGGTCGGCATCCGGAAAATAGATGCTCTTCTTCATGCGAAGGCGGCCGCCCGACAGAACGTGCATTTTCATGGTATCTTACCTCCCGCGGAACATTGGAGGCCGCTTCTCGGCAAATGCCCGGCGGCCTTCTTCATAATCCTCGCTGTCCGACACGCGATCGATGAAAGCATCAGCCGCCTCCACATCCAACGCGCCCGGCCCCATCGACAGGCCGGTCAAAATCCGCTTTGCGCCCTCCACCGAGAGCGGCGCGAGCTTGGCAATATTGGCGGCAAAAGCCTTTGCATCGGCCATCGGATCGCTCGACACTCGGTCGATAAGTCCCATACTCGCCGCGTCGCCCGCGCTGAAGCGATCCGCAGAATAAAGAATGCGCTTGGCGTTGGTCAAACCGACCAGCCCCAGCAGACGTTGCGTGCTGCGCACGCCATACACGATCGACAGCTTCGCCGCCGGAATGCCGATCGACGTATCAGTGTGCGCATAGCGAAAGTCACAAGCCATCGACAGATGGCAACCGCCGCCGAGGCAATATCCTTCAAGAACGGCAATGACCGGCTTCGGTGCATTTGCGATGGCATCAGAGGACGCATCCACCGCGATCTCGTAAGCCTTGCTCTCCGCAACATTCGAGCGAACTTTTGCGAACTCCGACACGTCGGCGCCGACACTGAAGTTTCCGCCCGCTCCCGTCAGGACGATCGCGCGCACGCCGGAGTCCTGTCCCAGCCGCGTGAATATCTCGGCCGTGCCCTGCCACATAGCAAGCGTCATGGCATTGCGCACCGCCGGCCGGTTGAGCGTCACCACCGCGACCCTATCCTGAATGGCAACGTCAATATCGGCCAATGTCTCTCTCCTGCGGCACCGGCAGAATGCCAGTCATCCGAAGCTATTACGGCGCGGCGCGGCGCAACGGCGCAACCACAGATTTCATTTTTACCGGAATCGCAGTCGGCCGTCCGCTCTCGCGATCGACATAGACATGGATGAAATGCCCATGCGCTGACGCTTCGTCCTCATCATCCTTGAACAGACCAATCTCGTAACGAATGCTGCTGTTACCGAGATGACCGACCCGCAATCCGACATTGATCTTGGAGGGAAAGCCAATCGACTTGAAGTAGCGACACGTCGTTTCCGCCACGAGGCCGATCACAGGGCTCTTCTCAATGTCGAGAACGCCGTTTTCGATGAGGTACTGGTTCACGATCGTATCGAAGAACGAATAGTACGTCGTGTTGTTCATGTGCCGATACGAGTCGTTGTCCATCCAGCGCGTGGTCATCATCTGGAAGTACGCGTAGGTGCTGCGCTTGTCCGGCTTGGGCCGCTCCGTCATAGCGAGGCCCCGTAGATGGCCAACGCATCGTCACGAACGACCTCGCGTGGATTGTTGATAAGAAGCCGCGTCTGCTTCATCGCATCGTCAGCCAAGAGTCCTAGATCCTTTTCAGCGATGCCGACATCACGCAGCCGCGTCGGCAGGCCGAGATCTACCGGAAGCGCCGATAGCATCTCCACAAGCGCCTTGGTGCGATCAGCCGAGTTGCCCTTGGCATTGGGCGTCAGGATCGAAGCAAGTTCGCCATAGTGCTGCTCGGCGGAACTTGCGTTGAAACGGATCACCTGCGGCAGCACCAGCGAATTCGACAATCCGTGTGGCACATGAAAGCGCGCGCCGACTGGATAAGCCAGCGCGTGCACGGCCGCGACCGGCGCGTTCGCGAACGCCATGCCGGCCAGCATGGAACCGAGCAGCATGTTGTGGCGGGCTTCGCGGTTGGTGCCGTTGCGGCAGGCTTCGTGAATATTGCCGCCGAGCAGCCGCAAGGCGTCGCGCGCGAGGGCGTCCGATAGCGGATTCTTCAGGCGTTTGCTGGTATAGGCTTCGATCGCATGAACCATCGCGTCGATACCAGTGGCCGCCGTTACCGCAGATGGCAGTCCGAGAGTGAGCTCGGCGTCGAGCACCGCCCAGTCCGGTAACAGGACCGGTGAAACAACGCCCTTCTTCTCGCCCTCGCCCGTCGTCACGATCGAGATTGGCGTAACCTCAGATCCGGTCCCTGCCGTCGTCGGCGCCAGCACCAACGGCAGGCGGCGGCCCTTGACCATGCCGACGCCATAAATGTCGTCGAGCTTTTCCTGCCCAACGGCGAGAAGCGCCACGAGCTTGGCGACGTCCATCGAACTGCCGCCGCCGATGGAGACGACGCCGTCGACCTTCGCGTCCACGGCCAGCTTGACCGCTGCGTCGATGACATGGACGGGCGGATCGGCAACGACGTCGGTGAACAAGGTGACCGCGACACCCTGTTGTGCCAGCCCCTGCAGTCCTGCCTGCAACAAGCCTGCGCCCTTCACACCGGGATCGCTCACCAGAAGGACCGATGTGCAGCCAAGAGATTTCACCAGCTCGCCGATGCGCGACGAACTGCCAGGCTCAACCAGAATGGATTTGGTGGATTGAAAGACGAAACCCAGCACTCCGAACTCCGTTCAATCTTGGGGCAAGCTGCGCGTCACGACGCGGCACTCAGCCGGCAACCCTATCGGACATAGTCACTTGCATAAGTAGACTTATTTCCGCGACCGATGTCAACTCGCCATGGATTTCTTTTCGGCCTGCTCCGCCGGGATCCGGCGGGCTTTTGCAGATGCAAAAGCCGCACTGATCTCGCCGACGATGCCGCGACGGAACAGCAGAACGCAAATCATGAAGACGAAGCCGATGATGATCGGCACTTTGCTGGACAAATCGAGCGCAATCGGCCCGATTTGAACCACGCCAAGGCCCGACAACCGGCTTTCAAGCGCCACCACCAGAATGGCACCGATCACCGGACCAAGCGGCGTACCAAGTCCGCCGAGCAGGCACATCAAAATCACATTGCCGGATTGCGTCCAATGGGCATCGGGCAAACCGGCAAAGCCGAGCGTCAGCGCCTTCACGCCGCCCGCGAGACCGGCGATCGCCGCAGACATCGTGAACGCGGATAGCTTGTACTTCTGAACGTCGTATCCGAGCGAAATCGCGCGCGGTTCGTTGTCGCGAATGGCGAGCAGCACCTGACCGAACGGCGCCTCCATAATCCGCTGAAAGCCCCAGACTGCTGCGATCAAGACAATCAGGACAAAAGCATACATCGTCAGGTCGCTGGACAGATCGATCAGCCCGAACAGCGAACGGCGCGGAATGCGCTGCAGACCGTCCTCTGCGCCAGTGAACGGCGCCTGCACGCAGACGAAGTAGACCATCTGCGCCAGCGCCAGCGTAATCATCGCGAAGTAAATGCCCTGACGGCGGATGGCCATCCCGCCCATCACGACTCCCAACGCAACGCCCACTAAAAGGCTGCCAGCCAGCGCAAGCTCCGGAGTAAATCCCCACGCCTTCGTTGCATAGCCGGCCGCATAGGCACCCATGCCGAAGAACGCGGCGTGCCCGATCGAGAGCAGCCCGACATAGCCGGTGAAGAAATTGAACGCGACGGCGAACAGCGCCAGCGCAACGCACTTCATCAGGAACTGCGGATAGAGTCCCGTCAGTGGCGCCAGAATGCCGACGACAGCAAGCACGATCAAAAGAACTGTGGATGTCTTCATGGCCCCGCTCATGCTTCACGTCCAAACAAACCGGCAGGGCGGACCAGAAGGACAATCGCCATGACAATGAAAACGATGGTCGAGGACACCTCGGGATAGAACACTTTCGAAAGTCCTTCGATGACGCCGAGAGCCAGCCCGGTGGCAATGGCGCCCGCGGTCGACCCCAGCCCGCCGATCACGACGACCGCGAACGTTACAATCAGAATGTTCGAACCCATCAGCGGCTGAACCTGATAGATCGGCGCCGCAAGCACACCAGCGAAGGCTGCGAGCCCGGCACCAAGCGCGTAGACGAACGTCACCATCAGCGGGACGTTAATGCCAAGCGCCTGCACCATCTTCGCGTTCTCGGTGCCGGCGCGTAGATAAGAGCCCAGACGTGTGCGCTCGATCAGGAACCACGTCGCGAAACAGACGACCAGCGAGGCACCGACGATCCAGACCCGGTAAATCGGCAACCGCATGAAGCCGAGATCGATAAGGCCCCGCAATGCCGGCGGCGTGGGATATGGCAGACCTGCGGAACCGTAGATGTCGCGAAAGATTCCCTCGAGAACAAGTGCGAGACCGAACGTAAACAGCAGACCATAAAGATGATCGAGGCCGATGAGGCGACGCAGCAGCAGTCGCTCGACCAATGCCCCGAATGCACCGACAACGACGGGCACCAGCAACAGCGACCACCAGTAGTTCACACCGAGCTTCTGCATGGCGAGATACACGCCGAACGCACCCAGCATATAGAGCGCGCCGTGAGCAAAGTTGATGACATTGAGAAGGCCGAAGATCAGCGCAAGACCAAGGCTCAGGATCGCATAGAAGCAACCGTTCACCAGACCGATGGTGATTTGTCCGAGCAGCACCTGTAATGGAATATCGAACATCTCAGCCCTCAAACGCCCAGCGTGCGGTCAACGAGTTCAGCTTGCGCCGCAAGTTCCGACGCAGACAGTTGCATCGTGACATCGCCGTGCTCGACCACCAGAAACCTGTCGGCGAGCGGTTCGGCGAAGTACTTGTTTTGCTCTACGAGCAGGATGGTGTAGCCCCGCGACTTCAGCTCGGTGATAAGATCGAACAGCCGATCGACGATCACCGGCGCAAGCCCCTCGGAAATCTCATCGAGTAACAGAAGCTTCGCACCGGTCCGGAGGATACGTGCAATCGCAAGCATCTGCTGTTCGCCTCCTGACAGCCGCGTGCCGGGAGTCTGACGCCGCTCGGCCAGATTGGGCAGCAGCGTATAAATTTCCTCGAGCGGCATACCGCCGCTCGATTGCTTCGGCGGTAGCAGGAGATTTTCCTCGCACGAGAGCGACGCAAAGATACCCCGCTCTTCCGGGCAGTATCCGACACCGAGGCGTGCAACCAGATGCGGCGCCAGATGGATGATATCCTTTCCGCCGACACGGATCGTGCCCTCGCGCTTGTCGATCAATCCCATGATCGCGCGCAGCGTTGTGGTCCGGCCGCTGCCGTTGCGGCCGAGCAGCGCGACCACTTCCCCGCACTGCAGGGAGAACGACATGCCGTGCAGGATGTGGGATTCCCCATACCAGGCATGGAGCTTTTCTACCGAGAGCGCTTCTGCTGCGCTGTCACTCGTCACAGGCATCATTGTTTGCGCTCCGCTGCACGCGACCGGGAGCCGAGATAGGATTCGATCACCTGCGGGTCGCGCGACACCTCGTCATAGCCGCCCTCCGCAATGATCTCGCCACGGCGCAGAACACTGATCCGGTCCGCGATCCGCGCCACCATTTTCATGTTGTGCTCCACCATGACGACGGTGCGACCGATTGCCACCTGCTTGATCAGCGCCGTCACCCGGTCAACATCTTCATGGCCGAGGCCCTGGGTCGGCTCATCGAGCAGCATGACTTTCGGGTTGGCTGCCAGCGTCGTCGCCAGCTCGAGCGCGCGCTTGCGGCCATAGGCAAGATCGCCGGCGCGATAATGCGCAAACGCACCAAGGTCGACCTGATCGAGCAGCGACTCGATGCGCGCAGGCATGTCGCCAAACCGCGAGCGGCCCTGCCAGAATTTCTGCGGTGACACGAAACTGCGCTGAAGCGCGATCGCGACATTTTCGCTCACGGTAAGATGCGGAAACACCGCGGAAATCTGGAAGGATCGCACCAGTCCAAGCCGCGCAAGCGCAGCTGGTCGTTCTGCCGTGACTTCCGCGCCTTCCAAAAGAATGCGTCCCGAAGTTGGACTCAGGAATTTCGTCAGCAGGTTGAAGACAGTCGTTTTGCCCGCGCCATTCGGGCCAATCAGCGCGTGGATCGCACCACGGCGGATGTCGAGATCCACACCGCCCACTGCAACGAAGCCGCGGAATTCCTTCCGCAATCCTCGTGCCTGCAACACGATGTCAGCGTCCGGCACGGCATGACTATGCGTCGCATCCATCCGGCTGTCTCCTCCACATCTGTTGTGCGGCGCAATGCAAGCAAGTTCATCGCGCCTGTTGACAGCGTCATACCAAATTAGTCTAGTTATGCAAGCCTATCTGACGGACCGCAGCATCGGACCATTAACAAGGGGAGAGGAAGCAATGAAGAAAATGACATTGGCGTTTGCCGCAGGACTCGCGCTAGCGGGGCCGGCCTACGCCCAGACGAAGATTTCGGACGATGTCGTAAAGATCGGCGTGATGACCGACATGTCGGGGCAATTTTCCCATGAATCCGGCGACGGCTCGATCACTGCGGTGAAAATGGCGGTCGAGGATTTCGGCGGCACGGTTCTCGGCAAGCCCATCGAGGTCATCGTCGCGGATCATCAGAATCGCAACGAAGTGGCGATTGCCAAAGCGCGCGAATGGTACGATGTCGGCAAAGTCGACCTGATCGCGAACCTGATCAACTCTTCCATCGCGCTCGCCGTGACCAACGTCGCGCAGGAAAAGGACAAGATCGCCATCGTCAACGGTTCGGGCTCGTCGCGGCTCACCAATGATTCCTGCACGCCGAACAGCATCCATTACGCCTATGATACCTACGCATTGGCGCAGGGAACGGGCAAGGCGCTGATCAAGGAAGGCCTGAATTCATGGTACTTCCTCACGGCCGACTACGCATTCGGGCATGCACTTGAAGGGGACACTGCCAACGTCGTGAAGGCGAACGGCGGCACCGTCGTCGGCTCGATCCGCTACCCGATCGATACCGCCGATCACTCGTCATTCCTGCTACAGGCCCAGGCTTCAAAGGCGAAAGTGGTTGCCATCGCCGGATCTGGCACCACGTTCATCAACGCTGTCAAATCAGCAAAGGACTTTGGCCTGACCGACGGCGGAAAGCAGACCATCGCCGGCCTTCTCGTCTGGATCACCGATACGGACTCCATGGGCCTCGCCGCGGCTCAGGGTCTCGTTCTCACGGACGCGTTCTACTGGGATCGCGACGAAGAAACGCGCGCCTTCTCCAAGAAGTTCTTTGCGAAGATGAAGCGCATGCCGCACATGGGCGATGCTGGCGACTATTCCTCGACCATGCATTATCTTAATGCAATCAAGGCTGCTGGCACCGACGACGCCAAGACTGTAATGGCGAAAATGCGCGAGATGCCGGTGAACGATTTCTTCGCCAAAAACGGACGCGTGCGCGAGGACGGCCGCTTCATCCACGACATGTACGTATATGAGGTGAAGAAGCCTTCGGAATCCAAGTACGCTTGGGATTACTACAAGCTTCGCGCGGTTATCCCCGGCGACGAAGCCTTCCGGCCCCTGTCCGAAAGCAAGTGCCCGCTCGTCAAGAAGTGATCAACGAACGGCAACCATCAAACGCGGCCGGGCACTGCCCGGCCGCTCTTCCGGCCGCCGAACTTGTCGGGATTGTAACGCATCCGGTACTTCATCGTGTAAGCATGGATCGGCTCGCCACACCGATTGCAAACGACAGTCGGCGTGAAAGTCTTGCCGCAAGTTTCATGCTTCAGAAGCATCGGCAGTTCGCCGCCTGCCCGCCAGCGGTCACCCCAGGCCATCATCATGATCAACGGCCCGTGCAGATCCGCTCCCATCGGCGTCAGCAAATACTCGAAGCGCTCCGGCGTCGATTGATATTTCCGCCTCTTGAAAACACCTCGCTCAACGAGGCGCGCGAGACGGTCCGTCAGAATATTCGATGCAATGTTCAGCTCGGCCTGTAGCTGATCGAACCGGCTAGCGCCGTAGAATGCCTCGCGGATGACCAGAAAGCTCCAGCGATCGCCGATCACTTCAAGGGCGCGCGACACCGAACTCGGGCGGCCGCGCATGAAATCGTCAGCGGTCCGGCGGCTGCGTTTGGAAGCATCGATGCGCAACCTGCCTGCCCCTGGCCCATCGTGATAGCTGACATCGCGGGCGGCAATACGCCGCTCACAACAGGAACAGGCAACAATCGGCTTGCTGACGCAGTTGCAGCTCTCATGGATCAGTTGAAGCGGCACTTCGTTCGGGTCCGTCAGCCAGCGGTCCCCAAACTGCATGAGTGACATGAATGCCGGATAGAGATCGATGCCGGATTTTGTTAGCTTGTATTCGACGCGGCTTGACGTATCGGAATAGCTCACCTCGCGAAGAATGTCCTCACGGGTCAGGCGCCGCAGCCGGTCTGTCAGCGTCGCCCGCGATATTTCAAGACCCGAGCGAAACTCCTCGAAACGCTTGGCCCCGAAGAATGCTTCTCGAATGACTAGAAAGGCCCAGGCGTCGGACAGGATACCGACTGTGCTCGCAATGGAGCAACGCCGTTCAGTCAGCCGGGACGGCTTCTTGCCTGTACGAACTGAGGTGGATCCGTTCAGAGGCTTGGCCGGCCTTTTTTCTTTTGTTGCAAGTGCTAGCCGTACCATTTCGTCCAGACCGATCGCCCTTTAGCGCATACTTATGCAGTCAACTTCCAGAAGATGAATCCTCTGTGCGAAACTTGAATGCATATAGCGGTCGCGTCAAGACCGAGTGCCGGGAGTGTTATACGGCCGTGTTCTTCGCACGTGCCGCTTCGACCATGCGGAAGATTCGCTCGGGCGTGACAGGAAGCGTATCGACCTCGATCCCGAGCGGCGATAACGCATCGGACACGGCATTCGCGATAGCGGCCGGCGCGCCGATCGTACCGCCCTCTCCCATGCCGCGGAATCCACCGATATTGTTGGGCAGGTCCGCTTCGATATGGACGATGCCGATGTGAGGAACGTTAGTGGCGACCGGCACCAGATAATCTGCAAGGCTGGCGGTGACGAATTGGCCCTGATCGTCATAGACGATCTCCTCCAGAAGCGCGGCTCCTATGCCCTGCGCGACCGCACCCTGCACCTGACCATCGACGATCATCGGATTGATGATTCGCCCGCAGTCCTCCGCCACGACATAACGCTTGATCGTGACGCCGTATGTTTCCGGATCGATCTCCACCATCGCCAGATGCGTCGAAGAACAGGCCGTGCCGAGATAGGGATCATAGGTCTCGGATGCGGCCAGATCCTCGCGCTGCTCACGCGGAATGCTGCCCATCTGCGAATAGACCGCGTTTGCAACTTCCTTGAATGTCATCGAGACGTTGGAGTTGCGTGAACGGATGATTCCGCCGGATGCTTCCAGTTCCTCGACCGGCTGGTTCATCAGATAGGCGGCCGCCTTGAGAACCTTGGCCTTCACGACACGCGACGCCATCGTCGCAGCACCGCCGCCGAGCACCGCAGACCGGCTCGCGAAGGTGCCGGTGCTCATCGGCACCAGCGCGCTGTCGCCATGCTGAACTTCAACGTCTTCCATCTTGCAGCCGAGCTCGTCGGCGATCACCTGAGCAAGCGTCGTTTCCAGACCCTGGCCGTGCGAGGAAATCCCGAAAGCCGCGGTGATCGCACCGGTGGCGTCGATGCGGATCGATGACGTCTCGGTGCCCGTATTGATCGGCATGCCCGGCGCAACCGAGATGCGCGAGCCGATGCCAGTTAGTTCAGCGTAGCTGGACAGGCCGATGCCGACCCATCGTCCTTCGCTGCGCGCTTTGTCGCGCTCCCGCACCAGCGCCGGATAATCCACATGATCGCAGGCACCCTGCAGACACTCCTGAAACGCGGACTTGTCCCAGATGATGCCGGATGCGGTCCGATAAGGAAATTCCTCGGCCGTGATCAGATTGCGGCGGCGCATCTCTACCGGATCCATTCCGATTTTGCGCGCGGCCATATCGATCAGCCGTTCCATCGCAAACGTCGAGGACGGACGACCGACACCGCGATAGGGACCGGTCGGCGGCTTGGGTGTGAGAACGCCGCGGATACGGCCGCGATAGTGCTCAAGCCGATACGGGCCCGGCAGGAAGCTGACCACCTGCACCGGCTCCAGCGCGCCAGTCCACGGGTAGATCGAATAGGCGCCGATATCGCCGATGACGTCGGCGCGCAGCCCAAGCAGCTTGCCATCGCGGTCGACCGCAAGCTCGACATCCATCAATTCATCGAAAGCCTGACTGGTGGACGACAGATCTTCCAGCCGGTCGCTCGTGTATTTGATAGGCCGCCCCAGTTTGCGGGCGAGCGCACAGACCAGAATCTCCTCGTGATACAGCGATCCCTTGCCGCCGAAGCTGCCGCCAACATCAGGCGCGACCACACGCATCCGGTTGCCGGGCAAATCGAAGCAGCCGGAGAGCACATCGCGGATCACGCCGGGAATGTTGGTCGACGAATGCAGCGTCAAGGCAAGACGGCGCTTATCCCACTCGGCGAGATAAGAGCGGTTTTCCATTGCAACCGCCGTTTTCCGTGTCATACGGAACAGGCCCTTCACCGTCACCGGCGCGTCCTGGATCGCCTTGTCGACATCGCCGCGCGCGAATTCGCGCGAGATGATGACATTGGTGCCTGCTTCCTCATGAAGAAGTGGCGCGTCATCGGCGACCGCGTCGGTCTGCCGGATCGCAAACGGCAGCGGCTCGTAATCGATCGAGATGTGCTCCAGCGCATCCTCAGCAGCATAGCGGCTCTCGGCCACAACGACGACGACAGGTTCTCCGACGTAACGCACCTTGCCGCGCGCCAGCGGCCAGATCGGCGTCGCGTAGTAGTTCTTCATCTTCGACGTCGGAACGGCCGGCTTGAGATCACCCTCGAGATCGGTCGCGTCGAAGATCGCCACCACACCGGGCACGGAAAAGGCTTCCCCGACATCGATACCGCGAATGCGCGCGTGCGGCTCGTCGCTGCGCCTGATCGCGACATGAAGCGTGCCCTGCGGCGTGATGTCGTCCACATAGCGACCGACGCCGGCCAGCAGACGCGGATCTTCCGTGCGTTTGATGCGCTGACCGACCATCTTGGGCCGCATCTCGACCGATGACGCGTCGAATCCGCTCATGTCAAAGCCCCACGCAGCCGGAAGGAGGTTTCACTTGAGTGCTCCTCTTTCCTTTGCCAGTTCGCGCACCGCGTTGACGATGTGCTCATAACCGGTGCAGCGGCAGATATTTCCCGACAGCGCTTCGCGAATCTCCTCGTCGTTATCGAGGCTGTGGTGCCTCAGCATGTCGGTGATTGTCATGATGAAGCCCGGCGTGCAGAAGCCGCACTGAAGCCCGTGATGATCCCGGAAGGCCTGCTGAACCCGGCCGAGCTTCTCGACCGTTCCCAGCCCCTCGACGGTCTCGATGTCGGCGCCGTCCGCCTGCACCGCGAGCGTCAGACAGGAACGCGCGCTGCGCCCATCGAGCAGGACTGTGCACGCGCCGCACACGCCATGCTCGCAACCGACATGCGTTCCAGTCAGCCCAAGTTCGTGACGCAGGAAATCCGTCAGCAGTATGCGCGGCTCAACACTCCGCGTGTAGGACAGGCCGTTGACGGAAACGGTGATCTCGGTGCGTTCGCTCATGCCGCGCCCTTCTCTGCCCGCGCCCAGGCATCGGTCATAGCGCGGCGCGCAAGCACACCGGCCAGATGGCGGCGATAGTCCGCTGACGCATTCAGATCGGAATTCGGCTCTAGTTGTGCCCGGAGCGCATCAACGGCTTCATCGATCAACCTGGCATTGATCTCGCAGCCTTCCAGCATCGCCTCGACCTGCGGCATCCGCATGGGCATCTCGCCCACACCCATGAGGCTGATGCGCACGTCCGATGCCACGCCGTCCTTGCGGCGCATTGTCACCGCCACCGCGGCAAGTGCGTAGTCGCCGTGACGCCGCGCAAACTCTTCGAATCCCCAGCCAGTACCGGCGGGCAGCATGTCGAGCTCGATCTCGGTGACGAGCTCGTCGGGCTCCAGAGCTGTCACCAGCGAGCCGACAAAGAAGTCCTGCGCGGCAAGCGTGCGTTCGCCGCGTGGAGAGACGATATGTACGATGCCGTTGAGCAGCAGCGACATCATCGGCATCTCCGCCGCCGGATCGGCATGGCAGACGCTGCCGCAAAACGTGCCGCGGTTGCGGACGGTAAGATGCGCGACGTGCTTCATTGCGTGATGCAGCACCGGAGTATGCTGAGCGATCAGCGCATCCGTCGCCGTCATGCGATGACGGACGAGTGCGCCCAGCACGAGCTTGTCGCCGCGAATTTGCACGGCATCGAGACGAGGAATGCGATTGATGTCCACCAGCACCGACGGCTTCACGAGCCGAAAGTTCATCATCGGCATCAGGCTTTGACCGCCGGCGATCACCTTGCCGTCGCCGCCCGCCGCGGCGAGCGCCTGTACGGCGTGCGCAGCACTTTCAGCGCGGACATAATCGAACGACGCCGGCTTCATATAACGGTTCCCGATCCGCCCGGTTTACGCAGTGATCTCAAGATTCTTTCGGCTTCCATAGTGACTTGCATTATTAGACTATGTTAGGACATGTCAAGACAGCCAAGGGGCTTCGATCCAAGGCGAAAGTTAGGAACGCGGAACCTACGCGAGTGATAGCGGCGCGACGGTTCGAGGAGACAAAACATGGATATGACAGGCCAGCAGCGTATTCCGGCAAGCCGCGAAGTCGTATGGAAAGCTCTTAACGATCCGGCGGTTCTGCAAGCCTGCATTCCCGGCTGCCAGGAACTGGTCAAATCTTCCGACACCCAGATGGCGGCAACAGCGCTGATCAAGGTCGGTCCCGTCACTGCCAAATTCCAGGGCGCCGTCAAGCTGTCGGATCTCGATCCGCCGAACGGCTATCGTATCGCAGGCGAAGGTCAGGGTGGCGTCGCCGGCTTCGCCAAGGGAAGCGCCGTTGTGCGGCTGGAACAGGACGGCGATGACACCATCCTGCATTACGAGGTGTCAGCACAGGTCGGCGGCAAACTTTCGCAGCTCGGCGGCCGGCTGATCGACGCTACAGCCAAACAGATGTCCGGCCTTTTCTTCAAACGCTTCGCCGAGGAGATCGAGGCGCAATATGGCGACGGCGCGCAGATTCAACACAGCGCCGGTGCGACGGCGTCCGCGAGCGCGACAACCGGATCAGCCACGCAAACCGCTCCGCGCCAACAGGCGGTTCGCCGGCCGCGCCCTGCCCCGATGCCGATGGATGTCACGCCGGGAATCTTCAGACACATGAAGTCGATCGGCATTGTCCTGCTGCTCGCTGCGATCGGCGCATGCTGGTATCTGTTTGGCGGCGCCCTGCCGAGCTTCCGGCCAGACAGCGGCGCGCATGTGTCGCCTGATTTTACGAGCGGTGTCCTTCTCGTCGTTGTGGCGGCGATCGGTTATCTGTTCGGCCGGCAGCAGACCGGCACCATTCATGTCGATCGCGACGTGATCGATCAACTCGCGCAAACATGGGCAGAACGGCGCTAGTAACTCCCGAATCAAGAACGGATGCATGGCACGTACCTCGTCCAAGACTAACTCCCGAACGCGGTCACCCCAGACGGCCGAACGTCCAATGGTCCGCAACTGCTCCGTTGATCGTACGCTCACGATTCTATCAGACGCATGGTCGTTCCTTGTGCTGAGAGAAGTCTATCTCGGCGCAAGGCGTTTCGATCAGGTGCAGGCCGTGCTGCATATGCCGCGCAGCACGCTCAGCGATCGCCTGACACAACTGGTCAAGGCCAAGGTCCTGTCGCGCGTGCCGCTCGCGGACAGCGCACGCTTTGAATATCGTCTGAGCGAGCGCGGCATCGATTTGTACCTCGTCATGCTCGCGATGCTGCGCTTCGGCGACGACTGGCTGGCGGGGGACAAGCCGCCGCCGCTGAGGCTGGTCCACGCGACCTGCGGACACGAATGCCATCCCGAGACGATCTGCTCGGCTTGCCGAAAGCCGGTCGACGCGCTGAGGGTCACCTATCGCGACGGGCCGGGTGCCGGCGTTTCGCACGCGACCGCCATGCCGCAACGCCGGCGGACCGGTGGGGTCGAAACATTTGAGCGAGGACGCCCGTCATCCGTCTCCCGCACGCTTGGAATCCTGGCGGACCGCTGGACCTTTCTGGTCGTGCGCGAAATGTTTTTCGGTGTCCGGCGTTTCGATGTCATGCAGGAGCGGCTCGGCATCGCGACGAACATTCTGACGGACAGGCTGAATCGCCTCGTGAGTCAGGATATTTTGAAACGGGTCAAGTATCAGGATGTGCCAGAGCGCTACGAATACAAGCTCACGATGGCAGGACGGGACTTGTACCTGCCGCTGATCCAAATGCTGCGCTGGGGCGACAAATGGCTCGGCTATAAAAAACCACTGATCCTTCACCATCGCGACTGCGGTGAGGATTTCGAGCCGCTCGTCGCATGCGATCACTGCCATCAGCCGCTCGATCCGCGCGAGATGCGTTATTACCTGACTTACGAGAAGCTCCGCGACGACCATCCGCCTGCACTGCTCGCTGCCGATGATGATAAAACTGGCGACACCTGAGGCTATGACGCCTCTGTTGAAACCATCAATACATTGATATGATCTAACGTGGCGAAAACGACTCTTTCTAATCGTTGAGATATGGCATTGGCCGACAAACAAGCAAAGTCCGTCGTCGAATTCGACGTCGCAAACAGGATATTCTTCCGCCTCTATCAGGCGTCGAACCTGATGCACAAGCAAGGCGCCCGCTATGTGGGCGAGTTCGGCTCCACGACACAGCAATGGGCCGTGCTGGGCGCACTTGCGCGACCGCTCGTGCGTGACAAGGGAATGACCGTCAAGGAACTGATCGAGTTTCTCGACGTCAGCCGGCAGAATCTCACCGCCGTCCTCGACCGGCTCGAAGCACGCGACTGGATTGCCCGCGTCAAAGACAAGGAGGACGGCCGCAACCGCCGCATTCGACTGACCCGCAAGGGCACGACAACATGGGCCGGCATGCTGGAGCCGATCGAGGCCTTCTACACTGCTTCGCTGACCGGGTTCAGCCACGACGAGCAGATCATGCTCTACCGGCTGCTCGATCGCCTCAAGACGTCGTTGACAAAGATCTAGCGACGCTTCGCCGGCACAGCGTCGCCGACGTGGAATCTCCTCATCACGTCCTCGCGATCCGAACGGATCCTATGGAACATATCTGCCGCGGCTGACCTATCCCCTGTCCCGTGCATCAGTTGTTCCAACGCGAGATGGTCCGGATTTGGATTTAGAAGAAACACATCGCCCTCTCGAGACCCCCCGCCCCGATCTTCTATGTGTGAATACAATTCGCACCTTGACGATCGACGCCGTCCAGAAGGCAAACTCCGGTCATGCCGGCACGCCGATGGGCATCGCTTCGGTCGCCTATACGCTTTGGCAGGACGTCTTGCGTTACGATCCGGCCGATCCGCTCTGGCCGAACCGCGACCGCTTCGTGCTGTCCGCCGGGCACGCCTCGCTGCTGCTCTATTCGCTGATCCATCTTTCAGGCGTGAAGCGGCTGGAAGACGGCAAGATCACCAATCGCCCTGCTATCTCCCTCGACGACATCAAGAACTTCCGCCAGATCGATAGCGTCACGCCGGGTCATCCGGAATACGGCCACACCACCGGCGTCGAAACCACCACGGGTCCTCTCGGGCAAGGCTGCGGCAACAGCGTCGGCATGGCGATCGCGGCGCGATGGCTCGGCGCACACTACAACAAGCCCGATCTGACGTTGTTCGATTTCGATGTTTACGTGATCTGCAGCGACGGCGACCTGATGGAGGGCGTCGCCAGCGAAGCTGCTTCGCTCGCAGGACATCTCGGCCTCGATAATCTGTGCTGGATCTATGACAGCAACACCGTCACGATCGAGGGTCACACCGAACTCGCCTTCAGCGAGAACGTCGCCGAACGCTTTCGCGGATATGGCTGGCATATCGTGCATGTTCCGGACGCTAACAATATGCAGCGTGCGCGCGAAGCGCTGGACGAATTCAAAGATACCAAGGGCCGCCCGACTCTCATCATCGTCAACAGCATCATCGGCTACGGCGCGCCGGACAAACAGAACACAGCCGCCATTCACAGCGATCCTCTCGGCGAGGACGAGGTTCGCAAGACCAAGAAATTCTATGGCTGGCCCGAGGATGCCCAGTTCCTGGTGCCAGACAGCGTCTACGCTTGTTTCGCAAACGGCATCGGCAAGCGCGGTGCGGCATTACGCAGCGCGTGGGACAAAGGTTTCGCCGAGTATCGCAAGCGCTATCCAGATCTGATCGGCGAAATCGAGCGCGGTCTCCATCACGATCTTCCAGAGGGATGGGATCGCAACCTGCCGACCTTCGACGCCGACGCAAAGGGTATCGCAACACGGGAAGCCTCAGGCAAAGTTCTCAATGCACTTGCCGAGCGGATACCCTGGATCGTCGGCGGCGCCGCCGATCTGGCACCCTCCACCAAGACCAAACTTTCGTTCGATGGCGCCGGTACCCTGGAAAAATCGACGCCAGGCGGCCGCAACATGCATTTCGGCGTGCGCGAACATGCGATGGGCGCGATCGTCAACGGCATGGGCCTGTGCTGCCTGCGGGCGTTCGGCGCGACGTTTCTGATTTTCAGCGACTACATGCGCCCGCCGCTGCGCCTCGCAGCCTTGATGCGGCTGCCGATCTTTCAAGTGTTCACGCACGACTCCATTGGCCTCGGCGAAGACGGTCCAACCCACCAACCCATCGAGCAACTCACCGGATTGCGCGCCGTTCCCGGGCTCGTAGTGTTGCGTCCAGCGGATGCGAATGAAGTGCGCGAGGCATGTAAGGTCATTATAAGTTTAAAGGACCAACCGGTCGCACTGGTGCTCAGCCGCCAGCCGCTGCCGGTCTTTGACCGAAACCGCTATGCCTCGGCGGAAGGGCTTGCACGAGGCGCATATGTTCTTGCAGACGCGCCGAACGCTCGCCCCGATGTCATCCTGATTGGCACCGGTAGTGAAGTTCAGCTTTGCATATCGGCTTTTGAGGCGTTGAATTCACGAGGAATCGGCGCTCGGGTCGTCAGCATGCCATCATGGGACCTGTTCGAGAAGCAGGACAAAACCTACCGCGACAGCGTCCTGCCCCCGGACATCAAAGCCCGCGTCACTGTCGAACAGGCCTCCGTAATCGGTTGGGACCGTTACGCAGGCCCTTCCGGCGAGATCATCGGCATGCATACATTCGGGTCGTCCGCACCGCTGAAAGACCTTTTGACAAAGTTTGGCTTTGCGGCAGACAAGGTTTTGGCTGCCGCGCTGCGGCAGATCGAGCAGAATAAGTAGCCGCTGTCACGGCGCGCTGAAACAGGAACGAAACGCATGCAAATCGGACTCGTCGGCCTTGGACGCATGGGCGGTAACATCGTTCGCCGCCTGATGACAAAGGGCCAGCATAAGATCGTCGTCTACGACACCAATCCCAAATCCGTGAACGATCTTGCCAGTCATGGCGCGACGGCAAGCACGTCGCTCGACGATCTCGTCCGCAAGCTCGACGCTCCACGCGTCGTTTGGGTGATGCTGCCTTCCGGAAAGATCACGGAAGACACTATTGCGACACTCGGCAAGACACTCCAGAGCGGCGACACCATCATCGATGGCGGCAACACCTTCTGGCAAGATGATGTGCGCCGCGCGCGCAAACTGAACGAACACGGTATCCATTATGTCGATGTCGGAACCAGCGGCGGTGTCTGGGGACTTGAGCGCGGCTACTGCATGATGATCGGCGGCGAGACCGAGATCGTGAAACGCCTCGATCCGATCTTCAAAGCACTCGCACCCGGCCTTGGCGACATCCCCCGCACCGCCGGACGCGAAGACCGCGATCCGCGCGCCGAACAAGGCTATATCCACGCCGGGCCAAACGGCGCGGGTCACTTCGTCAAGATGGTCCATAACGGCATCGAGTATGGCCTGATGCAGGCCTATGCCGAGGGTTTCGACATCCTCAAGAACGCCGGCATCGACGCGCTGCCGCCGGAGCATCGCTTCGATCTCAACATTGCGGACATTGCGGAGGTCTGGCGGCGCGGCAGTGTGGTGAGTTCATGGCTGCTCGATCTGACGGCAAGCGCGCTGGCGAAGAACGAAACACTTGAGAATTATTCCGGCTTCGTCGAGGACTCTGGCGAAGGCCGCTGGACCATCAACGCTGCGATCGATGAGGCCGTGCCTGCGGAAGTCATCACCGCGGCGCTCTACGCCCGCTTCCGTTCCCGCAAGGACCACACCTTCGCCGAAAAGATCCTATCCGCCATGCGTCATGGTTTCGGTGGTCACACTTAGCCGCCGGTCAAGTAATCGAGAGACGTCCTTATGAGTTCCGAGACAACCGCCAAGCTGACCATTCCGGATTCGTGCTGCTTCGTAATCTTCGGCGTCACGGGCGATCTGTCTCACCGGCTGGTGATCCCGGCGCTTTACAATCTTGCCGAGTCCGGCCTGCTCCCAGAGAGGTTTTGCGTAGTCGGCATCACGCGGACGGAGATGCCAAGCAAAGCCCTGCATGAAGACCTCATGAAGGGACTTCAGCAATTTGCGACGCGTCCAGTCGACAAGGCGATTGCGCAAAAACTGTTCGACTGCGTACTGAGCATTCACGCCGATCCGGCCGAGCCCGGTTCGTTTGAACGCCTCAAGGCCCATCTCGACAAGATCCGCACCACCGACGGCATCAAAAACGACCTGTTTTATCTTGCAGTTCCTCCAAGCGCCTTTAGGCCAATCAGCGAAGAACTGGGTCGCCTGGGTCTCCTGACAGACCAGCCGGACGGTTGGCGGCGTCTGGTGATCGAGAAGCCGTTCGGCACCGATCTCAGATCCGCTAGGGAACTGAATCGCGATCTGCTCAAGATCGTGAACGAGCGTCAACTTTATCGGATCGACCATTATCTCGGTAAGGAGACCGTCCAGAACATCCTGGTGCTGCGCTTCGCCAACGGCATGTTCGAACCGATCTGGAATCGAAACCATATCGACCACGTCCAGATCACGGTCTCTGAAACCATCGATGTCGGCACCCGCGGCAGCTTCTATGAGGCAACCGGCGCACTGCGTGACATGGTGCCGAACCATCTCTTCCAATTGCTGGCGCTCGTGGCCATGGAGCCGCCCTCACGCTTCGACGCCCATTCGGTCCGCTCTGAGAAAGGCGAAGTTCTGGCCGCCATTCAGATCCAGACCGAAGAGGAAGCGCTAAAAAATTCCGTCCGCGGTCAATACGTGGCAGGCCGCGTCCGCGACAAGGAAATCAGCGACTATCGCAAGACAGCGAAGGTCGCGCCTGATAGCATCGTCGAGACCTATGCCGCGCTGAAGCTCACCATCGACAACTGGCGCTGGGCTGGCGTGCCTTTCTATCTGCGCACCGGAAAATCCCTCAGCGCAAAGCGCACCGAAGTGGCGATCCGGTTCAAAGCTGCTCCGCTATCGATGTTTCGCGCCACCGAGGTGGAGCGTCTGTCGCGGAACTATCTCGTGATCGGGGTTGAGCCGACCGAAGGCATCACGCTGCAATTCAATACCAAGGTCCCCGGCCCTTCCGTCACGGTCGATGGCGTGGAAATGAAGTTCAAATACAAGGACTACTTCAAGATCGCCCCGAGCACCGGCTACGAGACTTTGATCTACGACTGCATGATCGGCGACAACATTCTCTTTCAGCGCGCGGATAGTGTTGAGGCGGGATGGCAGGCGGTGCAGCCGTTTCTCGATGCGTGGAAGAAAGCAGGCGCTGACGGCCTCGCCATGTACAAGGCCGGGACAGACGGACCTCAGGAAGCGGACGAGCTGATCGAGCGCGATGGCCGCCGCTGGCGCAGGATCGACGGCGAATGAGCAAGCTGGCGCCGAAGCGCGAGATCATCGTCGTTCCGGACCGGCAGGCTTTGGCTGAGACCGCCGCGCAGCGACTGAAAGCGCGCATTTCGGCAAATCCGGAGCGGCCGGCCGTCTGTCTCACCGGCGGGTCAACTCCGCAGCGGCTCTACGAATTGCTCGCGACATCTCCCTGGCGGGAGCAAATTCCATGGCCACGCGTCCACTGGTTCATGAGCGACGATCGCTTCGTCCCATACGACAATCCATTGAGCAATATCGGCATGGCGCGCAAAGCCTTTCTCGATGCCTGCGCCCCGCCGGAAAACGTTCATGCGATTCCGGCGAACAAGATGACGCCTGATGAAGCGGCAGAGCTCTATGAGCAGCAATTGCGAACATTCCATCCATCCCAGCTCGACGAAGGCTCTCCGCTGTTCGATATTGTGCTGATGGGAATCGGACCCGACGGCCATACAGCGTCGCTGTTTCCCGGATTTCCCGAACTGACCGAGCACCGCAAGTCGGTCGTCGGCGTTCCTCGCGCGAATGTCGCACCATTCGTCCCGCGCGTCAGCCTGACGTTACCCTGCCTCGCCTCAACCCGCGAAATGCTGTTTCTTGTCTCCGGTCGCGACAAGAAAGATATTTTGGGACAGGCGCTTGCAGGCGGCGACCTCCCGGCCACGCGTGCGCAGTCGGCACACGGAGAAACGATCTGGCTCATCGATGAAGCAGCCGCGCCGAACGACGGTCAACATGCAGGCGCGTGATAATATCTCTGCCATCATTGTTATGGGCGTGTCCGGCTCCGGCAAAACCACGATCGCTGAAGCGCTTGCAGAAAGGCTGGGATTTGCTTGCGAGGATGCCGATACATATCATCCAGCATCGAACGTGGCAAAAATGCATTCCGGCATTCCATTGACCGATGAAGACCGCTGGCCCTGGCTGCGCGCCATCGCACAGGCGATTGACCGCAAAGCCGAAGCCAGCACGCCGGTCGTCATCGCCTGTTCGGCACTGAAGCGAGCGTATCGTGAAATTCTTGCTCACGGCCGCGAGGATGTGCGTATCGTGTATCTGAAAGGATCGCGCGATCTGATCGCAAGGCGGCTCGCACTTCGAACGGATCATTTCATGCCGGCTTCCCTCCTCGACAGCCAGTTTGCGACAATCGAAGAACCGCTGCCGGCAGAGCGCGTCATGACCGTTGACATCGATGCAAGTGTGGACGAAATCGTCGCGCAGATTGTCCGCCAACTAGGCGTCACATCGACGCCCGAATCTTCTTAATCAGGATTCGTAATCAAGGCCTCGTATTAATGACGCCAATCAAGCTCCTGATCTCGGATGCAGACGGCACACTGGTTACGCCGGACAAAAAACTCACGCCCGCTACTCTCGAGGCGGTCCGCGAGCTGCGTGCCAGAGGCATTCTGTTCACGATCACCAGCAGCCGCCCGCCGGTCGGCCTTCGCATGCTATCCGAGCCACTGGGTATCACCCTGCCGATGGGTCCTTTCAACGGCAGCTCGATCATCAATCCCGACCTGTCCGTGGACGAGCAGCACACCATCCCGCTGACGGCGGTCACGGAAAGCCTCGCGCTGTTCGCCCGCCGCGGCATCGACGCCTGGATATTCACCAATCAACACTGGGTTATCCATCGCAATGACGGCCGATATGTTCCGCACGAGCAGCGGACAATTCAGGCGGATCCACTGATCGTCGACTGTGATGAGCCTTATGTTGGCGAAGCCTGCAAGGTGGTCGGCGTCAGTGCCGATTTTTCTTTACTGGCGAAATGCGAAACTGAGCTGCAGGCCTTGCTTGGCACAGACGCCCATGTGGCGCGGTCGCAAGACTATTATCTCGACGTGACGCCTCCGGGCTATGACAAAGGCAGCTTCGTCACAGCGATGAGCCGGCGACTGGATATTCCGCCGCAGGCCATTGCGACCATCGGCGATATGTCGAACGACCTGCCAATGTTTCGTGCAGCCGGGATGTCGTTTGCAATGGGCAACGCTTCCGATGCGGCCAAAGCACAAGCGACTCACGTCACTGCGTCTAACGATGACGATGGGTTTGCCAAGGCTGTGGCGACAATCCTGAAGTCGAACGGTGAAGCGTGAACGTCATTCAGCCGCCCGCTGCACGACGGGCTTCTTTGCAGGATGCAATGCTTCGTAAATGTTATGCGCCGTATTGATAATGGCGATATGAGTCAGCGCCTGCGGGAAATTTCCCATCTGTCGCCTGGCTACCGGGTCGTACTCTTCCGCAAGTAACCCTACATCGTTTGCCACCGCTGCTACCCGCCTGAAGAGCTCCCTCGCCTCATCCATCCGGCCAGCCAAGACATAGACATCCGCCAGCCACAACGTGCACGCAAGGAAGGCGCCCTCGATCGGCTCGACCTCATCCGGCGGCGTTTCGCGGGGATCATGACGCAGCACAAAGCCATCCCGCATCAGGTGCTTTTCTATCGCAGCAATCGTCCCAATGACGCGTGGATCGTCTGGAGGAAGAAATCCGACGGCGGGAATGAGAAGAAGACTGGCGTCAAGTGCATGCGAGCCGTAGGATTCGACGAAGCTGTTGCTGTCACGCTCGAAGCCGTTGGCGCAGATGTCGGCGTGAATGCGATCACGCAGGATACGCCAACCGTCGAGCGGTCCTTTGAGGCCGAAATACTCCGCGCTCTTCACGGCGCGGTCGAACGCCACCCAGCACATCACCTTGGAGAAAACATAGTGCCGCCCGGGACCGCGACGCTCCCAAATTCCGCTGTCGGGCAGATTCCATATCTCCGCGAGATGATCCAGAAATCGGACTTCCAGGGCCCACGTACCGCCATCCAGTTCAACATTGAGCATGCGCGATTGATGGAAGGTGTCCATCAGTTCGCCATACACATCGAGCTGCAACTGCGCGTGCGCGGCGTTTCCGAAACGCACGGGTTTCGAGTCGCCGTAGCCGGGCAACCAATCCGCCTGCCATTCCAGAAGCCGCCGCTGGCCGGTGATACTGTACATGATCTGCATGTCGGCCGGCGAACCTGCCACCGATCTCAGCAGCCAGTTGTGCCAGGCAGCCGCCTCCGCCTGATAGCCGCCGTTCATCAGGGCGAGCAGCGTAAATGTCGCATCGCGCAGCCAGCAGTAGCGGTAATCCCAGTTGCGGGCACCGCCGAGCTTCTCCGGCAACGATGTTGTCGGCGCCGCGACGATGCCGCCGGTCGGCGCGTAAGTCAGCGCTTTCAAGGTGACCAGCGAACGCTGCACGAGATCGCGGTGCTTGCCCTTGTAGGTCCCCTGGCTCGACCATTCGGTCCAGAAAGTTTCGGTGTCAGCCAAAGCCTGCATATGATCGATCGGCTTCGGGACCGGCAGATGCGAGGCATCGTAGGTAAACACGAAGGGAATGGTTTCTCCTGCGCTGACATCGAAGCAGGAACAAGTCGTCATGCCCTTGCCCTGCAACTCCACCGGAGTTCTCAGAACAGCCATGTCTGGTCCGGCAATGAACAGCAGCGTCTGGTCTTCCAGGCGCCTGACCCAGGGGATGTTCGCACCGGAGCCGAAGCGCACAATCAGCTCCATTTCCACTCTGACAATGCCGGCATCACCGCGTACCAGCCGAACGACATCCGACGCCTTGCCGCGCGGCGGCATGAAGTCGATCAAAGTGATGGCTCCGCCGTCGCATTCGAACCGCGTTTCGAGAATGAGGGTGTCGCGCCGATAGGTACGGGTAACGTTTTTAACGGTGGCTTTGGGCGCGATCTGCCAGCGACCGTGCTCACGCGTGCCGAGCAGCGCCGCGAAGCATGCATCTGAATCGAAGGAAGGCCAGCAGAGCCAGTCGATTGAACCATCGCGGCTCACAAGCGCAGAGGTCAAGCAATCGCCTATAAGAGCGTAATTTTCAATGAAAGACGGCAATTTTCCTCGCAGGAAGCTGAAATGAGGATCAAAGTGCTGCCCATCTCTACCTATGACGGCCTCATTGGTTGCATAAGCAAGATCACAAAATCATGATGAGATCGGCTCCAAAGGCACACGTCGGAACCTTGTCACTAAAACACTTCGGGCGCGGTGTGACCGCGCCCGAAGCAGTTTCGAGACATCTAGATATCGATCAATCCAGACCGATCGTCGTCAGATCCTGAAACCAGTGCTGCGCCTGCACGAACTTCTTGACCTTCGGCGAAAGTGCATGCGGGTTGGTGTCGTGCACCACCCAGACCAGCACAGCATCATCAACGATCATCGCGTGTGCCTGCGCCAGGAGTTCGTCCTGCTTGGCGGTATCGAAACTCTGCTTGGCTTCGTCGATCAGCGCATCGACCTTCGGATTTTTGTATCCGCCCCAGTTCACGCCGACCGGCGCGATCTGCCCTGAATGGAAGAAGCGCACGATGGCGTAGAGCGGGTCCGATGTCACATAAGCGATATTGTTGGCGGTGATGCCGGCCATGCTTTCGTCAGCCGCGCCCTTCCGCCATGCGGTGTACAGCACTTCGAGCTCAACGACCTTGAATTCAACGTCGATACCGATCTCCTTGAAGCTTTGCTGCAGAAATTCGTTCATAGGCAAGGACAGCATCTGGCCGGTGCCGCCATTCGCGATGATGAACTTTGCCTTCAATGGTTTCTCGGGCGAGTAGCCAGCTTCCTTCACCAGCCTCTTGGCTTCGGCAAGATCGTACTTGAGTTCGAACGTGGGTTTGCCAAACCATGGGCTCGACGGATCGACTTGACCCTTGGCAGGCTTTGCGAGACCGTTCATCAGGCCCACGACGGCTTCGCGATCGATGGCAAGATTGAGCGCCTTGCGCAGACGGATATCGGTCCACGGCGAACCGGGGAGCACGCTGAGGTGATAATTCCAGACGTGGGGCGTGACGTTATCGACGATCTTCATGCCCGCCGACTTCAACTGCGGCACGGCGTCCGGCGCGGGTGTCTCGATCAGATCGACCTGCCCGGCCAGCAACGCGTTGGTGCGCGTCAAGGCCTCAGGCATTGGCACGAGAACGAGCTTGTCGACTTTTGGAATGCGCTTCTTGTCCCAATAGTCGGCGTTCTTCGTCAGCTCAGCGAGTTCGCGCGGAACCAGTTTGGTCAGCTTAAACGGACCGGTACCCGACGGGTCGCTTGCAAACTTGTCCCAATCCTTGCCGAGCTTTTCATATTGCGCGGGGCTTGAGACGAGAAACCACAGCATCTGATACGGGAAGAACGAGTCCACGGCCTTGGTCGTGATCTCGACAGTGGAGTCATCGATCTTTGCGTAGCTCGCCACCGATGGAAGGCGCGTCTTCACCTGCGCACTTTGCCGCTTGTCGAACTGCGGCGCCTTGTCGTTCAGAACCTTGTCGAGATTCCAGATGACCGCGTCGGCATTGAAATCGCTTCCATCGTGAAACTTGACGCCCTTACGTAGCGTGAAGCGCCATTTCGTCTTGTCCGCAGGATCGACCTTCCATTCGGTTGCAAGTCCCGGCACGAGTTTGCCTGGCCGATCTGCGACATCCATCTCCCACGCGACCAGCGGGTCATAAATCGTGTAGCCGGTGAATTGATAAGCACCGGCACCGCGATCCGGCTGACCTGTCGTCAGCGGAATATCCGCCATCGAGATGCCATATCGCACCACGCTTTCCGCTTTCGCAGGTAAGGCGGCGCCGATGGCAACGGCGAGCGCCGCAAACGCGATCGATTTTCGAAAACTCATGAACGCAACTCCATGTGGATATGGGAAGAAGGGTTGGAGTTGAACTTGCAAGCCTGATGCCAGACTTGGTTTTCACTTTGAGAATGCGGGGCTTTTGTCGCGCAGCAAACGCGTCTGACGAATTTTCGGGATTTTAATCTTCGCCGCTATCGTTTGCATACAAAGTAATGTGTTCCGCGATGCTCAACGCACCCCGTCGCGCATATCTTGCTTCTCGCAGTTCACGCCACCGGATGAGAGCAGCAGTACGATTGCCTCAAAAGCGTGCAGATTGGCTTGAACTTTGCCTCTCTTGTATACAAGATACGAGCTGTTTGAGCTCCTCCGGATAGCGCGACACCACGGCCGAAGACTGATTGATCGCCTAGGAATATTGGCCTTTTCCGATCCCGGCCACGACCATCCGGTGCGAGCCTGCATACCTGCCGACATCCGATGATCTGACCAAAGCATGCGTGGGACTGAAGTCCCCTTGGCATAGGCGTTGCATAAGATTTAGCCATCGACGTCGAAAGGGACTCATCACTATGCGTAACGACAGACATGTAAAATGCCGCACGACGGCGGCGATGCTGATGCTCGCCATGGCATCCGCGGTTTCGCTGCCGCATTCTGCGAGCGCAGAAACCGTTTTGCGCATCGGTATGACCGCAGCGGACATTCCGCGCACACTGGGACAACCCGATCAGGGATTTGAAGGCAACCGATTTACGGGCCTGACGATGTATGACGGTCTGACGATGTGGGATCTCACATCAGCGACCAAGGCGAGCGTGGTGATCCCGGGCCTTGCGACGGAATGGGCGGTGGATGCAAGCGACAAGACCAAATGGACATTCAAGCTTCGTCCCGGCGTCACATTCCACGACGGCTCGCCGTTCAATGCAGACGCCGTTGTCTGGAATGTCGAAAAAGTTCTGAAGCCTGACGCGCCGCAATACGACGCCAGTCAGGTCGGCGTGACCGCATCGCGCATGCCAACATTGGCTTCGGCACGCAAGATCGATGACATGACTATCGAATTCACCACAAAGGAGCCGGACAGCTTCCTGCCGATCAATCTCACCAATCTGTTCATGGCGAGCCCGACGAAATGGCAGAAATTCTATGACACTGCGGAAGGCGTCGACGCCAAGGCGAAGTCGCAGGCTGCATGGGCCGCGTTCGCACGCGATGCGTCCGGCACTGGCCCCTGGAAGATGACGAAATTCACGCCGCGTGAACGTCTCGAACTCGCGAAGAACGAAAACTACTGGGACAAAGCACGCGTTCCCAAGACCGACAAGATGGTTCTGTTGCCAATGCCCGAGGCGAACGCGCGCACCGCTGCGTTGCTGTCGGGCCAGGTGGACTGGATCGAGGCGCCGGCACCGGACGCCGTCAAGGAATTGACCCAGCGCGGATTCACCATCTCCAAGAACGAGCAGCCGCACGTGTGGCCATGGCAGTTCTCGCGCATCGAGGGTTCGCCCTGGAACGACATCCGCGTCCGCAAGGCCGCTAATCTCTGCATCGATCGCGAAGGGCTAAAGGACGGCCTGCTCGCGGGTCTGATGGTGCCCGCCACCGGCACATTCGAACCCGGACATCCGTGGCGCGGCAAACCGACCTTCGAGATCAAGTACGACAAGGCTGCTGCGCAGAAGCTGATGCAAGAAGCCGGTTACGGACCGAACAGGAAGCTGACAGTGAAAACGCAAACGTCAGCGTCGGGTTCTGGCCAGATGCTGCCGCTGCCGATGAACGAGTATCTTCAGCAGGCGCTCGCTGAATGCTACTTCGACGTTCAGCTCGATGTCATTGAATGGAATACGCTGTTCACCAACTGGCGCCGCGGCGCCAAGGATCCGAGCGCCAACGGCGCCAACGCAACCAACGTGACTTACGCTGCGATGGACCCGTTCTTTGCCATGGTGCGCTTCCTGCAGTCGCAGATGGCGCCTCCGGTTTCCAACAACTGGGGCTTCATCAACAATCCGAAGTTCGATGAACTGGTGAAGAAGGCGCGCCAGACCTTCGATCCGACGGAACGCGATGCGGCGCTCGCCGAACTGCACGCAGCGTCGGTGGACGATGCGGCGTTTCTTTATGTCGCACACGATGTGGGGCCTCGTGCCTTGAGTCCGAGGGTCAAGGGTCTCGTGCAGCCGAAGAGCTGGTTCGTCGACTTCTCGCCAGTGTCGATCCAGTAACGAACTGCGGCCCGCTTCCTCGCGTCAAATCGTGACGTGTTCTGGACTGCCTAACCATAACGGCATCATCGCCTGCTTCTTCTTAAGAGAGGCGGCGATGCCGGTATCATTCACCGACCGAAGGTGATCTGTGTTTGCTTACGTTGCCAGACGCATCGTTTATGTCGTTCCCGTTGTGATCAGCGTCGCGCTGGTTTGCTTCCTGCTGGTTCACATCACACCCGGCGATCCGCTGGTCGCAATCCTGCCCGCCGATGCGTCGCAGGAACTCGCGAACCAGTTGCGCATCGCCTATGGGTTCGACCGTCCCCTGCCCGTCCAGTTCGGACTCTGGTTGTGGAAAGCGGTCAATGGCGATCTCGGTACCTCGATCGCCACGGGGCGGCCGGTCCTCTCTGAAGTCCTGCGCGCCGTCGGCAACACCGTGATGCTTGCCATTGCGGCAGCGATGATCGGATTTACCCTCGGATTGTTCTTCGGATTGATCGCCGGCTACTTCCGCAACACGTGGATCGACAAGGTCGCGACATCCATCGCCATCGCTGGCGTCTCCGTGCCGCATTACTGGCTCGGCATGGTGCTTGTCATCGTTTTCTCTGTTCAGCTCAACTGGCTGCCGGCCGTCGGCGCGGGACCGGGCGGCTCCGGCTCGTGGGCCTGGGACTGGGAGCACGTCCGTTATCTCGTCCTGCCTGCGATCACCACGTCCGTCATTCCGATGGGCATCGTTACGCGTACCGTCCGCGCCCTGACCGGCGATATCTTGTCGCAGGATTTCGTCGAGGCGTTGCGCGCCAAGGGCCTGCGCGAGACGCGCGTTTTCCGTCATGTCATCAAGAACGCTGCTCCAACCGCGCTGGCGGTCATGGGCCTGCAGCTGGGTTACATGCTCGGCGGATCGATCCTGATCGAAACGGTGTTCTCGTGGCCCGGTTCGGGCCTGCTGCTCAACTCCGCGATCTTTCAGCGCGATCTGCCGTTGCTGCAAGGCACGATCCTCGTGCTCGCGCTGTTCTTCGTGTTCCTGAATCTGATGGTCGATATCGCGCAGGCTTCGATCGATCCGCGTATCAAGCGGAGCTAGACCGATGAGCACAATGACAGATGCAGCTCTTCAGGCAGCGCCAGCCAGCAAGGCGCGTGGCTATTGGGCGACGGTTGGCCGACGCATCGTACGCGACAAGGTCAGCATGGTATGCGCTTTCGTTCTGGTACTGATATTCCTGTCGGCCATCGTGGCGCCGTGGCTTGGCCTTGCCGATCCCTATCAGGGCTCGATGATCCGCCGCCTTCGCGTCATCGGCACGCCGGGCTATCCGCTCGGAACCGACGAACTTGGCCGCGATATGCTGTCGCGTCTGATCTATGGCGGCCGCCTGTCGCTGCTGATCGGCATCCTGCCGGTGATCTTCGCGTTCATTATCGGCACATCGCTCGGTCTCGTTGCCGGATATGTCGGCGGCAAGATCAACACTGCGATCATGCGCACCGTTGACGTGTTTTATGCGTTTCCCTCGGTTCTGCTGGCCATTGCGATTTCCGGCGCGCTGGGTGCGGGTATCGTCAACTCCATCGTCTCGCTGACAATTGTGTTCGTTCCGCAGATCACGCGCGTCGCCGAGAGCGTGACCACCGGTGTGCGAAACATGGACTTCGTCGAAGCAGCACGAGCCTCCGGCGCCGACGCTTTCACGATCATGCGTGTGCACATGCTGGGCAACGTGCTGGGATCGATCTTCGTCTACGCAACTGGTTTGATCTCGGTCTCGATGATCCTTGCGGCAGGCCTGTCGTTCCTCGGCCTCGGCACCAAACCGCCGGAGCCGGAATGGGGATTGATGCTCAACACCTTGCGGACCGCGATCTATGTGAACCCATGGGTGGCGGCGCTTCCGGGCGTGATGATCTTCGCGGTCTCGATCTGCTTCAATCTGCTGAGCGACGGAATGCGCAGCGCGATGGATATCCGGAATTGATGCCATGACCGAAACAGCTCAACCGATCGATATGCTCGATCCGATCGAAGATCGCGGGGGCGTTGCTCAGCCTCTGCTGCAGGTCACGGGATTAACCAAGCATTTTCCCGTGCGCGGGGGCCTGTTCAGCAAGAGCAAGACGGTGCGTGCCGTCGATAATGTGACGTTCTCCATCGCCAAGGGCGAGACGGTTGGAATCGTCGGTGAATCCGGCTGCGGTAAGTCGACCACCGCGCGGCTGCTGATGCATCTGATGAGGCGCGACGCGGGTGAGTTCGTCTATGACGGCATGCTGGTTGGACGCGCCCTGTCGCTGCGCGAGTTGCGTCGCGCCATGCAGATGGTGTTCCAGGATAGCTATGCCTCGCTCAATCCCCGGCTGACCATCGAGGAGTCGATTGCATTCGGTCCCAAGGTTCACGGGATGGACGATGCCGCCGCGCGCTCGCTCGCGCAGGAATTACTCGGCAAGGTCGGATTGCGTCCCGAAATCTTCGCCAATCGCTATCCCCACGAGATATCCGGCGGGCAGCGTCAGCGGGTCAATATCGCGCGCGCCCTCGCGCTCTCGCCGCGCCTCGTCATTCTGGACGAGGCCGTCTCTGCGCTCGACAAGTCAGTCGAGGCGCAGGTGCTCAATCTGCTGGTTGATCTCAAGCGCGAATTTGGACTGACATATCTTTTCATCAGCCATGACCTGAATGTGGTGCGTTACATCTCCGACCGCGTGCTGGTGATGTATCTCGGCGAGGTCGTCGAACTTGGCCCGGTTGACGAGGTATGGGATGCGCCCGCGCATCCCTATACGCGCGCGCTGCTGGCGGCGATGCCCTCCTCCGATCCTGACAAGCGCACCGAAACGCCTCCTATCACGGGCGATCCGCCCAACCCGATTGATCCGCCGTCCGGCTGCCGGTTTCACACCCGTTGTCCGTTTGCAGAGCCGCTATGTTCGGAAACCGGACCGAAGCTGACGGACATCGATAAGATGGGACATCAAGTGGCCTGCTACATGTCCATTCCAGGCTCGGGTCACAGCCGCGCGCCGCAGGCAGGGATGTAATTTTATGACCGCAAGACCGACAGCTAACGAGATCGAAGCGATGGCACGCGTTGCCGGCGTGCCGGTCACCGATGACGTCGCAACACGCATCGCCAATTCCATCGGGCCTGCATTCGATGGCTTTGCGCCGATAGCAGGCAAGCTGCCGTTCGATCTTGAGCCTGCGACATTTGTCGCTGTTCAACTCGGCAAGGGCGGCAAATGAGCGACCAAGGACCGATGACTTCCACGGAACCGGCGCTGATGTCGCTGACTGGCGTCGCGAAGGCGATTGCGGAGAAGCGCATCTCGTCCCGCGAAGCGACCCAGTCGTGCCTGAACCGGATCAAGCAGTGGGAGCCCGGCCTCAACGCGTTTATGGCGATCGAAGCCGATGGTGCGCTGAAGGCGGCCGACGCCGCCGACGCCACGCTCACCGCCGGTAAATCGCCGGGACCGCTGCACGGCGTTCCACTCGCACACAAGGACATGTATTACGAAGCCGGAAAGGTCGTGACCTGCGGTTCGATCATCCGCCGCGACTGGATTGCGACCACCACGTCGACTGCCTTGCAACGCCTGAAAGACGCCGGCACCGTTCGTATCGGCTCGTTGCACATGGCAGAATTCGCTTACGGCCCTACCGGTCACAACACGCACTACGGCGCGGTCCACAATCCGTGGGCTTTCGATCATATCACGGGCGGTTCGTCCTCCGGGTCAGGAGCAGCCGTAGCCGCGCGTCTGACGTTTGCAGCTCTGGGCTCAGATACCGGTGGCTCAATCCGGATGCCGGCCCATTTCTGCGGCGTCACTGGGTTGAAGACGACGGTCGGCCGCGTCAGCCGCGCCGGCGCAATGCCGCTGTCGCAGTCGCAGTCGCTCGACACCGTCGGTCCCCTCGCCCGAAGTGCGGAGGATTGCGCACTGCTGCTCAGCCTGATGGCAGGCGCAGATGCTGACGATCCCACCGCAATCGGTGGCAATGTCTCGAACTACATGGCTGCGCTTGGCATGCCGCTGGCGGGGATGACGATCGGTGTCCCGAAGACGTTCTATGTCGACGACCTCGATCCGGAAGTGGCGCGGGTTCTTGATGAGACCGTCGCGATCCTGAAGCGGGAAGGCGCGCGGATCGTTGCCGTTGACCTCCCGGACCAGCGCCAGCTCACGGCCGCTTGCCAGCTTGTTCTCGCGGTCGAGGCCGCGGCATTCCACAAGGCATGGATGATCGAGCGGCCGCAGGATTACAGCCCGCAGGTTTTGATGCGTCTGCAAAACGGCCTCGCAATTCCAGCCATCTCCTATCTTGAAGCGATGCGCTGGCGCGGCCCCGCACTCACAGCTCATTTGGCGGCGACGGAGGGTGTCGATGCGGTGATCGCGCCTGTCGCGCCCGTTCCAGCTCCGACCATTGCCGACAGCGATGTCGGCAATAAGCCCGGAGCAGAAGCCGTGATCCAGAATCTCACGCGCTTTACCCGCCCCATCAACTATCTCGGCCTGCCGTCGCTGGCGATTCCGGCGGGTTTCGCGCGCAATGGCCTGCCGATCGGACTGCAACTGATTGGGAAGCCGTTCGATGAGGCAACAATCCTTCGCATCGGCGCGGGATTCCAACGCGCCACGGATTTCCACACCAAGGTTCCGGAGTTGCCATGAGCAATCTCGTCGAGGTTCGCGATCTCAACGTCCGCTTCACCGGTGAACGTACCGTCTACGCGGTGAACGGCATTAACCTCACGCTCGGTGAGGGGGAAGTCGTCGGGCTGCTCGGCGAGTCCGGCTCCGGCAAGAGCGTCACGCTGCGTGCACTGATGCGGCTGCTGCCAAGGAACCGCGCGGTAATTACCGGTAGCGTGCATGTCGCGGGACGCGACGTGCTGGCGCTGAATGACGATGAACTCTCGGCCTTCCGCGGCCAGACCGTCTCGATGATCTTTCAGGAGCCCGCGCTGGCGCTCGATCCGGTCTACACCATCGGCGAACAGATCGCGGAAAGCGTGATGCGCCACGAAGGCAAGAGCCACACCGATGCGATGGCACGCGCACTGGAAATGCTCGAGGTCGTGCGCATCCCCTCCGCCAAGCGCAGGCTCGATGCCTACCCGCACGAAATGTCCGGCGGCATGCGTCAGCGCGCCATGATCGCGCTTGCGCTCGCCTGCAAGCCGAAAATCCTTCTTGCCGACGAACCGACCACGGCACTCGACGCCACCGTGCAGATACAAATCTTGCTGCTGTTGCGCGAACTTCAGCGAGAGTTCGGCATGTCGGTGATCTTCGTCACCCACGATATCGGCGTCGCAAATGAGATCTGCGATCGCGTCGCGGTGATGTATGCGGGGCAAATTGTCGAAACCGGGACCACGAGCCAGATCGTGAAAACGCCGATTCACCCCTATCCGCGTGGACTTCTCGCATCTACCGTGCATGGCGCCAAACGCGGCGCGCGACTGGAAACCATTCCTGGCACACCACCGTCGCTTGACAAGGCGCCGGTGAATTGCTCGTTCGCGTCGCGTTGCAGCTTCGCGCAATCCCGCTGCTTGGAAGCTTTGCCGCCCAACGTACAGATCGGAGCGGGCCGCGTCGCGCGCTGTATTCTGGCAGAACAGACCGCGCAACCAGCCTAGCTGGCAGCTTTTGTCAGCTTCCAATGGGGTCAAGCAATTCGGTTTTGTGCGCTGGCACTTCAACGCTTCCCGGGAAAAGTTTGCGCACAAGGATGTAAAAGATCGGCGTGAAGATCAGGCCGAACACCGTGACGCCAAGCATCCCGAAGAAGACAGCGACACCCACCGCTTGCCGCATTTCCGAACCTGAGCCGGACGAAAGCACCAGTGGCAACACACCGAGAATAAAGGCGAAGGACGTCATCAGGATCGGTCGAAGCCGCAGGCGACACGCCTCGATCACGGCGTCGAGTTGGTCGCGTCCTTCATGCTCGATGTCGCGGGCGAATTCCACGATCAGGATCGCGTTTTTCGCGGCCAACCCAACCAGAACGACGAACCCGATCTGCGTAAGAATGTTGATGTCCTGCCCCATGATGCGCACGCCGACAGTCGCCGCCAACAGGCACATCGGCACGATCAGGATCACCGCAAAGGGAAGCGTCCAGCTGCCATACTGCGCGGCCAGCACCAAAAACACGAACAGCACGCAGATCGGAAACACATAAAGACCGGAACTACCGCCTGTCACCTGCTGATAGGACAGGTCAGTCCATTCGAACGAGAAGCCGCTCGGCAAGGTCTGCTCCGCAAGTTGTCGCATCGTGTTGATCGCGGTCGCAGAACTTGTACCCGGCAATGTATCGCCCTGCACTTCCGACGCCGGATAGAGATTGTAGCGGGCCACGCGATCAGGTCCGGACACATCGCGGAAGCTAATGACACTTCCGAGCAGCACCATGTCGCCAGCCGTGTTGCGCGTGCGCAGCCGCGCCAGATCGGTGGTCTCCTTGCGGAACGGCAAGTCCGCCTGGGCTGTCACATGATAGGTACGACCGAGGATATTGAAGTCGTTGACATAGGATGAGCCGAAATAGGTCTCGATCGCATCGGTCACGTTCTGAACGGGCACGCTAAGCATCTGTGCCTTCTGACGATCGATATCGACGAAAACCTGCGGCGTGTTTGCGCTGAAAGGAGAGAACACCGCCGTCAGCCCGGGCGCCCTGCGGGCTGCGTTGACCAATTCATCGGTCGCAGCCGCCAGCAGATCAGCGCCCCTGCCCTGAGTATCCAGCACGCGCATGGCAAAGCCGCCGCCAGTACCGATACCGGGCACAGCGGGGGGCGGAACGACAATCACGATCGCGCCTTCAATGCTGGAAAGCCGCTTGCGCAGTTCGGCCGTGATGACCGTGGATGTGATCCCCTTCTTGGCGCGCTTCTCCGCATCCTCAAACACCGGAAACAACGCAGCAGCATTGCTGGCCAGCGTCCGCGTCGCACCGTTAAAGCCGGCGAAGGACGGCACGCGGACGACGCCGGGAACATCGAGCGCGATACGTTCGATCTCGCGGACGATTTCCGTGGTGCGGCTCAGCGACGAAGCTCCCGGCAATTGCACCACAACGATGACATAGCCACGATCCTGCGCTGGAATGAACCCCTGCGGCGTGGTGTAAAGCAGCCAGCCGGCTGAGCCGATCAGCACCGCGTAGAGAAGCAGCATAAGCGCCGAGTGCCTGATCACAAAATTCGCAGCGTTGCCGTAGCCATGGGACAGCCGGTCGAATGTCCGGTTGAAGGCGCCGGTCGCCGCCTCCCAGCCGCGCGCGATGAAATTCCAGCTCGCCGGAGGCTTTTTGTCATGATGCGGCTGCAGGATGAGCGAGGCCAGCGCCGGTGACAGTGTCAGCGAGCAGAAGCAGGAAATCGCGGTCGCCACCGCGATGGTGATGGCGAATTGCTGGAAGAACTGACCGGAGATGCCGCCAAGAAATGCGGTCGGGACAAACACCGCGCACAGCACCAGCGCAATCGAGACCAGCGCGCCGCCGACCTCTTGCATCGTGAGCAACGCGGCATCGCGCCGGGTCTTACCCTCGGCCAGATGCCGCTCGACGTTCTCGACCACGACAATGGCGTCGTCCACCACGATGCCCACAGCCAACACCAGCCCGAACAGGGTCAGGTTGTTGATCGAAAATCCAAGTGCCGCCATGACCGCGAAAGTGCCGACCAATGAGACCGGAATCGCCAAAATCGGAATGATTGCCGGACGCCAGCCCTGCAGGAACACCAGCACGACGATGACGACCAGCAGCATCGCCTCATAGATGGTCTTGATCAACTCGCTGACGGATTGCGCGATGAACTCGGTCGGGTTGTAGCCAATGTTGTACTCAAGCCCCCTTGGAAATTCTGTTTTCAGCTTCGCCATGGTGTCGGATACACCCTTGGCGGTTCCGAGCGCGTTGGAGCCGGGGCGCTGGGACACCGCAAGACCGATGGCCGGCTTCTTCAGCAAGAAGCTGTTGGTGGTATAGGCCAGCGCACCGAGTTCAATGCGGGCTACATCGCGCAATCGGACGGTACGGCCTTCAGTGCCGGCCTTGATGACGATATTCTCGAACTGGGAGATGTCTTTCAGGCGGCCCGTGAAGGTAAGGTTCGGCGCAAACGCGCGGTCCGATATCGGCGGCTCGGCAATCTGGCCGCCAGTGATCTGCAGATTCTGTGCGCGCACCGCGGTGACCACGTCTCCCGCGGTCAGGCCGAGCGTGGCGATCTTGTCGGGATCGAGCCATAGCCGCATCGAATAGTCGCGCGCACCGAAGATCGTGATGTCGCCAACGCCATCGAGCCGCAGCAACTGGTCGCGGATCTGCCGCAGCGCATAGTTGCTGATATAGAGCTGGTCATAGGTGTCGTCCGGCGACAGCAGGAACACGACCATCAGAAGGTCCGGACTGTTCTTGCGAGTGACGACGCCGTTGCGCTGCACCTCTTCCGGAAGCCGCGGCTGCGCAATCGCGACGCGGTTCTGAACCAGCACCTGCGCCTTGTCGAGATCGGTGCCCAACTTGAAAGTGACAGTAATCGTCAACTGGCCACTGGAGGTCGCCTGGCTGTAGAGATACAGCATATCCTCGACGCCGTTGATTTCCTGCTCGATCGGCGTCGCGACCGTGTCCGAGACGGTTTGCGCCGAGGCGCCGGGATATTGGGTCGTAATGACAACGGTCGGCGGCGCGACCTGCGGATATTCCGCGACGGGAAGCGTCGTATAGGCGATCGCGCCGACGATCAGCAGCACGATGGACAACACCATCGCCAGAATTGGCTGGTTGATAGAGAGGCGGCCGAGATTCATGGCTTACTCCCGCCGCTGGCATTCGGCGCGTGCGGCGTGACTTTCGCCCCGACCCGCACACGCTGCAATCCATCGACGACGACCCTATCATCCGCCTTCAACCCCTCCCGGATAACCCTCAGACCATCATCCAATGGACCGAGAACAACCGGCTTCATCTCCACCGTGTTGTCGTCCTTGACTGTGAACACGATCTTGCGCGATTGGTCGGTCGCAATCGCCGTATCCGGCAGCAGCAACGCTTCATAAGGAGCACTGCCAAGCACACGAACGCGGGCGAACTGGCCCGGCAAAATCGAAAGATCCTCGTTCGGAACCAGCGCGCGCCCTCGCAGGGTGCCGGTGCCTACATCGAGCCGATTATCGAGGAAATCGACCGCGCCATCGTGCGATGGCTTGGTCTCGCCGGAGAGCATGATCTGCACCGGGTTCGCCGTATCACGCGAACTCGGCCGCCGTCCTTCGAACCACAGCCTGTTGTTCTTGAGATAGATCGATTCATCCATGTCGAAATAGACGTGGATTGGGTTCAGCGAAACGATCGAGGTGAGCAGCGTCGCCCCGCTCTCGCTCCCTTGCACAAGGTTACCGACGGTGACCAGATGACGGCTGATACGGCCGTCGATCGGCGCCTTCACCTTGGTAAACTCCACATCGAGTTCGGCGCGTTGCAGCGCGCCTTCCGCCTGTAAAACAGATGCTTGGGCTGACTCAAGCTGCTGACGCCGCTGATCAACAATGGTCTCGGCGACAGCCTGAGTCTTGATCAGTTGCTGGGCGCGTTCAAGTTCACGTTCCGCCAGGACAACTCTCGCCTTGGCATCGGCCAATTGCCCCCGCGACTGCTCAGCGACGGCTTCATATTGCCGGGGATCGATCACGTAGAGGAGGTCGCCGGTCTTGACCATGGCGCCGTCCTTGAATTCCACGCTTGTCACGAAGCCGGTGACGCGAGCGCGAATCTGCACCTGCTCGATGGCGTCGAAGCGTCCGGTAAATTCGTCCCAATCCGTCACTGTCCGCTTGGTCGGCTGCGCAACAGTCACAGGAGGCGCACCCGCGGCCTGCTGTTGGGGCGGCTTCTCGCAACCGGTCAAAAGAGAAGCCACCGCAATTGCAGCAAACGCCAGGAGCGGTTTTTTGGGAGCCGGGGTGAAGCGTCCTGAAATGCCAGAAAAGACCTGCCAGCCCATCGTCACCCCCGATTACTTCAAACTAATTTTAGACAATCATCTGAGGGCAAGGGTACCGGGCGTTTGACCAGAACGCCAGCGCCATAAGCTGGCGTTGCGCACCCGCTGCGAAACGGCTTTCCTTTGTTATGCGTTGAGATGGGCACTTGAGGGAATGACTGGGGCCACAATAATCCGTCCCAAGTCATATACGTCGTGACGCATCAGGCCGCGCGCATGCCAAGCTTCGGGACCAACACCGACTCTTACGCAGCAGCACCCGCCGATTTTCATGAAATTCCGGCCCGCGCTGATCGACTATTGCACGGCGCGTCGTCGCCCACGTCGAGATTACTCCGCGCTGCTGACCAGCCGCACTCGCGGCGCTGCCGCGTCCCTCAACTTCCGATAAGCCGCAAGATAATCCAGGGCCATGCGCCGCGCCGTGAACCGCTCTTCAAACCGCTTGCGGACCATAGCGCGATCTATCTGCAATAGCCGATCGACCGTAGCGACCGCGCTGAGCTCGTCCTCCACGACAAAGCCCGTGACGCCCTCGTCGATGATTTCCGGAACTGACCCGCGATTAAACGCGATCACCGGCGTTCCGCAGGCCATTGCCTCAATCATGACAAGCCCGAACGGCTCGGGCCAATTGATCGGCAGCAGAAGTCCGAGCGCACCACTGAGAAAACTGGGCTTCTCGTGATCGCCGATTTCACCGATGTACTCGACAAGCGGATGATCGATCAGCGGCCGAATGACTTCGTCATAATAATCCTGATCGGCGCGGTCGACCTTTGCGGCGATCTTGAGCGGGATGCCACATCGAACAGCGATCTGGATGGCGCTATCCACTCCCTTCTCCGGCGCTATGCGGCCAAGCACGGCCAGATAGCTGGGGGTCACCGGCTGCGGGGTCAGAAGATTTTCTGGAATGCCATGATGGATGGTGCGCAGCCAGTTTGCCTGGGGCACCGGCCGACGCTGCGCGTTCGATATCGAAATCACCGGGATCGAGGAAAAGGTATTGAACACCGGCTGATGCTCCGGCAGATCGAGCCGACCGTGCAACGTCGTAAGAAAGGGAGTCGGCTGGCGAGCGAACAGCGAGAACGGATAGTAGTCGAGATGAAAATGCAGGAAGTCGAATTCCTCGTTGTCGCATTTCCGCCGGACTCGTTCGAGCATCACCATGTGCAGCGCATTTGGATCGCGGATCGAGCCGTCGAGACGCAGGGCCTTTGGCCATGTCGCATCGAGCTTCGCCGAAGTGTGGGAGTCTCCGCTGGCGAATAACGTGACGTCATGCCCGAGCGAAACCAGCTCCTCCGTCAGCCAATGCACAACGCGTTCGGTCCCCCCATAAAGCTTCGGTGGAACCGCCTCGGTTAACGGAGCAACCTGCGCAATTCGCATTGACTCGTCTCCTGTCGTGCACGGTGAAAATCGCTTGATCTCCAGTCGGGGCTGGAGGGCCGGGATGGGAACGTTTTCGCATATGCGAAGTTCCAGTGAAGATGCGCATTACTTCCACAGCCTTGTCTTGTTAGCGCCACTTCGATCAATCAGGCTTTCCAAGGCAGTTAACGGAGAGATTTTGCATAACGATGGCAAAACGATGAGCGTCCTTTGGGAGCTCGTGGTGACCGAAAGGCGGCTCTCTCTTTGCAAAGGTCTGTTTTCTCAGCGCTTCGCGGCGGCAAGTAAAGGGTTCTATGGACAGTCTCTCTGGATACGCTCATCGTCCTTTCGCTTTCGTGCTGCGTTATCTCCGCCAGCGGACGGCGTCTCACGTCGCGATTGTGCTTACGGTTGGGGCAGCCGTTGCTTGTTCCGTGGGCACGCAGTACGGCGTCAAATATCTCGTCGATGGACTCGCAGCCGGACCGACCCACAATGATGTATGGCTGGCATTCGGATTTCTCGTAGCTTTGATTGCTGCCGACAATTTTTTGTGGCGGATCGCAAGCTGGATAGCGAGCTTCACGTTTGTGGGTGTAACCGGAGATTTGCGGCGGGACATTTTCCGTCATCTGACGGGGCACGCGCCCAGCTACTTCTCCGACCGGCTGCCGGGGATGCTCACCAGCCGTATCACCGCCACGTCCAACGCCGTGTTCACCCTGGAGAACATGTTCGTCTGGAACGTGATGCCGCCCTGCATCGCCACCTTTGCGGCCATCGCGCTGATTGGAACCGTCAGCCTGCCGATGGCCGCCGGATTGACCGTCATTGCGGGCACGGTCGTGATCGCGATGTTCCGCATCGCTGCTGCAGGCAAACCCCTGCACGATGATTTCGCCGACAAGGCCGCCGCAGTGGACGGCGAGATGGTCGATGTCATCAATAACATGTCGCTGGTTCGGGCGTTTGGCGGTCTCGATTACGAACACGAACGTTTCGACGCCACGGTCAATCGAGAGCTGAGTGCAAGGAGCCGCAGCCTGCGCTATCTCGAGCGGCTGCGGCTCACGCACGCTGCCATCACCGTCGTCTTGACGATCGGGCTGCTCGGCTGGGCGATCAAACTTTGGCAGCAAGGCCACGCCACCACTGGCGACGTCGTGCTGGTCTGCACGCTCGGGCTTTCCATCCTGCATGCCACCCGCGATCTGGCGGTAGCGCTCGTCGATGTCACCCAACATGTCGCAAGATTGTCGGAAGCCACCGCGACGCTCCTCGTCCCACACGAGCTCCGCGACCATCCAGAGGCCGAGCCACTGGTGAAAGCCGGCTCCGTTATCGCATTCAACAACATTTCCTTCGGCTATCCCGGCGGGATGCAGGTATTCGACAAGTTCAATCTCCGGCTGAACTCGGGCCAGAGGGTCGGACTCGTCGGCCAATCCGGTGGCGGAAAATCGACGCTGTTCACGCTGCTGCAAAGATTTTACGATGTGCAGCAGGGCAGCATCACCATCGATGGCCAGGATATCTCCAAGATCACGCAGCAGAGCCTGCGCGAGGTGATTTCGGTCGTTCCGCAGGACATCTCGCTGTTTCAGCGCTCGATCATGGAAAATATCCGTTACGGCCGTCCAACGGCGACCGACGATGAAGTCTTGCGCGCGGCGATCGCAGCGCGTTGCGATTTCGTCGAAGACTTGCCGGACGGGCTTGAAACCCTTGTCGGAGATCGTGGCCTTAAGCTTTCGGGTGGGCAGCGTCAGCGCATTGCGATCGCACGCGCGTTTCTGAAAGATGCACCTATTCTCTTGCTCGACGAAGCGACCGCGGCGCTGGACACTGAGTCCGAGGAAGCGATTCGCGAGGCACTGGCGCGGCTGATGCGCGGGAGAACCGTGATCGCGATTGCGCATCGGCTGGCAACGCTGCGCAATTTCGACCGGGTTGTCATGCTGCAATCAGGGCGTATCATCGAAGATGGATCGCCCGATCGGCTGATGCAAGGTCACGGGCCCTACCGGGAACTGGTGACGCGGGAAATGGATCGGCTCGCAACGCATGCGGCCTGAGTCTACGCACGCTCTGGCACGACTGGCCTGCCTGCCCGCTCCTGAAATCACTTCGAGGTCGAAATGGCAATCGAAGCTGTAACCGAAATAACGACGATTCATGAGATAAAAACCGTTACGGAATCGCCGTTCTATATTCCGATGACCGGCCCTGCGGCGCGGCCGCGCCGGGCGCTGAAACATGACGATACCTTCGTCGTGCTCGACAGCCACGGCGACATCGGTGCGTCAGCCGGCGGTCCCGACGGACTCTTCAATGCGGACACCCGCTATCTCGCAAGACTGGAATTACTGCTGAACGACGTGCAGCCGCTGCTGCTTGGATCCAATCTGCGCGACGACAATTCATCGCTGACGGTTGATCTCACCAATCCCGATGTCATGCGCGGCGGGCAGATTGTGCTACGAAAGGACATCCTGCACATCGTGCGCACGATCTTCCTGTGGCGAGGCACAGCTTATCAGCGGATTGGCCTGCAAAATCACGGAGAACGCAGTGCCAGCTTCAGCCTCACTCTGCTGTTCGACAATGATTTTGCTGATTTGTTTGAGGTCCGCGGAGAACAACGGCCCCGGCGCGGCGTCGGCACAACTCGTCTCCTCGATCCAAGCAACGTCCTCTTCGAGTATGTCGGCCTCGACGAGAAACTGCAAAGCACCGCACTTCATTTCGATCCGCCTCCATCGCATCTCGCGGTGAACCGCGCGTCCTATCATCTGGACCTCGCGCCGCAGCAGACAACTTCGTTGTTCGTGGCCGCGTCTTGCAACAAGCCCGCGACGCACAAGCCGATTCCGTTCTTCCGCGGCCTGCTGGCCCATCGCCGCGAGATGCGGCAGTCCACGGCGGGCGCGACGACCATCGAAACGTCCAACAACATCTTCAATGAAGTGCTCTGCCAAGCGAGCGCCGATCTCAACATGTTGATGACGGAAACGCCGGAGGGCCGTTATCCCTACGCCGGAATTCCATGGTATTCGACCACGTTCGGGCGCGACGCCTTGATTACGGCGATGCAGATGCTATGGGTCGATCCCCGCATTGCGCGTGGCGTCCTGAAGCGGCTCGCGGCCTATCAGGCGACGACGGTCGATCCGCTTGCCGACGCTGAGCCGGGGAAAATCCTGCATGAGATGCGCGGCGGAGAAATGGCTGCGCTTCGCGAAGTACCGTTCGGGAAATACTACGGCAGCGTCGATTCCACACCGCTGTTCGTGTTGCTCGCCGGTCTCTATGTTGAACGGACCGGCGACGATGAAACACTGCGCGAACTCTGGCCGGCCATAGAAGCTGCCTTGCGGTGGATCGACGGCGCCGGCGATCCCGATCAGGACGGCTTCGTCGAATATCGGCGCGCCTCCGAACAGGGTCTTGCCAATCAAGGCTGGAAGGATTCGTTCGATGCGATCTTCCATGCCGACGGCCAGCTCGCCGAGGGGTACATCGCCCTCGCCGAAGTTCAGGGCTATGTTTTCGCCGGCAAGCAACTCGCCACACGTTCCGCGCGGCGCCTGGGTCTTCTTGACAGAGCAGCGAAGCTCGAAACCGAGGCACTCAATCTTGCCGAACGCTTCGAGCAGGCCTTCTGGTGTGAAGAACTTGGCACCTATGCCTTGGCGCTCGACGGCGCGAAGAAGCCATGCAAAGTCAAAACCTCGAATGCCGGGCAGGTTCTTTTCACCGGGATCGCCCGCGAAGATCATGTACGTATAGTCGCCGCGGACCTGTTACGTCCCCACTTCTTTACAGGCTGGGGTATCCGCACCGTCGCGTGCGGCGAGGCCCGCTACAATCCGATGTCCTATCACGACGGTTCGATCTGGCCGCATGACAACGCACTGATCGTTCTCGGCCTCGCACGTTACGGTCTGAAGCATTCGGTCGAGCAGGTGTTCAAGGGATTGTTTGACGCCGCGACCTATATGGATTTGCGGCGGCTGCCGGAATTGTTCTGCGGTTTTCAGCGCGAGCGCCGTCAAGGACCAACCTTGTATCCTGTCGCCTGTGCGCCGCAGGCCTGGGCTAGCGCGACACCCTTTACGTTGCTCGAAGCAGCACTCGGTCTCGAGTTCGACCCCGAACGTGGCGAAATTCGCCTGCGCAACCCGCGACTGCCGGCATTCCTCAACGAGGTCATCCTCCGCGATCTTCAACTCGGAGATTCCAGCGTCGATTTGCGGGTCCGGCGCCAAGGAGAAGATGTGTCGCTCGAGGTTTTGCGCACGCGCGGAAAAATTCAAGTCTCGATCGTTCTCGCCCGTTGACGGGCATCGTGGTTTCGCCTGGCGCGAACCGCAACAGCAACAAGACCGATCGAACTCTCAAGGAGTACCTTTATGAGCGCCCATCGTGCTGCAACGACCGTCGCAATGATTCTGGCTGCGCCGATCTTCCTCCACGGTCCTTCTTGGGCTGATGATGCCGCTCCGCCGCCTTCGGCAGCATCGAGTGCACCCGCAGCCAATGGCGCCACCCAGCAGGAAACGCCGCCCGCGACGGCTCCCGTTCCGCCACCCGCAACGCCTGCGCCGGCAGAGGCCTCGCCACCACCCTCAGTTACAGTGATCGATGCCGTGGATGCCCACGGCATCCTCGGCCGCGACGTTCGCAGCCCGGCGAACGAGAACATGGGCCGGATCGTCGACGTCATCGTCGATCGCGCCGGCCGCGCACGCGCCGCGGTGATTGATTTCGGCGGGTTTCTCGGAGTCGGCAGCCGAAAGATTGTGGTCGATTGGAGTGCTTTGCACTTCTGGAATGTCGCGAACAAGGGCGAGAGCATTACCCTCGAACTGACGCGCGATCAGGTGAAAGCAGCGCCTGAATACAAGGAAGACAAGCCGATGATCGTGCTCGGCGCATCGGGCAGCCTGGCGCCGTTGCGCTTCGTCCCATAACAACGGAGCACCGAACTGTCCAAGCATGCCACCATACATCCAGTCGAACGGGATGGCGGCGACCGTAACGACATTCCGTATGCCGAAGGTGATGCACCCGGAATCGTGCCCGATCCCGGCGAGCCGCATGATCATGCGCCATCGCGCCAAAGTCTGCGTGGCCTCGATTGGTTCATTTTCTTTCTCGCCGACGTACAGACCGGATTTGGTCCATTCGTTGCTGTATATCTGACAACTCAGAAATGGACCCAGGTCGAAATCGGCCTTGTGCTTTCGGTTGGCGGCATCGTAGCGCTGATTGGACAGATGCCGGGAGGAGCCATCGTCGACGCCGCCCGCTCGGCGCGCAAGGCCGCGGGTTTCGCGCTTGCAACAATCGCGATCAGCGCTCTGGGGTATGCGGCATTGCCCATCTTCCCGGTCGTGATGACGGCCGCCACCCTCCACGCTGCCGCCAGTTGCGTGCTCGGTCCGGCGATTGCCGCGATCAGTCTCGGGCTGGTCGGTCCCCTTGCGATCGGTGAACGGCTGGGACGCAACGCACGCTGTGCATCGCTTGGCAATGGAGTTGCCGCGGCGGTTATGGGCGCCTGCGGCTATTATCTATCGAGCCGGTCAGTGTTTCTAGTCACCTTCGTTCTGGCAATACCAACGCTGATTGCTCTGTCGCGCATCCGCGAGCGCGAAATCATCTCCGAACATGCGGTTGGTGCCAAATTCAAGGAAGCTCCTGTCGCCAAGACAGCAAGCATCCGTCAGCTCGTTCGGCAGCGGCCGCTGTTGATCTTCGCTGGCAGTGTGCTTCTGCTGCAACTGGCGAACGCGGCCATGTTGCCGCTGATGGCCGGCGTGGTGACGACCCGTTCCAGCCAATGGGCGCCAGTTCTCATCGCTGCGTGCATTATCGTGCCGCAGGCCATCGTGGCGCTGACGTCACCTTCGGTGGGACGCATCGCGCAAAAATTCGGACGAAGGCCGCTGCTACTGCTCGGTTTCGCGGCGCTTGCTATCCGCGGCGTGCTGTTCGCAACCGTCACCGATCCCTATCTCCTGGTCGCCGTGCAGGTATTCGATGGCATTACGGCCGCGGTGTTCGCCGTCATGATCCCGCTGATCGTCGCCGACATCGCATTCGGCAGCGGTCATTTCAATCTCGCCCAAGGCATCGTCGGCACGGCAACCGGGATCGGCGCTTCGCTCAGCACCGTGCTGGCCGGTTACGCCGCCGATCAGTTCGGCAGCAGCGTTGCCTTCCTTGGGCTCGCCGCTGTCGCAGCAGTGGGCCTCGTGATGATCTGGACGATCATGCCTGAAACGCGGCGCCAATGAATTTGCGAACGCGCTGACCAAGTATGCCTATGCATAGCCTGCTCAGGCTTAGTGCCGAGAAAACTCATCTTTTCGAGTGTGCGCCGTGCGCTGGTTGGACCGCGCGCAACTCATCCACCAGCACCCGGATGTTTTCCGAATAATCCACCGGCACAACAACGAGGTGCACTCCGCCCCCGGTGAATGCGGCCTCTAGCGCAGTGACAAGGCCGGATGCGGAACTCACTCGTGCGCCCTTGGCACCATAGGCCTTCGCATAAGCAACAAAGTCAGGGTTCCCAAAACGCAGGCCGAAATCTGCGAACCCATCAACCTCCTGCTTCCAACGGATCATGCCATAGGCATTGTCTTCCAGAACGAGAACCACGAGGTTGAGGCCCAGGCGAACCGCGGTCTCCATCTCCTGCGAGTTCATCATGAAACCGCCGTCACCGCATACGGTAAGCACCCGCCGCTTTGGATGGAGCAGACACGCGGCGATAGCCGACGGCAACCCCGCCCCCATGGTCGCAAGCGCATTGTCGAGCAAAAGGGTGTTGGCGACACGCGTGCGATAATTTCGCGCGAACCAGATCTTGTACATGCCGTTGTCGAGCGTGACGATGCCATCCGACGGCATCACCGAACGAACATCATGCACGAGACGTTGCGGCGTGATTGGAAAGCGATCCTCTTCCGCACGGCCGGCAAGCCGCGTCAGAATTTTCTCACGGAGGCCTAGCAGCGTGGCGGCATTGGGAAGCCGGCCTGCAAGGCGGTCTGCCAGCAATCCGAGACTGGCTCCGACGTCGCCGATGATTTCGGTTTGAGGAAAATAGACTTGTTCGACAGTCGCCGGCGTCGCCCCAACATGAATGACCTGCGGTCCTTGCGCGCCCATGAAGAAAGGCGGTTTTTCGACCGTGTCATGTCCGATCGAGATGATCAGATCCGCCTGATCGATCGCCTCGTGGACCCAGTCCCGTTCGGAAAGGGCGGCGGTCCCCATATAAAGGTTCGAACCGCCATTCACCGCCCCCTTGCCCATCTGCGTATTGAAGAAGGGAATGCCCATGCGACGAACGAAGGCCGAGAGCGGCTCAGCGAGACGCGGTCGGCTTGCGGCCGCACCAAGCATCACCAGCGGCTTCTTGGCATCGGCAATCACGTCAGCCGCACGGTCGATCGCACTCATCGGCGCGACGGGTTGATCTACGGGATGAGGCGGCACCAAAGCGGCCTCCGCGCTCTCCGCCGCAATGTCTTCCGGCAGTTCGAGATGCACCGGCCCCGGCCGCTCCTGTTGGGCGATGCGAAACGCATCTCGAACGTACGTGGGAATGGATTGCGCACTGGCGATCTGCGCCGCCATTTTCGTAAGAGGTCGCATCGTCGCCACGATATCGACGATCTGGAAGCGGGCCTGCCGGCTGCTACGGATCGCCTTCTGCCCCGTGATCATGACCATCGGCATTGCGCCGAGATGAGCGTATGCGGCGCTGGTCGTCAGGTTGAGCGCGCCGGGTCCAAGCGTTGTGAGACACACCCCTGCCCGCCCCGTGAGCCGTCCGTAAGTCGCGGCCATAAAACCGGCCGCCTGCTCGTGGCGCGTCAACACCAGTTTGATCTTGGACCGCCTGAGCGATTCAAGGACATCGAGATTCTCTTCGCCGGGAATGGCGAAGATGCATTCGACACCCTCGTTTTCAAGTGCGGCGACCAACAGATCAGATCCTTTGGACATCGCTAACGTTTGCTCCCTTTTGGGCCCTTTCGCCGAGACCACTCAGACCGCGCGCACGGCCTTGATGTTCACAAATTCACGAATGCCGAAGTGTGACAGCTCACGGCCGTAGCCGCTGGACTTGATACCGCCGAACGGCAGACGCGGATCGGAACGGACATTCATGTTGACGAAGCTCGCGCCGGCTTCAAGCCGGTCCGCGGCGATAGCAATGCCCTTCGCGTGATCCCGCGTAAAGACTGCGGAGCCCAGACCGAATTCACCGTCGTTCGCGATGGAGATAGCATGCTCATCGTCACGCGCAGGAATGATCGACGCCACCGGCCCGAACAGTTCTTCGGTGTAAGCCGCCATACCGGGGCCGACGTCGGTCATCACCGTCGGCGGATAGAATGCGCCCGGCCCCGCTGGAATTTCGCCGCCGAGAAGCAGGCGCGCGCCTTTCGCCAAGGTCGCCTGCACCTGACGATGCAGTTCGTCGCGCAGATCGATCCGCGCCATCGGACCGAGAGCGACGCTTGGATCCGTCGGATCGCCCGTGCGCGGCTTCTTCATGGCTGCGACGAAGGCTTTCTCGAAAGCCGGACGCACCGCATCGACCACGACGAAACGCTTGGCGGCGATGCAGCTCTGCCCGTTGTTGACAAGACGGCCGGCCGCGCACACCTCCGCCGCGAGCTCGATGTCCGCGTCGGCCAGCACAACATAAGCATCGCTGCCGCCGAGCTCGAGCACGCATTTCTTAAGCACCGCCCCGGCTTTCTCGGCCACCGATTTCCCGGCTCGCACGCTCCCGGTGAGTGTGACGGCCGCGACCAGCTTATGCTTGATCACATCCGAGATGACTGGAACGTCGATCATCAGGTTGCGGAACAGGTTCAGAGGGAAGCCCGCGTCGCGAAAGATGTCTTCAATGGCGATCGCCGAGCCGGGCACGTTCGCCGCGTGTTTCAGCACGCAGGCATTCCCCGCCATAAGCCCCGGCGAGGCGAAGCGAAACACCTGCCACAATGGAAAGTTCCAGGGCATGATCGCGAGCACGACACCGAGCGGATTGTAGGTCACGAAGGCTTCACTTCTGTCGCCCATGTCGACGGCCTCGCGGGACAGGAAGCGCTCGGCATTCTCCGCATAGTAGTCGCAGCCGAAGGCGCATTTCTCGACCTCGTCGCGTCCATCCTTCAGGGTTTTGCCCATCTCTTCGGTCATGAGCCTGGACAGTTTGTCCGATCGCGAGCGCAGCACGCGCCCGGCCGTCTTCATGCGCATGGCGCGATCGGCAAATGGAACACGGCGCCATGACAAAAACGCCTCATGCGCGGCTTCGATAGCCTGCACAGTGTCCGGCCAGGACATCGCGGGCACATGCCTGCCAGTCGCCGGGTTAACGACAGGGAAACTGGACTTGATCGCAGCGTGCGGACTGTCTTGCATGGGAGGATCCTCACATCAATTGCGCCCACCGAACCCTAGCACTTCGGTGGCCGCCAACATTATGACGATCTTGCACGCCTGCAGTTCCGGATTGGCGGAGCATGAGATGGAGAGCCCGCGACGAATAGCGGATATTGGATCGCTTCAAGCTTCCGGACCGTGTCGATACCGAGCGTCGGTTCTTGTCATTGATATATTACGAATATATGCTTGGGACTAATCGATGTTGATTCATCAGGTAGGTAACTCGTTTGAAATCCAAGAAAGCTTCGAAGCGAGGGGCGCAAACGGCAGGCGCTGATGACGGGACATTGACCGATCGCGCCTATCATGGGCTCGAAGAGATGATCGTCACGCTGCAGTTGCCGCCCGGCACCGTGCTGTCCGAACATACGCTCGCAACGAAACTGAAGATCGGCCGGACCCCTATTCGGGAAGCGCTCCAACGACTCGCGCGGGATGGCCTCGTGGTCATCATGCCACGGCGTGGCATCATGGTCTCCGAAATCAATCTGAGGCTGCAACTGCGGCTGCTTGAGGTGCGCCGCGAACTCGAACGGTTGATGGCTCGGCTCGCCGCCGAACGAGCCACACCGGAAGAACGGGCTGAATTCGCCGACATTGCAAGCGGAATGCTGAAGGCGGCGGCACAAGCCGACGACATCGAATTCATGCGCCTCGACCAGCGCTTTAATATCCTGATCGCCGAGGCGGCGCGCAACGAGTTTGCCCGGCGTTCGATGGGATTGATGAATGCGCTCTCCCGCCGGTTCTGGTATCAGCACTATCAGGAAGTCGCGGACCTGCCGCTGGCCGCCAAGCTTCACGCCGCTGTCGCCGACGCTGTCGCCGAGAAGAAGCCGAAAATCGCGGCAGCGGCATCGGACAAGCTGATCGATTATATCGAGGACTTCGCGCGCAAGACGCTCGATACCTGACGCCTTCTAGTCGAACATAACGACGCTGCGAATGGTCTCGCCGCGCTTGAGCGCATCGAAGCCGGCGTTGATCTCATCGAGCGTAATGCGACGCGAGATCAGGTCATCAAGCATCAGCGAGCCATCCAGATAGGCACGGGCCAGCATCGGAAAATCCCGCCGCGGACGCGCATTGCCGTAACTGACCCGGCGGATGCGCTTCTCCTGCATCAGCGATCCCCAGCGAAACGACACGTCCTGCTGCACGTCGACCTTGCCGAGCCAGATGACATGGCCGCCCGGACGAACTGCTTCCGCAGTGACGCGGAACGCCGCCGGATTGCCGGCGGATTCGATCACGACATCCACACCGCGTCCGTTGGTTTCGCGTTCTGCGGATGCGATCGGATCATCGCCTGACGCATTGACAGTGTGTGTCGCACCCATCGTTGTCGCGAGCGCAAGCTTCGCCGGATCGAGGTCAACCGCGATGATCGCTCCCGCCCCTGCAAGCCGAGCGCCCTGCACCGCCGCGAGTCCAACTGCGCCGCAGCCGATCACCATAACCGTATCGCCATGCACAATCGCACCAAGATTGAGCGCGGCGCCCACACCGGTCATCACACCGCAACCGATCAGGCAAGCGCGGTCGAACGGGATTTCCTTCGGCACGACAATCGCTTGCTGGTCGGGCACGATGCAATATTCGCCGAACGATCCGAGATACATCAGGTGCTGAAGGTCGCGGCCATCGGCGAGCATTCCCCGGCTCTCGCCGTCGAAGCCGCGCGCCTTTGGACCCTCGCCGAGATATTCTTCGCACAGGATCGGCAGATCGCGGTCGCAGTAGAAACAATGGCCGCAATGCGGGTTCCAAGAAAGAATGACGTGGTCGCCCTTCTTCACACCGCGCGCAGCCGCCCCTACCTCCTCCACAACGCCGGCGGCTTCGTGGCCGAGCACGATCGGCATCGGAAAGCGCAGCGAGCCTTCGATCACCTCAAGATCAGTATGGCACAAACCCGCCGCTCGAATTCGCACGAGAACATCAGTCGGCTTCAGCGGTGCAGCAGTGACGGTCTCAATGGCAAGCGGGGTTTTCGCAGCATGGAGAACAGCCGCGCGATATTGAAGCGGCATTTACGCAACCGCCTTGCCGGGATTTCCCTTACCCAGCGCAGCCAGCGCGCCATCGATGTCGGATGACGTCATCTCCCATTCATTGCCGAAATTGGCGACCACGGCACGCATGAACGGGTCGACCGCCCTCTTCGCCGACTCCGCATCGCCGAGATGATCCGCAAGCATCGCAAGCGCAAGCTGGCGCGGCTCCGGCCCTTCATAGCTCCATTCGAAGCCGTTCTTGGTGAATTCCATCACATCGGTGCGTGGATTTAACGGCGCACCATCGACGGTCACCTTGACGCCGTCGATCGTTCTATCGCCGACATAGTGCTTCATTTCGCTCTCCACTGATTCGCCCTGCTAGTGGGCGACTTCAACTTCACCCGCGATCACGCGCATGACGTCGCGGTCGCGATGCGCCTCGGCCAGCGTGCCTGAGAACATCAGCTCACCACGCTCGAGCACATACAGGCGATCGACATAATCCGGGATGTGATGGACGTTTGATTCCGCCATCAGAACACCCTTGCCCATGGCGCGGATCGAGGCGACGCCCTCCGCAATCAGGGGAATGATGGCCGGCGACAATCCTTCGAACGGCTCATCAAGCAGCAGCAAATTCGGGTCGAGCGTCAGCGCGCGGGCAATCGACACCATCTTGCGTTCGCCGCCGGACAGTTGCGCTCCGCCGCGCGCCAGATATTGTCGCAGCTTCGGGAATACGTTGTAAGCTTCCTCGATGCGTTCCTGCGCGGGCCGGCCACTCGGCCGGGTCCATGTCGAAAGCTCGATGTTTTCGGCGACCGTCAGATCCGCATAGACCTCGGATTCCTCGGGCGAAAAGCCGATGCCGCCTTGCGCGATCTTCCATGTCGGCAATTTTGTCAGATCGGCGCCATCGAATGTGATCTCGCCGGATAGCGGACGGCGATAACCCATGATGCTGCGGAACGTCGTGGTCTTGCCGGCGCCGTTGCGACCGACAAGGCAAACGAGCTCGCCCGCTGCGACCGACAGGCTGATGCCGTTGAGAATCCGGCTGCCCTGGATATCGACCTTCACGTTCGAAAGCTTGAGCATCAGGGCGCCCTTCTCACGGTTGGCGGCCGCGTTCCGACAACGGCCGAGATCATCGCGGGATCGGCGAAGAACTGATCGGGCGGCATATCGGCCAGAACAGTGCCTTCCTGTAACGCGACGATCCGGTGCGAATAACGTGCGACCAGATCCATGTCGTGCTCGACCTGGACAATGGCGCGCACGCCCGCGGCCTTTGCGGCCGTGACCAGGACCTCCATGATCGCATGCTTGTCGCCTGTGGAGACGCCGCTCGTCGGCTCATCTAGCAAAATAACGGTGGGGTTGAGCGCAAAGGCGCTGGCGATATCCAGCAGTTTCTTCTCTCCCTGCGACAGGGTCGATGCGGCCGTATCGAGCTTGCCGTGCAGGCGAAGCACCTCCGCGACACGCTCCACGTCCGCCTGCAACTCACGATCTCTCGATAGCGAACGGAACGGATTGGCGACACGGCGCAGCCGTGAGGCGACGGCCACCGCCAGCGTCTCACGCACCGTCAGCGCGGGAAATACATTCACAAGCTGGAACGCACGCGACATGCCGCGCCGGGCGAGTTCGACAGGCCCCACGCCCGCGATATCGCGATCGAGAAATCTCACCTCGCCCACCGTCGGCTTCAGAAGCCCGGTGACGACGTTGACCAGCGTGGTCTTGCCCGCACCATTCGGCCCGACGATCGATACGAACTCGCCGTCTGCGACGCGAAATGAAACATCGTGCAAGGCACGGTATGCGCCATAGTACTTCGAGACGCCGATGGTCTCGAACAGCGGCGCATTCCCGACAGAAGATGCTTGAGCCTGCTGCATCACTTGTCTCCTCCCTTGCGGGACCAGAGCATCTCGAATGCACCTGACAAGCCTTGCGGAAGGAAGATGACCAACAGCACCAGCACGCCGCCCATGACAAAGCGCCAGTATTGCGTGATGGCCATTACGAAATCCTGCAGCAGCACGAACGCCAGCGCACCGACGGCGGGACCGATGAAGGTGCCACTGCCCCCGAGCACCGCCATGAAGACGAGATTGCCCGAATGGGTCCAATAGGCGAGTTCGGGATCGGCCAGCCCCGTCGTGACGGCGAGGATGGTTCCGCCGATACCGCCGTAGACCGCGGAAATCACGAAGGCCGCGAGCCGCATGCGGAAGATCTGCACGCCAACATAGGCGGCCTTGCCGGCGTTTTCGCGGATCGCTTTCAGATGCAGGCCGAACGGCGACTGGGTGATGCGCCACATCGCCACTCCGAGCAAACCGAGCAACGCAAGCACGTAGTAATAGAACGGCCCGGTCAGGAACGCGGTCTTGCCGCCGCGCCATTCCATACCCAGCAGCAGCGGGCGCAACACCCGCATGCCCTGATCGCCACCGGTCACGCTGTAAAACTTGAACAGGAATGAATGGAACAGCATGCCAAAGGCAAGCGTCAGCATACCGAAGAAGATACGGGTGTAGCGCACGCACAACACACCGATGATGACCGCGACAAGCGCCGAAACCACAGCACTTGTCAGCACGATCAGCTCGAAACTCAGCACGCCGAACTTGGACGTCAGGGTCGAGGCCGTATAGGCCCCGACGCCGAGGAACAGCGCATGCCCGAACGATAGCAATCCTGTGGTGCCGAACAGCAGGTTGAAACCAAACAGCGCGATGGCGTAGCCGATGAACGGTACCAGCAACAGCAGCGCGTAAGGTGAAGCGATCAGCGGCATCCCAGCCAGAACGGCGATGAGGCCGAGCAGAATCCAGACGCCTTTGACGCGAGGCAACGTCCGCTTCACCGGCGTGGTCAGAGATAAATCGAGGGATTGCTCGCTCATGTCGCCACCTTGCCGAACAATCCTGCGGGCCTAAGAATCAGCGCCGCGACGACCACGAGATAGACCGACAGCAATTCCATTTCCGGCATGATCGAAATGGATGCCGCGCGCATCAACCCGACGATAAGTGCACCAGCCAGCGCACCACGCATGCTGCCGAGACCACCGATGACGACGACGGCAAAAGCCTCCACTACCAGTTCGACTGCCATATCCAACGAAGCCGCGCTGGATGGCACCACGAGTGCGCCACCCACCGTGCCGAGCATGCAGCCTACAGTGAAAACCAGCGCGAAGATTTTCGCGGCATTGACGCCGAGGCCCTCCGCCATGTCGCGATTTTCCGCAGTGGCCCGCACGATCCGGCCCATCTTGGTTCGCTGCAGGAACAAACCAAGTGCGAGGGCAATTCCGATGCTCGCTGCGATCACCAGCAGATTGTAGGTCGGCACCTGTACGCCCATCACCTGCGCAGTGCCGTAGACCATGTAGGCGTTGTCCATGGTGCGCGGCGTTGCGCCCCATGTGAAGCGGAAGACATCCTGGAACATCAGCAGCAGGCCGAAGGTGAGCAGCAGCTGATAGCTCTCATCGCGGCGATAGACCGTGCGCAGCACGCGCTCGATCGGCAATCCGACCAGACCGATGACAAGCCCCGCCAGAATCAGGACCGGGAAGAACAGCATCGGCGGCAAGCCGAATTTCACGGCGACGGCGACCGCCGTGATCCCGAAATAGGCTCCCAAGGCATAGAAAGAGCCGCATGCAAGATTGACGATCTTTTGCACGCCAAACACGAGCTGAAGCCCCGCCGCCACCAGAAACAGGATGGCGGCGTGGAACGTCCCGCCGAGGACGATATCGACGAGTCCCGTCATTGCTCAGACCGGCATCTTGGCGGTCTTGATCCATTCCCAGAAATCTGCGCCGGGCGGCTTCTGCAATTGCTCGGCGCGAAAGGTATCGATCGAGGCCAACGTCGGGAAATCGTATTTGTTCTTGTTGGTAGATGGGCCCTGATAGAAGACCTGCTCCGCAATCTTGTCCTTGCGGAAGCGACCCTTGCCGCCGAGGCTTTCGACCTCGAGGCCCGGCATCGCCTGAGCAACCTGGTCCGGCGTCGGCCATTTGCTGGCAGCTTTTTGCGCGGCTTCGACGCCAGCCTTGTAGGTGGCGAGCGCGAAGTAAGCGCGATCCGCCTCCCAGTGCGGCGCTTCCTTGTAGCGGTCCATGTAATCCTGGACGAACGCCTTCTGCAGCGGCGAGGCCTGCGGGTGGTCGAAGTACAATGTGTTATGTCCGAAGATCACGCCCTCGGGCATGAATTCCTTCTTGAGCTGGTTGAGCTGCCAGCCCGCTGCCGGCAATACGATCTTGACGCCGTCGAACAGGCCGGCCGCGGCGCCCTGCTTCATGAAGACGGGCAGATCCGCGAACAGCATCGAGGAGAAAATCAGATCAGGCTTCGCTGCCTTCAGTGCGGCGATGTGCGACGTGAGGTCGAGCGTGCCAACCTTCGGCCATTGCTCGGCGACGAACTCCGCCTCGATGCCATAGCGTGCAAGAATTTGCCGGAAGGCCTCCCAGTTGTTGCGGCCATAGGAGTAATCCGGGTTGATACCTGCCACTCGCTTGAACTGGCCTTTGAAGTGCTTGACGGCCAGCAGCGACGCCATCACGGCCTCGCATTCGTTGTCGGTCGAGCGGAAGACGTACTTCGAATTCGGCATCACTTCCTTGACGCCATCCTGGGTGGTGCCGTCCCACATAACAAAGAGCGATTGCTCCTCTTCCGCTACCGGTGCGACGCCAAGACTGACGCCGGTTGAGATCAGACCGTGAACCGATTCAACCTTCTCCTGCAGCACAAGGCGCCGGAAGCGTTCGATGGTGTCCTTGGGGTTTGTCTCTTCTTCGATCACAAGCTCAAACTTGCGGCCGGCAATACCACCCTCCTTGTTCATGCGCTCCGCGGCCCATTGCACGGCCCGGATACCGCATTCGCCGGCAGTGCCGGCCACGCCGGAGCGCGGTGCGATGATGCCGATCTTGAGCGGCTTGTCTTGCGCGATAGCGGGGGCGAACAGATTCGGTGCGGCCGCCGCGGCGACGCCGGCACCGGCGAGTTTCGTAAAGGCGCGACGAGTGAGCGTCATTGGTATCCTCCCATGTCAATGAGGCGCATCTGCCGTGCGCTCTTGCCATACCATAAATATATCAGACGCATTTCAGCAAGCGCTTTTTTGCAGGCAGCGTCAAAATCCCGCTGGCACGCTGTTGCTGAACTAATAGATTAGTGATATGTCAGATGCAGATGGCCGGATTGAACGGCTACACGATCCAGAAACAGCGGAGGCAGCGTTATGGAACTCACAACCAGCCCGATGACCGACCGGCAACGAAAATACCGGGCTACCTATAGAGACCGCATTGCCGGCTGGTACAACGGATGGCTGCATGCCTTCGTTATTTATGTGATCGGGTTCACGGCGCTGTCGGTTTACATCGCAAACATCAATAACCTGCGCTGGTGGGAATGCCTCATTGTGCCCGTCACCTTCCTGGCGGCCAACTTTTTCGAATGGTGGATTCACCGTTACGTCATGCACCGGCCATCGCAGATCAAGGCGTTCCGCGCAATCTACAACCGCCACACCTTGATGCATCACCAATTCTTCACCGAGGAAGAGATGCGCTTCGCCGATCATAATGACTGGCGTGTGACCTTCTTCCCGCCCTACGCGCTGGTGACCTTCACGATGATGTCGATCCCGCCAGCGCTCGTACTGGGCTGGCTGATTTCACCGAATGTCGGCTGGCTGCTGATTACCACCACCACGTCTATGTATCTGATCTACGAATTCATGCACTTCTGCTGCCATGTCGACGAAAACTGGTTCGTGCGTAATGCGCCGTTCGTCAACACGATCCGGCGTCACCACGCGGCTCATCACAACCAGTCGATCATGATGGAGCGGAACATGAACCTGACCTTCCCGGTCATGGACTGGCTGTTCGGCACATCGGATCTCGATCGCGGACTGCTCGGCCATCTGTTCAACGGCTACGAAACCCGATTCATTCGCAAGAACATGCGCAAGACTTCGCGCACACCGAAGCCGGGCGAGGCTGGACAAAGCTCAGGATTTGCCACCCCGGCCGAATAAACGCCGCGAAGACTGCAAGCGAGAACCAACATGGCTGTAATCGAACCGAACTGGCTGTCGTTGATCTGGTTCGCGGTGTTCGCGACCGTCGGTGGCGTTGCATCACTGGTGGTAGCCGGCATGTTCCCGCTCAGTTCAGGTCCGGACGAGGCAAAATCGACGACCACGACCCTGCTTGTTCTCGGCAACGTCGTGCTGCTGGCCGCGCTTCTGGTCGGCACCGGGCTCTACGGATATGCACAGCTGCGGTGGACCACGCTGGTGGTCATCAGCGGTCTTATTTTCCTGTTTTCACCCGCGCTGATCGAAGAATGGCCGTGGCGGCTGCGCAGCGCAGCCATTCAACTGATGGTGCTGGTCGGCGTTCAGGCATTGGCGCTGGCCGCTCTCATCAAGGTCGGCGGCTCAGCAATCTTATCCTGATACATCGGAACGGAAGGAAACGATGCCATTCAAAATCAAGCTCGCTCTGTCTTTGATCGTGATCATCGTGGCGGCCATCGCCTTCTATGTTCAGAACTCGCTTGGCCACAGCTACGTTCAATATCTCGTGGCTTTCCTAGGCTTCTTTATGGTGTTCGCCATGTGGTTGTTCCCGGAAGTGAAGCGAGAGGAAACGGCCGGCGGCGTCCGCCGGGACTTATCCGGTTCCTGACAGCTTCAACGAAAAGAAAATCCATATCTTTGTTGGCATTGCGAGCCCGCTCATGTTCCAAGACATGCGCGGTCTTCTTCGCAGCATCCTCGCCAACCATCTTCTTGATCAGATAAAGCGTCGTCTCAATGAAGAGAGACACAGAGGCGGCATTTCGAGCCCTGCTCCCACATGAGCTAACGAAGCAGACTTGGTCCACCCGGGAGGCGCCACGAGACGGCCGGAGTTATCTGACAGCCGTCTCGCAAGACGCGGGTAATACCGCACAAAGTTAGAGGACTTAGCCCTCCACCACACGTTCGGCATGGACGCGGCGGCAATCCATCTCGTATTCCAGATCCTGGATCGGTGGCCGGTTGAGGTGCCACGTCAGGCCCTGCCGGAAAATGCCACGCCTGCCAAGTTCGCTTTCGATGAACGGAAAGATGTCGTGCACTGTATAAAGCTGTGTCCCCGTGACCTGGCTCCAGTCGCCGCCAAAAGCGCTCATGCGCCGCTCCATCTCGCCCAGAACCCACTTGGCCTTCTCGAGCATCGCAGATGGAGAAGTGTCACCAAGCTTGACGGCATGATCGCGATAGTTGCCCTTGCCCTCCGGGGCTTCGCCGCTGCCTGCAACGACGAACGATGCCGGCGCATTCGCCGCGGCCACCGTGTAGGAAAATGCGTAGAATCCCGGCTCCGACGGCGGATCGATCTTTGGACACACGTTGCTACGCGCCACGGGATTGAGACCATTGGGGAATGCGACGCCCCATGCCTTGAGAGTTCCCGTGTAAACTTCGTTGAACTTGACGAAGCCATCCTCCGTGAACGGCGCAGGCGAGCGCAGTTCACAGGCGGCGAACGCGGTCAAAGGCCGGCCGGCATCCTTCAGAATCTGCGCGATGCGATCAAAGCCCTGGCGCAGCGGCACCGGCTTGGTAAACCGCACGCGTTCCAGCGCGAATCCCGGCAGCGCCGCGACGCCGGCTGAATACTGGCTGACGCCGGGCATGAACCTGTAGCCGCTGTTGGCTGCTTCGACAGTCTCGATCATGTTGCCTCTTCTTATTGAACGGGTTTTCTCTATCGGTCGGATTCAAACTACTCTTCGAGAACGCCGAGATAGGCGTCGCGAATGATCGGATCGGCCAGTAGCTCCGTGCCAGAGCCGGAACGAACGATCCGGCCCATGTCCATGACGAAGGCTGCGTGACACAGATCGAGCGCAGTCGTCACATCTTGCTCAACTAAGAGAATCGACATGCCCTCGGCATTAAGCGCGCGAAGTGATGCGACGAGCTGCTCGACCAGCAACGGCGACAGCCCGAGCGACAGTTCGTCGATCATCAGGAGTTTCGGCGCGCTCATCAGGCCACGCCCGATCGCGCACATCTGTTGCTCGCCGCCGGACAGCGTCGCCGCCGCCTGGTTGCGGCGCTCGAACAGTTTCGGGAACGTCGCGTAGACGCGGTCCATGTCGCGGCTAATTTCAGCCCGCGTCACGTTGCGCGAATAGGCCCCCATCAGAAGGTTGTCTTCGATGCTCATGGCACCAAACAGCCGCCGGCCCTCAGGCACATGCACGATACCGTGCGACAGGATTTGTGCGGCGGTCGCGCCGGCGAGATCGACCCCATCGGAACGATAGCTTCCGGACTGGATCGGGATCAGGCCAGACAGGGCGCGCATCAGCGTCGTCTTGCCCGCGCCATTGGAGCCGATCAGGGCGGTGATCTCCTTGCTGCGGACGAGCAGGTCGATGCCCCACAGCACCTGAACCTCGCCATAGCCGGCGCGCAAGCCCTGCAATCCGAGGATGGGTGTATCAGCCATGAGCACCCGCCCTCTGCGCATATTGCTGGCCGAGATAGGCTTCGACCACGGCAGGATTCTTGATCACGTCGCGCGGAGCGCCGTCGGCGATCAACTGGCCGTTGTGCAGCACGACAATTCGCGTGCAAACATTCAGTACCACCTTCATCAGGTGTTCGATCATCACGATTGTGATGCCGCTTTCCGCAAGCTGATGGATCAGCTTCGTGGCGCGCTCCACTTCAGCGCTGTTGAGGCCCGCATTGACTTCGTCGAGGAACAGTAGCTTCGGCTTCATAGCCAGCGCCTTGGCGAGTTCAAGTCGCTTGCGCATCGCCAGCGTCAGCGTTGCCGCAGGCTGATCGGATTGCGCTTCAAGCCCAACGAACGCGAGATGTGCGCGCGCTTCCTCGCGCGCCGACTTGATACTCTCGCCGGACTGCGAAAACAGCGCCGCCGCAGCGACGTTATCCAGCGCGCTGAACTCCGCGAACGGCTGGACAATCTGGAAGGTGCGAGATAGGCCAAGCCGAGCCGATTGGTAGGTCTTCACCCGCGTAATGTCCTGCCCCATGAACGTCACGGAGCCGGAGGTTGCCGGTGTAACGCCGGTGACGACATTAACGAGTGTGGTCTTGCCCGCGCCGTTCGGGCCGATGAGACCCAGAACCTCACCTTTGCTCACGCCGAGCGAGACGTCGCGCAGCGCTTTCAGACCGCTGAAGTTACGCGAGACGGACTGGAGCTTGAGGATTTCAGACACGCTTCGGCCTCCATGACAGAAGACGATCACGTATCGACATCAAGCCGTGCGGCAGGAACAGCAACAGCACCACAATCAGAACGCCGAGCACGCCGCTGTGGATTTGGATGTAATTGCGCCACACCACCTCCTCCAAACCGAGATAGACGAATGCTCCGATAAGGACGCCGAGCGGAGATCCGAGCCCGCCGATCAGCGCCATGACGATGGGCTTCACCGAATAGAGAATGTCGAACACATCAGACGGATCGATGTAATGCACCCAGGCCGCATAGACCCCGCCAGCGGCGCCGACGAAACAGGCCGACAGGCCGAACGCAACACTCTTATAGAGCGTGGTGTTGAGTCCGATCATGTTGGCGGCGGTCTCGTTCTGCCGGATACACGCGAGACCAAAACCGAGCTTGGAGCCGGCGACGATCACCACCATCAGCGCGGTGCCAAGCAGAAGCGCCCACATCACGTAAAAAAAGAACGTGGCATCGGCCATCACGCCGGCCGCCGAGGTCAGCGGGATATTGAGCCCCATACCGCCGCCGGTGAGATCGGTGGCGTTGTTGACCAATTCGCGGAACACCTCGATCAGCGACAGACTGGCGATAGCAAAGTAATGCCCGCGCAGGCGAAGCAGCGCCGCGCCGAGCAGACTCGCCAGCACAAACGACATCACACCCGCAACAGAAATGGAAACCGCCAGCGGCACGCCTTTGCTAAGCAAAACACCCGCGGTGTAAGCGCCGAAGCCGAAGAACGCAGCGGTCGCAAAGGACGGATAGCCCGCAAAGCCGCCGACGATGTTCCAGGACAGCGCGAGAATGCCGTACATGCAGGCGATGGTGCCGAGCCGCAGCGCGTAGGATCCGCCAAACAGCGGCAGCGCGGCAATACAGACGACGAGCGCCAGCAGGATGAAGTTCGAGCGCGTCATTCAAAACCCTTTCGGCCAAGCAGGCCTTGAGGGCGCACGATCAGAAAAACGATCAGCAGCGCGAACGATAAAGTCGTCGCATGGGCGGGACCGATCAGCGTCGAGCCGATGCCTTCGATCAGCGCAAGGAGTATGCCGCCCGCGAGCGCGCCGGACACGCTGCCCAGACCGCCGAGCACGCAGACCACAAAGGCCTTTCCAAGATAGGCCGTGGACGTCAGCGGCGAGATCGGGAAGATCAGCGCCATCAGCACACCGGCGCAGCCCGCCAGCGCAGCGCCGAGACCAAACGCGATCGCATAGATTGAATTGACGTCGACGCCCATCAGCTTGGCCGCGTCGCGGTCGAGTCTCACCGCGACAATAGCCCGCCCAACGCGCAGCCGCCGCAGGATCAGGTATAGCACGCCGGTTAACGCCAGCGCCGAGGCGGTTGCGATCAAACGATCAACCGGCACGACAACATCGAACAACGAGACAGAGCCCATCGGCGGCGTCAGCGTCAATTTCCGGTAGTCCGCCTTGAAGTAGTAGATCATCGCGTTGTTGAGGATCAGATCGAGCCCAAACGTCAGGGTCAGCGTGACCAGAACTGGCGCTGTAATCACGCGATTGAGGATCAGGCGCTGGACGACGTAGCCGAGGGCGAAGAACGCGGGAGCCGCAATGACAAGCGAATACCACGGCGAGATGTGGAGCGATTGATAGAGTCCCCACGCGAGATAAGCGCCGAGCACGATGAACGACCCGTGGATCAGGTTGATGACGTTCAGGACGCCCCAGACCAAGGAGAAGCCAATCGCGATGCACGCATACAGGCAGCCCAGCACAAGTGCATTGATCAGGACCTGGACCGCCAGCATGTCGGGTTTCCGCTTTCCTTCAGCCGATGACGGTTAGTTCACGCCGAGCTTGAATTCGCCCTGCTTGATCAGCGCAGGCGCGAGAACTACAGGCTTACCACCCTGAAGCTGGAACACTGGCGGCTCAAGTGAATCTATCTGACCGGTAGGACCGAACTTCACCGGCCCCCAGAAGGTCATCTCGTTCATTTTCGCGAGTTCGTCACGCACCTTGTCGCGGTCCAGTGAGCCGGCCCGCTCGATGGCCATCTGGAATAGCGCACCCGACACCGATGCAGAGGCCTGCGCATAGTCGGGATCGGATTTGTACTTCTCGCGGAACAGCTTCACGTAATTCGCTGTCGTGCCGAAAATGTCCTTGCCGGAATACTGTGCGGCCGGGTGCCACCAAGCCGCGCTGGTGATGTTATCGCCACCCGCACCGGCGGCATCGATGAACTCCTGATAGGCGGGGCCGGCGATCATAGAGAGCACACTGGCCTTGATCTGCTGATCAGCCATCTGCTTGCGGACCAGCAGTAGGTCGTTGATGTAGCCGGTAACGAAGATCCACTGTGGCGCGAGCGACTTGATCTGCGACAGTGTCGCCGAGTGATCCAACGTATTGATCGCATACTTCTCGAAATAAACGACCTCGATGCCATTGGCCTTGGCTGACTTCTCCATTTCCTGCGCGATCGCCAGCGGGAACAGGTCGTTGCGCGCCAAAATAGCAACTTTCTTCACCTCTGGCGCCTTGGCCTTCACGATCTGCGTCAACGGTGTGGTCAGTGTATCGTTCGGCGTGAAAGTCCCGAACAGATACTTGTAACCCTGGTCATAGACCTGGACCGAGGATGCCGTCGCCGCGATGGTCGGCACCTTGTATTTCTCGGACACGCTGCTGGCAGCCTTGGCCGCACCAGAGCCGAATGCACCGAACAGGAAGTTGACGTTGTTCTGCGTGATCATCTGCTCGGTGGTCTGCACCGCGCGGGGCGTATTCGATTGATAGTCGGTGTAGACGATCTCGACCTTGTATTTCTTGCCGCCGACCGAGATGCCGCCGGCCTTGTTGGCCTGCTCGGCCCACAGGTCATATCCCTGTTGCTGCTTGATGGCTTCAGGCGCCAGCGGGCCCGTCAGCGGGAGCGGCGCTCCGAACTTGATGACATCCTGCGCCTGCGCCGCCGAGGCGAACAATCCAAAGCAGGCGGCGAGAAGGAGCGAATTCAAGCAACGCGACATAAGCCGGGAACGAGCCATCTGGTTTTCTCCATCAGGGACGAGAGCGTGACCTGATTGAAAGCATGACAAATTAAGGGGTCGAATAAAAGCATTGAAATTCGAAGCAATCGATCTAAAAATTAGAATACTGTGCACGGCTTGCTGGGTTTCCGGGCAAGTGGCAGGTACCCTCATGAGAACGGGAAAACATGATTGAATCGACGGCTCTGCGGTACTTTCGGGAGGTCACGCTGCGCGGGTCGATCAAGCGGGCGGCGGAATCGCTGCATATCGCACCCAGTGCCATCAGCCGGCAGATGCAGGGGCTTGAGGACGAATTATCGACCAAACTGTTCGAGCGCGGCGCACGAGGCATGAGCCTGACCGGCGCCGGCCAATTGCTCTATCGCTATGCAGTCGAGAGCGAGGACAAGCTTGACCGGATTCGGGCCCAGGTCGAGGAATTCGACTCACTGCAACGGGGCCACGTCAAGATCGCGACCGTCGAAGGCCTGCTCGCAAGTTTCGTATCCGATTTCGTCGTCGATCTTTCAAAAGACTATCCCGGAATCTCGATCACGGTCACCACAGCTGGAACCAGCGGCGTCGCCGAGATGGTCGGGCGGCACGAGGTCGATCTCGGGCTGGTATTCGGCCGCGCACCGAGGCGCGACCTGATCGAGCTGGCGCGTATGCGCCAATCGTTATGTCTGATGGTCGCGCCGCATCATCCGATGGCCACAAGAGAGTCCTGCGCGATGAAGGATCTCGCAGGTCTGCGCGTGATCCTGCCCGATCCATCGTTCGGCATCCGTCAGGAAATTGACCGTGCCTGCGCCAAGGCCAATGTCCAGCTCGATCTCTACAGCGAGACCAACTCGATTGCTTTCCTGCGCACGATCGCCGTGAAGACCGGCATCGGGACCTTTCTGCCGCGAGACTCGGCCATGCCCGAACTGATTGCAGGCACGCTGGTCGCGATCCCACTGCGCGACAAGCGCCTGGAAGCGACACAGGTGACACTGGTGCAGTTGGCAACCAGAAACACCACGCCGTCCGGTTCGCGGGTCGCGCAGCTCCTCGTGGAGAAAATGAAGGATCGGCGAGGCTGATCAGGGGGCGGCGTATCGGCAAGCCCGCCAGCCATCTGTTGCGACCAGAACAACCGGCACAGCAATTGCAAGCCTAATCGCCAGCAAGTGACGGCGCCCTGGAAGAGGTCATGTGATGGCGACAGTTATTGGAAGCATCAGCAAGGTATTGCGTTTTCCCGTCAAATCGATGTTGGGCGAAGCGCTAAATGAATGCGCAGTCACCCCGTATGGCCTCGACAGAGATCGCACACATGCACTGATCGACGTCGAGACGGGAAAGATCGCAAGTGCAAAACAACCCAATTTGTGGAGGGATCTACTGCTGCTGAGCAGCCGGTTCGATTCGTCGGCGACAGGGGTCGTCATATCCGACGGCAACGGCAACACCTTCAAAGATACCGAGTCCGATATCGATGCGAAATTGACGGAATTGATCGGACGAAAGGTCAAACTAACCAATGTTAGACTGAGCGGCGCCGAACTCAACCGCGCAAAACCGGATGAGGTCATGAGTGACGGCGTAGATGCGGCCGTGAGCCAGGATTTACTTGTCATCGCGGCTGCTGCACCCAGCGGCGGTTTTTTCGACTTTGCCCCCATACATCTGATGACGTCCGCATCGTTGGACGCAGCATGCGCAACGGCACCTCAGGCGTCTATCGCGGCTGAACGATACCGACCTAACCTCGTCATAGAGACTTTATCTTCTGCGCCCTTTGCCGAAAACGACTGGATCGGTCGCCGGATTAAGATCGGTCGATCCATTGAACTTGAATTGCTCGCGCCTACGCCCCGCTGCGCGGTTCCGATGCTAGCCCATGGCACTCTGCCACGCTCGCCCGAGGCGGTCGGCGTGGTGAATAAATTGAACAAGGTAGAATTCCCGATGCTCGGTCCCGGAACATTTCCATGCCTCGGCGCTTACGCGACGGTCGTGACATCAGGTATCGTCCAATGTGGCGATCAAGTCGTTCTGCAATGATGCGGATATCGAATGATGGCAGCCCTTGTGCGGAACGGCTAATCGCGGTCTAATACCAACTTGAGGCGTTAATGAACGCCTGCTTGCGCGCTCCAGTGCAGTGGCGTGCCATAGGCAATGCTAGCCGAACCCATTGCGAAGGGGCGGAAGTTTTTTGTCTTTGAGGAAGCTCTCCCCGCGCATCACCCGTGGAGACATGCATGAACCTCGAAGCCTATCGCATCATTGACGAGCCTTACTATCAGTCCGTAGCCGACGAGATTGCAGTCTTTCAGGCCGCATTTAGCGAACGGTTGCCCGTGATGCTGAAAGGGCCAACCGGTTGCGGAAAAACCCGGTTCGTTGAGCATATGGCGTGGCTCCTCGGCAAACCGCTCGTCACGGTGGCCGCCCATGAAGACATGACCGCCTCCGACCTTGCAGGTCGTTATCTGCTCGAGCCGGAAGGGACGGTATGGCATGACGGCCCTCTGACTCTGGCCGTTCGTCACGGCGCGATCTGCTATCTCGATGAGATCGTGGAGGCGCGACAGGATACCACTGTCGTCATTCACCCTTTGACCGATGCGCGGCGCATCCTTCCCCTCGAAAAGCACAACGAGATTGTGCCCGCGCATGCCGACTTCCAGCTCACGATCTCCTACAATCCCGGTTATCAGAGCGCTGTAAAGGATCTGAAAGAATCCACCAAACAGCGGTTCCTTGCGATCGATTTCAACTACCCCTCGCCCGCTGTCGAAGCGGCAATCGTTGCGCGCGAAGCCGGCACCGATAGCACGCTGGCCGCGACCCTGGTGGCGCTCGCCGAGCGTTCCCGCAATCTTCAGGGGCACGGTCTTGATGAAGGCGCGTCGACCCGGATGCTGATCCATGCCGGCCGTCTGGTGCGCGCAGGTCTGCCGCTGGAGGCAGCGATCAAATCAGGCATCGTCCTGCCGATCACGGACAACCCGGATATCCGCGAGGCGCTCAGTGCTGCAATTGAGGCTTGCCTGCCGTGAACATCGCAACGTCGGCACCTCCCCGACCAATTCTGGCTGAACCGGACAGTACCACGTGGCGGCTTCATCTGTTGATGCGACAGCGTGAATCGCTCAAGCCGCTCTTCCACTCGGCATGGGATCACCTCGCCGCACGCTTCGACGCAGACGAACTTGAACGCTGGGCGAGCGGCGTGCTCGAGCTTACCGACGTGAACGCTGGCCCCACCTGCCTCATTGCGTTCTGGAATGTCAGCAAAAGCCAATCGCCGGATGACAGCCTCGCGCCCTTGATAGCGGCGGCTCATGCCGCCGCGAATATTTGCCGGCACGCCGGGGCACGAGCCGCAGCCGCCACGATCACCGCATTTCCAGTCGCGCGCCGGATGCTTAGAACGGGACCCGCCTTGGCCCGCTGGTGGCGGGTCATGAACGATCTTGCGCAACAGGCCTCCGAGTCCGTTGAAGCTGCGTCGTCTCGCATGGGCGAGATCTTGCCCAATGACGACATCGATGCGTTTGAAAACTTCGTCGCTGTAGGCTTGAAGGTTGCGTCGGGCAACAAGCAGCGGCGCTTGGCTTTCTTCGCCTTGCAGGACGAATTGGCACGCCGCCTCGTGGAACGATCATCCGGAGGGATCGGCTTCGCCGAAACCGAACGCCAGACCAAGGCGTTCGTAACTTCCCTGTGGGGAAAACCTACACTGCTGCGAGCCCTGACAATGGATTCAGGACAGGCCGCGCAGCGCCGATCATCGATCGCAGGTCCATTGATCCGGTTGCCGGAATTCTACCGGGGCGTTCAGGGCGAAGCTGCACGCGCGCTATACCGAGCGGCAGCAGCGCATGCACAGGCTCATCTCGTGCTTGACGGCGCGCGCTTTCCGGTGGGGACCTTGAAGCCGCTTCAGGTCGCACTCGTGACACTCATCGAGGACGCCCGTATCGAGACCCTCGCAATGCGGCAGCTTCCCGGCCTACGCCGGTTATGGTCGCCCTACCACGTCGCGCTTCCGGCCGGCGTCGCCACCGCACCGGCCCTGCTGGCCCGCCTTTCTCGCGCCCTGTTCGATCCATCTTACGTGGACGACGATGGTTTCGTGAGCAAGGGTCGCCGCTTGTTCGAAGCAGCGCTTCCCAATATCGATGATCCGGCGATCAGCCGCGACATCGGCATGAGGCTCGGTAACGACCTCGGCCAGATGCGCGTGCAATTTAACGCCAAGACCTTTGTGGTCGAACCGCTCTATCGCGACGACGGCATGGGCTTGTGGGATTTCGGCGAGAATGCGCCTCTTTCCGACGAGGTGCTCGACATCACGATCGATGCGGCGCGAACCGAGAAACAGGAGGATTCGAACCAGGGCAACCCAGACCCGGAGGCAACGGCCGATAATGAGAATAGCGGCATCGACCGTGCTCGGTCCGCGACACCGGATCAACGCGGGACGGTCGTCGCGAAGTACCCAGAATGGGATCGCCTCCATGGTATCGAGCGTCCGGAATGGACGACCGTCCGCGAAGTCTTCGCGAGCCCGGGCGATCCCCGCGTCGTCGAAGATGCACTCGAGCGAGCGGACGCGTTGCGCAACCGGATCAAGCAGCTTGTCCGGGGGGTGCGTGTCGGCAGAACCATCCGACTGAAGCGGCAGCTCGACGGTCACGATCTGGATGTGGACGCTATGCTTGAGGCAGGAATTGCGCTGCGCATGGGCCAGGAGCCAGATCCAAGAATTTTCCGTTCATCGACATCGAAGCATCGCGACCTTGCAGTGCTTCTGCTGATCGACATGTCGGAGTCGACACGCGACCGTCTCGCTTCAGGTAATTCAATTCTCGATGTTGAACGCCTTGCTGTTGCCGTGCTGGCGGAAGCGATGAATGCACTCGGCGATCCGTTCTGCCTCCTCGCTTTCGCATCCAACGGTCGCGATGATGTGGAGATGACCAGCGTCAAGGCATTCGGCGAGCCCTATGATCGCGCCTGCATCAGCCGCCTGGCGGGTCTGTCATCCGGCCTGTCGACGCGGCTTGGCACCGCTCTGCGCCACGCCGGTGAAGAGATCAGTCGCGCCCGCAACTTCCGAAAGCTTGTCATCGCGCTCACCGATGGAGAGCCGTCTGACATCGACGTCGCGGACCCGCTCGATCTCATCGAGGATTCTCGCCGTGCCGCGCTCGGATTGAAAACACGGGGTATCGATGGTTTCGGCGTGGTACTCGATCCGAGCGGCATGAGCGCAGCATCTCGAATCTTTGGACGCGGCAACACCATGCTGGTGCACCGCGTGGAGGACTTGCCGAGCCGCCTGTCCGAACTCTACTTCCGCCTTGCACGGCGCTGAGTTTACTTGCGGCGACGTGCTAATTCGATTCCGAGCGCCGCTTGTCCAGCGACGTGAAAAGCTGCCTCGATGCCACGGGCAAGCGTGCCACCGTCGGGTGCCAGCAACCGCATCGCGAGTCCTGCCTGATTAGGCGCAGCGGTGGCACCCGCAAGACATCCGCAACGATCAGCCGCCGCTTCAAGGGACGCGGTGTCAGCCAGACGATCCGGTGGCGCGATTACGACGACCGTCGCAGCGCAGGCCATCCCGCCAAGTGCGCCATACCGCTCGGACAGTTCCTCTCCGCAAATGCCGCCCACATCAGAGACAATCCGCATACCGTCCGGCCGCAGGATGCGAGTATTGGTCGAAAATCGTTCGAATGTCCCACCGCGCTGGTGCGGATCATGAACCGCGAAACCATCCGCCATGATGAGAACCCCGTCGGTGGCGACTTCTGCGGTGGTCTTGATCGAGAGGTCGGCTCCAGGGAAGAGCACATAAGGATCCGACACAATGGCGCAGAACGCGTTGTCCTCGACCTTCATCGACTGAAGCTGCACCGAACCGATGTTGCGGCCATGATGAACGACCGTCGATGCCTGTGTCGTCAGATTGAGCGATGCATTCGCTGCCACGACCAGATTGAGCTTCAGGCGATCGCCAGCATAAAGCCCACCCGAAGCCGATTGCAGATAAAGCGTCGCCAGATCAGGCCGCTCTCGATCCAGATAGAACGCGCGCGTCACGTGAAGCGGATAACCAACATGCTGGCGACGCAGGATGGTTCTGCCGCCGGCAAATTCGGCGACCAGCAAGGCTTCCGCCTCGCGTCCCGGATCAAACCCGGAAGAGGACAGCGGCAAGGATTGCATCGGCAACCGCCTCGATTCCGACGCCGGAGCGCGCATTGGTTGCGATAACTGCTCGCCCGCTGCGAACACGAACGGCCTCGGCAAGCATGGGCTCAAGAGCGACACCAACATACGGCGCCAGATCGATCTTATTGACCACAAGCAGATCGCACTTGAGCAGGCCCGGTCCTTTCTTACGCGGAATATCGTCGCCCCCGGCCACGTCGATGACGAATATCCACCAATCGACAAGATCCAGCGAAAAAGTCGAGGCAAGATTATCGCCGCCCGATTCAAACAGGATGAGTTCAACGCCCGGAAACTTGGCCTCAAGATCGTCACCCGCGGCAATATTGAGCGTTGGATCCTCGCGGATCACGGTATGCGGACAGGCCCCCGCCTCTACCGCAGATACTCGAGCCGGATCGATCAGGCCGGAGCGGCGCAAGCGCTCCGCATCTTCCTTGGTCACGAGGTCGTTGGTGACTACGGCGAAGTCGACGCCGCGGCGCTGAAGCTCAGGGATCAGAGCCTCGATCAATGCGGTCTTCCCCGATCCGACGGGTCCGCCGATTCCCACCCGCGCTGCCGCCGAAGCCTGCGCCAACACCGCCTCTGCACCCTTTTCGGCATGTAACATCACATCACCTCAGCATGTAGCGTCGGGCCAATGGCACTTCGCGCGCCGGCTCACAAGTGGCGAGTTCGCCATCGACGAAGACATCAAATGTTTCAGGGTCTACGGTCACCTTCGGGCATAGATCATTCCAGAGCATATCGCGCTTTGAAAGCTTGCGCGTCCCTTTCACCGGCAAAAGTACCTTCGAAAGCCCAAGCGCGCCGGACAGGTCCTTTTCAATCGCCAATGGATGCACGAAGCACGCAGACAACGCTGCAGGGGCGCGACCGAAGGAACCCCATTGCGGACGCATTAGAATGGGTTCGCAGGTCATCAGCGAAGCGGCGCTATCGCCCATGGCGCCCCAGGCAATGAAGCCGCTCTTGATGACAAGTTCAGGCTTGATGCCGAAAAACGCAGGCCGCCAGATCACGATATCCGCGAGCTTCCCAGTTTCGAGTGAACCGATGTGGTCAGCAATTCCGAACGTCCGCGCGGCATTGATGGTGTACTTGGCGATGTAGCGGCGGATGCGGGCATTGTCGCCAAAACCCGGGCGGTCCTCCGGCAGCGGGCCGCGCTGCTCTTTCATTTTCGACGCCAATTGCCACGTCCGGCAAATCACCTCGTGAATGCGGCCCATGCCCTGGCTGTCGGAACCCAGCATCGAGATGGCGCCGATGTCGTGCAGCACATCCTCAGCCGCGATGGTCTGTGCCCGAATGCGGCTTTCCGCAAAGGCAACGTCTTCCGGAATCGCGGGATTGAGATGATGGCACACCATCGTCATGTCGAGGTGTTCGTCGAACGTGTTTACCGTGTAGGGATTGGTAGGGTTCGTCGATGACGGCAGACAGTGTTCCTCGCCAGCGACCCGAATGATGTCCGGCGCGTGACCTCCACCGGCGCCTTCGGTGTGATACATATGAATGGTGCGGCCGCCGATCGCTTCCAGCGTGTCCTCGACAAAGCCGGATTCATTCAACGTATCGGTGTGTATCTGCACCTGAAAATCATACTCGTCGGCGACGCACAGGCAGGTGTCAATCGATGCCGGCATCGAACCCCAGTCTTCGTGCAGCTTCAGGCCCATAACGCCAGTCTCAAGCTGTTCGACCATGGGCGGTGCGCGATGCGAGTTGCCACGGCCCAGGAAGCCGAAGTTCATCGGCCATGCCTCGGATGCCTGCAGCATTCTTCCGGTATTGAACGGACCTCCGGAATCGATACCTACCGTGATAGGGCCAAGCGAACCGCCGATCATGGTGGTGATGCCGCTAGCGAGCGCGTGCTCGACGAGACCCGCGCTATCAAAATGAACGTGAACGTCGATCGCACCCGGCGTGGCGATCATGCCTTCGCAATCGCGCACCGTGGTGCCTGTCGACACGATCAAGCGCGGATCGACCCCATCCATGATCGCAGGGTTACCTGCTTTGCCGATACCCACGATGCGGCCATGGCGGATGCCGAGATCGCCCTTGACGATTCCGATTATCGGATCGATTACGAGGACATTGCACAACAGAAAATCCAGCGCGCCTTCGGCGCTGGTGATGCCCGCCATTCCGATGCCGTCGCGCAGTGTCTTGCCGCCGCCATGCAGGCATTCATCGCCGTAGACGGCGTGATCCTTCTCGACCACCGCCGACAGCTTCGTATCGCCAAGCCGCACGGCATCGCCGGTGGTCGGACCGTAAAGGGCTGCATAGTCGCGACGATCCATTTTTGCCATACGATCAGGCTCCCTTGAAGCCGCGCGCTTTGGCCTGCGCCAAGGCAGCATCGCGCACGCCCACGTCTGCACTCTTCCCGGATGTCAGATTGTTGAGTCCGGTCAATTCACTGCGGCCACCGAATGTCACCAGCGAAACCTCCTTGGAGGCGCCAGGCTCGAAACGCACCGCAGTTCCGGCTGGAATATCGAGACGCATACCGAACGCGGCAGCACGATCGAACTCAAGCGCCTTGTTGACCTCGAAGAAATGGAAATGCGAACCGATTTGGATCGGCCGGTCGCCGGTATTCACCGCTGTGAGTTTAGCCGTTCGCCGGCCCGCGTTGAGATCGATGCTGCCATCCAGCGCCGTGATCGCTCCGGGGTGCTCGGTATCTTCGGCAGAGCCTAGTGCTGGCCTGATCGGTTCGTGAACCGTCACGAGCTTGGTACCGTCGGGAAACACCCCCTCCACCTGGATGATGTGCATCATGGCCGCAATACCGGGCAGTACATCGTCGGTCGTCAGAATCGTCGATCCGTAACCGATCAAATCAGCAACGCTACGCCCTTCGCGAGCGCCCTCCAGAATTTCGTCGGTAATGATGGCAACCGCCTCAGGATAATTCAGCTTAAGCCCCTTTGCGCGGCGCTTGCGCGATAACTCGGCAGCGGTAAAGATTGTCAATCGTTCGAGTTCGGTCGGCGTCAGCAGCATAGTGATCTCTCAATTAGCAAACAGACGAAGATCCGCCCGCGCGTGGCGAGCTGCGGCAACTTCAAGGAACGGCAGAAAGCTCGCGAGTTCGGCGTCTTCTGAAACAGGACGTAAAGCGAGTTCCTCAACTAATGGAAGACATCCGGCCAGCGCCTTCTGCCCTTCAAGAGCACCGATGGCGCCGAGGCGTACCGCAGCGGCAACAATGCCGGAGGCCACCGCGTAGCCCGAGGTCAACTGGACCAGGTCCTCATCAAGTCCGATCCCTTGCCAGACCGCTCCCTGCATGACCGCGATATGCCCAAGACATTCGCCTGTACGGACAGCCTGACGCAGTTTTAACGCCACATCGCTGCCAAGACGTGCATGCGAAGCCAGAAACGAACCGCCGTTGCGACGAGAACCATCCCGCAGCGTCGCACCGAACGTGGACGCCTCAACGTCGCGGTCAACGGCAGCAATAGCAGCCAGGTCTCCACAAGCGCGAAAAGCCCGCACCACCGCAATCCGATCGCAAGACTCCCATCGCTGACGCAGCAGAGCCTCGGTCATTTCGGTCAACGCGGCAACATCAACATTGCCACGCAGGGCGATGACACCTTCGATACCATAGGAAAACGCGAAAGAGCCGCTCGGAAAAGTGCCGTCCGCTTGCCAGATCGCTTGCAGAACAGCGCGCATGTTAACGGCTGTGATCACGATGGAGGTCGTCGTCATGCACATGATCCTTGACGTGGTGCTGGCCACGGCCATGAACATGCGGATGGACGTGATGATGATCGTCGCCATCCCCTTCTTCGTCGAGCACGCTGACGCCGACCCTACGCGTCGAAATCAGCTCTTCGATCCGGGCCATGTAGTCCTCCGGCCGCCCCTCAAGCGCAACGAACAGGATTTCACCACCGAATCGAACGCGCCAATGAAGATTCCCAGCGTGATAACCGAGTTCGATCGCGTCGCTGATCGAGCGTGGCTCAAGGCGCAACCAGCGTTCGGTGGCGGCCCGCACCACGATTGCGCGATTAGCGTCTATCAGCAGAACCGCGCCGTCGAACAATTTCTGCTCGCGCGGCAGGGCAATCGCGAGTTCCTCACCGCCGCGGGTTGTGATCAGCAAACGCCGCCGCGCGATATCCGCCACCGGAATGTTGACGATATCGACAGCGCCACGATGCTCAAGGTTGTGAATCTGTTCGGACAGCGCCGGTTCAAGGCGGCTTCCGAGGACACGGTCGATACGCAACATCGCAATACAACCTCCAGTTCAAGCCGAACGCCGCTGCCGCATCGTTCTATCTCGCGTTCATTCAAGAATCGCGCCGACAGGTGGCCTGGCGGCGCGATCCGGTAATCTGGCTAGCGGTGCGCCGTCACCTTGTTCGGGATGCCCTCGATGGGACACTCCTCGACCCCGATCGTTGTCCGCGTAAATGATTCCACCATCTCCCGCGTTCCTTCGGGGTCGGCGATCCATTTGCCATAGAAGTCGTATGGGCAAGCCGCCACTCCGCGATCTCCCTCGCCGGAATTGATGATTCCGGTGTAACCACGGTGCACAAGCTTGAAGAGGTGGTTGTTCGACTGTCCGGTTCTGCGCGCGTCGCGGATCAGCGACTTAGAAAGCTGGGCATATTGGAGGCCATATTCTTCCTCACCGCACTCGCCCAGGGTGCGTCCGTCGAAACCAACAATCGCCGAGTGACCAAAATAAGAATAGACACCGTCGAAGCCTGCTGCGTTGGCGACAGCCACGTAGACGTTGTTGGCCCACGCCATCGCCTTCGCCATGATCACCTGCTGATCCTTGGCGGGGTACATGTAGCCCTGGCAGCGAACGATAAGCTCGGCTCCCTTCATGGCGCAATCGCGCCAGATTTCCGGATAGTTGCCGTCGTCGCAGATGATCAGCGAAATCTTGAGACCCTTCGGGCCGTCCGACACATAGGTGCAGTTGCCGGGATACCAACCCTCGATCGGCACCCAAGGCATGATTTTGCGATACTTCTGAACGACTTCGCCCTTGTCATTCATCAGGATCAGCGTGTTGTACGGAGCCTTGTTGGGATGCTCCTCATGCCGCTCGCCGGTCAGCGAGAACACACCCCAGACCTTGGCCTTGCGGCAAGCTTCCGCAAAGATTTCGGTTTCCTCACCAGGGATCACCGACGCCGTATCGTACATCTCTTTCGAGTCGTACATGATGCCGTGAGTGGAGTATTCCGGAAAGATCACCAGATCCATTCCCGGAAGTCCCTTCTTCATGCCAATCATCATGTCGGCGATCTTCTTGGCATTCGCCAGAACTTCCGCCTTGGTGTGAAGACTCGGCATCTTGTAGTTCACGACGGCAACGCCAACCGTGTCATTGCTCGACGAAATATCACCGTGATGCATGTCGCTCTCCTTGGAGGCGGACCCCTATCGGCCCGTGCGAATTTCCGATCGGTAAAAACAAAAAAAGCCCGACAGGTCCTCACGGACCTTTCGGGCTGCTCAGCCAATACCAAACCAACATCATCGGTGGTTCGGTGAAAATGCGATCAGGACAGCATCGTCCCACCGCTCGTGAAAAATCTAAACATCTTTCGCGCGGTACTGCAAGAGCTCGTTTGCGTGGATAATCGCGGCCGCCATATCGTCCATAGAAAGCCGCTTCGCCATCGCCTGACGACGGATGCTTTCATAAGCCTCGGCTTCACTCAGTCCCTGACCGTCCATCAGGATCGCCTTTGCTTTCTGGATTCGCTGAAGACCGGCCAGCTTGCGCTCAAGCTTGCGCATCCGCTTTTCGGTTTCCCGCTTCTCGAGCCAGAGGCTGCGTGCGATCGTGAGATTCGTAAGCAGACCAAACGGGCGTATCGGACGCTCGATAACGGCAACCGCGCCGACCTCCAGCACCAGTTGAAGTGTCGAAGGATCCTCATAACCCACCACGGCAATCAGCGTCGGCCGTGGACGATCGCCCGACTTCACAAGACGCTGAATCTCATCGCGGAAATCGTGCTCGATGACAAGCAGCACGACATCGAAGCCCTCGGTCCAGCTCACCGGCACAGGCCACTGCGTCTCTACCATGCATCCGATACGGCGCAGGTGTTCGACAAGCCTGACCCGCTCGTTGTCCGGCGGATGCACGACCTGGACGCGCAAGCCTCGAAGATCGCGGAGAATTTGGATCGCCACTGCTTGCTCCCTACACCAAGAACTTCAGTGGTTGACTGACTGGAGATCGTCGGCCGACCAGTCATCCAGGCTCTGCACGACACAGTAGGGATCCGGCTTGATCCGTACGCCGGGGTTCCAGACCATTTGAAATTTGGCCCGCCGGTCCAGCCGGGCAATTCGCGGCCAGAGACAGGCGTGGTTGTTCTCAGGATCGATCCTGACCCGGCCCTGCGGCGCATCGAATTCCGAATCTCTGACTTCAGCCAATACCCGATCCGGGTCGTCCGAACCGCAACGGGCCACTGCCCGCATCGCGAGATAAACCTGAAAATACGCAGCTTCGGCAGCAGCAGTCACCGGTGCGTCGGGACCATATTTTTCCTTGAAGCTTCCGACAAATCGGCGCGCCGCGGATGTCGATAACGTTTCGAAGAACGGCGCCGCCGTAATGTGCCCTTCGGCGGCTTCGGGATGCATGGCCGCAACCTCCGCCTCGCTTGTTGTCAAGCTCGCAATCGGCATCCGCGCCGGATCGAATCCGGCAGCCCTGTATGCCTCATAGAAGGCCGGTGTGCTGCTGCCAACGACGGTCGAAAAGATGACATCCGGTGTCGTCTTTTTGATGCGCTTGATGACCTTTTCAAAGTCCTCCGGACCGGCCTGCAGCGGAACATAGATCTCGTCGAGAACCCTGCCGCGACCCTGCATAACGAAGTCCGTCATCAGGCGATTGGATTCGTATGGATAAATGTAGTTCGAGCCGACAAGGAGAAAGCGGTTTCCGAATGTCGAGAGCAGATAACGCGCCAGCTGCAATGAGTTCTGGTTCGGAGCCGCGCCTGAATAAATGCAACTGCGGGAATACTCGAAACCTTCGTACAAGGTGGGATAAAATAACAGGCCACGATAGCTCTCAACGAGCGGGAGCACCGCCTTGCGCGTGCTCGACATATAGCAGCCGAACAACAGACGAACGCGATCTGTCACGAACAGGCGCTCGGCCAACGCTCGGGACTGCTTGGGATCAGATGCTGGATCGTAGATGATCGGTTCGATCAAGCGATCGAGAACCCCACCTGTGGCGTTTATTTCATCAATAGCAAGAAGAGTGCCGTTAAGCTGGGATTGCTCGATGGCAGACGTAACGCCTGTCTGAGAGAAAAGCACACCGACGCGCCAATTGCCGTCATTGCCTTGTGTTGAATTCATAGCCTCGATCGATCCGCAATACTGACGAACTTCAGTCCCAACCTTACGTTAGATCGGCTGGAATTCAAATCGCGCCAACGTCTTAGAATACCGGTCAGGTGCCCCGCCGGCCACAAACCGAGCCGCTCTTGGGGCAAAGCCAACAGAAACGTTGGCGAATAAACTCGTCGACCGACCGCTGAGAAAGCCAATTCTAACTATAAAGGCTTTCAATTTCCGCTTCGTACTTCATTTGTACGTTTGCGCGGCGAACCTTCATCGTCGCCGTGACCTCATCGTCGTCGTGATCCAGCTCTTTCGTCAGGAGATGAAACTTTCGGAGCTGCGAAACCTGGGCAAGCTGCGCATTCGCGGTATCAATCTCTGACTGGATCAGCTCGCGCACACGTTCGTTTTCGGTGAGATTCTTGAAGTTGGTATAGGCGATGCCCTTTTCCTCAGCCCACTTGCCGGTGAGATCGTAATCGATCTGAATCAGCGCGGAGACATACTTCCGCGCATCGGCAATGACGATGCATTCCTTGATGAACGGGCTCGATTTGACAGTGCTCTCGATCTCGGAAGGGCTCAGATTCTTGCCCCCCGCCGTAATCATGATGTCCTTGAGCCGGTCGACGATACGGAAATGGCCATCGACGAATTCCGCGACATCGCCGGTATGCAGCCAGCCATCGCGGATCGCAGTCTTCGTCGCTTCGTCGTTGCGATAGTATCCGGCAAACACCGTATCGCCGCGAATGAGAAGCTCGTTCGATGCGCCGAGCTTTGTCTCCATCCGGTCGACGCCGCGACCGACGGTCCCAACGCGGCGATCAGAAAGTACCTGCCCCAGAGCGATCCCCGAACTTTCCGTCAGCCCATAGACTTCAATCAAAGGAACGCCTATGGCGCGGAAGAAATGCACGATGGCGGGAGAGATTGGCGCAGCGCCAGTCATGGCAATCCGGGTCTTTCGCAGCCCGATGAAGTTCTGCAGTGCGCGAAAGATCAGCCAGTACGACAGCATAAACTTGACCCGCTCGGATGGCGTCCTGCCGGCGGCATTTTTCTCGGCGAAAGGTTCGCAGGCTGCATAAGCGCGCTCGAACAACGCACGGCGGATGCGCCCAGCCTCAAGCAGCTTGATATGGATTGACGAGTGCAGCTTCTCCCAGATGCGCGGCACGCCGAGGAACATACTCGGCGCGACTTCCCGCAAATCCTCCTGCACGGTCCTGATCGACTCGCCGAAATTAACCAGCGACGCCAGATACGTCGGCACCATCACAGTCGTCATCTGCTCCGCTACGTGACAAAGCGGCAAATACGACAGAACACTTGCCGATTGATCGAGACCCAGACGATCTGCACAAGCAATCGCCTGTGCTCGGATGTTCTTGTAGCTCAGCATCGCGCCCTTTGGCTTTCCAGTCGAACCGGAGGTATAGATGATCAATCCGATCTGCGAGAGCTGTTGCCGATCAATGATGCCGTCGGCCAGCGCCGCCTGACCTACCTCATAATTCGCACCGAGCGCTTCAAGCGCTTCGAACGATATCACCTGATCAGGCGGATAATCCCTGATCCCCTTGGTTTCAATCACAATGATCCGCCGCAGTTTCGGCAGTTCGTCGCGACGCTCCAAAACCTTGTCGACCTGTTCTTGGTCCTCACACACGACGATCTCGGATTCCGAGTGCGCCACAACATAAGCGACTTCATTCGACGGGCTGGTCGGATAAACACCCACCGCAATGCCATCGATGATGTTCGCGCCGAGTTGAGCCAGCACCCATTCGATCCGGTTTTCGGACAAAATTGCGACATGCCCGCCTTCGGTCAGGCCAAGCGATCGAAAACCAAGTCCGATGCGACAGGCGCGCTCGAAATATTCCTTCCAGGTCCAGGGATTCCAAATGCCGAATTCTTTCTGCCGGATCGCTATCCGGTCCGGATGACGGCGCGCATTCTCGCGCAGCACCTGTGGCAGAGTTGCTTCGGGGAAACTGTTGGTCATTCCAGCCTCACAACGAACTCAGGACAGCCAGCGCTTACGGCGCTTGTAGTGTTTGATGCCGCGAAAGCCCTTGGTCTCTGCATTCGCGGTGCCGACGCCGAGATAGAATTCTCGCACATCTTGATCGCGCAGCAACTGCGCGGTTGGCCCATCGGTGACGATCTTGCCGGACTCCATTATGTAGCCATAAGTGGAGACAGCGAACGCCACCGCAGCATTCTGCTCCACCAGCAACATCGAGACCCCCTGCTCGCGATTGATGCGCGCGATGATGGTGAAGATCTCCTCCACCAGCATGGGTGACAAACCAAGCGACGGCTCGTCCAATAGCATCAACTCCGGCTGCGCAATCAGAGCCCGCCCGATGGCGAGCATCTGCTGCTCACCACCCGACAAGTACCCTGCGCGTCCGCTCCGCCGTTCATAGAGACGAGGAAAGTAGGAATAGACCAGATCGAACGGCGTCTTGATACCGGCGCGGCCCGACATCGCATAGGTCGCAGCAGTGAGATTCTCTTCGACCGTCAGATCTTCGAATATCCGGCGCCCTTCCATCACATGGAAAAGGCCGTTCCGCACCAGCCGGTGCGGCGCAAGGCTTTCGACGGTTTGACCCTTAAACAGGATTTCGCCTGTCGTGACCTTGCCGTCTTCGAGCTCAAGAAGATTAGAGATTGCCTTGAGCGTGGTCGACTTGCCGGCGCCGTTGGAACCCAGCAAGGCGACCACCGCTCCCTTATCGACTTTCAGCGACAGGCCGCGGAGCACCTGGACCGTCTTGTTATAGACGACCTCGATGTTGTTGACGGAGAGAAGCGCTTCCGCGGTCATGTTCGTTACTTCGCAATCTTGATCCAGTCGGAGACCGGCTTCATAGTCTTGTTCGCGCCGTCATATTGATAGACACGACCGACAGGAACAGTGTTGCCCGGAATCGAGATCGGCACGCCAATGATGCCACCGGTATCGAAGTCCTTGATCGAGTTCAGCGAGGCCTTCATGTTGGCCGCGGTGAGCTCCTTCTTTGCATCAAGCGTGCGCTTGGCGGCTTCGGTCATCAGCATTGCGGTGAGGAAGCCCTGCATGTAGCCGGTCGACTGATATTCCGGTCGGATCTGCCGGATCTTTTCCAGCATCGGCGACTTGCCTTCGGTGTCGAAATAATACCGATACGGCATCACGCCCATAAAGCCATCGGCGACCTCCGCGGACTTCGCCCAGATGGCATTGTCCATCGACCAGAACGTGCCCATGAATTTGGTCTTGAGACCGAGCTGCTTCGCCTGCGTCATGAATTCCGGCAGTGGCGCCAGAATGTAGCCATGGAAGATAGTATAGTCCGGATCGGCACGGCGCAGCTTGAGCACTTCGGTGGAGACGTCGACGCTGGTCGGCGGCGTGGCAATCTTTTCCACGACCTTCAGTCCCAGTTCCGCCGCACGCTTCTCCGTCGGCGCAATCGGATCACGGCCAAATTCCGTGTCCGAGTTAACGAGCGCGATCTTCGCACCCGGCTTGGTCTTGGCGATGTATTCCAACAGAATGCTGATCATCTCAGAATAGTCCGGCCCGGCGATGAACTGGTACGGAAAGTTCTTCGGATCGTTCAGTTCGGACGCGAACGACGCGCCGGCCAGAACGATGTCACCGCGGCGATTCAATTCCGCATTGATGGTCTTCGAGAAGGCTGTAGAGTCCCCGTAATAAAGGCTCACCTTCTCCTGGCTGGTGATGCGATTGAATACCGCCACGGAGTTATCGACTTTGTAGCCGGTATCTTCGGCCACATACTTGACCTTGCGGCCATTGATGCCACCGGCGTCGTTCACAATCTTCACGTAGTCTTGGAACGCGTTGTTGAGCGCAATACCGGCAAAGGCAAACACACCGGTCATCGGCATTGATGCACCGATGACGATATCGTCGGCGGCGCGCGCCGGAGCCTGTAGACCTAAAGCGAGACAACCGACGGCTGCGTAGGACAGCACCTTTCGGCGCGTTGGAAATAATCTCATGTTCTCTCTCCCTTTGTCATTTCTTGAACGGCCATAGATGAAAGAAACGCCGCGTACGACGCCAGATTTCGGCAAGACCCTGCGGCTCGAACAGCAGGAAACCGACGATAAGCAAGCCGAAAACAATTGTCCGGATCGGCGACAGTTGCGCCACCGCATTCGGAATGAAGGTCATGTAAGAGACCACGATCTTGAGGATCTCCGGCACCATGGTCATGAAGATCGCGCCCAGGATCGCGCCGAGGATGGTGCCCATACCGCCGACAATGACAGCGGCGAGGAAAAACACCGAGTAAATCAGCGGGAAGCTTTCCGGCGTGACAACGCGGAAGAAATACGCCCACATCCCACCGGCCACACCGGCGTAGAATGATGAGAGCGCGAAGCTAAGCAACTTGTATTTCAGAAGCGGGATACCCAGCACCTCCGCCGAAATGTCTCGGTCACGAATGGCGATGAAGGCCCGGCCTATCCGGGTGCGAAAGAGATTGGCTGCGGCGAACACTGACAACGCAGTCAGCGGCATGAACAGCCAGTAAAGCTGGAACGGCCGCGCGAGATCGTAACCGAACAATCGCGCGGGCGGCATACTCAGCCCCTGCGTTCCGCCGAGGATCGCCGGACCGTTAGCAAAGAGGAAATGCAAGATGAAGGACGCGGCGATGGTCGCAATCGCAAGGTAAAGCCCCTTCACACGCAGGCTCGGAATACCGACGACCATTCCGACGCCGGCGGACACAAATCCCGCGACGATCAAATTGATGATGAACGGGGTACCGACACGAATTTCAAGGATCGCAACGGTATAGGCACCGACCGACATGAAGGCCGCCTGCCCCAGGCTGACGAGCCCGGTATAGCCGGTAAGGATGTTGAGCCCGGTCGTGCTGACAATGTGAATCGCGACGAGACAGGCAAGATAAATCCAATACTGATCCGCAAAGAACGGAAACAGCACCAGCGCCGCGAACAGCGCGACAAGCATCATGCGCTGGAAGCTGGTATCCAGCAGAGATTCTGCCTGGGCGTAAGTTTCGTGGACGGCGCCAATACGCATCAGAGTCGCTCGATCTCAACTGTGCCGAACAATCCATAAGGCCGGATCATCAGGGCGACGACAAGGATGATGAAGGTAATGAGCAGCTTGAACTCGCCGCCGAGGTAAGTGCCCACCAGCGCCTCGACGACACCGATCGCCAGGCCCGCCACCAGCGCACCGGCGATTGAGTCCAGACCTCCGACGATCACCGCGACCAGCACAGACAATCCGAACACACCCATGGTCGGCGAGATACCGCCGATCGATCCGATGAGAATGCCCGCCCCGGCCGCCGCCATGCCGGCGACGATCCACGAAACCGAAAACACCGCCGGAACGTTGATGCCGCAGGAGAACGCGGCACCCTGATCGGTCGCGGTGGCGCGCAGCGCAACCCCGCCCCGCCAAGTCCTGAAGATCAACAGGAAAGCCGCGATCAGCACAGATGCGATCACGAAGCTCACCGCAATCTTCGGGGAGACATAGGCGCTCCCGATGAAGATGGGCTTCGATGGCAGGAAGTTCGGCAACGTCGCCGGATCGCTGCCCCAGAAGAACTCGACGAAGCCGATAAGCACCGAGCTGAGACCCACCGTCACCATGAACACCGAGATCGAACTCTCGCCAAGCATCGGCCGGATCAGAATACGCTCAATCACGCCACCGAGAATTCCACCGCCGATGATCGTCAGCACAATTGCGAGCCACACCGGCAACGCAAGCGCGCTGGTCAAACCAAAAAAGAAATACGCGCACAGCATCAGCATCTCGCCGACGGCAAGATTGAGAACCTTGGTCGCCTTGTAGATCAACACGAACGCAATGCCGGTCAGCGCGAGCAATGCCCCTGAGCCAAGGCCAGATAACACGATCTCGAATAAAAACAGCCAATCCATCACGCCGCCTTCTCGCCTGCGATGCGCCGCGACAGTTCGCCGATATCGCCAGATCCCAAATATGCAGCGATGACGTCGGGGTTATTCTGGATCTCCGCCGGCTTGCCGGCCGCGATCACCTGGCCAAAATTCAGCACCACAACGTGATCGGAAATATCCATCACCAGACCCATGTCGTGCTCGACCATAAGAATGGTGACGCCCCACTCCTCTTTCACATCGAGGATGAAACGGGCCATGTCCTCGGTCTCTTCGCGGTTCATGCCCGCGACCGGTTCATCCAGCATCAGGATGCGCGGACGCATTGCCAGCGCACGTGCAAGCTCGACACGCTTCCGCAAACCATAGGATAGCGACGCGACCGGCTGATCGCGGATGTGTTCCATCTCGAGAAAATCGAGCACGCGACGCTCGATCTCGAAGCGCAGTTCAAGCTCTTCACGTTTTGCCCGGCCGAAATACCAAAGCGCATCGAACACGTTGGTTTGCATGTGAGCGTGGCGGCCGAGCTTGATGTTGTCGAGCACAGTCATGCCACGGAACAACGCAATATTCTGGAATGTGCGCGCCAGACCGATTTTTGCGCGCGCCGGCGGATGCAGCCGGCTGATGTCTTCGCCGCCGAATTCAATGTTTCCGGTCGACGGCCTGTAGAAGCCCGAGATACAGTTGAACAGCGACGTTTTGCCTGCGCCATTCGGTCCAATCACAGCCGTGATCGATCCAGGTGCCACGGAAAACGAGACATCCGTCAGCGCCTTTAGGCCGCCGAACGCAAGCGACAGATGACTGACATTCAAGCCGGCAGAACCTGGCTTTGTGAAATCCGACAATTGACACTCCCCCTTGACCCTCTTGGCGCTTTTCGCGCTCTTGCGGTCTTATTTTGTAAGCTCCTGCGCCCTATCGTTTCTGCGCCACCAGTGCGTGTTCCATGTACATGCGCTCGACCGGCCGATCGAGCGAATTGCCCGCGCGCTCAAAACCCCGACGCCAATCTTCGACGTGCCGCCGCATCCAAATCTTACCGGCTTCCTTGTCGCGTTTGCGGATCGCGTCGAGCAAATGATGATGTGCGGCGATCAGACGCGGCATGCCTTCGGCCACATCGCGTACCACCATCTCCGTTGTCGGAAAGAACAGCAGCCCAGCCGGCTCGCGCGCGAGTTGCAACACCCGGTTGTGCGAAGCCTTCGCAATCAGGATATGAAAATCGGCATCCAGTTCGGCAAACGCGGCTGGATTGGTAACTGCCTGTTCGGTCTTCTCGATGTTGGCACCAATCTCGGCGATGTCATCGTCAGTCGCGTGATCGACCGCATATTCGATGGCGGCAATTTCCAGAATGATCGCGGTTTCATACAACTCGCGAAACGTGACTTCATGCAGCACCAGTGCGCGGCTCAACCGGCTTGCCAGCTTGTTGTAACGCGGCAGGCAGGCATAAAGCCGCCGACTCGAATCCCGCCGGATCAGGCCGCTTTCCTCCAGAACCCGAATGCCCTCCCGCACCGTTGAGCGGTTCACTCCGAATTGCTGAACCAGCTCGGACTCGGTGCCGATCGGATCATCGGGCTTGATACGGCCGTTGACGATTTCGCGCTCGATCGCATCAGCCACCTTTTGATAGGCGGGCGCGACTTCTATGCGTTTGAAGTTGGGAGAAGAAGCGGTCGTCATTGCAGCCGTTGTCGTTTGTCGGACAAAGCCTAGAAGGCTGCACCGGCGCCGTCAATCCAGTTAAATTAGGTATTTTATTGCTGCAATGCGGAAATTTCTGCGGAAAACAGAGGCATAGTTGCTTGTCCGACAATGAGGAAAAGAGCCCTGCCGCACGCTTCTAGCGCACGCGACGTTGTTCGGCGGGTTAACCGGCGCCATGAATGAGATCCAACAAACCAGTGAGCAGGCGTCGATCGTTTTGATGTGAAAAACATCCATGCAGGGTAGACGGGCGGTTTCAATATGCGCACGGAAATGGAAGCGAACAAACCGGAGCAGCCTGTTCGCTTCCTTATCGCTTAGCCAGCCTTGAGATCGCCGTGCAAGATATTGCCGACCCAGGTGACAAACTGGGCCATGAGCGGCTCGTTGAGGCCGAGCGAGGTGCGAAGGCGTTCCAGTTGTTCGGGCGTCGCCGTGTCCCCGGCGATGATGGCCGCGGGATCGCCGGGGGTCAGGCGCAGAAGCAGGAATACGAAAACAGCAACCACCCCTAGGACGGGGATGGAAGCAAGCAGGCGGCGCATGAGATAGCCGAGCATGGCGCTATCCTATCTCCGGCTGTGGAAGGCCGTGAAGCCGGGATTATGGTCTTCACTCGCCAAACTGGGTGATGAAGGACTGAAGGGAACTTCCGGGCGGCGCCATTCGTCGACAGCTTGTGCGATGATCTGGGCCGTTGCTGCCGACAGCGTCCAGCCAAGATGCCCGTGGCCGGTATTGTAGAAAACACCCGGCTTCACGCCGGCGCGGACGAACGGCATCATGTTTGGCATCATCGGACGAAGGCCTGCCCAAGGGACGACTTTGGATGTCCCGATGTCTGAAAAATTACGCCGCACCCACTCCGTCAGCGGCTGGATGCGGTCAGCGCGAATATCGTAGTTGAATCCATTGAACTCAGCGGTGCCGGCTACGCGAAAGCGATCCGCGCCGAGCCGGCTGGTGACGATTTTCGCGGCTTCATCGAGCAGACTAACGTTGGGAGCCGCGTTCCGACTCTGCGGCGTGTCGAGATCGATGGTGATCGAGTATCCCTTGACCGGATAGATGTTCACCCGATCGCCGAGCATCGCAGCGAACCAGCGACTGGCGGTGCCCGCGCAAATGATGACTCCGTCAGCTTCCAAAACCTCCCTCTGTGGCAAAGTCTCCGGGAGATTGGATGAACCAGTCCAGTCGATGCGGAAGCCGGCGCCGGTAGATGTGATGTTTTCGACATCGGCGTCGTAGATGAATTTTGCACCGCGGCGGATACAAGCGGCTGCGAGACCACGAGTAAATTTGTGGATGTCGCCCGTCGCATCGGACGGGGTGAAGAATCCTCCGTAATAGGTTTTGCGGAGCGCAGGCTCGATGGCGCGAATCTCATCCGGCGTTACCGGCCGACGGTCCAGTCCGCCTTGCTGCAACAATGCATTGACCCGCAGGCCCGTGTCGAAGCTGTCCTTGTCGTGATAGATATGGAGAATTCCGCGGCGCTCGATATCAAATGCGATGTTCTCGCGCTCTGCGATCGCAAATAAATGCCGCCGCGCCTCGATGGCAAGCCGCGTCGTCTCAACCGTGTTCTGCCGGTAGTTGCCGATGTTGCCGACAAATTCGCCGAGCCAGGAATATTTGTGCCAGCTCGGTTTGAGATTAAGCAAAAGCGGAGCATCGTTCCGGAATATCCAGCGAAGCCCCTTAATGATCGTCGCTGTACTGTTCCAGACTTCGGCATTGCTGGCGGAGAGTTGCCCGCCGTTGGCGAAGGATGTTTCCATCGCTGCGTAACGATGTCTGTCAAGGACAGTCACTTGATAGCCGCGTTCGAGCAGCGCATAGGCTGTCGTTACACCGGTGATGCCGGCGCCGATGATGGCAATGTGAGGCATGATCTCCAGAGTTCCCCGTGCGTTAGAGTTGCTCCCTCACCGGAAAAATCCGGTGAAGGCGCCCCATCTGTCACGGTACCTGAGAGTTTGATCCGCCCGAGCCGCAGCTCAATTCAAAACGGATATCCCCTTCGGTGGACGCCCTTACGTCGTCTCTCTCCAGATCGTCCTGACGTCACGGTCCTTGTGCCTGAGAGTTTCCAGGGCGGTTGCTCCGTCGGCGCCGAAGACGAAAACGTTTCGCTTCGATCTCTCCCGCATCGTCATGTGGACGCTAAGGAGGCTACGAGGGACCTCAAAATTGGGCAAGGGTAAATTTCAACCACCGGCTGCTATCGTATTGTGCAACGCAATCAACCGAAGCCGTAAATTCTTACAGCCTCCACGCCGCACCACTCTGCGGTGAAGAGAGCCATCGCCGTTGTAATGCGCTTCACGGAAGCAACACTCGCGCGCTCATAGAGGCCCTGAATATTTTCCGAATGTGCCCCATAGCAGAGCGCGGGCTTGCGCGTCGCCGCACAAATCTGCGACCGTATTGCAGTGATGCAAAAAGGCGAGATCGTCGAGATGAAACCTACAACCCTGTTGCTGGCTAATCCGAAACATTCCTATACGCGCGAATTGCTTGCAGCCGTTCCCGACCAAAGATCCCCGTCGCAGGCCGCCTGAGCGATGCGCTGTGTTCTCTTAAGCGAAATTCTCGATTTACGGGACCATCTGTCCAGCGTCATCGATCAACTCGGCGACATCACCTTCGTCGACCACCAGGAGGGATACACGGCAAATGACGTGCAACTAGCCGTGGCCTGGCACCCTCCCGGCAATGCGTTCGACAATTATCCAAATCTGAAAGCGGTGTGTTCGATCGGCGCCGGGGCCGACAGCATCCTCGCCTGCCCCAGTCTGCGCGACGACATCGACGTCGTACGCGTCGTCGATCCGGCACAGGCGCAAATGATGTCAGGGTTCGTGCTCTGGAACGTCATCTGGCACCAGCGGCGTTTCGCAACCTATCTGGCACAACAGCGCGACAGGATCTGGCAGCGCCCGAGCCAGCGGGACGCGAAAGATGTACCCGTTGGTATCCTCGGATATGGCGAAATCGGGCGGCGCGTCGCTCACGATCTGAGGATGCTCGGTTTTCCGGTGAGCGTCTGGAGCCGCAGCGAGAAGTCGACACCGCAGGGTATCTCAGAATTTCACGGTCCTGCCGGCCTCGCCGCCATGCTTCCGGAAACCGAAGTGCTGGTGAATTTGCTGCCGCTGACTCCGGAGACACAAGGCATTCTCAACGGCGCTCTGTTCAAAAGAATGCGCCACGGAGGATACCTGATCCATGTCGGCCGCGGCGAACATATGGTTGAGAAGGATGTGTTGCTTGCGCTCGACAACGGCCAACTGTCCGGCGCCTCGCTGGATGTATTCCCGTCCGAGCCGCTAGATCCCCATCACCCATTCTGGTCTCACCCGGGGATCATCGTAACGCCGCATGATGCCTGTGACGTCAGTATGGATGCCATCAAGGCGACGGTCGATGCGACAGCCGATGCTGTACGAAACGGCAGACGCCCTTCGCAGACCGTCGATCGTGTGCGCGGCTATTAATGAAAGCGGACGATCGGAACGAGGTTTCGGTTAGGCCAGCGCCTCGGGCCGCTTGACCTCGATCTCCACGAAGCTGATCGGATGGGGCGATCCGTTCATGACATCGTGCTCCACCCCGGACTGCCGCATGTAGGATTGACCGGCCACAAGGGGAACATCCGTAACCGATTTTCCATCATGGATGCGCAAAGTTCCGTCCATCAGCATGATCACGAAGTAAGGCCAGCCATGGCGATGCCAGCCTGTGACTGCACCCGGTTCGAAATCCCACCGGGTGATGCGAACTGTCTCGTTATCTTCCTGAACCGTTGGTGTGGCTGGGCATGTGCATTGAAAGGCCATCGGCTCATCCACAAGCTAGACAACTCGACCGCTGAAGTCATAGCAGCTTGCTCAAGCACCGGCAAAATTATTCTGACACAATCTCAACGATCTACGTTTTCCCTAGCCTAGGCGGCCTTCATGCGGAGGATGCCGCCTACGAAACTGCGGCTGCGCACCCTTGCATTATCTTTTACGAGAGTAGAGATCGGCCCAGATCATGGTGGCGGCAAAGAACGCGAACAGCAGAATGACCGGGATGATTGCGAGGATGGTATCTGTTGGCATCGTCTTCTCCAGTGTTGATGGAGAGACGTCTAATGCTGCCGATCCCGAAATGATTTGAGCTACGTCAAAACCAATCGCGCATCGTCCTTCAAGCCGCCGTCAGATGATCGAGACGTTCTGCGCTGAGCAGCCTCACACCATCGGGCACGATAAGGATCGTTTTCTCCCGCGCGAGTTTCGTCAAGGTCCGGCTGACTGTCTCGATCGTCAGCCCGAGATAATCGGCAATATCCTGACGACTCATAGGAAGCGGAACGGTCACTGACATCGGCCCGATTCTGCCGTAGCGGCTCTGCAAATTGATGAGGAACGCCGCAACCTTCTCCTCCGCTGTCTTGCGTCCGAGGAGCAGCATCTGATCCTGAGCGAGACTGAGTTCGTGGCCCGCGAACTCGTGCAAGCGCCGCAGCAGATGCGGCTTGTCGTCGATATAGGATAAAAAGGCCGGACGCCCGAAACGGCATACCCGCACTGGCGTTACCGCTTCAGCCGTCACGCCGTAACGGTCCATCAACGCGAGACCCAAGAAATCACCTGGCAGCGCGAATCCCATGATCTGGCGCCGGCCATCAGGCAGCGACTTATAAAGTCGCACGACCCCTTCGGTCACATTGAAAACGTTACTTGCAAGCGCGCCTTGATCAAACAGCATGGTCTTCGGCGCAAATGTCGTCACGTGGCTGATCCGTTCCAGGGCCTCCAATTCGGCAAGCTCAAGAGCACCACACACGCTTATCAGACGCACGCTGCACTCGGCACAACCCGCCTCACCGCGATTGTGCTTGCAGGCGTTCTTCTCGGATGTCGTGCATTGCCCGGAAATACTCATCAAATGCTCGCCCGTTCTGACCGGAGTCATTGTATCCGAAATGTCCCAAAGATTTGACCTGAATCAACGATTTGGGTCGTTGACCCAGATCAATGCAAGAACGGTCATCCCCCGTCCATTTTCCCGCTCCACGGAGCGTCGGCAATGGATCAGCATTTTCAAGCACTTCCCATCGGCGTCCGCGAGGCAAGATCGGCCTATCCGCTGGTCTATTTGCATGATGCCAGCATTACGCTGGACGAATGGCTCCGCTTTGCCCGCCGTCGCTGCCGGGGACCGTTGGCCCCCTCCGGATTGATTGCCGTCCGGGACCGCCGCGGGCTCGTCCACGCCGTCTTCGGATACCGGGTCGATATCGATCTGCGGGCCCGCAAGCGACTCTGTCTCAACAATCTTGTCATCGCGCGGATGCCCAGCTCGTCGATCGATGAAGCTATCCTCGCGTGCGCCAACGATCTGGCGGAACGCTTCAAGTGCCAGACCATCAGCCTCGAGCAACCTTTCAGCCGCCGGACCGGCCTGCCCGGCGTCTGTCCGACCGCCAATAATCTTCTGACAAGACGCATCGCATTTATCCCAAGCGCGCGACGGCACTGATCGCGATCGAGCGGCGCGGATTTGACATGGATCAGCGCCTTAAACGGCCGCTCGCCGATATTTGAAACATGGTCAGACACCGGCTCAAGCGAGACATCGCCGTCATCGTCTCCATCAAAGTCTTGATCGTTCTGTGTGCCGGGCTGTTCGTCTTCGGGCCCCGAGCGCGCCCCCACATCGATAGCGCAAGCGTTCGCGACCAAATGCTGCGCGATTTTCCTTCAGGTCCAAACAACGGGAGCTTTCCTCAATGACCTCCATGGACGTCGTGCAGCTGTCACGCCTGCAGTTCGGCCTGACAGCCCTGTATCATTTTCTGTTTGTGCCGTTGACGCTGGGACTGGCGGTGCTGCTCGGCATCATGGAGAGCGTCTACGTCATGAGCGGACGCAAGATCTGGCTGCAGATGACGAAGTTCTGGGGACTTCTGTTCGGCATCAACTTCGCGATGGGCGTCGCCACCGGAATCACCATGGAATTCCAGTTCGGCATGAACTGGGCCTATTACAGTCACTACGTTGGAGACGTGTTCGGCGCCCCGCTCGCCATCGAAGGGTTGATGGCATTTTTTCTCGAGGCGACCTTCATCGGTCTGTTCTTCTTCGGATGGGACAAACTGACAAAGCTTCAGCATTTGTGTGTGACGTGGCTGGTGGCGCTCGGATCGAACCTGTCGGCGCTGTGGATTCTGATCGCCAACGGCTGGATGCAGTTTCCGGTCGGCGCCAAGTTCAATCCCGACACCATGCGTATGGAAGTCACCGACTTCATGTCTGTGCTGTTCAATCCGGTGGCGCAATCGAAGTTCGTTCACACCGTCAGCGCCGGATATGTCACCGGCGCGATGTTCGTGCTGTCCGTCAGCGCATTTTATCTCCTGAAGGGCCGGCACATCGCATTCGCCAAACGGTCGATGACGGTCGCGGCCAGCTTCGGTCTCGCGGCAGCATTGTCGGTGGTCGTGCTCGGTGACGAGAGCGGCTACACCGCGGGCGAGAACCAGAAGATGAAAATCGCAGCTATCGAGGGCATGTGGGAGACGGAGCCCGCACCGGCGCCCTTCACCATCTTCGGCATTCCGGACATGAAGACCCGCCAGACCCATTACGAGGTGAAGGTGCCGTGGATGCTCGGGTTGATCGCCACACGCTCCGTCGATAAGCAGCTTCCTGGCATCAAGGAACTGATAGGTCGCGCGGAAGATAGAATTCGCTCCGGTCTCGTGGCCTACGACGCATTGCAAAAGCTGCGCGCCAACCCGACGGACACAGCGCAACGCGCACGCGTCGAGACGACCGCCGTCGATCTCGGGTACGCCCTGCTTCTCAAGAAGATTCGTCCCGACATCGCCAATGCCACACCGGAGGAAATCGCACAGGCCGCATGGAGTACGGTGCCCGCTGTTTCGCCATTGTTCTGGAGCTTCAGGATCATGGTTGGGCTGGGCTTCTACTTCATTGCGCTGTTTACGGTCGCTTTTATCCTCGCCAGCAAGCGCCAACTGCAGCGCTATCGCAGCTTTCTATGGTTTGCATTTCTTAGCCTGCCGCTGCCCTGGATCGCAGCGGAACTGGGCTGGATCGTCGCCGAGGTGGGCCGGCAGCCGTGGGTGATCGAAGGCGTGCTGCCGACGTTTCTCGCGGTCTCAAGTATCTCCGCGACCAATGTCTGGATCACGCTGACCGGCTTCGTGGTGTTCTATTCCACGCTCGCAGTCGTTGACGTCTTCCTCATGGTGAAGACCATCAAGGCCGGTCCACATCTTGATGCTCCCGACCTGTCTGTCGTATCCCGCACCGCTCTCGCTCCCGCAGAATAACCGGAGATTGTCATGCTCGATTATGAAATTCTGAGACTTCTCTGGTGGGCGTTGCTCGGCGCACTGCTGATCGGATTTGCCGTCATGGATGGTTTCGACCTCGGCGTCGCCACGTTGCTGCCCTATGTTGCACGGACCGATACCGAGCGCCGCATCGCCATCAATACCGTAGGACCGGTGTGGGAAGGCAATCAGGTCTGGTTCATTCTCGGCGGCGGCGCGATCTTCGCGGCGTGGCCGGCGCTCTACGCCGCGGCCTTCTCCGGCTTCTATCTTGCGATGTTTCTCGTCCTCGCGGCGCTGATTCTGCGGCCGGTGGCATTCAAGTTCAGAAGCAAGATCGAAAACGCCCGGTGGCGAGCGACATGGGATGCCGCGCTGTTTATCGCCGGACTGGTCCCCGCGCTGATTTTTGGCGTCGCGTTCGGCAACGTCATCCTTGGTGTAGCATTCCGTTTCGACGAGACACTGCGGATGACCTATGAGGGCACATTGTTCGGATTGCTGAATCCGTTTGCTCTGCTCTGCGGCTTGACCAGCGTCGCCATGCTGACGCTTCATGGTGCAAACTATCTTGCATTGAAGGCGAGCGGCCCGGTGGTCGACCGCGCCGTGAAAGCTGGACGCGTGGCGTCCCTTGTCGCTGTCGGTCTTTTCGTTCTGGCTGGCCTTTGGGTCGCCAAAGGCATCGACGGATATGTCGTAACTTCAGCCCTGGTCCACGACGGGCCATCGAATCCACTCGGCAAGGAGGTCTCACGGCAGGCCGGGGCGTGGTTGCTGAACTACAACACCTATCCGTGGACCATGGCAGCGCCAGTTCTTGCCGTCCTGGCATTGCTAGCCGCGCGCCCCCTCCTCGCAACGAAACACGCGGGTCTCGCCTTCATCGCGAGCGGCGTGGGCGTGACGTCCATTATCGCGACGGCAGGACTGAGCCTGTTTCCATTCATGCTGCCATCGTCGATCGATCCTCGCGCGAGCCTTACGGTGTGGGATTCATCCTCAAGCCGTACAACGCTGATGATCATGCTCGCGGTCACGGTGATCTTTCTGCCGATCATCGTCGCCTATACGACATGGGTCTATCGCATCCTGCGCGGCCGCGTGACAGCAGCCTCCGTCGAACAGAACGGTTCGAGCCTTTACTGAGAAGGGAAACACAATGTGGTACTTTGCCTGGATTCTTGGAGTCGGCTTTGCTTGCGCCTTCGCCATCCTCAATGCGATGTGGTTTGAGCTTCATGTTCAGAACAAGATCGACAATGGTTTATCGGGGTAGCGATATGTCCACATCCCTTCGCCGGACTGCTCGCCCTATCGCCTTTGGTATCGCGCTTGTGGCGAGCCTGTCGTTGATGCTGTTTCCGTTCCTTCTGCACGGCATCGATGGAATGCGGCTGCACACGGGCTTGCCGATCCTGATGCTCGGTGTGGCAGGCATGTTCGTTTATGGGATTGGATATGTCCCTGACAACAGACTCATCCGCATCTTGTTCGGACCGGTATGCGCGTGGACCTTGATACTGGCCGGCGGGTTATTGCTCCTGACCAGATAAACTTGTCTTCCTGGCGAGCTCGCAAAATGGTCGCGCCACTGGGAGCGGGTCCGGTGAATGTCGCGGCCGGTGCAACGCTGATCGAAATCAGCAATGTCCGGCTTCACGCCATGGATGAGGTGCGCGGCACGCTATGCACCACCCAGATATGCTTCCACGATCTGGGATGATTTGCTCATTTCCTTTGCGCCGCCTTCGAAGTTGATGAGGCCTGACTCCATGACGTAGCCGTAGGAGGACACCGAAAGAGCCTTCTTTGCATTCTGCTCTATGAGCAGCACGGTCGTGCCGCTGTCGTTGATCTCGCGAATAGTCCGGAAGATGTCATTGACGATCTGCGGCGCCAGCCCCATCGAGGGCTCGTCGAGCAGCAGCAGCTTGGGCCGTGCCATCAGGGCGCGGCCGATCGCCAGCATCTGTTGCTCTCCACCCGACAACGAACCGGCGAATTGCCATCGCCTCTCTCTCAGCCGCCCGAACCTGTGATAGACTGCCTCGAGGTCAGCTCCGACTTCGGCGTCTTTGCGCGTGTAAGCCCCCACGAGCAAGTTATCCTCGACGGTCATGTTCGACACGACGCGGCGGCCCTCCGGCACCAGACTGACGCCCCGTTTCACGATGGTGTCTACGGCACGTCCGCTGATTTCGGTGCCTTCCAGCAAGATACTTCCCGATGAAGGCGACAACAGACCACAGATCGTGGACAACGTTGTCGTCTTGCCCGCGCCATTGGCGCCAATCAAGCAGACACAGGAACCTGTCGGCACGGATAACGAGATGCCATTCAGAACGTCCACCGGACCGTAGCCCGCCTTGAGGTTGCGAACTTCAAGCATCCTCGTCGCGCCCCAGATAAGCTTCGATCACAGCCGGACTCCGCCGTATCTCTTCGGGTGATCCCTCCGCGATCTCGCGGCCAAAGTTCAGAACAACAATGTGATCACAGACTTTCGACACGAGATCGATGTCGTGCTCGATCAGAAGCACCGTCACGCCCGCATTCTTGATCTGCAGGATAAGATCCGCGAGGCGGCCTTTTTCAGCGTAGTTCATACCCGCGGCAGGCTCGTCGAGCAGCAGTAAGCGCGGCTCCGAAGCCAGCGCACGCGCAATCTCTACGCGCCGCCGATCGCCGTAGGACAACTCGCCAGCAGCAACGCCGGATAGATGTCCGATTTGCAGCTCTTCAAGCAAGGAACTGCACTTGGCTTCGCAAGTCCTCTCTTCGGCAGCAACCACGGGAAGCCGTGCCAGGACAGATAGAATTCCAGAACGGTGCACGCGATGCGTTCCCAGCATCACGTTCGCCAGAACAGACTGATCCGGCAGCAATCTGATATTCTGGAACGTGCGAGCAACGCCGAGCGCTGCGATCTGATGCGGCTCCATTTTGACGAGATTGACGTCATCGAGTGTGATCCGCCCTGCATCGGTGGGATACAGACCCGTCACCATGTTCATGGTGCTGGTTTTTCCCGAGCCGTTTGGACCAATGATGCCGGTGACCCGGCCTGCGCTTGCGGTGAAGGAAACGCTATCCACGGCAACGACGCCCTGGAAACGTTTTGCAATCTGCCAAACTTCCAGTGTCCCGCCGATCATGGCTCGGTTCTCGGCGAGTTGCTGCGGCTAAAGCCGAACCGGTTGAGATTCCAGCGCCACTTGAGCACCGACATTGCGCCACCAGGCAGGAAAAGAACGATCGCCACAACCAAAGCGCCCATCAGGATCTCGCGCAACTGGTTGGAGAAACGAAGCGCCTCGGGTAGCACGGTCGAAAAGACGGCCCCAATAGCGGGACCCGCCAAGGCATTTACGCCGCCCAGAATGGGATATGTCAGCGCATCGACACTGCGGGTCAGCCCAAAATCCGTAGGACCGACGAAAAAATTCAGGTGCGCGGCGAACGCACCTGCAGCACCCGAAATGAACCCGCTTGCGATGAACAACGAGAGTCGATGGGCAAATACGTTGACCCCCATCGCCTGCGCCACGACATCGTCCTGCTTGATAGCGGCAATGGCCCGCCCGAAATAGGAGCGGCGCAGCGTGTAGACGATGTACACCATCACCACCAAAGCCAGGGCGAGATGCCACGTTTCTGTGTAGCGTGGAATGTTCACGATTCCGATTGCACCACCGGTAACGCTGTCCCAATTCAGCGCGATCACTCTGATGACCTCGGTGAAGGCGAACGTTGCCAGCATGAAATAGTCGCCGCGCAAACGAAGAACCGGCGCTCCGATGAGAGCAGCAGTCGCGGCGGCAACAACAGCACCAGCAAAGACCGCCACGCTGAATGGAACCCCCATCTCCATCGTCAGATAGACGCTGCAGTAAGCTCCGAGCGCCATGAATCCCCCCGTCGCAAGCGAGAACATGTTTGCGCTAAGAGCGAGGAACAGTGCGTATGCGATGAGTGAATTGAGCAAACACAGATCGATGATGTTGCCGTAACTCGCGAGAAACTGGGTGACCGCGTCGGTCATGCGCGACGCTCTTCAAATCGCGAGAACAGGCCCGTCGGCTTCACCAGAAGGATCAGAAAGATCAGACCGAAACCGATCGCGTCCCGGAACGACGAGGATACGTAAGCGACGCTGAAAACCTCGATCAGGCCAAGCAGAAATCCTCCGGCCACAGCGCCAGGCACATTGCCGAGACCGCCGAGGATGATGACCGTCAGGCCTTTGACCAGCATATGCTCGCCCATGAACGGCGAGACCACATTGAACAGCATCCCCAGCAGCAGGCCGGCTGCGCCGGCAAGAGATCCCGCCAGAAAAAACGTCGCAAGAATGGTGCGACCGACCGGCACACCAACGATCTTCGCAACATCTTCACTAAAGGCGACAGTGCGAATTGCGCGCCCCACCGAGCTGCGTTGCAGGGTCAAGGCCAGAAGAGCCATCAATACGATTGAGACGCAGAGGATCAGAATTTGAAGCGCCTGGATTCTGACTCCACCAACATCCCAGGCGACCGTCAGAAAATCGACTGACGGATAACGCTGAACCTGTGTTCCGAATATTTCCTGGGCCACTCCCACCAGCAGGCGCGCAAGGGCCAGACTCGCCACAAGCCCCATCCAGCGATGCCCGCCGCGTGCGCGCAAGGTGCGAAAGACAATCAGCTCGGCCAGCACCCCGAGGACTCCTCCGCCGACCAGCGCGACCAGAAGCGCCAGCGGCGTCGGCAGCCCCATGCGAGCAGCTTCGAGCCCCAGATACGCACCGCCCATGAAGAAGGCGCCTTGCGCCATGTTCACGATGTTGAGAACGCCGAAGATGAGCGTGCATCCCATCGCGAACACGGCATAGGTCGATCCGAGCGAGATGCCATTTACGACCTGCTGAAGGAAAGTGGACATCGCTGGTGCCGTCTGCCGAACTATTTAGCGTCAGCGAGGACGAATTTTCCGCCCTTCATCACAAGCACTTTAGGTGCAACGACCGGCTCACGCTTCAGATCGAAGCTGAAGCTTCCGGCGTTCGAGTCAAAATCCTTTGTGGCAGCAATAGCGTCGCGAAGTGCGGTAGAAGGCGTCGGCCCTCCCGCCCGCTTCAACGCATCCGCAAAAATATTGACGGCTGTGTAGGCCTGCGCGGCAAATGTGTCGGGATCGGAGTTGTACCGTTTACGATAGGCCTCGACGAATGCCTTGTTGCGCGGGCTATCGTACTGAATGAACCAGCTCGCACCAACGGTAAACCCCTCGGCTGCAGCCCCGGCGAGCTCCGCGAGCTTGGTCGATATGGCTGCATTCGCGCCCATGATGATCGTCGATTGCGGAATACCAAGCTGGCGCGCCTGGCGCACGATATTGGCCGTTTCCTCCGCAAGTCCGCCGACGACAATGATGTCAGGATTCGCGGCCTTGATTTTCGTCAACTGCGCGGAGTAGTCGACGTCCCCCTTCTGGAAGGTCTCCGTCGACACGATCTTGATGCTTTCATCGTCCAGCGCTTTTTTATGCACGGCATAGGCTGTCTTCATCAACGTATCGTCGATGCCGTAGATCTGGGCGGCAGTTTTTGGGCTGTACTTGGTTTTCACGTAGCTGAGGACGCCTGGGAAGACCATTCCTTCAGGCGGACTCGTGCGGAAGATGAAGTCTCCCATATCGGTGACGCCGGGTGCGGTATTGGAGCTTGCGATCACCGGGACCTGCGCCTTCTGCGCGATCGGATCCGCCGCAAAGGCCGAGCTTGTCAGCGTCGGGCCGAATATGATCGCTACTTTCTCCTGAAACAGCAGACGCTGGAAAATATTTACCGACTGGCCGCGATCACCGCCGTCGTCCTGATGAATGCCAACAATCTTGAAATCTCCGAGCTTGCCGGATGCATTGATCTCATCGATGGCCAGCTCCGCGCCGTTCTTCTGCATAACGCCATAGAGGGCGGCCGAGCCACCGGACGTCGCCTGCACGATCCCCACTTTGACAAGCGTTTCGGCGCTCGCCAGAGCCGGACATAAAGCGCCAGCCACCACCGACGCCGACAGAAGCAACCCGTTCATTACAGATTTCATTTCAAACCCCTGTGCTTCGAGCTGTTGGCGGCCCACGACCAGCCCCAACAATCCATTCTCAAGTAACGTACACAGCTTCTATCGTATAGTAGCGATGAAATTCGCACATAATACGCACATATATTGAACTTACTGCCCAAATATACTGCTAATACTAGACGAAATACCTAAACCACATTTGTTGCGTTCAGCGTCCGGCTGAGAAATCTTGCGAGGTTGTCTGTGACTGCATCGACGTAACGCGGCGCTTGAAATGTTTCTGCGCCGTTTGGCGGGGAGATGAGAACCGTTCGAATTCCCAGATCGTGAGGCACCACAAGATTGCCAATGCGATCATCAAACATTGCGGATGTCCGAGGGTCGATGGCGTGCGCAGCAAGAATGCTGGCATATGCGCTGCGTTGCGGCTTTCCGATGAAACCGCAATCCTCAATGCTGTAAGTGGCCTCGAAAAGATCGGCCATGTTCATGGCTTCGAGGACGGATGCCGCGTGACGGCGTGAGCTGTTCGTAAAAACGATACGGCGACCCGGCAACGCCTCTAAGGCCTTGATTAACAGATCGTCGTGAGACAGCGGGGATAGATCGATGGTGTGAACGAAATCAAGAAATGGCGCTGGAGCCACGCCATGCAATTCCATCAGTCCCTGTAATGTTGCTCCGTACCGTTCGTAGTAATCGCTGTGAACGGCTTCGGCTTCTGCCGCATTCAAATTCATCAGATCGGCGATGAAGCGAACAACCCTAGCCTTCATCTGCTCATGAAGACCCACGGAGCGCGGATAGAGCGTATCGTCGAGATCAAAAATCCATGTATCGACGTCTGCTAACCGCCCCGGTATCCGGCGCGATGAAACTGATTCAAGCACACTCGCAGAACTGTCCATGGACCTATTGCCGTTGCAATGAATCTCTCCGTATGGCGCCCGCTCGCAAGGGAACGCGACGGGCACCAATCCGTCAGACCGCGCCTTCGCGGAGCCGTTTGATCGCTCGGTGCGCACTCGGTTTCACGTCGCGAACATCGAGACTGATATCCAGCGCTTTGATCGAGTGAGTCAGGTCACCCACCGAGATGATATCGACACCGGTTTCCGCGATAGGCACGATGGTCTGCTCGTTGATGCCGCCAGACGCTTCAGTCATGGCGCGCCCGTTGACCAGCTTGAGACCCGCGCGCATTTCATCGATGTCCATGTTGTCAAACATGATGATCTCGACGCCCAGCGAGAGCGCCTCTTCGACCATTTCCATCGTCTCGCACTCCACCTCGATCTTAAAGGTGTGCTGTGCCTTGCTTCGGAGCAATTCGATTGCGTTCTTGATGGAGCCTGCGATCTTGATGTGGTTGTCCTTCACCAGGATGCAGTTTCCAAGATTGAAGATATGGTTGTGTGCTCCGCCCACACGAACTGCGTATTTCATGACCATACGCAGCCCCGGCCAACCCTTGCGGGTATCCGTCAAGCGGACCTTCGTATGCTTGACCAGATCGACATAGCGACGTGTCTTGGTCGCAACGCCGGACATCTGCTGAAGCCAGTCGAGGCAGGATCGCTCGATGATAAAGAACGTTGAGGCGCGCGCCTCGACACGCATTAGAACAGTTCCCGGCTCCACGAGATCGCCGTCTTGGACGGCATACTCGATGCGCGCATCTGGATCGATCTGCTTGATGGTCTCATCGGCAAGAAGAAGACCGCAGACGATCCCGCGGCCCTTCGCATAGATTTGTGCTTTCTGAACCGGATCATCACCGACGAGAAATCCTCCGGTCGTATCTCCTGCGCCAATTTCCTCGCGCAGCGCGTATTCAACCAGCGGGCGGATCATAAATCGATTGATGAGCATGGGATCGTTGCCTTTCAGCAGAGGGGTCAGGAAAGCTTGTTTGTGAAAGCCTTGCCGGCCTTCATCACCATATGAATGCGCTCGCGACTTTGCATCACGCGGATATCGTCGAGGGGATCGCCATCGACCACCAGAATGTCGGCAACCTTGCCCGGCGTCAGCGCACCGAGATCCGGCCGCTCGATGCACTCGGCAGCACGGCTGGTCGACGCGACGATGACATCCATCGGCGACATGCCCAGCCAGTTCACCATGAACTCAAGCTCCACCATGTTCTCGCCGACGAGGAGGCGATGCGATTGGTCCGTCCCCATCGCCACTTTGACGCCACGGCGCACGGCATCCTTCCAGATCGGAATCTGGTCCTGCATCAGCCTGTAGATTTCCGAGTCCTTGACGTCTTCCTGGCCCATCTGATGTCCGGCCCAGGACTTGTCTTCACCGCGGCGTTTGACGGACAGCGGCACCAGCGCGAGGGTCGGCACCCACCATGTACCCAATTCGATCATCTTGTCCGCCGATTCCTCGTCAAGGAACCAGCCGTGCTCGAGCGTGTGAATGCCGGCCGCCACCGCGTTGCGGATACCCTCGACGCCTTCCGCATGCACGGCGACACGGCGGCGCTTGGCCGCCGCCTCTTCAACCGCCGTCCGGATTTCCGCAACCGTAAATTGCGGCTCATCCCAGCTATCGGTTACCGAGGTAATTCCGCCGGTGGCGCATATCTTGATGAAGTCCGCCCCGCGCATGAGTAACTCGCGCACGACCCTGCGGATTTCCTCTACACCATCGGCGACAGTGTTGGGCAGCCACATGCGCTTCTGAATTCGCATGCCGGCAGGGACCCAGTAATCGCCGTGGCCGCCGGTTTGCGAGATCATACCCAGCGAAATCAGAAGGCGGGGCCCGTCGATGTGCCCCTCTTCAATCGCAGCGCGAAACCCGGCATCGGCGCCACCCATATCGCGGGCAGTCGTGATGCCGCAGGCCAGCGTTTCGCGGAAAATTTCGAGAGAGCGGAGCACGTTGTATGTCGGCGTATTTAGCAAATGTTGCCGCATATCGCGCGCACGGTAGGTGCCATGGACGTGACAATCGATGAATCCTGGAAGAATCGTCCGTCCGGACGCGTCGAGCCTCTTTGCATTCGCGGGGATCGCCACGCTCTTTTCGGAGCCCGCGGCAACCACTTTTCCGTTCTCAACGAGGACGACGCTGGACCGAACTGGGTCTCCGCCCATCCCGTCAATCAAGGTTCCGCCGACGATCGCCAAGCTCATAGAAGACATCCTTTAGTTCCGATCAGCGTAACAGGGCCTGCGCGCAAACTTTGATGCCAGGGCGCACAGAGAGTTTGGGTCCAGCATGTATGAAACCGCGACACTTCGTCACCTCAGGATAGGTCCACGGTGACGGTCTTGACCTCGGTATAGAAAGCGAGCGCTTGAACGCCGAGCTCCCTCCCGAGACCAGACCGCTTGTAACCGCCGAATGGGGCGAAAACGCTGGTGGTGCTCGCGCTTGGAAGCCCGTTGACTGCGATCATGCCGGTGCGTACCGCCCGCGCGACGCGTAAGGCTTGTCCAATATCGCGCGACCACACGGAGCCATTGAGGCCATAGACAGACTCGTTGACCAGGCGCACCGCCTCCTCCTCGCTGTCAAACGACCCGATGCTGCAAACCGGTCCAAAAATCTCGTCACGATTGATCGACATGCCTGAAGAAACGCCGCCGAAAACCGTCGGCAGATAAAAATTGCCGACTTGCAGATTGTCGGGGCGGCCGCCTCCTATCAGGAGTTGTGCCCCCTCATTTTCGGCAGCGCGAACGTCCCGGTCGACGCGCGACCAGTGTGAAGCGGAGATCAACGGGCCCAGCGTCGTCGATGGGTCGAGCGGCGAGCCGAGCTTCAGCCGCGCGATTTCCTCGATGAAGGCGCCGGTAAATGCCTTTACTGCGGAGCGCTGAACGAGAATTCGCGATCGGGCCGAGCATGATTGCCCGGCATTGCCGAAGGCAGCACCTACCGCGCTCTTTGCAGCCTGTTCAATATCTGCATCGGCAAAGATGATGCTGGCGTTCTTTCCGCCCAATTCCAGTGCAACGCTTTTGATCGTCGCTGAGGCTGCGCGCATAACTTCCGCACCAACAGCCGTCGAACCGGTGAACGAAATTCCGTCGACCGCATCGTGTTCAGCAAGGGTGCGCCCGGTTTCCCCTCCTCCCGGCAAAATATTGATAATCCCAGCCGGCACACTGCATTCGCTCGCAATTTCGGCAAGCAACAGGGTGGAGAGCGGCGTGAGGGGCGATGGTTTCAGCAGGCTGGCGCACCCCGCGGCAAGTGCGGGGGCAAGTTTCCACGCAGCAGCAAGCAACGGAAAATTCCACGGCGTGATCTGGGCGACAACTCCGAGTGGTTCGCGCAGCGTGAAGTTAAGTGTCTGCTCAGCGACAGGAATGGTGTCGCCGAAGAACTTGTCCATCGCGCCTGCATAGTAGTTGAAAACGCGGGCAGCCCCCGCCACCTCACGCCGCGCGGCCGAGATCGGCTTGCCACCATTCACGGTTTCGACAAGCGCCAGATCGTCCGCACGGGACGTGATGCGATCGGCAATCGCGCGCAGCACCTGGCCTCGCTCAAACACAGGCATCCGCGGCCATTCACCATGGTCGAAAGCCCGGCGTGCGGCATTGACAGCCTTCTCCACCTGCGCGGGGCTGACAGAAACAACCGATGCAACGGTCTCCCCTGTCGCAGGGTCGATGATCGGGCTGGCTGTGCCGCCGGAGTTCTCGAACACGCCGTCAATGAATGGCGTGTCCCTGAGATCAGGAAGCGCTGACGGCATTATCAGACCTCAGCCGCCGTGACGGCCTGTATCTGCTCGAACATCCGGGCAGCCGCATCGCCAGGCGTTTTGCTGTTGGTGATCAGACGCCCAACGATCGCGAAGCGTCGCGGGCATGCAGAGGACGCAACAAAGGCCGCCTCAACGGTCCCGCCGAGCGCACCGAAACCCGTAACCAGAGCCGTGGCATTCTTGACATTGGCCGAGATCCAGTTCGACCACCGCGTGATTTTGGCCTTGTCGTGCGCCGGCAGAACAAAGTGATCGGCCTTGTTCTGGACGGCACGAACGAGAATACGGTCCAGCGCATCATCGAGCATGTAGCCGCCACCCGATGCACAATAATCTGGCACCGGAATTTCACCACCCACAACGGGAATGAGGCCCGCACGCACCGCTTCGCCGACAAACTTGTCGACAGCCGTCGGGCCGGCAACAGGAAACAGGATCAGTCCATCGACGCCGGCTTCCTCGCACATCGCTGTGTACTTCACAGCCATGTCAGGCATATCCGGGCCAGCCTTCTGGTGATCGTAAAGGATCGGCAGGTCCGTCAGGTCGCGCAACCGGCGCACCGATTCCGCCAAGCCGAAGGTCAATACCGACGTGAGACCGAGCTTGTAACCCGCGACGCCTTCGCGCTTCGACGTTTCACGAACCACCAACTCGAGGTGTGCATGCGAGTCGATATCGAGTGCGGGCACGATGCCCAGCTTGCCTTGAAGCGCTTTTGCCATGAAGTCCTCATCAATTTCGCTGACGAGACCGTAGACGACACGGTTTTCTCTCAAAAGGTCCGGCCAATATTGCATGCTTGGTACCAGTCTTACTGGTCCCATCACTTGCAAATCCGCTGGCGCTGACGCGCGGCGCATCCTTCGCGCTAGCTAGAGTCTGCGATTGGGGGATCCGTCAGATGATGATTTTATCATGCAATGGTAACCGTAGTTTATCGGAACGAATCTGCTCGCATCTGAAGCTGCCTCCCGTTGAAGCTCATGTGCGCCGGTTCGCGGACTCCGAAGTTTACGTGGAGATCCTTGAAAACGTCCGCGGACAAGATGTTTTCGTCGTGCAGTCCACCTCTTACCCAGCCAACGACAACCTGATGGAGCTTCTGGTCTGCATCGACGCACTTCGTCGCGGATCGGCACGGCGCATCACCGCTGTGATACCCTACTTCGGATACGCGCGGCAGGATCGCAAATCCGGCCCCCGGACGCCGATCTCAGCGAAACTGGTCGCAAACCTGCTGACAGTCGCCGGCGTCAATCGGATCCTGACGCTGGACCTGCACGCGGGCCAGATTCAAGGCTTCTTCGATATTCCCACCGACAACCTGATCGCCGCGCCACTATTGGCGCGAGACATTTCCGAGCAGTTCGACCCGGACGGCTGCGTCGTCGTCTCCCCCGATATTGGCGGCGTCGTGCGCGCACGCTTGCTGGCTCAGCGCATCGGCTCTCCCCTCGCCATCATCGACAAGCGGCGAAGCAAACCCGGCGTCTCCGAGGTCATGCATGTGATCGGCGACGTGGATGGCAAGTTCTGCATTCTGATTGACGACATCGTCGATTCGGGTGGAACGCTGTGCAATGCCGCCGACGCGCTGCTGGCTCACGGCGCGGTGAAAGTCTGCGCCTATGCCTCGCATGGTGTACTATCAGGCGGCGCCAAGGACCGCGTGAGCCAGTCGAACCTCAGTTCGCTCACGCTGACCGACAGCATTGAGGACGCGGACGGGCCTTCCGCGAAGATTCGTCACGTTTCCGTTGCGCCGCTTATTGGTGAGGCGATGATACGGATCAGCGAAGAGCGGTCGGTCTCCTCGCTGTTTACATAACGAGAGGCGCCGTCTCACGAAACTTTGTGGCCGGGTCAGATCCAGCTCTCACCAAGGCAGCAAGCCTTGCGAGGGCGTCCACGAGAATCTGCTGCTCCACATTCTGTCCGATGAGGACGATGCGGTTCTGCCGTTCAGCACCGGGCCAGATATTCACCTCCACCGGACGGTGCAACAGCCCCAGGACCATATGCAGCACGGTGGGTCCTGATGCATTTTCGACGTCAAGCATGGCCTTCATCCGAAGCAACAGCGGCCCGAGTAAGCCGATCGTGTGGTTCAGCCACTCCTCCAGAACATCTTCGGACAGTTTACCCTCGAATGCCAGCGATGCCGTAGCAATCGGCACTGGCTCGGCGGCAGGACAACTTATACTGGCCATTTCGAGCCGTGACCGTGGCAGATCAAGCGCGTCAGGCCAGAACTCGTAAACAGCAACAGCATTCGGGGTAATGATCATCTGAGGCGCGTGCCGGTTGATTGCGGAAAGCGATGCCTTGACGCGCGCGGTCTGCTCTTCTGCAACCAGATCTGTCTTTGTGAGCAGAAGCCGATCAGCCAGCACCACCTGCATGCGCGCCTCCGTATGACGGTCGACGGTCGCAGCGAATGCACGGACATCAATTGTGGTCACGACCCCTGCCAAGCCGAAATTGCGGTTGAAGAAGACATCCGCCATCAATTCCTCAAGCAGGACCGAAGGATCGGACAACCCGCTCGTCTCGACGACAACTCGTTTGAACGGCGGCAAGGCGTCGCTCCGCTGCTTGCGAAGCAAGGCAGCAAGCGCTGGAACCAGGCTGCCATTGGTCCGGCAACACAGGCATCCGCCGTCGAGCATCACAACGGTCTCGGCCGCCTGCTCGACCAACAGATGATCGAGACCGACATCACCAGCCTCGTTGATCACAACCGCCGTGTCGAGGAAATCCTCGGTGCCAAGCAGACGATTGAGAAGCGTCGTCTTACCCGAGCCAAGAAACCCCGTCAGCAGGACAATCGGTATTCTGTTCATGCTTCGATCTGCTTTTGCAGCAGACGGATCGCCGCGATTACAGCCTGCAACCGCACATTATCGCGATTACCTTCGAATACGTGTCGCTCTGCAAGAAGCGGAGCATCCGCCCTGGCCGCCGCGATGAAGATCGTTCCCACAGGGTTGATCGCGTTGCCGCCGCCAGGTCCGGCGTACCCCGTGATGGCAACCGTTGCCGATGCGCCGGACTGGGTGAGCAGGCCTTCGGCAAGACCGCGAGTCACTTCCGCGCTGACCGCGCCATGCTTTGCAGAAACTTCAGCCGGGACGTCGAGCCCGGTCGCCTTCGCTGACTCGTGATAGAGCACGTAGCCGCGATCAAAAATCTGCGATGCACCCGAAACCGAAGTCAAACAAGCGCTGACAAGACCTGCCGTCACAGTCTCAGCCGTCGCAATCCGGATACCCTTCATTTTCGCCGCATCCAACGCAGCAGTAGCCGCGTTGAGAAGTGCGGCTGGGAAGATGGTCTGACCATCGGCAAGGAGAGATTCTTTGGGCATCGCTCGGTCCATTCTGAAGAAAAAAATTCTGCTGAACGATGTCTACGAGGAAGCATTCAAGTCAACGGCTGGAGTAACGTGGCACCAATACAACGTTACGGACTGGACCTCAGAATCTGAACCCGTGCTTGATGCAATGACAATTATAGTCTTTCCTGAGGTGGACCCAACAATTGAGGCCAGCGGTGCTTATCTCCCTCGACCGCGACAGCGCGGTGAGTCTTCAGGAGCAGATCTACAGGCGAATCCGCGAGCAGGTGCTCATTGGCATTCTCCGCCCCGGCTCGCCGGTTCCATCGTCGCGCCAACTGGCTACGCAACTGAATGTCTCTCGTAATTCCGTGATTTTCGGTTACGAGCGGCTGATCAACGAAGGTTACCTGGTCGCCAGGCCGATGGTTGGAACCTTCATCTCCGATATCTTGCCGGATCAAGCCGTCACGGCGACGCCAAATATTGATGAGGCAACAGTTGCATCAGACGAAGGCGTGGGCTCGCGCGCGGCTCACGTGTTCTCCGGCCGTCCGCACGCGATCCTCAACAATTCCAATATCCCAATCGATTTCTGGACTCAACGCACCGATCCCCGCGCCTTCCCGTTAAAGACCTGGCGAAGGCTGGTGATGCAATCTCTCGCGTCTGCGGGCCACAACCTGACCGAATACGGCGATCCATGCGGACTCATGGCCCTGCGCACTGCAATCGCCGAACACGTCGGCAACTCCCGCGGCATTCACGTGCGGCCCGAGCAGGTCGTCATTCTTGCCGGTGCCCAGCTTGCCCTTAATCTGGTGCTGCGATTGCTGGCAACGCAAGGGGACGAGATCGTCGTCGAGAACCCTTGCAATCAGGGAGCCGCATACCTGTTCGAAAGTCTTCGGATGAATCTGCGGCCCATCGACATCGATTCATCGGGAATCGATGCAGCCGCAGTGGCGAATACACGGGCGCGCCTCGCCTATCTCACGCCGTCACATCAATTCCCGATGGGCGCTACCTTGTCGCTCGACCGGCGCCGCACCCTGCTGCGCTGGGCACAGCGAACCGGCGCATACATCATTGAAGATGACTACGACTGTGAGTATCGATACGATGGCACACCGCTTCCCGCCATGATGGCGATGAACTCCGAGCACGTGATTTATCTGGGCACCTTCTCGAAATCGCTCGGCGCGGGACTTCGCACCGGCTTTGCAATCTTCCCCGAACACCTTGTTGAAGCTGCAGCCACCGCAAAGGCGTTGCTCGACAATGGGCAAGTGTGGCTGGAACAGGCCGCTCTTGCGCGCTTCATGCAAAGCGGAGGCTTCCTGCGTCATCTCCGGCGCGCGCGACAGCATTACGCGGCGCGCCGCAATGTATTGATCGGCCGGCTTCGCGAACGCTTCGGCAATGTCGATCTCATGGGAACCGAGGCCGGGACCCATGTCGCCTGGCGGCTGCCGCCGTCACTCGTACCCGCGCACAACACGAAGGCGATCGCGCGCGCCCGCAATATCGGCATCTACACTGTCCAATCCGGCGGCGGCCACGAATACAACGGATCGCAGTTCGAGACGGACTGGTTGCTGCTAGGATATGCATCCTTGTCCGAGAATCAAATTCGTGCCGGCATCGATCGGCTCGCCGATGCGATCGTTCCAGCCTCGGCGTCAAAGCACATGCCGCATGCGATGCGGGCGCCCCTCGCGCCGACGTAACGCTCTGTAACAAAGCTGCCACATGGCGAAAGAAGTTCGCGATATCGATCAGAGAATCGCGCTGCGATATCGCGGGCTTTTCATTTTCCCTAGGGGCGGCCGTGGACGCAAGCTTCATCGTTGCCCAGCGCGTTTTCTGGCTATGACGTTTCGCGATCAGGAACGATCGTCGAGTTCGATGACATAATCCTTAAACGGTAGCCATTGGGCTTGCGTCAATATCTTTCATGGGACCGCCGCGATCCGGCGCGCGCCCTCCGAACAAAGCTTCGACCTCTACGAAACGCTCGCTCGCGTGATCCCGAGCGCTACTCTTCGTATGCACCCGCGTCCTGCTGAGGATCTTTTCCTGGCCGCCGCGTAAACAGGGATGAGCCTAAGGGAGCTGGATATCCAAAGACCTCGACCAGGTAAGACGGCTCCGAAGGATTGAATGTCGTTCTGATCCCCGTCGGTGGAGCATCTGCGGCCTTACCATTCCAACTGAACGCAATTGGAACTGGAACCGCATATCCATTCTCGTCCTTGTGAAGCAGCGCAGCACCAATCACTCTCACAAGTTCGGCCTGAACATCCGCCGGATAATATCCGTCGATTTCCTTTTCCCAGAGACGCCTTTCCTTGTCATCAAGGCCGCAATACCATGCTGTCAAATCGCCAAAATGATACCCGCCGGACTCGACGAATTTTTCGTATATTCTTTTTGTACGAGGCAGATACTTCTTTGAAAAAATCTCGTTAATGTCTGCCTTGCCTGGGATCTGTTTGCGAAAAACCAAACCCATCGAAAGCCTCCATTGAGTGAGGACATCTTCAACAGGTACCGACGCTAAGCTCAAAACGATTTTTCGACAAGATTGAGTGCGCTTTCGCCCGGATTGGGCTACAGTATGGATCTATGGCTGAGGGCTTGATTTCGACCAAGTAAATTTCCGCTGAAAGAGTTTAAATACTTTTTCAGGGAGCGGAGGTTCTATGGTCTGCGCAAATTGCGGCGCCAGGAATTCCCCTCAATCCCAGTTCTGCGGGAACTGCGGCGCGTCACTGGTTGAGACATGTACAAGTTGCGGATCACCGCTCCCTCGGTCTCATAGATTTTGCGACCAATGCGGCGCGGATCGTGGCGGCACTCCTCTTTATGCGGAGCAAGCCGGCGCGGAGAACATCGCCGCGCCCGTCAATCCTCCACGGCATCTGGCGAAACGGCTGCTTGAATCCCGCGCCGCGATCGAAGGCGAGCGAAAACAGATCACGGTCTTGTTCGCTGACATGAAGGGATCGACCAGTCTCATTCAGGATCTTGATCCCGAACAGGTCGAGCAACGTCTTCGCCCAACGCTGCAACTCATGATCGATGCCGTCCATCGATACGAAGGCACCATCAATCGCATCGAGGGCGACGGCATCATGGCGCTATTTGGCGCGCCGTTAGCCTATGAAGATAGCGCGGTCAGGGCTGCCTACGCAGCTTTGGATATGCAGAATGCAGTGCGAGGCGCATCCAGTGTCCAGCCCGCCATTCGCGTCGGTCTGCATGCGGGAGAGGTTCTTGTCCGTGCCGTCAACACCGATCTTTCTGTGGACTACGACGCGATCGGTGCAACGGTGCATCTGGCCGCCCGCATGGAGCAAATGGCAGCCCCCGGAAGCATCTACTGCACCGCGAGTGTGGCGCGGCTGGCCGAGGGCCTGATCGAGGTGAACTCGCTCGGGCCTCTTGCCGTGAAGGGATTTCGCGAGCCTCTCGAACTCTTTGAAATCGTCGGTCATACGTCTGCGCGAACGCGCTGGGAGGTGACGGCAGCACGAGGTCTCACCCAGTTCGTCAGTCGTGACTCCGAATTGGCAATTCTTCGGGATGCGATGCACAGAGCTGTCGAAGGACACGGCAAGCTGATCTGCGTGGTCGGCGAGCCCGGGGCTGGAAAATCCCGGCTGGTGCATGAAATCCTGAATTCACCGGATGCGTCAGCCTGGGCAGTCCTTAAGACAGCAACGGCTTCGTACACCAGGAACACGCCTTATCTCGCTATCTCCAATTTGATCCGCACGTGGTGTGAAATTCCCGAACAGACAACTCCCGATGACATCAAGCGGCGAGTTCAAGCCAAAGTCTCCACATTCGGCGAAGATTTGATGTCCGCGCTTCCGGCTATCCATTCACTCCTCGATCTGCCTGTGGAGGATACTGAATGGCTGGCGCTCGAGCCGGCGGCTCGGCGGCAAAAGATTCTGGCAGTCGGGAAAACCTTGATCCTGCGCGGGGCCGCCACCCGCCCGTTGCTGCTCTGGTTCGAGGATATGCAATGGACCGATGCCGAAACCCGCACCCTGCTGGAAAGCATCGCGGAGGAGATCGAGAACCATCGGCTGTTGATCATTCTGACGTTCCGTCCTGAGTACGAACACAAATGGGTGGGGAAGAGTTACTATGGCGCAATTCAGATCGAGGCGTTCGACGGGCCGGCAGCGGAGAGCCTCGTTCGCACGATGCTTGGAAACGACAAGACCAACCAGCAGTTGTGCGATCTGATTGTTCGACGAACAGACGGAATCCCACTCTTTATCGAGGAAACGATTCGATCTCTGGTTGAACGCGGTGTGCTGCGAGGACGCATGGGATCTTATGATCTCAATCAGGAACTCCATGACATCAAAATTCCCGAAAGCGTTCAGGCCGTATTGGCGAGCCGCATCGATCTTCTGCCTCCGGCACAACGGGATTTGCTGCAAACGGCATCTGCGATTGGTCCCGACGTTCAGGTCACGCTGCTGGAGGAAGTGGCGGATATCCAGCGCCACGACTTACGGGTACTGCTTGCCGACCTGCAGGCAGCCGATTTTCTGTATCAGGTTCCGAACACGGCTTCCTTTCAGTTCAGGTTCAAACACGCTCTCACCCATGAGGTCGCCTACGGCAGCCTGCTGTCGAAGACGCGGCAAGACCTGCATGGCCGCATTCTGAGAGCCATTGAATCCCAATACCACGGCAACCTTGCGGAAATGGTCGAAAGCTTAAGCCACCACGCCCTGAGCGGCGGACTGTGGAAAGAAGCGCTGGTCTATTCGCGCCAGGCCGGAGACAAGGCGGTCGAGTTGTCGGCCTACCGGGAAGCGCGGGTCTTCTTTGAGCAGGCGATTCAGGCTCTCACCCATTTGCCGCAGGATAAGGCCCATATTCAGATCGGGATCGACATTCGCCTGGGTCTCAGGGCAATCCTCGGGGCAACCACTGAATATCCAACCCTTGAAAGGTGTCTGCGCGAAGCCGAAGCGCTGGCCATTTCAATCGAAGATCGCCCTCGTTTGGCTGCCATTAGCGTCGCCCAGACATTCGTACATAACTGGCAGGGCGACCTCGATGCCGGCATTGAATGCGGCGAGCGTGGCCTTAGCATTGCGAGAGAGATCAAGAACAGCCGCCTGGAGCTATCGGCGAGTTCTTTTCTCGGACAGGCCTACATGTGGCATGGCGATTTCCGGCTGTCGTTGGCGCTGTTGCGAGAAAATCAGTCGTGGACCAACGGGCCGCTGCGGCAGGAACGGATCGGGACAACCGGAACGAGCTCTGTGTTGTGGTTGGGGATGCTTGCCGCCTCTCATGCTTATTTAGGCAATTTTCGCCAAGCGACCGCGGCCGCTCAGGAAGCCTGTGCGATTGCTGACGAGGTCCGCCGCCCTTATGACATGGCGCTCGCTTATTGGTACGCCGGTTTCGTCCTCTCTCATCAGGGAGACACGACTGGCGCGCTCGTGTCACTGGAGCATGGATATCAAATTTGCCGCTCGGCCCAGATCAGTTTTCTGGTTCCTGTTCTGTCAACGAGTTTGGGACACACTTACAGTCTGGCGGGCCGGGCCAACGAGGGTGTCGAATTGCTCACCAGAGCCGTTGGATTCTCCCAAGTCGCAAAATTTCCTTACGGTGTGGCGTGGTCGACCGTTTATCTTGGCTTCGCCAAATTGCTGACAGGCCGTACCGATGGCGTCATCGCGAAGGCCGAGAGCGCGATAGAGCTTGCGACGCGCCATGACTATCGCGCCGTCGAAGCCTCAGCCCGCCGGTTGATGGCTGAGGCCTGTCACCGCAACGGACAGTTGGACGCGGCTGAAGCCTCCTATCTTGAAGCTCTCAAGATCGCATCGGAACTCGGCCTGCGTCCTGAGATGGCTCATTGCCAAAGCGGCCTTGCACAAACCTATTTTCAATTGGGGCGCACACCCGAAGGGGATCAGCTTCTCCATGCGGCAAACACGCTCTATGCCAAACTAGAAATGCCGGTGTCACCGGCAAGTGTGAACCTTGTCACTCAGGGTGTTGGCACCCGCGCTCCAGAATGACGCAATTGACGGCTTTTGCCGATATCCTCAAAACGCGATGACTACGCGGCAACAACTTTGTATCGCACAGGAACGTGTGTCGGACCGCCGACAAACACGGAGGCACAGCGTTTGGGTTCGCCATTCAACTCAAGGCGGTCGATACGGGCCAACATCTCTTCGAAGAAAATACGCATCTCAAACCGGGCAAGATGCCGGCCGAGACAAATGTGGACGCCGTGCCCGAACGCGATGGCAGCTTCGGAAGAACGATCCACGCAAAAGCGGTCCGGACGATCGAATACCGTCTCGTCCCGACTTCCGGACAAGTAACACAACATCAGCCAGTCGCCAGCGGCAATGCATTGGCCATTCAGTTCAGTTTCCCTCACTGCCGTGCGCATAAAGTGTTGTACCGGTGTCGTCCAGCGCACAGCTTCCTCAACGAGATTGGAGACCAGACTACGATCCGACACAACTTTTCTGAACTCACCTGGCTGCTGGCAGAGTCCCCACACTCCGCCTGCGATAGAGGAAGACGTTGTATGGTGCCCGGCTGTGGCGAGGATCAGCAAATAGCTGATCGCCTCAAAGGAACGGATGGGAGCTCCATCGATCTTCGCGTGCGCGATTGCTGTGAGCACATCATTACGCGGCTCCTTGATGCGTGCTTCGATCAGCGGCTTAAAATAGGCTCTAAAATCGGAAAGCACCTGAAACAGATGCTTTGCATGTCTCGCTGGATCTTTGGCTGATATCTTGTTCGCGACGTCGATCTCATTCTGACTTTGAAAAAATTTCTCCGTGAGGGCGAGAACATTCGGCGCATCGTCCTGCGGAATCCCTAAAATACTCAGCATCACCCGGAGCGGAAACGGCCGCGCAACGTCACGGACAAACTCGCATTCACCTCCCAACGCGCCCATGCGATCCAGGCAATGACGGGCGATGCCGCGAACGCGGTCCTCCAACGCGGACACGCTTTGCCGAGTGAACCAAGCCTGAGTCATCGCGCGATATGCAGGATGCTCCGGCGCATCCATGTGAACCAGTGTGCGAATAAGGTGCGGGCTGCCGCGCGTGAGAGCACGGACCTTTTCATCCGTGGCGCGCGGCACGAGCGCAGTCGCACGGTCGCCGTTGTGGAAAATCTCGTGCTGACGGCTCACGGCGAGGATGTCAGCGTGGCGAGTCACCGCCCAGAATGGATCGAAACCCTCAAGTTCGACCCGGCCGACGGGGTTGCTTTCGCGCAACCCACGGAAGGCGGACAGCAATTGCCTTTGGCGCGCATAGGCTTGCGGAGAGGCAATCAGATTGCCGATCTCCTCGGGGATTCGCGACGTTTTGGTCGAAACGCTGCGCATAACCGACAGTCTGTTCGCAAGCCCTGCCTTGCGCAAGACCGTTCATCGCAACCAGCGACAAGTCGCATAGCCGCTTTGGGTCAAAAGGCGAACATTGCTGCAAAACTGCAAAACAGCATTAGCACTCCCATTTCGCCCGAAGCGCGTCAAAAATCTGCGTGCTCGCAGCCAATCCGGCCCTTGATAATTTACGCCGCTACTTCGGTACGATGGAAATCCGTCCCCTCATGTTTGGATGAAAGCGGCAGTAGTACTCAACATCGCCGGGCTTCTCCAGCACGAAGCTCCCCGTCTTCTTCGGGGAAATCATCACATCCCAGTCGCCGCGAACTGTCGCGGTATGCGCAAAGACGTCCTTGTTCACCCACTCGATGGTGTCGCCCATCTTGGCTTTGATGTCCGCAGGTGAAAACTCGAGTTTGTCGATCGTCACTTGAATTGTTTCAGCATGCGCCGGGACGACGCTCGCAACCGACATAACGACAAGGAGAGCGGAGAGGATTCGTCCCGGCTGCATGGCAGTCTCCTTACTTCATGGCCGCAGCGACGTGCTCGGCATGTAGCAGATGGCCCTGGAAGATCTTGAGCCCTGTCTGCAACAGGCTCTTGAGCTCAGCGTTGGCTGCCGACGGAATGAGAAGCGTTTCGAGCGCGCCATTGACCGTCTTATGGTAGGCAACCTCGTTGGCAACGTACGCCTTGTCGTAGGCGGCCCCATCAAGCTTGGCGAGTTCGATCTGCTTGTCAGCGGCCTGCCTGGCCAATGACTTGCTGGTGTCGTTGTCTTCCGGCGTGACCTTGAGCTTCTTGACCAGATCCAGCGCCTGCTTGTTCACCGCCTCGTGGTCGCGCACCATGTCCTGCGCGAACTCAACGACGGCCTTGTTCTTCGACTTGGAAAGCGCCTGCTTCGCAGCAGTGACATCGATCACGCCTGCGGTGTAGGCGATGTGCGCGATCTGGGGATCGGTCGGTTTCGCAGCGCCCTGCGCGAAAGCCGCGCCGCTTAGCAGAGATATAACGGCAACCGCCGCACTCAATCGGACCAGCATGACACACTCCTTTTGAGCCCGCGCGGCAAGCCTTCGCGGGCATTGTTGATGAGGTAGCGTCCGTTGGATGGTTGGCGGAGAAAAAGGTTCCAGAAAATCGCGCATTCGTCGCGCAGACTTATATCGTCGTGACCGCGCAACGAGCCGGGCAACGCACCGCCGCCGTCAGACGGCTGTCTCCCGCTCCATCGCGAGTTCTGCCTGCAGGCTTGCAAGATCGCGATAGATCGACGCGACGGCGAGCACCCGACCCTTTCGCTTGTATCGAAGCACGCAATCCCTGGCGCCGATGTCTCCATCGGCTGCGATCTCATCCCATTGCTCGGCGTGCCCGACGTAATTGATCGGCACGTCATAATGCTGGCTCCAGAAGAACGGAACCGCATCGAATTTTTCACGCTGCCCCAGCATATTGCGCGCGGCGGTTTGTCCCTGACGCTCGGCCACCACCCAGTGTTCGACCCGGATATTCTCGCCAGAATGCGGATCGGGCCAACGCGCGATATCGCCCGCTGCATAAATCCCCGGAACGCTGGTTTCGAGATACGCGTTGACGACAACACCGCGGTCGAGAGCAAGGCCTGCGCTTTCGGCCAATGCCTGCCGCGGGCGCACGCCGACACCAACGACAACGACATCAGCCTCGAGAACAACTCCGCTTTTCAGCGTCGCGCGCCGGCCGTCGATCGCCACCACCGTATCTTCGAGATGGAAAATCACTCCGTGTTCCTCATGCAGTGCACGGACGAAGTCGCCCATTTGCGCACCAAGAACGCGTTCCATTGGCCGCTTCTCCGGCGCCACCACATGGATCTCGATATCTCGCGCACGCAGCGCCGCTGCCGCCTCAAGGCCGATAAAGCTCGCGCCGATCACAAGCGCACGGCGCGCGCCTTGCGCCGCATTGATGATGGCGCGACTGTCCGCGAGCGAGCGAAGCGTGTGAACGTGCAGCTGCCCGGCGCCGGGGATCGGCAAAACAACAGGCTCCGCGCCGGTCGCCAGCAGCAGACGATCATAGGTGACGGTCTCTCCATCGGCCGTCACAACATGACGCGCCTTGATCTCGATTTTCGTTACATCGGTGTTGACGCGCAAATCGATGTTGGCGTCGCTGTAGAAGCTATCCGGCTTCAGCGGCATCCAATCTTCCGGCGCGCTGCCGGCGAGATAGTCTTTGGACAGGTTCGGTCGGTCGATCGGCGCGGCGTCCTCTTTTGCGAACATGACGATCTGCCCGCGGAAATCCTGTCGCCGAAGCATTTCGGCGGCGGCAAAGCCCGCGGCACCGCCACCGACAATGACGATTTTTTCGGGGACCTCGACCGATGCCTTTGCGGCGGGTTTCGGTTGAGACTTTGGCACGAGCTTTTCCTGCACGAAGATTTTTCCGTCGCGTTCCGCGACGCGCCAGCACGACAAGGGGCTGAATGCCGGTGCCCGTGTGGCCTCTCCGGTTCGCAGATCGAAGCAAGCGTGATGCCAGGGACAACGGATGCCGCCATCGACCACAATGCCATCAACGAGCGGACCGTGATAATGGCTGCAATGAGCATCGATGGCGAATATCTCGTTGCCGGAACGAACCACCAGGACTTCCTGGTCACCGACATGGCCGACCAATTTTCCCTCAGCCAGATCCCCGGGCGCGATTCCATGCGTGAGATCGGGACCGCTGGGTGGAGCTTGCTCTTGCGCCATGTTTTTCTCCCTTTCGCTTCCTGTGATACGCGCAACATCGCACGGACAGTCAGGAGCGGCGGCCAGCCTGCCGCCGGCCTCTGTCACACCGCCGTACCGAGAAATTCCTGCCGCGTGAGCGCGTTGTCGCGGAAGCAACCCAGCATGCGGCTGGTGACCAGATCCGTGTCAGCCTTGTGGACACCACGGGTCGACATACAGTGATGTGCCGCCTTGATAATCACGCCGACGCCCTGCGGCTTCAACACCTCATTGATGGTGTTGGCGATCTGGGCCGTCATTTTTTCCTGGATTTGAAGGCGTTTGGCAAAAACATCGACCACCCGGGCGAGCTTGCTGATACCGACCACACGGCCGTTCGGAATATAGGCCACCCACGCCCGGCCGATGATCGGCGCCATGTGATGCTCGCAGTGGCTCTCAAAGGGAATGCCGCGCAACGTAATCATCTCATCGTAGCCTTCGGTTTCCTCGAAGGTCTTCTGGAGAATTTCGACGGGATCCTGTGCATAGCCTGCGAAGAATTCTTCCAGAGCACGGGTCACACGGCTCGGGGTCTCGATCAAACCGTCGCGTTGCGGGTTGTCGCCGGCCCAACGGATGATCGTCCGCACGGCCGCTTCGACGTCAGCGCGGTCCGGACGTTCGGCGTCATCGTGCGAAACCTTGACGCGCTCCAGCGCATGCACATTCTGAATCATCGATATCTTTCCTCGCTGCCGGAGCATTAAGCTCGGCGCATTGAACCATTGACGATCATTGGATGGCCTGCCCGCCGAAAGGTTCCCGGGCCTAGTCCGGAAGACCGATCCGCTTCATCACTTCCGAGGTCATGCGCTCGCAGCGCCTGCCGGCGAAGGGAAACGCATCCATCAGAACGGGACCGATCTGCTTGTCCAGTTGGACGCGCACCAGTTTCCGCGCACGATGCAAGCGCGTCTTGACCGTCTCAGGCCGCAGACCGAGAATCTCCGCGGTGTCCTCGACGCTCATGCCCTCGATCACCCGCGTGATGAAGACCACCCGATAGACTTCGGGGAGATTGTCGGTTGCCTGCTCGACGAGCTGCAAAAGCTGGCGCTGCGCCATGGTTCGTTCCGGGTCGTCAGATTTCGACGTAAGAGGAAATTGAATGATCTCCGCGGGAGTCCGCTGAGATTCGAATGTCACGATGTCCACGGTCGGACGCTGCATTCGTAACCGGCCCAAGGCTTCATTGATGGTGATGCGCGAAAGCCATGTCGCAAGGCTGGAGTCGCCGCGAAAACTATCCAGATGCGTGAAGGCACGGACATAGGCCTCCTGCACGACATCCTCCGCCTCGCCATCGTTCCGGAGAATGCCCCGTGCAATGCGATAGAGGCGCTGGTTGTATCGCTGCATGATAAGGCGAAAGGTATCGCCGTCCCGCGCAATCGCCCGCCGCACCAGATCGACATCATCTGACGAAGCAGCGGGGTTAGATGGACGGTGGCGTCCCTGGGCTTGTTTCATGGCCTGTCTCCTGTTGCCCAGTTAGATGGGCGGGAGCGGAAAAGGTTCCCGGAACATCGAAAAAAGCTAATGCACTGGCGACCACGATTTGGCGGCGACTGTCAACCTCAATGCCCCTGCCGACCATCCAGCCGCTAACGGGGTATCCGATCATTCCTCAATTCCCATTGCCCGGCGACGAATTTCAGAACGTCCTACGTGCAAAAATTGCAGACGTGAATATTCGCGTTGCTCACGAGATTTGGGAGATGGTCTACGACCGTGGCAAAGACTCACCTTCCGTCGTTGCTGACGCCCGACAATACTAAACGCAACGATCTAAGAGCAATTTAAACTTCACTGCTATCCCAAGGTCGCCATTCCATAATTGCTCATTCCGCGAATGACGCATGTTCCATCGGTCGGTCGGCCGTAAGGCTGTGAAGGCGCGAGTGTCGATACCGACACCCGCCGGCGAGCAAACTTAAGTCGCGTGGCCACGGACGGTGCTGTCCCATCAAGGGCAGACGCCGCGCAACACCAGGAATTGCCGGGCATCACCTGCACCAGCTCGCGGCAGCCTTCCGCTGCGGCCTCCAGCCGCAGTTCACGCGCCTCCATGCGCTTCTCAGGCGACAGCCAGCTGCGATCAGGGCCCCACAGGCTGGGCCCATAGGCGCAGTCGAATGGCTCCCATGTGGCAAGCTCGATATCACGTCCGCCCCAACCGTATTCGATCATGAACTGAGAGGGTGAGCGGGCGTAGAACGAGGTCATGAAATCATTAGTATAACGCCCCAGCGTGACGGTGACGCGGGCCACTTCGCCTGCGCCAAATCATGGGCTCGAACAACTGAATAGATCAAGAAGCGCGCAAGGGCCTATCTACCCGACGGGATGCGCAGGCCATGCCAAGAGTCGCGTACCTGATGATAGTGCACCTCGGGCAGATAGTCCGGCGTATTGAGGCCGAGAGTGCGTACGTCGAGCCGGCCGACGGCACTCAACAATGTGTAAGACGCGATTACCCGATCGCGCTGTGCCGTGATCTGGCGGGAACGAGCAGCCGTCAGGTCCTGCTGCGAGTTAAGAACATCAATGGTGGTCCGTTGCCCGGCCTGTGCCTCACGCCGCACGCCTTGCAGCGCAACGGTTGCCGCCTTCACCTCGCTTTCAGCGGCTGTAAGTGCAATCTTGGCGCCCTCGCTAGTGACCCATGCGCTGATTGCAGCAGTTCTCGCTTGGTTTCTCACTTGCTCGAGAACGAGCCGGCTCTGGCTCGCCAGTTCCTTCGACTGACGTATCTGGGAGGCCGCCGTGCCACCATCATAAATCGGAATGTTGAGTTGGCCGATCACGGAAGCCTCATCCGAACGGGTCGTGCCCAAGGTGGTATCTGTTTGAATATTACGGCTGGCGGAGGCCTGAACGGTGGCCTGCGGCATTAGGCTGCTCTCCGCAACGCTGATTGTGGTCGTCGCTACGTCCACGTCATAACTTGCGGCGATGACCGCAGGATTTTCCCGCGCGGCAGTTTCGGCCGTGTTTTGACGGCTCTGTGGCACGAAACGGTCGACGGTCTGAGCAGGAGTGAGCTGTCCGGGCGCGACGCCGATGACCTGTTCGTAAGTTGCGCGGCTCACTGCAAGGGCAACCTCAGCTGCGTTGAGATCCGCTAGCCCCCGGCTCAATCGCGCTTCAGCCTGCGCCGTATCAGTGGGTGTCACATCACCCGCATCCAGACGCTTCTTTGTAACCCCAAGGGTCTCACGCAGAAACGAGACATTGCTACGCTGGGTCTCCATCAGCGCCTGATTGGCAATGACGTTCATATACGCCGTGACCCCATCAAGCAGTACACCCTGTCCGGTATTGCGCAATGCTTCGCGCCCCGAACGCACCTGGAATTCAGCTACCCGTACACTGTTTGCAGTCTTGAATCCGTTGAACAGCGTTTGCGTCACCGTCACTCCGATAGTCCAAGGCTTCAGCGTAGTGCCCTGCATAGTATTGTCGGGAAGCTGGTTGCGGACCGATTGCAGCCCTGCACTTAAGCTTGCCAGAATCTGCGGACGATAGCCCGCAAGCGCCTGCGGTACGTTCTCGTCAGTCGCGCGTTGCTGCGCGCGCGACGCATTGATCTGCGGATTCGACTGGTAGGCGCTGACCAAGGCCTCCGCGAGCGTATCGGCATGCGCATTCGGGTGAGATAATGAGCTAGTGACAATGGTCAGACCAAAGCACCACCGATTCACGGCATTCATGATTCTCTCGGCGCGACAGATTGATCGGAATCGTTGATCGCCTCCTCGATCGGGAAACGTCGTCGCGAGAACATGTCGATTAGCACTGGCAAAATAATCAAGATCAGCGCCGGAGCCAGCACGATGCCGCCCACAACCACGAGCGCTAACGGCTTTTGGACCTGGGAGCCGATGCCCGTTGAAATCGCCGCCGGCAGCAACCCTACGCAAGCTGCAACGCACGTCATGAAAACCGGCCGCAGTCTGATGGCGCAAGCTTGAATTACAGTTTCTGTTCTATCTCCCCAGCGCGTTTCAACAAGCTGATTGAAATATGAGATCAGGATCACGCCTTCCATCACCGAAATGCCGAACAGGGCGATAAACCCGATCGCGGCCGAGACACTGAACGGCGTTCCGGTCAGAAGAAGTGCAAAGATTCCTCCGATCATGGCCATCGGAATCACGCTTAAAGATAGAAGTGTGTCCGTTACCGACGAGAAATTCAGATAGAGAAGGAGGGCGATCAGGCCAATGGTAATCGGAACAATAATCTTGAGCCGCTGAATAGCGTCCTGCAAGTTGCCGAACTCGCCGACCCACTCAAGATGATAACCCGGCGGCAACTGAACCTGTTCAGCGACTTTGCGTTGAGCCTCCAGCACCGTACTGCCGAGATCGCGTCCACGAACACTGAACTTGATCGGAATGTAGCGCTCCTGCTGCTCACGATAGATAAAGGATGCTCCGGAAACGAGTTCGACTTTGGCAAGCTCGGTCAGAGGAATCTGGATAACCCCGCTTCCATTCGGATTCGCTGCCGCCACGGTGATATTCCGAATCGTCTCAAGATTTTTGCGATATTCAGGGGCCAAGCGAACAAGAATTGGAAAGTGCCGGTCGCTTCCATACTCATAAAGATCGCCGGCGGCCTGACCGCCGATTGCAATCTGGACTGTGGTATTGATGTCGCCAGAGGCAAGCCCGTATCGCGCGGCCTTACTCCGATCGATATCGATCTGCACCGTCGGCTGGCCGAGCGAATTGAACACGGCGAGATCGGTGACGCCCGGAACGGTCGCCATCACTGATTTGATCTTCGCGGCCGTCGTGGCAAGCGTCTTCAAATCGCTGCCAAAGAGCTTCACTGAGTTCTCGCCTTTGACACCCGAGACTGCTTCCTGGACGTTATCCTGGATATATTGAGAGAAATTGAATTCGACACCTGGAAATGAACTCAAAAGCTTCTCCGACAAAGATTTCGTGAGTCCATCCTTGTCCGATCCACTTGGCCATTCACTCATCGGCCGGAGTGGCACGAAAAATTCTGCGTTAAAGAATCCAGTCGCATCCGTCCCGTCGTCGGGACGGCCTTGCTGCGACACCACCGTCTGTACTTCAGGATAACTATGTATGACTTTCCGGATCCGATTGACCTGTTCGTTGCCCGCTTCAAGCGAATAGGATGACGGAAGGGTAGCGCGAATCCAGAGGTTTCCTTCCTCGAGCTTCGGCAGAAACTCCAAGCCGAGCGACCGAGCAGCGAGACCAGCACCAGCAAGCAACGCAAGCGCAACGCCGAGCGTCAGAATTCTGTTAGGAACGGCAAATCGGAGAACAGGCACGAAGATCCTGCGGAGCGCGCGCACGACGGCTGTTTCCCGCTCCTCGACGAATTCCGGCAAAAGGAGAGCGCTCAAGGCGGGCGAGATCGTAAACGTGGCCAGCAGTCCACCTGCCAGCGCATATGCGTAGGTCTTCGCCATCGGTCCAAAAATATGCCCCTCCACACCGCTTAGGGTGAACAGCGGAATGAAGCCGACAATGATGATGGCGGCCGAGAAGAAGATCGGTCGGCTGACCTCCCTCGCGGCATCGAAGATCGTCGCCAGTTCACTCGACATTCTCCAACGTCTTCTGCGCGGCGCCTGAGTCGCTCCGGAGGGCCGCTCAGCCAAATGCCGATAGATGTTCTCGACCATGATGACGGTCGCATCGACGATGAGACCGAAGTCAATCGCACCGACCGAAAGCAAATTCGCCGAATCTCCGCGAATCAGAAGAATGCCTATCGCAAAAAACAGGGCGAATGGAATTGTCGCGGCAACGATAATCGCGCTTCGCAGACTTCCCAGAAACAGCCATTGCACAAAGAACACCAGGACAACGCCGAATAATAGGTTGTGTACAACCGTATTCGTGGTCGTCTTGATAAGATCCTTGCGATCGTAGATGCGTTCAATCTGAACACCCGGCGGCAGAACACCACTCGTGTTGATCTTCTCGATCTCTGCTTCAACTCGCGTGATCGTAGGAAGGCTTTGCTGCCCTCGACGCATCAGGACTATGCCTTGAACGATATTGTCGTCATTATTTTTCCCGACAATGCCGAGGCGCGGCTGATACCCGGCGGTGATCTTGGCCACATCCCCTATAGAAACCGGAAGGCCATTCTGCTGCGTCAGCACAGCGTTCCGGATATCATCAATCGAACGAATGAGCCCGATGCCCCTTACAACCGCCGACTGCTCGCTGATACTGAGAGTTTGGCCGCCAACGTTGACGTTCGAATTGTTGAGAGTCTGCACAAGCTGCGGAAGAGTCAGGCCGTAGGATTGCAGCTTGGACAGATCGACCGTTACCTCGTAGGCCTTCGTCGTGCCGCCGAACGCGGTCACGTCGATAATGCCTGGAATGGCCTTGAATCTTCGCTGAAGAACCCAGTCCTGCAACGTTTTAAGATCAGTTACGCTGAAACCTGCAGGGCCTTTCAATTGATACCGCATAACCTCACCGATGGGACTCCATGGCGAGATTTGAGGCTGCGCCCCGTTTGGCAACGGCGGCACCTGCGCAAGTCTGTTCAATACCTTCTGCTCAGCTTCCTCATAGGTGTAGTCGTACGTAAATTGCAGCTTGATATCCGAAAGTCCGAAAAGCGATATCGTTCGCATCACCTTGAGATTCGGGATCCCGGCAAGCTGCACCTCCAAGGGTATCGTAATGTATCGCTCGATTTCCTCGGCTGATTGTCCCGGACTCTGAGTAATAACATCGACCAGTGGCGGAACGGGGTCCGGATAAGCCTCGATATTCAACTTGGTAAAGGCGATCGTTCCGGCGCCCAATACCGCGATGAAAATGGCGGCTACCAGGTAACGCTGGCGCAAAGCAAAGCCGATCAGAGCATTCATTTTTGAGCGGCCTTCTTAGGTTCGGAGCCGGGTCATTATTGCAGCCTCAAAGACGGTTTCGCCTTGTCGCCGATCAAGGCCCATCACCAGCGGCGGCCCTGTCGATCAACAGACCTCCTTGAACGACGACCTTGTCTTGCGCGTTCAAGCCGCTGACAACCTGAACCATCGCGCCGCTGGTCAGACCAAGCTGCACCGAACGAAGCTGGAGCGCGTTGCTATCGGCGACGCTCCAAACGTGGGCGCCGTTTTCATTATAAACAATCGCCTCGCGCGGCAGCGCCGGCGATGTTTCCTCGCTTCCGGTGACCACTGCGACCTTGGCGAACATCTCAGGCTTCAGCAGATTATTCGGATTGCTCACCGTTCCTCGCACGAGAATACGCCGTGTGGACGGATCGATGGATGCTGAGACATAGTCAATCGTGCCGGAAAAAGTACGATCAGGATACGCCAGCGTGCTAACCTCAATTGACTGGCCGAGCGCGACCTTGGCAGCATCTGTTTCCCTGACATTCGCGACCAGCCACACGGTCGACAAATCTCCGACAACGAACGCAGGATCGCTGGAGCCATTGTTGACATACTGCCCTGGACCTATCTTTCGCTGGAGTATTGAACCGGCGATAGGAGCCAGGATTGGGGTATCTGAACTGATGCCGCGCTTTTCTTCGATAACGGCGATCTCCTGATCAGTCCGTCCTAAAATTCGAAGACGGTTGCGTGCCGCATCCACGGCTGATTCCGCCGAGGACATGTCGCTCGTCGCTGCAGAGAAGTCGGCTTGCGCCTGCTGCCAATCCTTGAGCGGAACGGCCCTCCCTTCGTAGAGGTCGCGTTGACGTTTTTCGTTCGTTTTCGTCAGGTTCAGCTGCGAACGCGCCTTGCTCATCGTGCCAACGGCGGCCACGAAGTCATTCTGTGACTGCACCATATCTGTTGCTTCGACCACAAAGAGCGGCTGACCGGCCGTAACGACATCACCGGGCTTGGCAAGCAGCCGCATCACGCGACCGGTATATGGTGAAAACACCGGAGTGGAGCGATTTTCGTCGATCGCGATCTTTCCCTCGGTGACAATCGTAGGCCGAAATGCGATTGACGAAACCGGTTGGACCACGAGACTGGCCCATTGCGCTTGTGTTGGCCGAAACAAATTGCTCGCTCGTCGCGATTGACCCGACAGATCGCTAGCTCGCAACTCCCGCAAGCCTCCTTCTCCGGATCCGGCTCCAAGAAGAACAGCACCGGAAAGCAGAGCGAAAAAAGCGAGCACTATCATCACCTGCACACGAACATGCAACGCCGATCTGGAACGATCATTTTCAAGCATTGTTCGCTCGCTGAAGTTCGTATCTTACAGTCATCAATCCAGCGTCATCATCTTCCACCGGTAGCTGTCGAGTTCGGGCAGTATTGATCATCTGTTGTGCCATCCACCGGGACGAAGCTCCGCCATTCGACAACTTGACAACGACAATCGCCGTACCCGTCGGCCTTGGTATAATGGTCGTCCACACCTCCTGTTTCATGATTTGCTCAAGCAATTTTGGCGGCCCATGAGGGCAACTCATCGAAAGCAGGAAAAGGGCGAGATTGAAGCTGGCGCGCATATGCACGCTCATTACCGACGGGAAATGAACGATGAATCGGTTCTAAAAGGCTTGGCTTACAAGAACCTTACACGTTAGAGGTTATGCGTGGACATTCATGAAAATGGACAAGAATATCCTCAAATCGAAGGCGTCCAGAACGTAGACCCGAACTTGATCATCCTAGCCTCATGAGACTGCTGCTTATCGAAGACAATGCTGAACTTGCCCGGCTCCTTACCGGAGGACTGTCTTCGCATGGCTTCGAGACCGACGTATTTAGCACCGCCGCCGACGCTCGCCTGGCCCTGTCCGGCGTCCGATATTCCGCATTGGTTCTCGATCTCGGCTTGCCTGACGAAGACGGGATGGCAATTCTTCGGGAGCTTCGCCGCCACCAAGATCCAATGCCGGTTCTCATTCTCACCGCACGCGGGAGTGTCGACGACCGCGTCAACGGATTGCGCAGCGGCGCGGACGATTACCTTGTCAAGCCGTTCGCGCTCGAAGAACTGGTTGCACGCTTGCAGGCCCTTTTACGCAGGCCTGGACAGTTACTTGGGAGCTCACTGTCCCTGGCCAATTTGGTGTTTGACACCGAAAGCCGTCAAATCTTCGTAGACGGAAATCCGGAAGTCTTTTCCGCAAGGGAAACCGCCGTACTCGAACTGCTCATGCGGCGACAGGGACTCGTGGTCCCAAAGAAAAGTGTCGAAGATCAGATTTTCGGAATTTCGGGTGATGTCGCATCGAACGCGGTAGAGGTATACGTATCCCGCCTTCGGAAACAGCTTCTTGAGAGAAACGCGCGAGTGCAGATACATACAATTCGAGGCGTCGGATATCTCATCGCCGAGGACAAGAACGGTGTTCAAGTTTAAGTCGACCGCGTCGAGGGTTCTATTTCTCCACATCGTTGCCATTTCCCTGACCGCGGTTTTCATGCCGCTAGTGTTGTTTTGGCTTCTCAATCAGGAAACCAAAAGCCTTCATCAGCGCGCAATGAGCGATCAGGCCGCCGCGATTACGCGCCATCTTTCAGTCAGCCCCGATGGGAGATGGTCACTTGACCTACCTCCTGTACTAAAGGCTCAATTTTCCGATTCCTACGGGCGATATCTGTATGCCGTGCTCGACCAGTCGGGAAATGTGCTCTTCTCATCCAAGGCGAATGCATCGCCTTTGTTTCCCGCGCGGCCGCTCTCGCCGCGACCCGCTTATCGCGAAGTTACCCGCGGAGGCCGCATCATCTCGGGCGTCAGCGTCCGTAGCACGATAGGTGATCGCGCCATCATCACTCAGGTGGGCGAGGATCTTTCTCACCGTGACGTGCTCATCGATGACATCGTCGCCAACTTCTTCCGTCGGGTTGGCTGGATTACCCTTCCTATTCTCCTTGTGTTGTTAGCTGCAGATATCATCATCTTTCGCCGCGCGATGCGGCCACTGCTTCAGGCCTCAAAAGCCGCACAGAATATCGGCCCCACAAGGACCGATATTCGAATACCCAATGAAAACATTCCGAGCGAGATTCGCCCTTTGGTCGAAGCAGTCAATCAAGCCTTTGATCGGCTCGACCATGGATTTCAGGTTCAGCGGGAGTTCACAGCAGACGCTGCTCATGAACTCCGAACCCCCCTTGCCATTCTGCGGACACGTCTCGACACGCTTACAGACACCGCACTCAAGCGTGATTTGCAGGAAGATATTGATGGAATGGGCCGGATCGTGAGCCAATTGCTGGAAGCCGCTGAATTGGATGCGATCGCGGTCGCACCAACGGAACACACCGACTTGAGAGCAGTATGCTCGGAGGTTGTAGAGATGATGGCTCCTTTGGCTCTCAGACAAGACCGAAATCTTGCCCTGACGGGTTTCGGCGGTCCCGTCTGGGTGCGGGGCAATGCCGAAATGCTGCGAAGAGCCATTCGCAACCTTGTCGAGAACGCGCTTAACCTTACTCCGCCGCGTACCACCGTAGAAGTTGAAGTTTCCGAGAAAGGGCTGGTGAGTATTCTTGACGAGGGGCCAGGGATTTCTCCTGCCGAGCGCGAACTCATCTTCCAGCGTTTTTGGCGGCGCGACCGCCGGCGCCCCGGGAGCGCAGGCCTCGGTCTCTCAATCGTACAGCGGATCATTGATGCACACGGCGGTAAGATCAGCGTAGATAACAAATCAGGCGGCGGCGCGAACTTCACAATCCGCCTTGATCGGTATAATTCGCCTTGATCGCTAACGAAGGCTTTGTAATGATCCGTCGAAGCCTGATTTTCAGATGAAATCCAGACAAATCAAATCGAAATCTGTCGCCCTATCTCCACGACCTGATCGCTGGGCAGGCTAAAGAAATCGCCGACATGGACCGCGTTACGTTCCATCATGACGAAAATGCTCTCTTGCCAGATAGGCAATCCCTTGCCGTCCTCCCTTGCGACGACGGTCTCATGACCGACGTAATAGGTTACGTCAGAGAGATCGACCGAACAGCCGAATGCTTACTGGCCAGCAGAAGGCCCGAATGTCGGGACGCTCCATTGATAACCTCTCGTCAGGTCCGCCGCCGCGGCCCGCCGACTCTCCATGGCAAAAGACGATTCTCGATTGCAAGAAAGAGAATGTTAAGCAGATACCCCACCGCCGCCAGGGTAAAGACGCCTGCGTAGAGTTTATCGACGCTGAGGGTTTGCTGCGCTTGCAGGATGAAGAAGCCGATCCCGGCGCTGCCGGCAATCATTTCCGAAAACACGGTGATGATCAAGGCGATCGCCAATGACGTTCGCAAACCGACAAATATTTGAGGTGCAGCATGAGGAACGATGACTTCCCAAACGGTCTGCCATCGCGTTAGCTCGAATGTTTTAGCAGTATCGTGCATCGTTTTTGAAACTGCACATACGCCAGCATAGGTGGCAAGCAGGATAGGGAAAACCGTTCCAAGCATCACGGCAGTGATCTTAAGGCCAGCATCGATGCCCAGAAACAGGATCAACAGCGGGACCGATGCCGAAATCGGGACTGGTCGCACCAGTTCGATAAATGGTTCGAGTAGTGCCCACGCCCAGCGCTCGACACCAATCAAAAGCCCCACAAGAAAGCCGAATGTTGCTGCAAGCAGATATCCAGCGAACATCAGGCTGAGCGTCGAGAGTAGCTCCCTTGGAAGAGTGCCGCTTGCTGCCTCGATCCACCACGTCTTGCCAATGGTCGAGATCGCCGGAAATGCGGGAATGCGGACCAATCCGGATGCGACGGAAATCTCCCAGAACACGAAAACCGAAAGCACAAGACTCCAACCGGAAAACCGTGACTTGAGGAGGCCTTGTAGCCGCTTCGGAAACAACAGCCGGCTCCGTTTATTCGATCGCCTATCTTCGAAATTGGATGGAAGCTCATCCAACGCAGCTGAGGTTTCTGTCACGTCACGCAGCCTTTTTTTCAGACGAACGGGTTTTCCAAAGCCATATTCACTTCACGACAAGGTCAAACAAATCACGCCGGTACCTGTTGAATTGCGCAAGCTCACGTGTGTCTATTTGCGAGCGTGGCCGCGGAAGTTTGATGTCGATATCCGCACCGATCCCCTTGCCGTTCGCCTCGAGCACGAGAACGCGGTCTGAAAGGTAAATGGCTTCGTCGATGTCGTGCGTTACGAGAACGATCGTCAATCCGAGATCCCCCCAGAGCGTGAGGATCATGTCTTGCAGCTTCGATCGACTGAGCGCATCCACCGCCCCGAAAGGCTCGTCCATCAAGAGGAAACTAGGAGAAGATGCCAGCGCACGCGCAATGGCTACCCGTTGCTGCATCCCGCCGGACAACTCCCAGGGATATTTTTCAGCTGCTTTTCCTAGTCCAACCAAGTCCAGATAATAGGATGCAGGCCGTTGCGTAACCGCAGAGGACCTGGCCATCTTGGTAGCATGCCGTAATCCGAATTCGATATTGGCGCGAACCGTTGTCCAAGGGAACAGAGATTCCCCATAGCTTTGAAAGACGTAGCGCACGCTATGCGGTGCTCCCGTCTTTGTTTCAAGACCCAGATCGATGTGTCCGCCATCCAGATCGAGCAAATTCGCGATCAACCGCAACAACGTTGACTTACCGCTTCCAGAGCGCCCGATGACGGAAACGAACGAACCCTGGGCCACGTTGAAACTGATATCACTGAGAGCCGGAAACTGCTCAGCCTGTCCAAAATGTTTGGTGGCGTCTCTGACCCTGAGCGCTGCGTTGTAATCAGGATCGACTCGTTTTGTTTGGGATAGCGTTTCGGAGGCGAGTTGAATCATCGCTCATCTCCGTGAAGTGCAGATTCGTAAATATAGGATTTGATTTCGATGCTACGCGGCACAGCACCGTATTTAACTGCCTTGTCGATCCAGTCTTGGGTCGCAGCTGCATTCACAGCTCCCGTGTATAGGTTAGAAACCTTTAAGCGTTCCAAGAGCCCAGGAGTTGTTTGCGACAGCTTGACGAGATCGATACCGCTATACTTCCCGGATATGATCGCGCGCTCTGTCGGTGACAAGCTTTTGTTCAGAGCAGCTCCCCTTCCTATCGCGCGGACAAGCCTGCGAACAGTCTCTGGATTTTTTTCCAGAAACGTCGAGTTTGCGTAATACGCAGTGAATACCGCGCCCTTCGGAGCCCCCACTTCCGTTGGATCGAGCAACGAGACCGCATTTTGCTCAAGAATCAGTCGACTGGTCGACGGCTCGAAGGTCAATACCGCGTCCACATCGCCTCGTGCCAGCGCCTGCCCATCTCCATTGGTAGGAATGATTACGAAGTTAACTTCAGCGGGATCTACCCCACCCTGCGCAAGCCACAACTTCACAGACAACCCGGCCATGGGAGCCGGTGAAACGCCGATACGCTTACCCTTAAAATCCGCAGGCGACTTGAGTGCCGACTGACCCTTGATAAGCAGATCTCCATTAGCGCTATGAGACCCTGGGAAAATCAACTTGACGTTTGTAAAGCCGTTCGATACCGCGCTGGCCCATCCAAGCACGTCACCAAAGGTCACATCTACGGCACCATTTGCAGTGGCAGCCACGGCAGCGGGACCGTTTTGCACCGGGATCACCTGAACATCGAGCCCCTCGTCTTTAAAATAACCACGCTCGATTGCAATCAACGCCGCTGTGGGCGTCGAGTAAAGAGCACCGAACCTGAACTTTGTTACTTCTGGATCTGCTGCTGAAGTCGCCATCGGCGCAACAACCATCAGAAGCAAACACAACGCAATCGCACGATATATTCTACTGATAATTCTGGATCTCCGGAAAACAATAGGAACAGGCGCGACTACAATTAAGTTGTGAAACATTGCGCCGGCCTCCAAATGCGCGCCGCCAGCAACAGCGAGCGGTCATGCATCGAAGACATACAACTCGCAAACGCACGAGGTCAAAAGCACTGGTTTCTGTTTTCTGTTTCATTCATAGATGAAGTTCATTCCTTAAACGAACGTATGAGTGAGATTCGCTATTCGTCCAACTTCATTAAGAATATCGACCAAAATGCACATCCTGGAGAAATTGATTCATCTAATAATTCTGAAATAGAACTGAAAATCAGCAAAGAAAATCAACGAATAGATCGTTACATATAACTGCCTTCAGGCAGCGGCTTTGTTCTTCGTGTGGAGAGTAATTTGAAAACACACTCCCGCGGGACCGTCATAGGCTTGCGACGGCACTTCAACGCCAAACAATCTTTCGCCGTCCAACGTTTTCGCCGAATGGCGAAACGTTCCATGCCACCAAACGATCTCGAGGCAAGCCAATGGCCATCAGCGTCATAAACCCAATTATACGTATTTCGCCGAATCCACCCGTTTTCGATCTCCCCATCCTCGTCGCCTTGGAACATAATCTTTTCAAGAAGGCCGGCTTGGACGTCGACTACTCCGTCAAATACGCCGACCATGACAAGCATGAGCGCGACGTCCTGAAGCGGCAAAAGGAAGCGCTATTCGAACAGAAGTCTGCCGAGGCCTTTAACGTTTGCGAATGGGGTGGAATTGATCGTCTCGAGCGCGGTTCCGGGCAAGGAAAGATCGCGGCACTTCGTCCGGCCATCGCCGCGCAGGCGATCGTGACCTTCGATCCACTGCTACAATCGCCACGCGACCTTGCCGACGTCGCGGTCGGCATCAACGATTTCACGGGTTCTCACTACACAACAATCGGCCTCCTTGAGGGCGCTGTTGGAAAGGACCATGTTGTCCTTACCCACATCGGAGCACCGGAAACTCGCCTTCAGGCGCTGAAAGAAGGTCGCGTCCGTGCTGTTACAGTCATGGAGCCGTTCATCAGCCTCGCTCTGAAGCAGGGCGCACACATTATTGCCCTGACTTTCTATCGCGGCGCTGAAGTTGTCTCTCCAGATCTTCAGCCGTCGCAGATCGAAACTTACTTCAAAGTCCTTGACCAGGCGGTCGACCTGATCAACGCCGACTTTGACAAGTACGCGCACTACATCACGGCCATTGCGAAAGAAGACATCAGCTCAAACGAGTTGGACGCGCGATTTGTCCGCTACACCCACGCTCAACGGTACGCGCCCGAGCTGTTCGACCCTGCATACAGCTGGATGAAAGAGCGTGGCTTCACGGACGGCCGGAATAATCACGACTCGCTCGTACTTTCCTGAGCGCGCCAAGAGTGCCGGCGCACGGGGGGCGCCGGCACTTCCCTCTCTGAAACTCCCGCCGCACGAAACCTAATTGCAGATCAAACATGTCCCGGAACGAACTTCACAAGCCAATTCCTCGCGGCCGTAACCGGCGCGACGCTCTCAAGGCGCTAGGTGCCGGGCTCGCGAGTCCTCTCATCTTGAAGGCACCGGCCTTTGCGCAAACAAAACAAGGCGTCCGCGTAACGTTATCGACGCCGGGAAGTGCCGGCTCAATCTGGCGCTCCGCCATCGCAAAGCTCAACCCAGCTTTAACATCGGGCATCGACATACAATGGGTTCCAGGTGATCCAGGTCAAATGCAGGTGCAGCTCGCAGCCGGCGCCCTCGACGTAGGCGTTTTTGGAGCCGTTGGACTTGCGACGATCGCGAGGAAGGGTAGCGATATCGTTCTGTTCGGACCTGCGCTCAATAATCATGGACGCATTATCGTACGAGCCGCCAGTCCAATCCAAAAGCCTGCCGATCTCATCGGCAAGCGGATTGCGACACAACCGAAGACCACCGAGACTTACCAGCAAGCCCGCGTGGCCCTTTCGCTCATCGGAATCGACATCGAGCGCGACCTCGAAGTGATTTTCGGACCGCCGACCGCAAGTCTTGCGCTCTTCAATCGAGGAGATGTTGATGCTGTAATCGTCGTTGAACCGACTGCTACCAGAGCCGTCGGAAGCGGAGCACGCGAACTGGCGCGGATCTCGGATATCTGGAGACAGGCAAACGGCGATGCTACTGCTCCATTTCTTGTCGGGCTTGCCGCGAAGCAGCAATGGATCAACTCAAACCGGGATCTCGCGACATCCATCGCCCGCATCTTCGCTGCAGCGAACGATACCGTCCGCAAAAATCCTCAGCTTTTTATCGAGCATCATGAGGACATGGGCATTCGCGCCGGCGAAACCGCTGCTATCGGGCTTTTGCCAACTAGACTGGCGGACGTCTACGCCACGGCGTGGGATGCAAGTGTCTGGAAGGCAATCGACCGTCAAGTCGAGGTCGCTGTCAAACTTGGCCTGCTCGAAACCGCACCGAGCCGACCGCTCTACGACGGTGTGGCGCTTCGAAGCGTATAATGACCGACACAGTTGAAGGGCGCATCACAGATAGTTCGGAAGCACAACCTGGTGCGGGCCGCTTTTCTGCACTGAAACGTACCCTGTCACGTATGCTTCCATCGCTGTTGTTTTCCGTCGTCCTGCTATCACTTTGGGAAGGTATGGCGCGGTACAGCGCAAGTCCGCTTGTGCCGACGGTACCGGAAATCGCGATTGAAATACGACGGATCGTTGAAAACGGTCTTGCTTTCCAGCAAATCGCAATCACGCTCGGCCGCATCGTTCTCGGATTCGGGGCTGCCTTTGCGATATCGCTCGTCGTTGGCATCGCTGCGGCAAGAAATGTGTTTATCCGCCGATTTTTCGCCCCTGCAATTATCCTCGGTCTGACAGTGCCAGGATTGGTGTGGGCGTTGCTCTGCGTCATTTGGTTTGGAGTGAGTCTGGCTACTCCCGTCGTATCGATCGCACTCGGCGTGCTACCGGCTCTAGTTCTTAACGTCATTCAAGGCGTCCGAGCGGTCGATGCGGAGGTCATCGAAATGGCGCATGTGTTCAAGATCTCCGGCCGCGACAGAGTCGCACATATCTGGATTCCGTCGCTTCTTCCGCATCTGATAGGCGGATCGCGCGTTGGACTTTCACTCGCTTGGAAAGTCATTGTTCTGGTCGAGCTCTTTGGGCTTTCGAACGGCGTAGGTTACCAACTCAATTCTGAATTCAGCTCGCAGAATGTCGCAGGCGTTTTGGCTTGGACGTTGGTTTTCTGGCTCGTGATGATCGCAATCGAGTACGGGCTGCTGCAAGCGCTGGAACGACGTGTAACAATCTGGCGCCGAGTAACGCAATTATGAGCGTTCCCATCACCTTCGAGAACATCGGCAAAAGCTTTGTCCGTCCACATTCCGGACACCGCGAGACGGTGCTTCGGGATTTCAGTCTCGACATCAAACCCGGAGAACTGGTCGCGCTTGTCGGCCCCTCTGGTGTTGGCAAAACAACGCTGCTCCATATTGCAGCAGGTCTGGAGAAGCCAGACGCAGGCTCAATCACGATTGGGGTAACTAGGGAAGCTAATCGACTGGGAGTCGTTTTCCAACAGCCGCGCCTGCTCGACTGGCGCTCAGTGAAGACAAATATTGATCTCGTGGCGAGAGCCGCAGGACGGGATAGTAACCGGAGCCTTGTGCTTCTCGAAGCGGTCGGTCTTGCCGGCTATGCCGACGCTTATCCATCGGCGCTCTCTGGAGGACAGCGTCAACGCGTCGCCCTTGCACGTGCATTCTCGATCGAACCCGAAGTTCTCCTTCTTGACGAGCCGTTTAGCGCGCTTGACGAACTCACCGCGCGCCGCCTCAGAATCCTTCTTCAGGAATTGTGGCGTCAAACACCGCCGACCGGGTTGCTCGTCACCCACAACATGCTGGAAGCGGCCTTTCTTGCCGACAGAGTCGTCGTGCTGGGGCAAAGCCCAGCCCGTATTGTCGACATCATCCATATTGACGTGCCGCGCCCCCGCCACCCCGAAGATCCTGCGCTTTTTGAAGCCCACCGGCGGATTATCCAGGTACTGAGCTGAGAGTTCGCATCAGTCTTCGTCACGAATCGCCGCTCTTCAGCCGGACGCCAATAATTCTGGAGACCTACAATGCGACTCGAATCGTTCTTGAGGGCACATGCCACCCGAAATCCAGATAAACATGCAATTGTTCACGGGTCGGATCGGATCTCGTACCGGGATCTGAATGATAGGGTGGCATCAATCGCGAAACAGCTTGTACAGCTTGGTTTGAAGCCGAACGACAGGATTATTCTCTACCTAGGCAATCAAGTGGAGTTCGCCGAGCTTCTCTACGCGGCCTTCTCGATAGGTGCGGTCGTTGTTCCCTTGACCACGCGTCTGACCTTAAGCGAACTTTTGCACATCGCCGGAGATTGCTCGCCTTGGGGAATTGCCTTTCACATCCACCAGCAGGACGTCATCAACCAACTTCCTGAAGGCACCGCGCCGAACCGCATCGTGATCGGCGGAAACACGGAAGGCGCCTATTCCTTCGGACAACTCGTGCAGAGCGACGCTCGAAACGATGTCCCCGACGTAGCATTGGAACAGGACGACGCGTTGATCCTCTATACATCGGGCACCACGGGCAAGCCAAAGGGTGCAGTTACCACGCACCGCAACCTGATTACGCAGAGCTATTTTCTCAACGCGACGCAATGGGGCATCACGTCCGATGACGTGTTCCTAGCCACTACCCCACTCGCCCATCGCTTTGGTTTCAGCCGGCTATCCAGTGCGATTTGCTTTGGTGCTACGCTGGTCGTTATTCCGAGGTTCGATGCTCAAGGCGCAATCGATGCCATCGAACACAATCGTGTAACGGTCTTGGCTGCTGTACCAACTGTCTGCCGGATGCTTCTCCCCTATCTGCGGCAAGATCGAGGACGGTTAAGCTCACTGAAGACAATCCTAACCACCGGCGAGGCCTTTCCCGTAGCGCTCAAGAAAGAGTTGCGATCAATCCTTCCTGACGTCGGATTGATCTCGTTCTTCGGCCAAACTGAAGCGGGGGGCGTCACCACGCCTGGACCAGACGAGCAGATTAGCCATGCTGCGTCCGTCGGACGTCCCACCCCCGGCATTGAAGTCAAACTGGTCAGAGAAAACGGCAGCACTGTCAAAATCGGCGAGGTGGGTGAACTCCTCGTTCGATCAGGGCCTCCAGGAAGCTGGACGACGATGCGCGGTTATTTCGGCAGACCAGAGGAGACGGCTGAAACGATCGTGGACGGTTGGATTCGAACCGGCGATTTGGCGCGGCGAGATGAGGATGGATACCTTTATATCGTCGATAGAAAAAAGGATATGGTCATCAGCGGCGGCTATAACATCTATAGCAAAGAGGTAGAGGTCGCACTGCTAGCCGATCCCCGCGTAGCTGATGCCGCGGTTATCGGCGTCCATGATCCGATCTACGGTGAATCCGTAGTTGCCTTCATCGAGACTAAACTTGGTGAAGTCGTGACGCCCGACTCTGTCATCGACAACTGCCGCGAAAGTCTCGCAAGTTATAAGAAGCCAAAGTATGTGATCATACGTGATGAGCTTCCACGGAATTCACAGGGTAAGGTTCTTAAGACAGTGCTCCGCGCAGAAGCTAGTGCTGCTCTGGGCCTTGGGTAGCCCAATAATTTTCTCCTCCCCGTTGCAGGCAGGTTCCGCAAGCTTGCGCGAGATAAGAAACAAGGGATTCAAGTCGGATCACGCAACTGATAAGGAAAATCACCAGACCCTATCAGTCAACTGACTCAACTCAACCATTTCGAGCATCTGCCCAAAGACCAAAAAATGCCCGGCGAATAAGCCAGCGGCTCCGAGCGTCGCGGACTATGGGTTGAACCGTTGTCCTGCCACCCCGGCGATACATTGGGGTTCGAACCATTCTCCATCCGAATTCCCTGCTTGTAGAAGCCTTACTTGAACTTCGAAAGATCTTCCTTCTTCGCGTCAGCAATGATCTTTGCACGATCATACTTATTGATCGCATCAATCAGATCGTTCGTGAACACACGCTCGACCGGCATTGTTTCAGGCAGTATCTTCTGATCGGTAAGGAAATTTACGAGACGCTCCCAATCCGCTTTCAAGAAGAGACCATGCTTGTCGCCGGTCTTAGGCGTGTTCCAGATCGCGAGGCGTCCTTGGTTCACAACGACGCCTTCCTTCAAGGCTGCGTCCGCATCCGGATTCTTTGACTTGGATTCGGGGAAAGCTTTCCAGGTGATCAATACTGCAGCTTCAGGATTAGCCATCGTGAAGTCGTACCCCTTTGCGAGCGCACGCGCGATACCCGTCAGCATCTTGGGGTTTTTCTCAATCGTCTCCGGTCGCGCCAGCAAGCCGACATCTGGCAGCGTCTTGATTTGTTCAGGCGCAGCGATCTCGCGAAGTTTCAATCCGGAGAAAGCAAACTTCGACAAGGCGGCGTCCCAGAACACCACGCCGTCAACCAGATTCTGACGAACCGAGGTAATCGCCTGGGCGCCAACACCGATCGGCAGGAAGGAGATGTCACTCTGCGGGTCGAGCCCAGCTTCACGAACGAACGCGCGGCCAAATGTTGTGCCAGCACTTCCCATCGACTGAACGCCAAGCTTCTTGCCCTTCAGGTCAGCCAGAGTCTTGATCGGGCTGTCGGGCAACACTGCGATCGACCAGATGTTGGCGTAATACATATCATAAAAGTATTGGATCTTGAGTTTGCCGGACTGAATGCCGACCAATGCCTCGCCCGGTGATGCAGCTCCCACTTCTGCATTTCCTGCTGAAACCTGCATCGCGGATTCGTTCGATCCGCCTACTGCAAGCAAGGCCACATCGTAGCCTTCAGCCTCGAAGTACCCCTTCTCCTTCGCCACGACAAACGGCGAGAACGCTTCATCGATACTGCGAACCGGGATGAGAATGCGGACCTTTTCGAGCGCCCATGCGGACGTCGAAACCCCGAATACGAGTGCAGAAACTTGAGCAACGAGAGCGAGCTTCCGCGCGAGATTTGACTTCAACATTTTTTCTCCAACAATTTTATTGCATGACCGGCGCTTCGTTGCGCCTAATCCAGAAGATGTAGCGACGCGCCGCAAAGCGCATGAGCCCGTGCATCGCAAGTCCAATCGCCGACAGAACGATCAGCACCGCGAACACTCCGGGGACATCGAGACCGAAATTGAGCACGACAATCAGATAACCGAGGCCAACCTGTGCACCCACGAATTCGCCGACGATTGCGCCGATGACCGCAAGAACTGCAGCTATCTCAAGACCTGCAAAGATCAGCACGAGCGCAGCAGGGATGCGAAGGCGCATAAGAACCTGCCATTTTGTCGCGCCGAACGCCTTCATCATGTCCAACTGGTCTTCATCGGTCGAATGAAAGCCGGCTATCACGCTGACGAGCACCGGGAAAAAACACACCAGTGCCGTGATGATCACCTTCGACGTCAGGCCATAGCCGAACCAGATAATGAACAGCGGCGCGATCGCCACCTTCGGAAGCGTCTGCAATGCAACGAGGTACGGATAGACGAGACGTTCAAGCAACGGAATAAGGGAGATCAGCGCGCCGATCACGAGACCCGCAACGCACCCGAGAACGAATCCGCCAACGATTTCTGCGAGCGTCGCCCACAGGTGCGGCCAGATCGTCCCGGTCGCGAAGAGGGAAACCAGCTTGACCACAATCGCGCTGGGCGCCGGCAGAACGAGCGGTGCAACGTCGAATATACGGCAAGCTCCTTCCCAGGCCGCCAGCAAGGCAATGGCGAGAAGAGCGGACTGAAGCCGATGAACGGCTGGGACTTTCGTTTTCATAGGGAAGCCACCATCGGAGATTCAGCGCCGAATACGGAACGGATGTGATCGCAAAGTTGGCCAAAGCGCGGATGGCCCATGGTCTGCAGGCTGCGTGGCCGCTCGAGATCCACGTCGACAATTTCAGAAATGCGACCGGGACGCGGAGACATCACAACAACACGGTCACCAAGCAAGACCGCTTCGGGAATGCTGTGCGTGATGAAGATCACGGTTTTCTTCTCCTCGGACCAGACGCGCATTAATTCCATATTCATGGCTTCGCGAGTCATGGCGTCCAGCGCACCAAACGGTTCGTCCATCAGGAGCACCTTCGGCTGCCGCATCAATGCACGGCAGATCGAAACGCGCTGCTGCATTCCACCAGAAAGCTCGAAAGGGTACTTCTGCGCAAAGTCTTTCAGACCCATGAAGGCCAGAAGGTGCATGGCGCGATCTATCGTCGCCTGCGATTTATCGCCTTTAAGGTGGGCAGATAGCAGAACGTTGTTGAGCACCGTATTCCAGGGCAACAACATCGCCTGCTGAAAGACCACGCCGGCATCGGCGCGCGGTTCGGTGATCTGTTCACCACCGCACTCCACGGTACCGGAGGAAGACTTGGTAAGACCGGCCAGGATACGGAGAAGCGTCGTCTTGCCGCACCCGCTCGGCCCGACGACGGAGATGAACTGGTTCTCTCGAATATCAAGATTGACGTTGGACAACGCCGTTACGAGCTCACCGGAGCGAGACGTGAAACGCTTGTCGAGACCGGAAATGCGGATCAGGGCCTTCGGTTGATCTGGCCCAGAACCGGACAAATCCTCGGTTTTCCCTTTAAGTCGGGTTACCATCTGTGTCATTGCTTCCCCATCTCGTGCAGGGTTTGTGAACACCGTCCCCGCTATTTGCACGAAGCTTATGGTACAGTTGACTAAGTAGTCAACAGATCGATGAGCGCAGATGGGCAGGATCTGTGCGCTTGATGGCCAAATTGCAAGCAAACGATTTATTTTCGCGCCAATTGCTGCCGTGCAAAAGTTCCGGATTTATCGAAATGCGCTATCCGGAAGTTTGAAGGCGGGGAGAACACGCGCACTTCGCAGTCCATCGCCCGGCTCTCCGCACCTAGTGCGACATATCTTCATGAAGGTCAGCGCGCCAAGCAGACCGGAATTCAGCCCGCAACTTTGGATAACTGCGCGCCTTCAGAAATCAACGCGCTTGGATCTGTAACGCAGTAAAGGAGGACAATGCGCGTAACGTGATCAAGCCAGTCCTGTCGGGCCTTCGCAGACCCGAGATCCCTGTCGAGCGCGATCTCCAGCGTGTATTGATTGGAGAGATAATGATAACAGAGCGATGACAACGTTAGATACACGACAGTTGGATCAATCGACGGACGAAACAGCCTGTCCTTGCGTCCGCGATCCAGAACGAATTCGATCGTCTCGACAAGCGGATTGTAGAGATCACGCATCCTGTCGGATTTCCGGATGTATTTCCCACGATGTTTATTTTCTTCGTTCATCAGCCGGATTGCACTGGGGTTGTTTTCCAGCGCGCGGAAAGTGTGATGAACAAGCTGCTCCATGGCGACGACTGGATCGCTCGCCCGCACGGAGAGATCTTTCTGCTGGTCGCGCAGGCTTTCATACATGCGCTCGAGCGCTGCCACGAAGAGCCCTTCCTTTGAGCGGAAGTAATAGTAGAGCATATTCTTGCTGACACGGCATCGCTCTGCGATGCGGTCCACGCGTGCGCCCTCGAAACCGATTCGCGCAAACTCCTCGGTGGCTTGCTTCAAGATCTTCTCGCGAACGCGAGCCGGATCACTGCTACGACGTGCCACTCAGGTTTCCCTCGTTTAGTTGACGTGAGAATAGGATAGCAGCAGGTTGATTCGCAGCCCCATGCCGACCGCACATCTCCCTATCTGGTTCTATTCTAGCCGAAACGACCTGTCCCAAGGCCGAATTCCGCCAAGATTGACCATTCCTGCCCGGCAGACTCGCGGCCTGCCATCCCTGTCTGGCTGGTCTATGCCGATGCGCGAGCCTCCTCAGCCTCTTCGACCATCTGCCAGATGCGCGGAGGAGAAAGCGGCAGCTCCATCGGCTGGACGTTTAGATGAGACAAGGCATCCGCAACCGCATTGGCCATGATGCCACCGACTGGAATCAACCCACCCTCGCCCGCGCCCTTAGCACCCAGGGGATTGTTAGGACAACGCTTGAGCTCAAGTGTGATAGAGCGAATATTCGGGAAATCGGTCGCCGTCGGCATCAGATAGTCCGCGAACGATCCGGTGAGGAGCTGACCTTGGTCGTCATAGACTAGATGTTCCAGGAATGCTCCGCCCAATCCCTGGACGATCGAGCCGATCGCCTGGCCGTGCAGCGTCAGCGGATTTATCATGCGGCCGACATCCTCGACCGAGAGATAATCCACTACCTTTACATGCCCGGTGCCAGGATCGACCGCGACGTGCGCGGCCTGGGTACCGTAAGCCCACGTGTACTTCTTGTTGAAGAACGATGCTTCAACCTCGATGGGCGCGTCCGAAAGCTTTGAGAGAGGCAGGCGTTTGCCTGAATAACTCACCTCTTCGCCATCGATCGCAACCTCGGTCGCCTTGCAGCTAAATCGCTCCGCAGCAGCTTCGCGAATTTTCTCTTTCAGCTTTTCCGCGGCAAGGAGGATGGCCGAGCCACCCATCACAGTCGAACGCGAGTGATAGGCGCCGTAGCCGTCCTTTACATAGCTGGTCGAGCCATGATGGATCGTGATCTTCTCGTAGGGAATTTCGGTCGCATCTGCGGCGATCTGCGCCATGATGGTTTCAAGCCCCTGGCCGACCGAAGACGAGCCAAGATAAACCGAGAGTAATCCGTCGGTTTCAAGAACGAGACGCGCATCTTCCTTGGGACCGGCGGCGCCTCCCTCGATGAAGCTGCCCACGGCAAGACCGTGATAATAGCCGTCGATGAGCTTACCGCTCAGCTTGCTCTTTTCGGCCCAGTTGAACTCCTTCATGCAGAGATCGAACACGGCGTGATAGTCGCCGCTATCCAGCTCCGTCGAACTGTCGTAAGGCGTGATGGACGCCAGCGGATAGGGCATCTGGGCGTCAGCGACAAGATTGCGGCGGCGCAGTTCAACGCGATCGATCTTCAGATCTTTCGCCACCAGATCGATCATGCGCTCGCGAATGAAATCGGTCTCATAGCGTCCAGGCCCACGATAGGTGCCACTTGGAGTCTTGTTGGTCGTCAGCATCGAACTCTTAATATCAATGTGCTCGAAGCAATAAGGACCGGACATGTACTGTGCGACGTTTCGCGGGCCGACCGAACCATTGGTTCGGATGTATGCGCCGATATCCGCCCAAGCCTGTCCGCGCAGACCGATGAAGCGTCCGTCACGAGTAACCGCCATTTCCACATCGCACTCGATATCGCGCGCATGGTTGGCGCTCATCATGTGTTCCCGTCGGTCTTCCGTCCACTTCACAGGGCGCTGAACGATCTTCGCCGCCGCAGGAATCAGATAGTCCTCCGGATAGAACTCGCCGCGGGAGCCGAACCCGCCGCCGACGTCTACCTCGATCAGATCAACGGCCTCGACCTCAAGTCCAAGAGCGGCAGCCAGTACGCGCCTGTTGTACCAGGCAGTTTTCGCGGCACCCCAGACCGTGAGCTTCCCGGCCGCTTCATTCCATTCAGCGACAAAACCGCGCGGCTCCATAAACATGGCCGCATGGCGTTGAATCTTGAAACGCTCCCGGCGAACATACTCGGCCGTCTTGAAGGCCTCTGCGGCGTTACCTTTGAACGCTTCCCAGGTAATCGCGATGTTGGATCCATGTTCTTCGAAGAGCACCGACGGCATCGCTTCCGCTTGCTCTCGGCTAGCGATAGCCGGTAGCGTTTCGATATCGGTATCTATAAGATCAAGCGCGTCTTCCGCGATAGCCGCGCTTTCCGCGATCACAACCGCAACCGGCTCGCCCACGTAACGAACCTTTCCGTCCGCCAGCGTGGGCTGATGGAAATTTTCAAGCTGCGGCAACGGCTGCAGACGCAGGGGAATGCGGGGAACCGCCTCGCCCAGATCCTTGCCCGTCAGCACGCGATGAACCCCCGGCAGCTCGAGCGCCCTGGTGGTATCGATCGACTTGATCTTTCCATGCGCGACTGAGCTGCGTAGGATCACTGCATAAAGCTGACCAGGTCTATTGACGTCGGCAACATACGTACCCCTGCCGCGAACCATGCGCAGGTCCTCGACGCGCTCCATCGGGCGCCCAATATAGGAATTTGAAGGCTTCATCACTTTCCTCCGGCGCGAGCGTAGTGGCTGCGGGCTTCAAGAACTGCCTCTACAATCGGCACATAACCCGTGCACCGGCAAAGATTTCCCGAAAGCACATCGCGGACCCGATCCTCATCAGCATCCGGCTCATTGGTGAGAAGCGCGTGCGCAGTCGTAATGAACCCTGGTGTACAGAACCCGCACTGAAGCGCGTGGTGCTTGCGGAACGCCGCCTGCAATGGCGACAGGTCGTCACCAGACAGCCCCTCAACGGTCACAACCTTCTCGCCCTGCGCCTGAACCGCGAGCATGAGGCATCCCCGAACGGCCTCGCCGTTCACGAGAACCGTGCAGGCGCCGCACACTCCATGCTCGCATGCAAGGTGCGTGCCCGTCTGCCCATGATCGTTTCGAATACAGTCTGCCAGCGTGGTCCGCGACTCGACTTCCGCTGTGACTGATTTTCCATTGAGATCGAATTCAACTTGCATTCGTTTTTCCTCAAAAACTCAAGCGGCCGACTGCCGCAGCCCGCGAGCGAGAAGCGTTGCAACCAGCGCACGGCGATAGGCTCCCGACGCATGGATGTCGGATGGAGGGTCGATCGACTCTCTTGCCGCCTTCGCAGCAGTTGCGATCAGCTTCTCCGTAAGAACATTTCCGTTGAGCACCGCCTCCACAGCGGATAGCCGGATCGGGCAGTCGGACACGCCGATTGCACCGACATGCGCATCAACAATGCGACCCTTCGCATCGCGGTCGTAAAACAACGCCACACCCGCCATCGCGAAGTCGCCCTTTCTGCGGGCAAACTCCTGGAACGCCCAGCGCCTCGTTGCGGGCCAGACAGGAAGATGAACTTCGGTGAGAATTTCATCGGGCTCAAGACTCGTCTGGAGCGGTCCGGTGAAGAAGTTGGACGCCTGCTCGACGCGCACCCCGTTGCTTCCCACTATTGTCAACTGCGCATCGCAAGTCAGCGCAATGCCCGGCATCTCCGCTGATGGGTCGGCATGGGCTAGCGATCCGCCGACGGTCCCCCTGTTACGAACCTGGTAGTGTGCGACATGCTTGATAGCTTCCGCCAGTAGGGGATGACTTCGGGCCAGTCGCGCATCAGCCTCGATATCGCACCAGCGCACCTTCGCGCCGAGACGAACACCATCATCTCCAATCTGGATGCTGCCGAGATTCTGAAGGTGCTTGAGATCGACAAGAAGTTCGGGCGACGCGAGCCTGAATGCCAGCATCGGCATCAAGCTTTGTCCACCTGAAATCACCTTTGCGTTGCCGTCACGAGAGGCCAGCAATTTAACGGCTTCACCGATAGTTTTCGGCGATGCATACTCGAAGACGGGCGGCTTCATCTTGCCTCCTGATGGATCAAAACATTCGCAGCGTGGCAACAGATGAGGCTGATCTCTGGAGAGAACAAAACCGCCAAAACAGACGCCGGACGAATGATCCTTATTGGTAGATCTTCCTATAGCAGGATTAAAATATGTCTCATGTTGACTAATTAGTCAACAAATGAATATTCTTTACATGTTACCGATCGTGACGACTGCTCTTGGATTCCGAGCACGCGCGTTGAGAATGACCGCTGCTGCACAGGATCGGCTGGCAACAAATTTTCCCGTGCCCTCCACAGGGCTGAAGATCTCAAGGTGGTCCTGTCATGTCTAAAGAACCGGTCATTGCTCTCGAAGAACATTATTGGGACGCTGAAATGGCGTCGCACTTTCCTCCCGGCGAGAGCAAGTCCCACGTTTCGGAACTACTTTCTGAAATCGGAGACGTGCGGCTCCGCGCAATGGATGAAGCCGGCATCGACGTTCAGGTTCTCTCCCATGGCGCGCCGGCCGCGCAAAAACTTGCTCCTGAGATCGCTGTCGAACTAACGCAGCGCGTCAACGACCGTCTTGCCGAGGCTTGCGCGAAGCACCCTACCCGGTTCGCAGGATTTGCCGCGCTTCCGACGCCGGTGCCGGAACAGGCGGCCCGAGAACTCGAGCGATGCGTCACCGAGCTGGGTTTCAAGGGCGCGATGATTCATGGTCTGACAAATGGCCTCTTCATCGACGACAAGCGGTTCTGGCCTATCTTCGAGGTGGCCGAAAAGCTGGACGTCCCTATCTATCTTCATCCATCGGTCCCGCATCCCGAAGTCATGAAACATTACTATGACGACTACGCGCGGGAATTCCCGACAGTGATTCGGCCGGCATGGGGCTTCACGGTCGAGACCGCGACTGCCGCCATCCGGCTCATTCTCAGCCGCGCGCTGGAGAAATATACCAAACTCAACATCGTTCTCGGGCATATGGGCGAGGCGCTGCCCTTTCTCATGTGGCGCATCGACCAGGCCCTGTCACGCCCCGGACAAGACAGCCTCAGCTTCCGTGAACAATTCTGCCGCCATTTCCACGTGACGACGAGCGGCAATTTCTCAACGCCTGCACTTATCTGTACGATGCTCGAACTCGGCATCGACCGGATCATGTTCTCTGTCGACTATCCTTATGTTCTCAACCGCGACGGCACAAATTGGGTCGGGCAGTTACAGATTTCGCCGGACGACAAAGCCAAGCTGCTCGGCGGCAACGCAAAGCGACTCCTCAAGCTGTAAGAGCCTCCGCCGATTTCTCCGTATCTAGCGACGGCGGCGGACCAAACGCTCTGTATGAACAACGTTGCACGCGTGGACACTCACGGATTGGCGAGCATGGCCTCACTTCCCGAAATTCCGGACGAACTGCGTACACTAATGGCGGAGATCGGACCAAAATGGGCGACGGATACCCGCGGCCACATCCGGCTGATGATCGAGAAGTTCAGCCAGGTTCTGAAGCACGCACCGAAGGACGGCATCACGGTCGATGCCAGCATCCCCTACGGGCCGCACGACCGGCAGGCGTTCGACGTCTTTCTTCCGCCGGAAGCCACCACACCTCGTCCCGGACTGATCTTCGTTCATGGCGGCGCGTTCACGGAAGGAAGTCGGCATCGAAGCGACGAAATCTATGCAAACATTCTCTATTACTTCGCCCGACAAGGCATCGTCGGAATCAATGCCGGATATCGACTGGCGCCAGATGCACGCTATCCTGAAGCCACGTACGATATCGCCAAAGTGGTGCGATGGATGCGGGACAACGCCGGGCGACTGAATATCGACCCGAACCGCATATTTTTGATGGGGCATTCCGCGGGCGGCGCGCATGTCGGAAGCTACGCCTATGACAAGCGCCTCCATCCTACAGACGGACACGGGTTGGCGGGGCTTCTCATCATCAGCGGTCGCGTTCGCGTCGACAACCGCAGCGACAATCCCAATGCACGCCGCGTCGAGGAATATTACGGTGCAGACGCTACAATCTACGATGACGTCTCGCCGGTTTCACACATCGACCGGAACAGCCTCGCCACGTTCATCGCCACGGCGGAGTACGAGAACCCGCTTATCGACGTGTATTGCTTCGAACTCGCCCACCGGCTGGCCTCAGCGAAGGGGCACGCACCGCCCTTCGTCTGGATGAAAGGCCATAATCACACATCGATCATCGGGCACTTCAACACTGCCGAGGAGACGCTCGGCCAAGCCTGCTGCGATTTCATTTTCCGTGAACGCAAAGCCTGATTCGATTGAGGGCGACCCACATCACCGGATAATCCCACTTAGCGCAATAACAGGGAGACCAAAGTCAGGGTAGCCGAATGCCCGTGAACTTCGGTTGCGTATACTCCTCAAGCGCATATGGCAGTCCTTCGCGGCCGACACCGGAACGTCCTACGCCGCCGAAGGGATAATTATCGAGGCGGAAACGGCTCGCTTCATTGATCCAGAGTGATCCAACCCGGATCTCTTCGGACATTCGAAAAGCCGTGGACAGGCTGGATGTGAAGCACGACCCTTGCAGCCCGAACTCGCAATCATTGGCAATACGAATGGCGTCTTCGATATCGTCAGCGCGCATGATGACCACAACGGGACCGAATACCTCTTCGCGGATCAGGCGTGTTCCAACCGGCGGATCGATCACAATCGTTGGATAAATTACGCAGCCCTTTGATGTTGCTGGCGAGATAACCCGGCAACCGCGATCCCTCGCGTCCTGAATCATGGCTTCAATTCGCGTAGCAGCACGAGTTGAGACCACGGGACCGAGGTCGGTCTCCGGCAATGTCGGATCGCCCACATTCAGCTTCTGCGTCGCAGCCGCGAACAGTTCTACAAAAACGTCAAATACCGGCGCTTCCACGATAATGCGCTGCGTCGAAATGCACTGCTGACCACTGGCTTCGAATGAGGACGGAACAATACGCTTCACGGCGTCCGCAATATCGGCGTCGGCAAGAACGATATTCGGCGAGTTGCCGCCCAGTTCTCCGATAAACCTCTTTGCCCCCGCCGCACGGGCTAATGCATCACCCGCGGCTGTGCCGCCGGTGAGTGTCACCACATCGATATCCACGTGAGCGGCAAGGCCTAGGGCTTCCGCGCGGTCACCGGACACAACCTGGACGAGGCCATCAGGAACGCCCCCAGCAGTGAACGCATCTGCGATCATCTGTGCGATCTGCGTGCCTTCGAGGCAGGGCTTGATGATAACCGCATTTCCCGTGATCAACGCGGGCGCAAGCTTCTGCACCAATAGATTCGAAGGCGCGTTGAAGGGTGTAATGGCTGCAACCACGCCATATGGCACGCGCCGTGTGAAGCCGAACAAGCCTGCACCGGCCGGAACCATGTCGAGCGGCACGACCTCACCCGAATGCTGATGAAGATGTTGCGTGCAAGCCCTGACGAACGCGATGCTGCGCTTCACTTCCATTTCCGCGGCCCGGCGTGGCTTCCCGATATGTGCAATGGTCGCCTCGACAATCGCCGCCGCATTTTTTTCCATCGCGGAGGCTGCACCGTTCAGCCACGCGGCACGCTGATGCGCCGGCGTACTGGCGAAACGATTGAATGCGCTCTTGGCAGCCTTGACGGCGGTATCGAGGTGAGCGGGACCAGCTGCCTCCACAGTGAATGCTACACTGCCCGTCCATGGGTTATGGACCGGAAACGTATCGATCGGCGACGCCGCAGCCAACTGGCCACCTTGCGTTTTCGTCTGGCTCATCTCATTCCACCTTGCATCACGTGAAGGCCCGCAAGCCTAACTTATCAAACCCGCTCGGCCAGCCTCGACGCCGAAATCTGAAATCCGGTAAAACTTGACATCATGTTGACCGTATAGTCAACATGATCGATATCCTCTCGATCATGCATTCAGCAGCCTGACGCGCCGGGTGCCCGCGGGAGCCGGCAAGAAGCGAGGAACTGGCGTTGAGAATTGCTGTCATTGGTTACGGTGCAATCGGAACTTTCCTGATCGATCAGCTGCGGGCTGAACCGGCCATTGAAATCACGGCGGTCTTCGCCGTCCCCGCAGCCTCCGGCGACGTGCCTGTCGTTAGCAGCGTGGAAGAACTGCTCTCAACCCGGCCAGATATGGTTGTGGAATGCGCAGGTCATGAGGCTCTGAAGAACGCGGGCGAAAGGATCATCGGTGCGGGGCGCGATCTTCTAGTCGCCTCCGTCGGCGCTCTTGCTGATTCCGAACTGGAAGAAGGGCTGCGCCGAGCTGCCGCATCCGGTGGCGGACGGCTGATTATTCCAGGCGGCGCTTTGGGCGGGCTCGACATGCTAAGCACCGCGCGTGAGGGAGGCCTCGATTCCGTCGATTACGTGGGCAGAAAGGCACCGAACGCCTGGAAAGGCACCCACGCGGAAGACCTTATCGATTTAGAATCCGTAGCGACCATAACGACATTTCTGGAATGTGACGCGCGTACAGCGGCTTTGCGCTTTCCACAGAATGCAAATGTCGTTGCAGCTCTCGCTCTCGCCGGCCTTGGGTTCGAACGAACCACAGTCCGGCTTGTCGTCGATCCTGCAGCGACTGGCAACCACCACGCTTATGTGGCTCGTGGCACGTTCGGGGAGATTTCGGCGAGCATCAAATCGGTAACACTGCCCTCCAACCCGAAGACATCCGTGCTTGCACCATTCAGCCTCCTGCGAACGATCAAGAAGCGCGCAGGACTAATCCTGGCTTAAAAGGCGCGTTTAGGTCGCGACCAGCGGCATAAGCGAGAGAACCGCGAGCACCTGCCATAATGCAACACCAGGCAAGTGCTCGCTGCCTGTGGCTATCGGACTTTGCTCAAGTCGAACTCTTTTGCCTGGCGAAGAACCGCGGCCCGGTCGTATCGATTGATCTCATCGATAAACTGGTTGGTAAACATTCTCGACGTCGGTACCGCTTTTGCGATCTGTTTTTCCTGCAGCAAAAAGTTGCCGAGATTCTCCCAATCCTTATCGATGAAAAGACCGTGCTTGCCCTTTGTTGCAGGGTTCGTCCAGCCGGCCATCCGGAGCTGACTGATCTTCAATCCCTGCGCGAGAGCCTTTTCGGGATCGGGTTCTTTCGGCCTGCTCTCAGGGTAAAGTTTCCACGTGATGAGAACCGCGGCCGCAGGATTAGCCAGAGTGAAATCCAGCGCCTTGGCGACAGCCCGCGCGAAACCTACCAGCATTTTTGGGTTATTCCGAATTGTTTCGTTTCTTGCCAGAATCGAAACGTCGGGAAGCGCCTCCAGCTTTTCGTCTATCTTCAGCGCGCGAAGCGCAAGACCGTTAATTTCGAACCGGATATTGGCGGCATCCCAGAAGACGATTGCATCGACAACCTTTTGCCTGATCGCAGCGACGGCCTGGGGCCCTGCCCCGATCGCGATGAAGGTCACGTCCTTGTCAGGGTCGAGGCCGCCTGACCGCAGATATGCCTTTCCGTATGTCGTCCCGGCGCTACCGAGCGCGGTTACGCCGATCTTTTTGCCCTTGAGATCAGCAATGACTTTCGCGGGGCTGTCGCTCGGCACCGAGATCGACCAGATATTCCTGTATCCGGCGTTATAGTAGTAGCGAACATCGAGAGGGGTTGCAGAGCCCTCCTGCATTCCGATGACGGCCTGAGCCGGACTCGCTTCGCCGACTTCGGCATTTCCTGAACCGATCTGAATGGCAACCTCATTTGAGCCACCAACCGGGAGCAGTTCAACGTCGAGGCCCTCTTGCTCATAGAAGCCCAGGTATTTCGCCACCGGGAAAGGTGCGAGAGATTCATCGATGCTCCGCACCGGGATCAGGGCGCGCACCTTCTCGGCAGCCATGCTTTCGAGACTCGATAGTCCCGTCATGAGAACAAGAAGGGTAGCGAGGAAAAATCCGCGTCTCATCATGTTTTTCTCCAGGTCATTCGAAAATCACTCATGGCGTAGAGTTTCTGACTGAACTTCCGGTCGGTTCGAGAGGATCATCTCGGCATTATCTATCTTCGTCGTCTCCGCACGCGGCCCAACCAGATCAGACAAGATCCACACGTACTTTTCATCAAAGCGGCTGATCGGCTCTCAAAGCTTGTCGCAAACAGCGTAGAGCGCAGAGGACCGATGTCAATAGACATTTGTACATTCGTACGAATTGTCGTACTAATGTACGAATACCGCTCATGAGAAGAGGATTTTATGAAGGACGTTGCAATCGTCGGTTACGCCGAAACCAAAATCGACGTCGGAACAGGCCGAAACTCCTATGAACTAGCCGGCGATGCGCTCGACGAAATACTCCGAAAGGCGCAGATCGACCGCTCCGAAATCGACGGCTTGTCTGTGTCCGAGACGATGAGCGAAAGCGCAAATCCATTTTGGGCACAGTACATGGTCGATGTTCTTGGACTGACGCCGACGTGGCTGGAGCTAATGGGTCTCGGCGGCGTGTCCAGCATCGGAGGCGTGGCGCGCGCTGCGATGGCGATCCGGTCGGGCATGTGTACAACGGCGCTCGTTTTGGCATCCGATGCACAGTCCAGCGGCAAAACTCCCGAACAGGGCGCTCAGAGATTTGAATTTCAGTATCCGACGGGACTTCGAGGACCGGTAGGTGCCTTCGGAATGATCATGCGGCGATACGATTATCTGTACGGATTGAAGCGGGAAGCGCTCGCGCGTCTGGCCGTCACGCAGCGAAATCATGGATTGTTGAACGACAACGCTTGCCCCCGTTTGCGCAAGCCGATCACCGAAAGCGACTACCTTGAATCAAAGCTGGTGTCAGATCCACTACGCGTGCTGGACAGCGTCATGGTTTGCGACGGCGCCAATGCCGTCCTGATGACGTCCGCAGACAATGCACGGAAGCGTGGCATGAAAGCTGTCTATCCCACCGGCTACGCAGAGCTGACGGGATACAACGTCAACAATCCGATGGCAGAAATTCTGGATTCCGGATTTTCCAACGTGGGTCCGCGGGCGCTTGCACAATCTGGCCTCAAAACATCGGATATCCAGTCTTTCCATCCTTATGACGACTTTCTGATCGCCATCATGCTTCAACTCGAACACATCGGTTTCTGTGAGAAGGGCAAAGGCGCGGATTTCGTGCTCGGCAACGATATGTCGTTCAAGGGAACGCTCCCGCTGAACACCGGCGGCGGTCAAATATCCGCGGGCCAGCCTGGTCTTGCCGGAGGCGGCGTCAACCTTGTCGAGGCAGTTCGCCAGATGTTCGGCGAAGGCGGCGCACGCCAGATTTCGAATACGAAGAACGCAATGGTGACGGGCATCGGCGGCATTCCCTATGCGCGCAACTGGTGCACCTCCGCAGTCATGATTCTGGAGCAATAGAAATGACCTTGGAAACGAGCAAAGCGGTTCGGCCTTTTCCCAAAATCGGCTCCTATATGGACACGTCCGAATTCTGGACGGGCACCCGCCAAGGCAAGCTCATGCTGCAATATTGCACCGAGACGGGGCGATTCCAGCACTATCCACGACCAGTCAGCCTCTTCACTGGTAAAAAAACGGTTGAATGGCGTGAGGCGTCCGGCAAAGGCACTCTTTATTCATGGACTGTCACGCGTTCTCCCTGGCCAGGCAACGAGGCGCGCATTCCCTACATTTGCGCGTATGTTGACCTCGATGAGCAAGTTCGGTTTCTTTGCAACCTTGTTGATTGCGACGAGAACAGCCTCTACATCGGCATGCCGGTTGTGGTGAAATGGGATCGTCTGAGTGACGACATCTCATTTCCTGACTTCACTCCGCGCACGGAGGCGAACCGGTGAAACTCTCAGCGTTTCTGGCGGCGCAGGCTCTGGCGCGACCGGACAAACTTGCGCTCGTCTGTGGCGAGACGCGCATGACATTTCGGCAGTTGCATGACCAGAGCGACCGGCTGGCTACAGCGCTCCGGAAATCGGGCGTGAGGCTTGGCGATCGTGTTGCGATCTGTCTGCCGAACTGCTGCGAGTTCGTGACGATCTTTCTTGCTATCGTGAAATGCGGCGCCATCGCATTGCCGATTAACATGCGGCTATCGGCGGGCGAGATATCGGTCATTCTGCAGGATGCAGAACCCGCCGCGGTCTTCTTCGGCGCGGGAGAGAGACAGGTCGTCTCCAAGCTTGTCGAGGGTACTGCCATCCACTCCTTTGTGGTCGGCGTTGTGCAACAGGCCCGCGAGATCGCCCTTGCTGAACTGCTCGCATGCGATCCCGAACCCATCGCTATCCCCGCAGAACACGACGACTGCATGATCTCCTACACCTCGGGCACGACGGGCAAGCCCAAGGGCGTGATCACAACTCAGGCGAATTATATTGTCTCGAACGGCTTTCTCAACGCAGTCCACTGGGGCCTGACAGAGAGCGATCGAATCCTGGTGACAACCCCCCTCGCCCACAGAACGGCATTTGCGCGCGTCGGCAACGTCATCGTTCTGGGTTGCACACTCTTTATCCTGCCGCGCTTTGAGGCGGAGGAAGCCGCCAAGACGATTGAACGGGAACAGATAACTCTTCTCGGCATCGTGCCGACGGTGGGCCGCATGATGCTTCCGACCATCGAGGCAAATCCGGCTCGGTTCACATCCCTCCGGATTCTGGTTGCAACAGGCGAGGCATTTCCACTTGACGTCAAACGGCGGCTGCAAAGCGCGATCCCTCACCTTGGTATCTTCTCATTCTTCGCCATGACCGAGGCTGGCGCACTCGCCATCCTGCGGCCCGAAGATCAGTTCGAACACGGCGCATCGGTGGGACGCGTTACACCGGGTGTGGAAATCCGCCTTGTGGATGCGGAGGGTCATGACACCTCCGCTGGAGAGCCGGGTGAAATCTGGGCGAGATCCGGCGTGCCGGGCCAATACCTGATTTTCCGCGCCTACTTCAAACAGGAACTTGCCACTCAAGACGCCTTCGAAGGTGACTGGTTCAAGACGGGGGATATCGGGCGCTTCGACGATGGCGGTTTTCTGCACATCGTCGATCGCAAGAAGGATATGGTGCTGTCAGGCGGCTACAACATCTATTCGAAGGAAGTCGAACTCGCATTGCGAGGCCATGAAGCGGTCGCAGACGCCGCGGTGATTGGCGTTCCTGATGATGTATTCGGCGAGGCTGTTGCAGTCTTCATCGAATGCGAACCCGGAGCGAAAGTCACAGCCGAAGAGCTGATCCAATGGTGCGGCAGCGAGCTTGCCAGCTACAAGAAGCCGAAACACGTCATTTTCCTGCCTGAGCTGCCGCGAAACAACACGGGCAAGGTAACGAAGAACGACCTTCGAAAATCCTTCCAGCCGCGCTAACAGTTGCTTCCGACACAGACTCAGCCGTTACAGTTCATACCGAGATCTATAATATGGCACCCCATTCGGGACAGAAAAAACAAAACCAGCCGCCCGAATCACGGAGCGAGCAGCAGCAAAAGTACATTGCCGGCGTCGTTTACGATCTGATTGCAGAATCTGGGATCGAGAATGTAACGATGCGCCAAGTCGCGGAAGCAGCCCAGCTCAGCCTGGGCACCATCACATATCACTTTCGTAACAAGCAGACTCTCGTGGCTACCGCGCTGGAAGTCGGTTACGCACTTCCGGAGGATTGGGACGAGTACAAAGGATCACCTGCAGCACAGCTTCGGCGCATTGCGCTCTCCTATGCGCTCGAATCGCCAAATAGCCGGTGGTGGCGCTTCTGGATCAATCACGTCGCCATGAGCACGAGAGATGCAGAGATCCAGGCTCATCAATCCAGACGCTTCGACAAGCAACGCCGCTTCTGGGTACGGCTTCTGGTCTCGGGAATTGAAAGAGGAGAAATCCTGCCAGACACTCCGATCGAAGAAACCGTCGATCAGATGCTGGTGGAAGTGCATGGCCTTGTCATTCTGCAAATGGTGAAACCCAGCGCGAAGATGCGCTCCTACGCCCGAGAAACCATCAACAAGATGATCGACAGTATCCTGGCCCCGCCTGCTGGTTAGAAACTGTCTGGAATTGACTGCTGCCGGCGCCAGCTCTCCTTCTTCGGCAATGCCCTCCGCAAAAGGCCACGCCTCCGGTCCGCACACATGTGCGGGCCGAAAGGTATCAGTTAAATGCGCGACGACCGACATCGTCACATCGATAGCAGCTTACGATTTGAGGTGTCCGTCGCGACGCTTGAAGAGTTCATCATCGGCGTACCCCATGGTTTCAGGCTTGCCGCGCCCCAGCATCACCTGAAAATAAACCGGCTCCAGGCTCGCATTGTCATAGCCGTGGATGACGCCTGCCGGACAGGAAATGCATTCCCAAGGGCCCAGACGCCGCGTGATCTTGCGGCCGTCTTCATCCTGAACGAAGACATCAAGGAAACCCTGCAAAACAAAGAATACTTCCTCGACTTCATGCGTATGCGCCGCGTTGCCCTGCCCCGGTGGCACGAACATCACTGACAGGGTGAAATTTCCCGCTGGAATGGCCGCAACGTCGTTGTGCTTACCTGAGCCGCCAGCGCCAATGAAGCGGTGCTGCGCGCGCTTGTAGCCCTCAATCTTTGCATCTTCGAAGGCAGCCCAGTCGGCCTTGCGGTCGGCGAAGCGCGCAACATAACGCTCGATAATGTGTTCGAGCGACGCCTCTTGGAGTTCTGTGGACCGCGGGTGTCGTGCGATAGCTGTAGCCATATCGATCTCCTGTGATGTTCGATCAGCTTCCTCTTAACGAAGGAAGCCGATTTTTGAGAGTCCAGGACGATTACCTTAATCGCCGCTCAAGCATTCTCCTGCTCTCCATAGATGAGCGTGACACCGGATGAATGAGGAGCGCCGCATGTCCGGCGGCTACATCCCACTCCAACATCCAAACTGCTGTCGCGACACAAAATGAAAACGAAGAAATGTTCTATGAACCCGCCTTCGGACCAAAACTATTTTGAGTTGACTAATTAGTCAACTGAAAGTATCGGCATACACTTAGAATCCATCTATCGGACCGCGATTTATTGGGCCCTCTCCCGGCAGATTGGAGGCAAGGATGAATGACTTCCATGGCGTTATTCCATACCTTGTTACGCCGCTAGACACCTCCGGCAGCGTTCGAACGTCGGTATTAGGAAGATTATGCGAGGATCTAATAGGGGCAGGCGTGCACGGCCTCGCTCCGCTTGGATCGACCGGCGAATACGCATACCTCAGCGCAGCACAACGACGACTCACGGTGCAAACAACAGTTGATGCTGCAGCTAAACGTGTACCAGTCATTGCTGGTGTTGCAGCGACAACAGTTTCATCAGCAGTGGAGCAAGCGAAAGATTATCAAAAGATCGGCGTTGACGGAATTCTCGCTGTACTTGAGACGTATTTCCCTTTGAGCGATTCTCAAATTGAGTCCTACTTCAAATCAATCGCAGATTCGGTTGATGTACCGGTGGTCATTTATACGAACCCACAATTTCAGAAGGTCGATCTGACGATAGATGTTATTACGCGCTTGGCCGAGCATCCGCACATCAAGTATATCAAGGATGCTTCCAACAATACCGGGCGGCTCCTATCCATCTTGAACAGATGCGGCCCCAAGATCGGGGTATTCGCTGCATCATCACACGTTACCACGGCTGTGATGCTCATTGGTGGTTGCGGCTGGATGGCCGGTCCAGCCTGTATTGTTCCGAGGGAAAGCGTCGCTCTTTACCAGTTGTGTAAGGACGAGCGGTGGAACGAGGCCATGAGTCTTCAACGGCGGCTCTGGCGCGTCAATGAAGCTTTCGCCCAGTTTAATTTGGCGGCTTGCATCAAGACTGGCCTCCAGCTTCAAGGTTACGACGTTGGCGATCCAGTAGCCCCACAGTCTGCGCTTACCTCGCAACAACGGCGCATAGTCGAGACGATACTCACACAGCTCGGTACTAATCTGACGACGTATGGCGTTACTTCCCCGTCAGACGCGACCACCAAAACCGACATCTAGAAAACGGAGACCGCCTTGTCCTTACTTTTGAATGGCAGCATAGAGCTTGCCGCGGCCCGCAGTACTGTGTGGGCGGAGCTGAATGATCCTAATCGTTTGAAGCTGTGCATTCCTGGATGTGAGGAGCTTGAAAAAGTTTCGGATAGCGAATTCAGAGCGATTGCAAAAATGCGGATCGGGCCGGTTTCAACCCGCTTTAAAGGCAGAGTGATACTCAGCGAGTTCAACGCCCCCATTAGCTACAAGATCTCCGGAGAGGGCGAAGGTGGACTCGCAGGCTTCGCGAAGGGTAATGCCGTCGTCCGATTAGAAGAAATTGGAAGCGGTACATTACTGATTTATAACGTCGATGTCCAAATTGGAGGTAAGCTGGCTCAGCTTGGACAGCGTCTTATCAGCGGCACAGCCAAAAAATTGACTGATCAGTTCTTTGCGACGTTCGCCGAAGGTCTTCGCGAGGTGGCTTAAATTCAAACAGTGTAACGCTTACGTTGTGGGAAATTTCGGCACTAATCTCCAAAGGGAATCTCGAAGTTGGATTCCTCGCTTTTGCCTGTCAGGGAAGCGCTTATCCAAACAATGACCCCACCTAAGAGTAAGATCGGAAGCGGTGAAGCCGCATTCTCACTGCCGAGCAAACGTATAAAAGCGAAACTAAAGATACCGCCAAATGCCCCCGCAACTAGACATGAAAACTGGCGCGCCGCTAACGAAGCTCACAGAGATGGATCCAACCCCTGCCGGAGAGGATCTCAGTAAGCACACCTATCGCCATCCACACGCAGCACCGCCCCGATGACGCAGGCGGCGGCCTCGCTCCGGCGCGCCTGCCAAAAGCCTAAGAAATTTGTCTGAGCAACAGATTTCTGGAGGTCATCCGGGGCGGGAGATTCAGAGAAAGCAGGGAGAAGAGGCTGGCGACCTCTGCACGCACAGGACTTGAAAGCAGTCACGTGATAAAGACATTCGGCAAGCACCTATCCGCGTAACGGACGGCAGCTTATCGGGTATCCCGCGCGGAAACGAGTGCCACATGACCCACGACTTCGCCACGCCATCCTGCGATCCGGACAGCATCCTCGCCATGTCGGATGTGCACGACATCGTCAGGCTGCTCGGCGACGCCATTGTTTCACGAAAGGATTTCTCCAGCGTCAAGCGGCTTCTCGTCGAGGGCCTCTGTGCTCTTGTCAAGGCTGACTCCTGGACATGGAGTCTCGGATGCCTCGTTCAACCGGGCGAGCAGCCGGTCTACCTCGGCCTCACGCACGGCGGGTTCGACGAAGCGCGCTATGCCCGGTTGCTGCTCGCGGCCGGACATCCTGATATGGCATGGGCATCCGAGAAGCTTCTTGGGGAAATGCGTCAGAGAGGCGGCCATGTCACACGCGTACGCCAGCAGATCGTTGATGAACCCACTTTCGTCGCGTCCGGCGTGAACGCCCACCTTTGCGATGCCGATATCGGACCCTTCATCTTTTCCCTTCGCCCGATCGACGAACGCGCCGTCAGCACCATCAGCATTTTTCGACGGAAGAACGATCCGCCCTTTTCCGAGCGGGAGGCGCGCATCGCTCACATTCTCCTCAGTGAACTGCCCTGGCTGCATGAGCACGGATGGCCGACCGATCGCGGCGCCACAGTGCCCCGCCTCTCCCCGCGGCTGCGGCTTGTGCTCAATCTCTTGCTCGACGGTCGCACGCGCAAGGAAATGGCGGCCAGTCTCTCGCTATCCGAATATACCATCGCTCAATATCAAAGCGCCGTGTACAGGCATTTCGGCGTCCATTCCCACGCCGCACTGCTAAGGCGCTTCCGGATGGGGGACGGCGGAGAACGACAACTCCACCGGGAGGCTTCCACTCTTGATCCAGGCAGCGCCTGACCTCTTTACTTCAGAAATCGGACATATCCCTCAGATGAGGGAATTGGAAGATTTCCAGCGAACTTGTTATGCGGGTTCTTGAGCCATCAAACCGATTCGGGGAGCCGAAGGCGCGTGGTTCACACATCGTACTTTCGTAAGGAACGGGGCGACATGCGTCCTTCGCGGCGAGAGTTTGTAAGCTGGGTCACGGCCGGTGGAATCACGCTGGCCATGACCCGTCTGCGCGCGGCACAGGCAGCTCGATTCGACGAGACACAGACCCTTCCCGGTACCGCAGCTTCTCATCCCGCGCACAGCACGATGGGGCGGATCGACGCCGTCGCCAAAGTGACCGGAAGCAAGCTTTATGCATCCGACTTCCGCGCAGCAGATATGGATGGATGGCCATCTACCACCGCCCATGCGCTTCTCCTGCGCGCAGCGGACGCCACTCACATCTTTACCGGTCTGGATTTCTCAACTCTTGAGCCCGGCTCGCGGCCGACCAGAATCGTGACGGCGGAAGACCTCGCGCAAGCGGGACTTCGCGCGCCCCCCTTCTATGCAGGTGACCTTCTCTGCCCTGTGGGAAAGACGCCGCTGTATTTGGGCCAGCCCGTGGCACTGCTCCTTTTCGAAACCTTTGACGCCTTCGACCGCGCCCACATCCGCCTGCGCCAGACGAGCCCGGTAAAATTCGGCGCAGAGACCGGGCCTTTGGCACAGCCAAATTACGCCGCGCTGCGCTTCACCCGCGTCGCGGGCGACGCACCCGGTGCACCGGATGTTTATTCCCCACTCATGGAAGGCTGGATCAGCCCCGGCCTCTTCGAGGCGGGCGGCCGGCCGATCTGGCAACCTCTGCCTACCTCGGAAGGCGGCCAATACAAAAAGGGGGCAAGCTACGGCGAGGCGATTCGCGCCTTCATCGCCGCCAAGGACCCGAACCTGCTGGTGCTCGACCGCAATTTCAGCACCCAATCCGTCGATCCCATGTTTCTGGAGCCCGAATGCGGCCTCGCCTGGTACGATCCCAAGGCGAAAGCGCTGCAGCTCGTGCTCGGCGTGCAGTCGCCCCTCGAAGCCAGCGAGGCATTGGGCCATCTGCTCGGCGAAGCGGCGCCAGCGTTGCGACCGCAGCGCATAGAAACCCACTTCGCCCATATGGGTGGCGGATTCGGCGGACGCGATCACACACCCTTCCCGCTCTATGTCGCACTGGCGGCCATGTTTCTGCCAGGCCGTCCCATCCGGCTTGCCCATGACCGTTTCCAGCAATTTCAGGGCGGCATCAAGCGCCATGCCTTCGAGATGCGATCGCAGGTGGCGTTTGATCGCACCTCGGGGCGAATGCGCGCCTTCGCCGCCGATCATGTCCTCGGCGGTGGCGGACTCGCCAATTACTCGGCCAGCGTAGCGGCGGTCTCCGCCACCTCCGCCATCGGCAGTTACGACATTCCGAAAGTGGATGTGACGACTCTCTCGCAACACTCGCGCGGCGTGACGGCAGGCTCCATGCGCGGCTATGGCGTCCTCCAAACCACGGCCGCGCTGGAAACACTTGTGGATGAGGCGGCCGAGGCCATCGGCATCGATCCGATCACATTGCGACGGCGCAATCTTGTGAAGACCGGGGGCCTCACCATGACAGGCAACCCCTGGACCGTGTCGGTGCGCACACCGGAGATTCTCGACAAGCTCGAAGGCCATGCCATCTGGCGCGAGCGCGCGCGTGTGCGAAAGGCAGCCTCTGCCGGCACGCTGGTCGGTACCGGCGTTGCGGTATGCACCAAGGATTATGGCACCGGCGCCGACTGCGCCCTCGGCCGGGTCGAGGTGGATCCCAAAGGGCGCATCCGGATTTTCTGCGACGCGACGGAGATGGGCAACGGCATCGGCACCGCGGTCGCAAACCGCGTGGCGAAATTCCTCGGGCGGATGGCTGATGAAGTGTCAGTCGCCCGGATCGATGCATTCGACGCTCTCGGCCTTGTCACATCGGGCGATCCTTACGTCATCACACAGGGAGAACAAGACAAGGCATCCCGCAACCCGCGTTGGGTGCCGGCTGTCAGCTCGGCCACCAGTGCTTCCATCGGCGCGCATGTCGGAACTCAGGCAGCCGCCGAAGCAGCGCGCATCATTCAGCGTTTCGGCATGTGGCCGGCGGCGCTCGCGCTGTGGGGCATCGGGCCGAACGATCCGCGCCACTTTCTCTGGAACGAGGCCTTCTGGCAGGACGGCATGCTCATCCTGTCCGGCCTGCCGCCGCTTGCCCAGGAGGCAGTGGCCGCCAAGGCTCATGCCATGGGCGCTCTCACCGGAGCCATGGCTCACGCCTTCTCGCGCTGGGCCTGGGCTCAAGCCGCCTTCCCTATCGATGGCCTCGACTGGGCCGCTGACATCGACGCGCTCGCGGTGCGCCGCGGTCAAGAGCCCTTCAAGGTGCTCGACCGCAGCTTCGTTGCGTTCCCACCGGCCAGCTACAACCGCATCGGCACCTCATTCACATCAAGCTGCGGCACGCTCGTCCGAATCGAGATCGACAAGACAAGCGGCACTGTGCGCGTGACGCAGGCTTACAGCGTGCTGGAGTGCGGACAGGCGCTGTCTCCTGATGTCGTGCTCGGCCAGGCCCAGGGTGGCTTCGCGATGGGTGTCAGCTACGCGCTTCTGGAGAACCTGCCGCGTTTCGAGGACGGCCCCGGCAACGGGCGCTGGAATCTCGGCGACTATGTGATCGCGCGCGCTTCCGATTTGCCAATTCACGACCTGGAGGTCGAGGTCTTGCCGCCTGCGGCGCCCAATGAGCCGCCCAAGGGTATGGCCGAAGTGGTCATGATCCCGGTGGTGCCGGCCATTCTCAACGCCATCCATGACGCCACCGGCTATCGCTTCCGGGCCTTGCCGGTCACGCCGGACGATGTCCGGCGTATCTTGTGAAAGGAGGCGTGCTGTGCCCGCTATCTCGCTGACCATCAACGGCCGTGTTCATGGCCCCATCGATGTGCGCGCGGACCTCTCCATGAACGACTTCCTTCGGGAAGTGCTGGGCATGACGGGAACGAAATTCGGCTGCGGCGCAGCCCAATGTCTGAGTTGCGCAGTCATCGTCGATCGTGCCGACGGCACAAGCGCCACCATGCCCACCTGCATCGTAGCGGCGACCGAGTTCGACAAGCTCAGGATTCGCACTGTGGAGGGGCATGCCAGGAATGGCGAACTGACAGCGCTGCAAAAGAGCTTTATCGCCCATTTTGCATTCCAGTGCGGCTATTGCACGCCGGGCTTCCTCAATGAGGGCCAGGTGCTGCTCGAGCGACTCGAGAAGTCACCGATCCCGCGCGCGAAGCTCGAAGACACCATCACCGAGGCTCTTGATGGACATTTGTGCCGGTGTTCAGGCTATGTGAAGTACCATCAGGCCGTGCGTGATGTCGTGCTCGCCGATCCTCAACGCTTCCTGATCTGATGGGGAGCCCGCAATGACGATCGACCGACGGCTCATGATGGTCCTCGCAGCAGCCTCTGGCATGCTCGCGGCGACAGCGAGCCTCACCCTCTCCGCACCCGCCGATACTCTTGCGAAGCCAGAGGTCTTCGCGTCGGTGACCGATCCCGTCCAACGCTCAGCCGCCTACTTCACTGAGCTCAGCAAGGTGCTGACCCATCCGCGCTGTACCAATTGTCATCCCGCCTCCGACCGGCCGCGACAGGGAGATGCGATGCGTCCGCATCAGCCTCCTGTCTTCCGGGGATCGGACGGCCTCGGACTTACGAGCCTGCGATGCTCGACCTGCCACGGCAGCGCCAACTTCGAGCCTGCCGGTGTACCGGGACATCCTGCCTGGCATCTCGCGCCTGCCGAGATGGCCTGGGAAGGCAAGACGCCGCGCGAGATTTGCGCGCAGATCAAGGACCCCGCGCGAAACGGCGGGCGCTCTCTCGGTGATCTCGTCCATCATATCGGCGAAGACACGCTGGTCGGCTGGGCCTGGCATCCGGGCGGAAACCGCACACCGGCACCCGGAACGCAACAAGCGGCAAAAGCCCTCGTCCAAGCATGGATCGAGACCGGAGCCGCATGTCCGAACTGATAACAACACAGGAGGAAAAACGATGAGGCGCGCATTTGTCGGTCTCGCTCTGGCAGCGACGATCGCCGCATCGATGCTGTCCAGCACCATGGCGGCCGAGTTACCGGATTATATGAAGCCGATCTCCGGCCCGCCGCAGCCGCCATCTGCCCAGAGCCTTGCCACCCGCAATGTCCTCCAGCTCAATACGACGATGTTCTCGCTGTATGAGAATGCCGGGGTCTCCTTCCGCCGCAACATTCTCGGAAAGCATCCGATTATCCTCGCGCTGTTCTCGGGCGCGGGCGGACGCATGATCCTCTACCAGCCCGGCCAGCCGCCACGTGAGGCACCCTCCGTCCCCAAGGTCTATCAGGTGATGAAGTCGCTCGGACACAGCACCATGGCCATATCGGAAGTGGTTCTGCCCTATGTGGACAATCCGGACGACAAGTCATGGGTTGCACCCATGCGGGCGTATCTCACAGAGATGAAGAGTGCGCTGGACGGAATCGGCGCAGCGGAAATGCCGGATGACTGGCGGCCGAACTCGCGCGCCATCCTCGATAACAACATCGCCTTTATGGAGGATTGTCTTGCCAAGGGCGCAATCAGCCTCGACGCTGTTCAGGCGTTCGCCAAGAAACAGGCACCCGTGCTGCGCCACGCAATCGCCTGGGCCGCGCAGACCCAAGTGAAACACTGGATGGGCGTGCTCGACGGCTGGAAGCAAGACCTGGGCGGCAGCTTCGATCAGGCCTATGGGGCCAGCAATACGATCTATGTGGCGCGCCAGAACAACGTGCTGTTCAGCGTCCTCGCGCAGTATTTCGGCCCGAAAGCAATGAATGACCGGCTGATGCTGATTGAAACCGTCTCGTTCACCACCACCCCTGAAGACATGCTCACATCCCTTGTGCGCATCATCTCCGACCGCTCGGTGGGAGGTCTGTTCTTCAACAACTACCGTCTGATGGATTACGAACTGATGGGGGGCGACGCGCGCAAGACCATCATCTCGGAAATGAAGGCGCGCGGACAGGAACCGTTCCTGCCACCTCAGGTGCCGTTCGGCTCCAACCAGTGGCCGACACTCATCTCGGGAGGCTCCGGCGCTGCATCTCTCGACGATCTTCAATGAGCCACGATCCCGGACGCAGGATTTCCTGCGTCCGGGGCCGCATCAGCATGCAGGTGGAACATGCGCAAACTGATCTTCGCGTCTTTTCTTGCCGCCGGCCTCGCACTCACCCCTGCGATGGCGCAGTCCGGCCCGGACTGGATCACCGGCCTGCCGCGGCAGGACATCCCTGTCGCGTCGTGGCCTGAAGGCAAGAAGGTCGCTGTCACCTTCGTTCTTTACGTTGAAGTGTGGGGGCGTGGACACGGACCCAACTTCCGCCCCGACATGACCGGACGCACACCCGATCTCGTTGACGAAGGATTTCGACAGTATGCAATCAACTTCGGCCTGCCGCGCACGGGCCGGCTGTTCAAGGACATGGGTGTTCCGCTCAGCCTTGCGCTGAATGCCCAATTCCCGCAGGCGCAGCCGGAGACATGGCAGGCGCTCCGCGCGCTCGTTCCCACGGCGCCGATCATCGCCCACGGGCTCAACAATTCCACCGATCTGTTACCGCTGTCCGAAGGACCGGCGGCACAGCGCGCCTATATCCGCAAGACCCTCGACATGATCGAGGCGAGCACCGGTGTTCGCAGCACCGGCTGGTCGAGCCCAAGCGTTTATCCCGATGCGGAGACCTTTCAGGCCAGCGTTGCAGAAGGCATCCGCTACACGCTTGATGGCATGGACTCGGACATGTTGTCGCGACTCGACACAAAACCGGGGCCGCTGGTGCTGGTGCCTTATCCCCCGAGCGTTGTCGACATGGGGCAGTATCTGTCCCGCTTCAAGGAGGCAGGCGATCTTGAGCGGCTGTGGATCGACTATGTGCAGGAACTTGCGCGCGAAGCCGCCGCCGATCCCAAGAAACCGGCGACAGTGGTCGCTATTGGCATTCACCCCTTTGTCGTCGGCACTCCGGCCGGCGCTGCTGCGCTGCGTCGTGTCTTGCAAAGACTCAAGGCAAACGATCTCGTCTGGCTGACAGATGTCGAGGCCGTGTTGCGCGCCGCCGGCCAATCTCGCTAGAGCATGTCCTGTTTCAGTGAAAAGCGCGATTCCGCCCACGATCTTCGCTTAGACGCGTCTTCGCGACGTTTGACCAAGCTGCCCTCCGAAACGCTATAGGCGTTCGATACGAGCGCAGTCCCACTGTCCGCATTAGCCGGCGGGTTCAACTGATCGCTGTACCGGGCAGCCCGATAGCGATCCGCCCCACCATTGCGATGGACTTCACGGCTGATGGTAGACGCAGACCGTCCCAGGTGATGCGCGATCGACCGCAAGGAGCGGCGCATGCTAAGCCACCGAGATATCTCCTCTCGTTCAGAAAGACTGAGCCCCGTTTGGCACGGCGTCGATCCGGCGGACGAATGCCCCCGGAAGGCGAGATCACCGAAAAGACCGACGAGGACTCTCGGTCAAATCGGCGTCCGATCGAACTCATCGGCTCGCCGGCCTGCCAGCGATCCCAGATTTCGGCTCGCTGGGCCGCCGAGTAATAAATGCGGCGTCGCGGCTTCATGCCCACACTCCATCTTTGCTACAAGATTAGAGTCATGAAGGGGGCCGTCGAAGGCATCACGCGCAAACCGAAGCGTGATCAGAACAACGTTGTTACTATAGGTTTTTCTGAGGGGGCAAAACGCAAGGTCGAGAAGCTTACGTAATAAGCGTCTGATTTTATTGGTGGGCCCGGCAGGACTCGAACCTGCAACCAGACCGTTATGAGCGAGCCTATCAACCAAGACGATCTTGATAAATCAAAGAGTTAGCAGTATCCGATCGCGGATGCCGCTATCTGTAGAGGTCGTTTCATTGGCGAAACGTTGGCGAGGAATATCGCGGTTCGAATCTTGCTACCCTGGCGACGCAGTACTAATCGCGTCGGTCTCCAACGAAATTCGCTGCTAACAGGGAATTTCGCGATTTTCCAGACCGAGCAGACGAGACATTGAGCTGAAAGCGCTGTGCCGCAGTGTTTTTTTGGAAATTCCCTAGCCAAACTAACAGAGAATAAATCTTGGAGATCAGGAAATTCTACAGCGGGAACAGGGAATCCCTTTCGGTATCCCGCACAACCAGCGTCGGCCGCGAATGACGCGGCGCTGCAATTCGGCCCTGCGCGGTCGCGATTCCCAGTTCAAGACTGTCCGCAATCCGGCGTGCGCGTTCGATGAAGTGCTCGGCTGCGGCCGGAAGACAAACCTCAGCAGCAGTTCGCTCGAATAATTCAAGCCAACGGTCGAAGTGCGCCCCGTTCACCGGGAGATCCATATGCATGCGCATCGGCTGCTCGTGATAGCGACCGGTCATCAGCGCAACGGAAGACCAGAACGCGCAGAGCTTAGCGATATGATGCTCCCAATCGGTGACCCTCGCGGCGAAAATCGGTCCGAGCACCGGCTCGGCCTGTATGCGTTGATAAAATAGCCTCACAAGGCGCTCGATCATCGGTTCATCGATGCCGGTTTTTGCCATAAGATCTGCTGTGATCCGCGCACGGCGCGCAGGTCCACTCTCGTCGAAATCGGTCATCGTTCCATCCTCAATTGGCTGCTGCGGCTCACGCCGCCGGTTGAATTCCGAAATCCTCAGGGCGCAGGACCAGATCGGCCAGTGTGTAGCGATCGAGCGTTGTAATAAACGCCGCCAGTGCTTCTTTCAGGACGCCACGCAAACGGCAGCGCGGCGTGATCAGGCAGCGATTGTCCGGCGCGAAACACTCGACCAGGGCAAAATCCGGCTCAGTCGCCCGGACGACATCGCCAAGGCCGATCTTGTCCGGACGCTTCGCCAGTTCGAGCCCGCCCGAGCGGCCCCGCACTGCCGTCAGATAACCAGCGCGCGTGAGCTGATTCACGACCTTCATGAGGTGAGCCCTGGATATTCCGTAAACTCGCGCGGTTTCCTCGATCGTGATCAAGGCGCCGTCGCGGGCGGCGGCGTAGAGCAGCACGCGCAATGCGTAGTCGGAGAAATTGGTCAGCCGCATCACAGTTTCCGATTTCGAGTTGCCGAAGCATTATAAGATATATAAAGAATACTTCTTTATGGGAAGCTCAAATCCGCATGTCGCTTCTGCATTTGCGATGGGCCGGCTTGTTTGGAGGCTGCAGGATTCAACACCTTTGTCTTTGCTCTGGAGCAAAGACAAAGAAATGCAACAACATAAGCTGCTCAAAACAAAAAGGCGGGGGCTGCTGCGGACACGGACTTCCGGGTTCAAAAGTCGGGGCGTAGGCTGAAGGAATAGCCCGACGTAATGGAGATGAGCGCTGACCCACTTTGGGAGACCGACGGATAGCGGTCGCGAACTTTAAAACCAGGCGGCAGAATGATGATGGGGCAACTTACAAAAAACGAACGTCAGCTTGCGCTGATTATCCTGCTTGCCGTCAGTCTTTGCGGGTTAGCGCTGGGCGTTGCAGGAAAAGACGACCTCTTGGGCGCGCACGGCTGGCTGATCGTGCTGGCAGGACTTGCCGGAGCCTTCAAGATCATCTCGGTCTACTACGAGCCGGAGCCAAGCGAAGAACGCTTGGCCCTCTATTATGATGACCCGACCAAGTTCGGCATCATTCTGGCGATGGTGTGGGCCGTATTCGGCCTGTTCATCGGCGATTGGGTCGCGTGGCTGCTGGTCAAGCCGGACCTCACATTCGACGCCGGCTGGTCGAGCTTCGGGCGCCTGCGGCCTGTGCACACCACGAGCGTCATCTTCGGGTTCGGCGGCAATGCCCTGATCGCGACTTCGCTTTACGTCCTGCAACGAACATCGCGCGCTCGCCTTCCTGACCAGCTCAGCTCATGGTTCGTCCTGCTCGGCTACAATCTGTTCTGCGTTCTGGCCGTCACCGGCTACATGATGGGCATTACGCAGTCGAAGGAATATGCGGAGCCGGAATGGTACGCCGATATCTGGCTTGTCATCGTGTGGGTGGTCTACTTCGGCATTTACCTGCGCACGCTGGCGCGGCGCAAGGAGCCGCACATCTATGTGGCCAACTGGTACTACATGGCCTTCATTCTGGTCGTTGCGATCCTGCACATCGTCAACAATCTCGCAGTCCCGGTATCGTTCGGCCACGCCAAGAGTTATTCGCTGTTCGCAGGCGTGCAGGATGCCATGACGGAATGGTGGTACGGACACAACGCCGTCGCCTTCTTTCTAACGGCAGGCTTCCTCGGCATGATGTACTACTATCTGCCGGTGCGCGCCGGACGACCGATCTTTTCCTATCGCCTGTCGATCATCAGCTTCTGGGGCATCACGTTCTTCTATATGTGGGCGGGATCGCATCACCTGCATTACACGGCATTGCCGCAGTGGGTGCAGACGCTGGGCATGACCTTCTCGCTGATGCTGCTCATCCCGTCATGGGCATCCGCCGCAAATGCGCTGCTGACGCTGAACGGCGCATGGGGCAAGGTTCGTGACGACGCCACGCTGCGCTTCATGATGGTGGCAGCGGTGTTCTACGGGCTGACCACGTTCGAAGGATCGTTCCTTGCTATCCGCTCCGTCAATTCACTCTCGCATTACACCGACTGGACTGTTGGCCATGTCCATGCCGGCGCGCTTGGCTGGGTGGCAATGATAACATTTGGCGCGATCTACGCATCCGTGCCCTGGTTATGGAAGCGCGAGACCATGTATTCGCCGCGGCTCGTTGAGGTGCACTTCTGGCTCGCCGTCGCCGGAACGATTGTCTACGTCTTCGCGATGTGGAATTCCGGCATCATCCAGGGATTGATGTGGCGGACCTACAACGAAAGCGGCACGCTGGCCTACTCCTTCGTGGACTCGCTGATTGCCATGCGGCCCTACTATATCGCCCGCGCGATCGGTGGCCTTCTGTTCCTTATCGGCGCGATTGTCGGCTCCTACAACATCTGGATGACCATCAAGACGGCAGCGACGCGTGCTGCGCCCGAGACGACCGCCGACCGGCCGGTGCCGGCACCTGCCGCCGGATCTGTCCTTCAGGCGGGGGAGTAACCGCATGTTCGGATTGCATTACAAACTGGAACGGAAAGCTATCGGCCTCGTTCTCGGCATTGTCGTCGTGTCGAGCATCGGCGGGTTGGTCGAGATCGCACCGCTCTTCACAATTCACCAGACTGTCGAGAATGCGCCTGACATGCGCGTCTATACGCCGCTCGAGCTTGCGGGCCGCAACATCTACATCCGCGAAGGCTGTTATGCCTGTCACTCGCAGATGATCCGCACCCTGCGCGACGAAGTCGAGCGCTATGGCCCCTACTCTCTCGCAGTTGAGTCGAAATACGATCACCCGATGCTCTGGGGTTCAAAGCGCACCGGCCCGGATCTGGCGCGTATCGGCGGCAAGTATTCCGACGAGTGGCACGTCGCCCATCTCAACAATCCGCGCGACGTGATGTCGGTATCGGTGATGCCGGCCTATGGCTGGCTATCCCGGACGGCGTTGCGAACGGATGACATGGGATTGCATCTCAAGGCCCAGCGCGCAGTCGGCGTCCCTTATACTGACGACATGATCGCGAATGCCGCCTCCGACACCTACGGACAGGCAGCGCCGGATACGCCGTTCGCGGAAGGCGTCACCAAGCGGTATGGCGCAGCGACGAATGTTCGCGCGTTTGACGGCAAGCCGGGCGATCTGACCGAGATGGACGCGCTTGTCGCGTATCTCCAGATCCTCGGCCGGCTCACAGATGCGGCGTACAAGCCCGTCGGTGAGGCAGGGAGGTGACCATGGATTTCGAGCACAACACGCTGGTGTGGTTTTCGAAGTCGTTCGGGTTGTTCTACCTGATCGCACTCTCGGTCATCATTCTCATCTATGCCTACTGGCCGTCGAACAAAAAGGATTTCGATCGCGCCGCAGCCTCCATTTTGCGCGACGAGGATAAGCCATGGCGGTAGAGGAACGCGATCTTCATACCGGTTATACAACCACCGGGCACGAGTGGAATGGTATCAAGGAACTGAACACGCCGGTGCCTCGCCCGGTCTACTTCTTCCTGATCCTGACCGCCCTCTATTCACTCGGCTACTGGGTATTAATGCCGGCGTGGCCGCTTGGCGTGACATATACAAAGGGATTGCTGGGGCTCAATGACCGGCAAAACGTGCAGGAATCGCTGAAACAGGCCGCGCTCAGCCGCGATCAATGGACGAAGAAGATCGAGACCGACAGCTATGCGACCATTCAGGCCGATCCGCGGTTAATGAACATCGTCCGTCAATCGGGACGGACACTGTTCGGCGACAACTGCGCGGCCTGCCATGGCTTCAACGCGAAGGGCGGGCCGGGTTTTCCCGATCTCACCACCTCGTCGTGGCTATGGGGCGGTGATCCGGCGGCCATCGCTGAGACAATTCGCGTCGGAATCAATTCGTCGCATCCGGACACGCGCGTCTCGCAGATGCCCGCATTCGGTCATGACCAGATGATTCCGTCAGCCGATGTCGACAACGTCGTTGCCTTTGTGCAGACCCTGTCCGCTCCCTCGACCGCGGAAGACGCCAAACCGGGACAGATCGAGGCCGGCAAAGCCGTGTTCACTGCGACCTGCGCCGCGTGTCACGGCGACGATGGCAAGGGCAAGACTGATCTCGGCGCACCGAACCTAACCGACAAGTCCTGGATTTATGGCGGCGATAAGCAGTCCATTCTCAACACCGTCTGGAGTGGCCGGCAAGGCCGCATGCCTATGTGGGAGAACCGCCTGACACCGCTCGACCGTAAAATTCTTGCGCTTTACCTGTTCGACCAACGGGTAACCGGTCAATGATGGACGCGGCAACATCCCCTGCTCGGCTGAAGATGAAGCCCTTCATCATGCTGGTGATTGGCCTCAGCTTTATCCTTCTTGTCGCTGCGAACGTTCACCTGCTTTATGTCGCCGTGACCTCGCAACCGGAGTGCGTCGATCACGTCCGCCGCGGCGACGAGAGAAACAACAGCTTCAGCGCGGCGAAGTCATCCTGTTCGCCAAAAGCCGCGAGGCCAACCAAACTATCGGCGGAGTAACTTCGCATGACCATGATCCCGAGCGTTGTGCCACCACTTCCGGTCAAGAACCGTTGGAATCGGTCGCTGGCCCCATCAGACGCTTTCTCATGGCTGGCAGCCGGCTGGCGTGATCTCACTGTGCAGCCAACTTCGAGTCTTGCATATGGCTTGATGATCTTCCTGGTATCGATCGCAATCGTTATCGGCCTGTTCCGGTTCGGATGGGATTACATCCTGTTTCCGGCTTTTGCCGGATTCATGGTTGTCGGTCCGATTCTCGCCATCGGCCTGTATGAGAAGAGCAGGCGTCTGGCCGCCGGCCTGCCGGTGAGCCTCACCCGGATGATTTTCGTCAAGCCGAAGTCCGGCGGGCAGATCCTGTTCGCCGGAGTCATGCTGTGCCTGCTGATGATTACCTGGATGCGCGCCGCCATCATCGTCTATGCGCTATTCTTCGGTCTGGTGCCGTTTCCCGGCCTCGATCACATTGCGCCGATGCTGTTTACGACGCCCACCGGTTGGGCCATGCTCATTGTCGGCAGCGCGATCGGCGGATTGTTCGCAGCCTTCTCGTTCGCTATCAGCGCATTCTCCATTCCGATGCTGCTGAACGAACGCGTCGATGCGTTGACAGCTATGGGAACGAGCACTGCGCTGGTCTGGAACAACCTGCCGGCGATGCTGACATGGGGCGCCATTGTCCTCGCGTTGTTTCTCCTTTGCCTCGCCACTGGGCTTGTCGGCCTGATCGTGGTGTTTCCAGTGCTCGGGCATGGCACCTGGCACGCCTACAGGGCTGTTTCGGCCGAAGCCTCGTAAGCGCATTTGCCGATGTGAAGGGCCGCGCTACGGCGCGGAGATGGAGTAGCCGATGAGTTGCTGCGCACCCGGCGCCGAGCTGGCTCTCGCCATGACTAGTCCGCACATCGCGGATGAAGAACTGCTGCTCGCTAGCCGTGTTATCAGCGACGGAATTCGCCAAACCGATCTGTCCATCCCTTCGATTCATTGCGGCGGCTGCATCCAGAAGATAGAGGCGGCGCTCGTTGCGCTTCCGGGCGTCGAGCAGGCCCGCGTCAACTTGTCGACAAAGCGGGTCGCGATCCGCTGGCAAGCCGACAAATCACCACCGCCCTTCATCGAGACGCTTGAGAGGATTGGCTATCATGCTCATCTCAATGACCTCGACGCGGACGCCAAGGACGAGACGCTAAGGGAACTGATACGCGCGCTTGCGGTGTCTGGCTTCGCGGCCAGCAACATTATGGGACTGTCGATCGCGATTTGGGTCGGTGCCGAGCCGACTACCCGTGTTATGTTTCACTGGCTTTCGGCGCTGATCGCCTGCCCTGCGCTGATTTATTCGGGCCATGTGTTTTTCCAGTCCGCATGGCGCAGCCTGCGCCATGGCCAAACCAACATGGATGTTCCGATTTCTATCGGCGTGTTGCTCGCATTCGGAATGAGCCTCTACGAAACGATCAATCATGGCGTCCATGCCTATTTCGATGCATCCATCTCGCTACTATTCTTCCTGCTGATCGGCCGAACGCTTGACCACATGATGCGTGAACGCGCCCGGAATGCGGTCAATGGGCTCGCACGCGTTGCCTCGCGCGGAGCGCTTATCGTTCACGACGATGGAAAGCATATCTATCTGCCGGTCGGAGAAATCCAGCCGGGCACGACCCTAATCCTGCCTGCGGGTGAACGCGTGCCGGTCGACGCCAGGGTGATACAAGGAACGTCGGAAATCGATTGCGCAATTGTGACCGGGGAGAGCCTGCCGCAGCCGGCCGTTTCCGGATCCATGCTCTTAGCCGGAACGCTGAACCTGACCGGGCCTCTGACCATTGTCGCAACCGCGGCTGCGAAGGACTCATTCCTCGCGGAAATGGTACGAATGATGGAAGCCGCCGAAGCCGGTCGCTCCGTGTATCGCCGTATCGCGGACCGCGCGGCGCGGCTCTACGCACCTGTGGTGCATCTCACCGCATTGCTGACATTCATCGGCTGGATGATCGCCACCGGCGATGCACATCGTTCTGTTACCATCGCTATTGCGGTCCTGATCATCACATGTCCATGCGCGCTTGGTCTTGCCGTTCCTATGGTTCAGGTCGTCGCGGCGCGACGACTGTTCGAGATCGGCATCATGATCAAGGACGGCGGTGCGCTGGAACGCATCGCCGAGGTCGATACCGTGGTTTTTGACAAGACCGGCACGCTGACACTCGACCGCATGAAACTCGCCAATGGCAACTCGGTCGATCCAGCTACGCTTGCCATCGCAGCATCAATCGCATCATACTCCCGCCACCCCTATTCGCGCGCCATCGCTGTGGCCGGCAGAGACAATGGTGTTGCGCCGTTGGCCCTGACCGAGATTTCCGAAATTCCGGGATCTGGTCTCGTAGCTCGCATCGGCGAAACACCGTATCGGCTGGGACGACCCGATTGGGCCTTAACTGACGCATCGAAGAATTGCGTCAACTGTTCCTCCGGCGTCGTGCTGTCGGAAAACGGGCGGCTGCGCGGCGCATTCCATTTTGATAGCGATCTGCGGCCGGACGCTCGCCAGAGCATTAACGAGATTTTGTCCCAAGGACACCGCGTCGAGATTATGTCGGGAGATCGCGACGAACCCGTGCGCCGCCTCGCCGCCACGCTCGACGTCCCCTATATCGCGGGCGTTTCACCCAGTGGCAAGACGAAGCACGTCGCAGAACTGAGAGCTTTGGGACGGCACGTGCTGATGGTTGGCGACGGCTTGAACGACACACCGGCATTGGCCGCCGCGCACGCCTCAATGGCACCGGCTTCCGCGGCAGATGTGAGCCGCAACACCGCGGATCTGGTGTTCCTGCGCGACAGCCTGACGGCGGTGCCTCTCGCAATCGCTGTTGCGCGCAACGCAGGACACCTTGTGCGTCAAAACCTCGCTCTCGCAATTGGCTATAATGTGATTGCTGTGCCAATTGCTATTCTCGGTCACGTCACGCCGTTGATCGCTGCCGTGGCGATGTCGGCTTCCTCACTAATCGTAATCGCCAACGCCTTGCGGCTGACAGGACCACGCCCGGATAGAAAGCTGCGCGCGGAAAGTTCCGCCACCAGCTCTTTGCCCGCGCTTCGCATGGAGCAGGCACGATGACGGATTTTTTCTACCTGATTCCGATCGCGCTCGCGCTTGGAGCCGCTGCACTAGGAGCTTTCATGTGGTCGCTAAGAAGCGGACAGTATGATGACCTTGCCGGCGCTGCCGAGCGAATTCTGTTCAACGAACAAGATAGCCCGGGACAAATCGCCTCGTCTTCGAGGATTGATCAGGCGCCAGGTCGCAACTGCACTGCCAATTGGCGACCTCCTGCGTAATCTCGCACAGAAAGTCTCGCTACAGACTTGCTTGAACTTGTCTGCGCCCTGGACGAATTTACGAGCTACTTACGTGTAGTCCGCCAAGGATTGGGTACGCCCTGTCTCCTCACAGTGGGCGATGGAGAAGAGTGCTTCTCCTCCGACGAGCACAGGAGCCGTATCGCGACATTCTTGAAGCGATCGGATCAGCTGAATCAGAGATAGCCATCCTCCCCTCACGAATGCTGCCGTGTACGGCGGCCTCGCTTGCACATCGCCCATGCTCCACCGTCAGCCTCTTGCGATGCCCACTACCGGATATCGCAAGGGGCCACACATCATGTCTTTACAAGGGGGCAGCCGCCCTGCCCCTCGGGGCGAAATGCTTCAGCGGCCGGAATCGTGCTCGCAAGTTTGAAATAGTCCCATGGCCCCTTTGACTCGGCAGGCGATTTAACCTGCATGACGTACATCTCGTGGATGACGCGACCATCCTGGCGCACTGCACCGCGGCCGAAAAGTGGATCATCCGTCGGCATATCTTTCATCGCGGCAACGACCGTATCCGCGTTTGTCGAGTCGGTTTTCTTGACGGCCTTGAGGTAATGCACAAGCGAAGAATAGACTCCCGCCTGGACGTCTGTCGGCCTGCGCCCATCCTTGGCCATGTAGCGATCTGCGAATGCGCGTGTACCCGCGTTCATATCCCAATAAAATGGCTGGGTCAGATACAGGCCTTGAGCGGCTTTCAATCCGAGCGAATGAACGTCGGTCAGTTGCAACAGCAATGCGACGAGCTTCTGTTTGCCCCCGCCGATGTTGAACTCGGAAGCTTGCTTGATGCTGTTGATGGTGTCGCCTACGGCATTGGCAAGGGCGATAACGTCCGCATTGCTGGCCTGGGCCTGCAACAGAAACGACGAGAAATCCGATGAATTGATCGGATGCCGCACCGATCCGATAACCGTTCCTCCGCTCGCTTTGACCAGCTCCGACGCGTCTCTCTCAAGCGCATGTCCGAAGGCGTAGTCTGCGGTCAGGAAGAACCAGCGCTTGCCGCCGGCTTCCGTGACGGCCTTCGCGGTTCCACGGGCCAGCGCCCACGTATCGTAGGTCCAATGAATCGTGTGCGGCGAGCATTTCGAGCCGGTCAGCTCGGTCGAGCCGGGACCGGAGGCAATGAACAGCGCGTTGGAATTGCGGGCGACTTCGCTGACCGCCAGAGCGACCGAAGAGACCGGAACGTCGAGAATCGCGTTGACGTTTTCGTTCTCGATCCAGCGTCGCGCAATCGCCGCCCCGATATCGGGCTTGTTCTGATGATCAGCGAATATGACTTCGATTGTCTTGCCGGGCAATTGAACCGCGAACTCCTCAGCAGCGAGCTGCGCAGCAGCTACCGAACCTTTGCCATTGGCGTCGGAGGCGAACCCTGACATATCCGTGAGGACACCAACCTTGACCTGATTGCCGCCAACCTGCGCGCGCGCATACGACGGCAGCGAGAGCGCTCCCGCAGCGTAGAGAGAGCTGAGTGCAAATGTACGTCTTGTAATATTCGTCATGGCGTTTCCTTTTGTGCTGATTGAGGCGCGGCAGTTCGTCTGCCTTCGATTTGGATTTCGGATTAAAGTCAAGCCAGCTGATCGGCCTCTCCCGAAAGCCGGTGGCGCAATTCGTATTTGATGATCTTTTGTGAAGCGGTTCGCGGAAGCTCGTCGACGAAGACGACTTTGCGAGGCCTTTTGTAGCCCGCCAGGTCGTTGCTGCAGTGATCGATGACGTCCTGCTCGCTCATCTGCTGACCGCCGGCCAGCACCACGACCGCACATACCGCTTCGGTGTAACGAGGATCTGGAATTCCCACCACGGCGGCGTCGGCGATCTTCGGATGCCGCAGCAGAAGATTCTCGATCTCGCCGGGGTTGATGTTCTCCCCACCGCTACGGATCATGTCTTTCTTGCGACCCGCGATGCGGAGAACGCCGTTCTCGATCTTCCCAAGATCGCCTGTCTTGCACCAACCATCAACGAACGTCGTGGCTGTCGCGTCAGGCTTACGCCAATAGCCTAATGCGTTAGCGGCCGATCGAGTCCAGATTTCCCCCACCTGCCCGTGCGACAGAACTGCGCCGTTGTCATCGCGAACCGATAGTTCAGCGAACGGGAAAGCACGACCAACCGTCTCAGGCCGCTCGCGACTTTGGCCCGGGCCGCTGCACGCGACAATCGGCGTGCCTTCCGTAAGACCATAGACTTGCACGATGTCCATCCAGCCGAAGCGATCGCGCATCTGTTCGATGGCCGACGGCAGCAGCGGATCTCCGCCGCTGAAGACGCGCCTGATACGGCTCAGATCGAGTTTTCCGATCTCGGGGTCTTGCAGCATCTGGTAGATCATGGACGGAAACAGCAGGATATCCGTCACCTGCTGTTTGCTTGCGATCTCCAGTGTCTGCCGAATGTCAAAGTTGCGGCTTCGCAAGATCACGACCCGGCCGCCGACTGCCAGAGTCGGCAACGCATAATTCTCCAGAGCTCCGATGTGATACATGGGACCGGTGACCATGGTCACGCTCTGAGCGGTGAGGCCCCATTCCATGATCTGCATGGCCGTCCACGATGTCGTCGAGCCGTGAGACCATAGCGCGCCCTTCGGCCGGCCCGTCGTACCGGACGTGTACATCAGCATCGCCGGAGTCTCGGACAGCGGCAGAGCAATCGGAGGTTCATCCGCCGCACCAGCCTCAAGATCGGACCAGGGCCGAACCCAAGCAGGAATAGAGCTTCCATCATCGAGCGCGATGTAGTGACGAACAGGCAACGCTGCGCGACGGCCCTCGACTCTTTCAATCAAATCGGGAGTAGCAAGAAGGACGGTCGCGCCGGAATCCGTCAGGGCATACTCCAGCTCCTCAGCCATCAGCCGGAAGTTGAGACGCACGGCAATCGCGCCGATGCGGGTGATCGCAAAATAGGCGATCCAGTACTCCGTGCAATTATAGAGCAGGATCCCAACCCGATCGCCCGGCGCCACGTCAAGACTGAGGAGAGCATTCGCGTAACGATTGGCTTTGTGGGCCAGTTCTTCATATGTGAGAAAACGCCCGTCATCGAAAGCAAGCGCCGCGTTCTGCGGCAAAAATCTCGCGGCATCTCCAAAGGACTGGCGTGTGAAGAAGGAGATATCCATCAGATGATTATCTCGACATCAGTTTGCTGGAGCCCGTCGCTTCGGAAATGGAATGCCGGCGCTATGCGCAGTTGCGCCACCGTCGACCGGAACGATCACGCCGGAGACATAGGACGCTTGAGGTGAAGCAAGGAATAGGATCACCTGCGCGACTTCGTCGGCCGTCGCCATGCGCTGCTGCGGTAGTTGCACCTGGCGCTCCTGGGCATATCCCTCCCGCACCCCCTTCATCATGGCGGTGTCCGTTGGTCCCGGCGCGACACAGTTCACTCGAATTCCATCGCGGCTGTAATCGACAGCCCAGGTTCTGGTGAGCGCCGAGATCGCGCCCTTGCTAGCGGTGTACGCATCGGCATGTGGCATCGCGCGGATCGCCGCGACGCTGCTGACGAGGACGATGGCTCCGTCCGGGAGAATCTTCGGCCGGAATGCGCGCACAGCCAGCATCGTGCCCGTCAGATTGACCGCAAGCGTACGGTGCCAGGCCTCCAGCACAAGCTTTTCGGCAGGGCCGTCATCGGGCCGCAGATTGATTCCGGCAGCGGGAATGAGCGCATTAATCGGACCGATGCGCGCGGCGAGAGCGACGAGCCCATCCGGATCAGTCACATCGCATTCGTGACTCGTGACCCCGGGAACGTCGCTGGCGCGGCGATCAAGACCGTGAACGGCCCATCCCTGTGCAAGGAAAGTTGCAGCGCTCGCGAGGCCGATACCGCCGGCAACGCCTGTGATCACTGCCACCGGAGATGTTTTGGTCATGGTTTGCTCACGCCGTTCGCCGCGGCTTGCGCGCCATCCAGACGGAATACCGGCAAAGTCACATCCGTCCCAGGAACCTGTTCGAAATCGACCCGCACCCGATCACCGCAACGGGCAGTCTCAGCGCCCGGACCGATCACCTGACTCATGAGCTGCACGCCTTCGTCGAGCCGCACGATAACCAGCACGTATGGGACGTGGTCGCCGAAACCCGTGGGCGCTCCTGTGCGCTGGACAGTGACCGAATAAATTTCACCAACACCTTTGGAGTCGCGCCAGCCAAGATCTTCGCTTAGGCAAAATGGGCAGAACCGCTTTGGATACATGATGAAGCGGCTGCAGGCGTTGCAGCACTGCAGAACAAACCGCCTGTTCTTCGAAGCCTCCCAATAAGGAGCGCTCCACGCCGTCGGAACGGGAAGTGCGCGTATGGACAACATCAGCTTGGCTCCTTCGAGAGAACTGTGACGTGCGAGTCCATCCAGGTCCCGCCTGATGCGGTTTCCACGGCATTGACCGCACTCAAGACCTGACGCTCACCGGCCTTGCCCATGAGCTGGCGGAAAGCTTCGACCAGAACCGCGATTCCGCCGCCCGCGCCGGTGTGGCCTTGCGAGAGCATGCCGCCATTGGTCGTCATTGGCATGACCCCGCCTGGGGACGTGTGTCCGGCTGCAACAAACGCACCGGCGCGTTCGCCACGGCATACACCGAGCGCATCCATCGCGATCAAAGCGAACACTGGATAAGAATCGTAGATTTGAGCGAGTTGAATGTCTTTCGGGCTCAGCCCCGACTCCTCGTAGGCGGCCTTGGCTGCTTTCGGAAAGCCGAGCCGCGCAAGATCAGAATCTTGCGACAACGTATAGTGGGTCACCAGCGACGAGTGGCCCCGGACATATACAGGAGTTTCCGTCATCCTCCGCGCGTCTTGCGCCGAAGCAACAATGTACGCACTCGCACCGTCGGCGAGCATATTGCAATGCTTCGCGCGAAGCGGATCGGCAATCATTTTCGATGCCAGCACTTCTTCCACTGTCAGTGGTTGCCGAAACATAGCGTGCGGATTGAGTGCGGCCCATTTTCGCAACGATACGCAAACCGCCGCGAGTTCTGCATCGGTCGTCCCCGTTTCGTACATGTAGCGCTGCGACACGAGCGCACCGACAGCATTCATGTTGTGGCCGTAAGGAGCTTCCCATTCCTCCGACACACCTGTGGTTGAAAAGAGATCGACACCCGCTTGACGCGGCAAGGATCCCACCTTGTCGGAGTGAACGCAGAGGACTGTTCGAGCTGCCCCCGTGGAGACCAGGGCTTCGGCGACCGCCAGCATGCTCGAGCTGCTGCCGCCCCCGGCCATCACCTGAACGTTCATTTTGGCGCTGCGAAGCATGCCCAATTCCTCGCAAAGCCGCGAAAAAATCAGGTCGACGTTGAAATGACGCGAGGCCAGCGCGCCGGTCGGCATGACCACGTCTATGTCGCGCGGAGATAGCCCGGCATCGAGAATGGCATCACGAGCGGCAAGCACCGCTGCCTCAATTTCGCTGCGCTCGGAAAAACGTCCTGATGGCACTTCGCCAATGCCGACGACCGCGGCCGATGCCGATCGTTTAAGTCTTCCCACTTGCTTCCCCCTGCATCGTCAACGACATTCAAATCGCGATCGAATGCTCTTGATCTTTCCCCTGAAGAGCTTGTTCGGCTCAGGCCCCGAGCCTGATGGGCAAGTCGTAGGGGGACGAGCGGCCTCCACTCAATGTGGTAAAATGACATTCTACTGGTATTTTTATGTTGGAAGTCACATAGATATAGCCAAGGCCTTCGTTCGGCCGATCGCAACGTCGGGCTCAGGAAGCAACAATTGGCATCAAAGAAACAGCCAAAGACCCCTCCGCCATCGCGGAAACAAGGACTGCGTAAGCGGTCACGACCGGTGAAAACAGACACCATCTTGACCTCTTCGCCGCCGCCAGGGTCAGGTGTGTCGCGTGGCGCTGCCCTCCGCGACAGCACCATCGAGCCCGACACTCTCGTCGAGTCCTATCACCGGCGCGAAAGAGAGTTACTCGCACTCCAGGAAACGACACTCGACTTGAATCGCTTGCGCAACACCAGCGAAGTGCTGAGCGCGATCGTTCGCCGCGCGCGCAGCTTTGTCGGAAGCGACGTCTGCTATCTCTCTGCTTACGATCCAGATCGTCGTGATTTCTTTGTGCGGGCCATCGAAGGTGCGATTTCAACGCTTTTCCAAGAGATCCGGATTCCGCGTGACCTCGGCAGCTGCCATCCGATCGTGGAGAGCAAGAGTCCTTTCGTGACCAAGAACTACCGCAAGGAGCCTCGCTTTATCCACGACTCCAAAACCGATGTCGCACTCGAAGACGAGGGTATCGTCGCAATGGCAGGCGTCCCCCTGCTCCTGGAAGGGCGAGTCCTCGGCATTCTCTATGTCGCAGATCGGCACTCACGCACCTATTCGCCAAGGGAAGTCGCTTTGCTGCTGTCGCTCGCGACTCATGCGGCGCTTGCTATGGAGAATGCAAGACTGTTCGAAGAAACCCGCACCGCATTACAGGCGCTGGAGGCCAGGACGGCAGACACCCAGGCTGCCATAGCCGTCCACGAAAAATTGATCTCGCTGATTGCCAAGGGCGGCGGACTCGAGGATCTTGCAAAGATGATGGCCTCGGTCCTTCGAGGCGCCATGACTGTGCTCGACGACGAGTACTACGCCGTGTGCACAGCGTTCCATCCGGAATTCTCATCCACGCATCAAGTCGACAAACTGAATCAGGGCCGCAACAGGCTTCAGCTTCTGCATGCGCTTAGCGAAAGCCGAATGACGGGCAGGTCCGCACAGGTCGTTCTCGACGGAGGTGAACCTTGCATGGCCATGGCCATTGTCAGCGCAACGCAGATTCTGGGAGCGCTGGTGATCTGGCGAAGCCAGCCTTTCAGCGACCTGGAAATCCGTACATTTGAGCGAGGCGCAATCGTCACCGGAATTGTGTTACTGTCAATGGATCGTGCGGCGAGAGGCCTCGAGCGGGATATTGGCGAACTTTTGAACAGGCTACGCAACCGACATCCCGAGGCATCCGTCGCACTGGCACGTCAGGCGCAGCAGTATGGCATGGAGCCGAACCAGCCATTCACACTCCTGCTGGTCGATACGGCCGCCCAAGCGCCCAGTGATGCCTTGCAGGCGATCAACGGCACGAGCCTGGTCCGGAAAACCATCGCGGGCGAGCTGGAAGGCTGCATCGCACTCATATGCGCACCGCACGACGCAGCGGTCATCGCCAACACCGCCCAGAATGCGATCGAGAAACGGACGGGGTTTCGCGCGAATATCCTGCGATCGGAAAATTTCATGATTGCAGCGGAATTTCCAGAAACATATGCCGCCGCACGCCGGTGCCTGGACCTTATGCGCGCACTCGGTTGGCAGGGCATGATAAGTGCGGAGGGAAACCTTGCTGTCTATGCGACGATGTTCAGCAACAGATCCCAGGAGGATCTCGATGCATATATTGATTGCACGATAGGTCCATTGCTCGCCTACGATCAAAAGCGGAGCACCAATCTGGCCGAAACGCTGTTACAGTTTCTCGACAGCGGGCACAATTCCCGGATCGCGGCAACCGCGCTGAAGATCCATGAAAACACTTTGCGACAACGCATGGAGACCATCAACCGATTGCTAGAGAGTTGGAAAACTAAGAATAGATCCTTCGAACTCCACGCGGCATTAAGGCTGCACAGGCTGAGAACTGATCTGGTCCACACACAGTCGGCAGAGAACCGGTCGGCAAACGATGCAGAACGGAAGAATGCGAATCATTCTAGAAAGCGTTGAATTGCCATCTACTCCGGTACTCTGGCGCAATTCCATAACCGCTCATTACGCGAAGAACCGATCAAAAGCGACCGATAAGCTTTGGTTACTTTGCTGATCAGTTAGCCGACTGACTCCATTTTGGCTCTTTCCTTATCAATCACCGAATATCGACTTCGCACCAAAAGCGGTATTCGCGCAACACTCCTCCAAAGCAGGGAATCGGATGAGCGCTTGAACGACCCGAAGCTGTCACTAGTGCAATAGCCGGATCTATCGACTTATGCCGCAGCCAACCTGAGTAAAACAATTCGATTTGGCTTCGGGCGATCTTGCGACCGACGGTCGCAACGAGATAGCCGGAAATAATTCAGGCCTGAAGGTGGGTTTTGGGTGTCCCCGATTCGCAGAATCTGGTTTTGTTCGAACTGAAGTTCGACTGAGGCAGGCATTGACGACTTCCCTCTTTTTTCGAGCGTACAGAAGGCGCTATTCGGTCCGCGCTTATATGGGCGCTATTACCGCGATCTTCATGATCCCGACGCTCATTCTTGCAGGCTGGCTGGCATTTCGATCGGTGGCTTTCGAACGTCTTCAAACCGAGCAACACGCTCACCACCGAGCCCGCGAAATCACCACCGTGTTGGAGCGCGACATTGTCAGCACCCAAAATCTATTAACATCACTGGCGGGCTCACAGTTCCTGCAAGATGGTGCGTTGGATAAATTTTATCTTCGAGCGGTCGAAGTTGCCCAACAAATCAACATCCAGATTGCGCTGCGTGATCCCCATACCGATCAATATCTTCTCAACACCGCCGTTCCCTGGGGCACATATCTATTCCAAAGCGTTCCTGCTCCCATACACGATGCGATACAGCAATCGTTGCAATCGGGTAAGCCGACAGTCTCTGGAGTCATTTTCGAACCGCTAAGGAAACGACATCTCGTCGCAGTGCTGGTTCCCATCAAGCGCGCCGGGAGCGTTGCCTACATTCTATGTGCCGGATTGCCACTCGATCATTTTGCAAAGCTGCTCAACCACCTGCAGCTCGATAATAGATGGATCGCAACCATCCTTGACCGGAACGGCCTCATTGTCGCACGCTCAGAAAAACACGACGCATTCGCCGGCAAGCAGGTTCGCCTCTATTCAGCGACGCCCGGATCGGATTTCCAAGCTGTAGCAAAGGGAGCCAACATCGAGGGCATCCCTTTTCACTGGTTTAACAACCGATCTCAGTTGTCCGGGTGGCGCGCCTCCGTTGGAATACCAGACAGCGTGCTCGCAACGCCCTTCAAGCGCGCGCTTGTAGGCTACGGAAGCGTCAGCGCGGTGCTTTTGGCTGCCGCAGTTGTCCTATCCTATTTTTTGGGACGTCATCTTTCGCAGTCATTTGGCTCGCTCGGGATCGACCGGAAGCCGACCCGCGAGGAATTCAGCGCGTTGTTTGAGCACGCGCCAAACGGTGTCGTCGTCATTGATAGCGACGGGAAAATTGCCCTTCTGAACGCGCAGATCAAAGCAATGTTTGGATATTCCCGCGATGAGTTGATCGGCCGCTCGCTCGAAGTCCTTATTCCAGAACGGTTTCGCGGAGCCCATTCGGAGTTAAGACAAAGGTATTCAAGAGTCCCCGAAGCAAGGCCAATGGGCGTGGGACGCGACTTGTTCGCGCTTCGCAAGGACGGCAGCGAATTTGCTATTGAGGTTGGCCTGAACCCGATCGGCACTCGCGCAGGCAATTTGATCGTTGCAACGGTGGTCGATATCACCACGAGGAAGCAATCTGAACAGCAACTCTCCGCGGCCCTCGCCGAGCACGATGATTTGCGTCGTCGGTTAATGCAGGCCCAAGAGTCGGAACGCCTGCGGCTTGCCCGGGAATTGCATGATCAGACCGGCCAGGACCTTACAGCAGCGACGTTAACGTTGAAGGGCCTTGAGCCAATTGTGGATGAGGCTGGGCAAAGGCGGCTTCAACGGCTCCGGGAATTGATGAACCAGATAGGGAAAACGCTCCAGCGAGTGGCACGAGAATTGCGGCCAACATCAATTGATGATCTCGAACTCGGTGCTGCGCTCGCCAATCATGTTTCGGAATGGAGCGAGCAATTCGGCATCGAGGCGGATTTTCTCTCTGAAGGAGCCGGTTTGAGCGATCTTGGGCAAGAAGTCAGGACAACGATATATCGCATCATTCAGGAGTCCTTATCCAACGTTGCCAAGCATGCCGGAGCCAATTCCGCTAGTGTCGTCATTGAGCGTGCCGAGACACTTTTGCGTCTGACAATCGAAGACGACGGCTGCGGCTTTGAAGTCGCCACAGCAGGGAAGCTGGCGCGCGAACAATTTGCTGGCGGACTGGGGATTGCCGGCATGCGCGAGCGGGTGGCGTTGATTGGGGGAGAAATCGAAATTGAATCGTCAATCGGAAACGGATCCACGATATTTGTTCGCATTCCCCTCGAATCCCGGATGGTGAAAGCGTGAGCACGAAAATACGGATTGCGCTTTCTGACGACCATCCCATTGTACTGGAAGGTTTACGCAATCTCATTCGCGTAGAGGACGATCTTGATCTGGTCGGTGAAGCAACAACTGGTCTTGTTGCATTGAAGATGATCCGCGAGACGATGCCGGATGTCGCCGTTGTCGACATATCGATGCCGGAATTGAGCGGGATTGGCCTGAGCCGCCGTCTCGCGGAAGAGTGTTCGTCGGTACGTGTATTGGTACTCACCTCATATGAAGACCAAGCCTACGCGAAACAGGCGCTGAGTGCTGGCGTGCGTGGATATGTTCTCAAGAGATCGGCGGCAGAGAATCTGGTGTCGGCTATCCGCGCCGTTTTCACGGGCGGGCTCTATGTGGATCCCGCAATCGCCAACCGCATGTTCAATGTCAGTCCAAAGCGTAGCGCTGGATTGCAAGGCCACGGAAATACACCCGGCTTGACCGACCGGGAGACTGAGGTTTTAAAGCTCTCTGCGCTCGGGTTCACCAACAAGGAAATCTCACGCCAGCTTGGCGTCGGGGTGAAGTCGGTCGAGACCTACAAAGCCCGGGGCATCGAGAAACTGGGTCTCAAGACGCGTGCTGAATTGGTCCGCTATGCCTCAGCGCAGGGTTGGCTTGCAGGGGCCTGACAGGCGTCGCATTCGTCCATCATAGATTAAGCCATTGTATCGATGTCAGGGAGAACCTGACACGGCGATAGGGCAATTGCCTAAAAATTACTCTCAAGAATGTGCATTTAATCGTTCGAAACGAATCGCTTCGGATGGGCTATGGGATTCAACTCCGCCGCCGGGGAAACTATGGACTAAAGGCGCGATGAACACTGCATTCGATGAAATTGATTTCGAGTACGCGACAGTCGTCGCGGATCGAGCCACCAGATCCATGTCCAAGCAAGGAGTGCCACCCACCCCCAACAATTTCGAAGTGTGGTTCAATTATTCACTAGGCGCATCAACGAATCTCAGAAGAGCCATCGATATTCTGATCAGTAACAAGCGCAAGTTCGATGCTTCGGTGAACCGGGAACTCTTCCTCACATATGTCAGGTCGGACACCCCCGAGATTTCCGGGCAAATTCAAACCGTCATTTCCGGTGCCAGAGAGTATCTGAAGACGGCAATTGCTGACCACCACACCCAAATTCTGGAACTCGGCGAGGTCTCCTCTCAAGCCAAGTCCAGCAACAATCCTAAGGTGATTATTGAGCGTCTTGTGAACGAGCTCTCAAGGGCCGCAATGCGGGCATCAACGTTGGAGTCAAATTTCGCAAAGACTTCGGAAGAAATGGACAAAATCCGTGACTCTTTGCAGCAGGCAGAGAAGCAATCGAACACTGACACTCTAACAGGACTCGCGAACCGTCGTGCCATCGATGAATTCTTCCGCGCCGCTCAGATTGTCTCCATGGAACAGGGCGAACCACTGAGTATCTTGCTCATCGATGTCGATCACTTCAAGAAGTTCAACGATAATTTCGGACATCAGGTCGGCGACCAAGTTCTCCGGCTGATTTCCAAGGTTTTGCGCGAGCGTGTTCGGGAATGTGACTTGCCAGCCCGCTATGGCGGTGAAGAGCTGATCGTCGTACTTCCAGGGATGGATCTGAGAACCAGTCAGGGGCTTGCGGAACACATTCGCCGCACGATTGCCGAGTGTCACATAACCCGGCGTTCGACCGGCGAAGCCATCTCTAGCATTACCGTTTCCATCGGCGTTGCGCAGTTCAAATTAGGTGAGTCCATAGAGAGCCTGATCGAGCGGTGTGACCGCGCGCTCTACCTGGCCAAAGGATCTGGCCGCAATCGAACGGCGACAGAAAGCGAACTCGACCGCGACTTGACCGCGGGCAAAGCTGTGGACAAACCCGAAGGGTGGTTTCTTGGACGATCATAGAGACTCACAACGCCGCCGCATCCTCAAGGCAGGTACGATCTCCTTCGGCGGCGGTGCTATTACCTGTACAATTCGCAATCTGTCTGCGACAGGCGCCGCTCTTGAAGTCACCAGTCCGGTAGGTATCCCAGACACGTTTACGCTGGTGATCGAAATGGAACATCTCAAGCGAGATTGCCGGGTTGTTTGGCGAAAAGAAAAGCGACTTGGCATTCGCTTCGAATGAGAGATTGCTTGTAACTGTTCTCACATAATGGGGCAGCCTGCCCCCTGAGGCCGGCAGATTCATGCTCTCCGACGGACGACCCCTTTGGAAACGTTGACGCGTGGCAACGCATTCGCGCGTAATCTGCTTTGGGCTAAACCCCATCGGTTATTCGTAACTGGAGCCTACGGATGTTAGTCCTCTTTGAAGGAACGATGGGTGCGCGCCAGACGCAGCGCTTTGTCGAGGAGATGCTGCGCGCGGGTCATTGGAGCTGGAATCTAGAAAACGAATCCATGGAGTGGTCGCATGGCCTGATGGAATTGTTCGGAGTCGAGCCCGGAACATCCACCCCGTCATATGTCGCGTTCGAGCGAGCCATGCACCCGGACGACCGCGTGAAGCAGAATGACCTGGAGCAGATGCTTCAAGACTCCATTTCCGTCGAAAGAGAGTTTCGCATTGTAAATTCGAGCGGTCGGGTTCGCTGGATATCAATTCGAGCGGAACCTATAGCAGGCCCGTCAGGCGTCAATGGCTCAGGAGCGGCTTCCCGAACACCGTCGGAATAAGGTCATCCAGAAAGAACAGCATTTGCGCTCTCCCGCCGACAGAACGCCCGGCATCACGATTGAGCGGCACAATTGCCTCCACCGCCACCTGCCAGGTGACGGCCGCATACGATAGTCCAGGATTCATGGTTGCAACGGTCTTGGCTCCACGTGGCGAATCGAAGGCAAATTCGATTAGAGGCACGAACTGGTTCAACGGCTCCTCTTTGGGTGGACCGCCCGTGAACCGTTTTGTGAGGTAGAGCGTGCTGTATTGAAGAGAAAAGCCCCAACGAAGCGTATCGACATTGCGGGTTTGCACCGAGGCAAGCAGACCCCTCGTGGGATCGAGACCAAAATTCGTCGACGACGTTACGCCAAGCGGATGCTGCATACTGATTGCGCCCGTAACTCCAAACGGTCGCAGCCAAGAGAAACTATCCGGGAGGTCACCGAAGCCTTTGCCGAAGAAGATGCCGGGCTGAATCGAGTCCGCTGTATTCGCACCTATCCCCTGAGCACCCGAGTGGCCGATGCCCCACGTCAAGCTCGCAGCAATCAATGCCTCATGCGGATTATCCCGATAGACCTGCCCTTTGATAGTGAGATTGGTCACATCGAACCCCGAGCGAGGGGCGGTACCCCAGTTGCGGTGAACCCATCCGCTATCAACGCCTAAACCGATGGTGGGCGTGAGGAGACGAACGAACGACCAAGTGAGCCGATTATCGACGACGTTGCCACCTTCGACCGGATGTTTGAAGTTTGAGAAGGCCGGCAATATCGCTTCATCGGCGACGGCTGGATCGTCGAACGTCAGCGTGCCCGGAAAAAACCGGTTTCCGGCGATGCCATGAGCCTGCACACAACGCGGCATCGCGAGCGTCACCACCGCCACCAGTATCAAGCGCCGCATCACTAGGTTCGTCATTCTCAAAAAATCCGCGCGACCCGACATCGCAACTTGACGATGCACGCCCGGCAATATACCTACCCCCCCTATCCTAGTATAGAGGAATTTCGATGAGCCACACCGTTCGCGAAAAGACCAAGCTTCTGGCGCGGGTGCGCCGCATCCGTGGCCAGATCGAAGGCATCGAACGCGCGCTCGAAAACGAAGCTGGGTGCGACCGGGTCATGCATATGATCGCCGGCGTCCGAGGGGCGGTCGCCGGCTTGATGGCGGTGGTGGTCGAGGATCACGTGCGCACGCACCTCGTCGATCTGAAGAAGAATCCCGGGGCTCTCAATGACGACGCGGCTGAGCAGCTCATCGAAGTCGTTCATTCCTACCTGAAATAGGAACATCGCCATGGCTCGAATCCAAACACCCGCCTTTACGCCAGCGCACAGCCATGTGTTCCTTGGTGAGGGTCACGAGAAGGCCGAACGCCGCACTTGGGCCGTCATCTGGCTCTGCGGCATCATGATGGTCGCCGAGATCGTTGGTGGGGCCCTGTTCGGCTCCCTGGCTCTGATCGCGGACGGCTTGCACATGTCCACGCATGCCGGTGCGTTGCTCTTGGCGGCGATGGCCTACACTTATGCCCGCAAGCACGCCAACGATGCCAGCTACGCGTTCGGCACCGGCAAGTTCGGCGATCTGGCCGGTTACAGCAGCGCCATCATCTTGGCCATGATTGCCCTGCTCATCGCCTACGAGGCTGTTTCTCGTATCCTGAACCCGATCGCCATCAGCTTCAACGAAGCCATCCCGATCGCTGTTCTCGGATTGGCCGTTAACGTTGTGAGCGCGTGGCTGTTGTCGGGTGGGCACCATCACGAGCACAGCCACGGCCATTCCCATGGTCACGATCATGACCACCACGATCATGGTAAGGACGTACGTCCCGTCCATATCGGCGAAGCGATCCTGGCACTGGAGATCTTCGAGGACGGCGTGCCACCGCACTTTCGAATCCGAACTGAGCAGGGCTTCGCACTCAAGCCATCCGACCTAAGCGTCGAGACGGTCAGGCCCGACGGCAAGCGCCAGGTCTTCGTCTTCGAGGAGCGCGACGGTTATCTGGAATCCGCGGTGGAGATTCCGGAGCCGCATGCGTTCATGGCTCATGTTCGCTTGGCTTCGGGCGCGCACGTGCACGCCAAAAGTGTCGTTTTCGCTGAGCACGACCACGGACAAACCAACAAAGCGCATCATCGCGACAACAACATGCGCGCCGCCCTCGTCCACGTGGTTGCAGACGCAGCAGTGTCGGTCTTGGTCATCGTGGGATTATTGCTGGCACGCGCCTTTGGCTGGCTTTGGATGGATCCATTAGCCGGCTTGATCGGCGCTTTGGTTATCGCGAACTGGTCATATGGCCTGTTGCGCGACACGGGCGGTATTCTGCTCGATCGCACCGCAGACCCCCGGATGGCCGTGGATGTCCGAAAAACGCTCGAAAGTGACGGCGATCGGTTGACCGATCTGCATCTGTGGCGCCTCGGCCCGGGGCACTTAGGCGCAATTGTTTCGGTTGTCACGGCGAAGCCGCGCGGGCCTGACTACTACCGAAACCTGTTGGCGCGATTCCACGACCTGTCGCACATCACCGTCGAAGTTCAAAAGTCGCCTTGAGTCAGCTGCGGCTGAGTTTCGCTCCTGAGATTCGATACGACAATGATGCCAATTTAACGAGTGAAGGCCGGACAATGGCTCTCAAGTCACCTTGCATGGATGTCTCGAAATTCGACGTAGGGTCGGTTGCTTCAATGCGCGAGCCGCTTGCCCACCCACCTGAACTGATCTCTGGCCACGGTTTCTTAGACATGGGCCAATAAGCAAGGTCGCAGCCGTCTCCACGGGCGACCACAATCGTAAAATCCTCTGGAGGCCGCTCAACGAACAAGTTGCTTACCGTTCCATCGCAACATAGTCGCGCAGCGTCCCCCCTCACGACTACATTCGACGTTTGCAGACATGCGCCCGGTCTCGTTCGTCATATCAACTTCCTGAACATGGTCGCGCCAGACTTCGCGATGGGCGAGACCATTTCGAGCCACAAAAATTTGATGCAAACATCCGGTCGATGTACAAAGAGCTGATCGATTTGCGCAATGAAACCGATCGAAATGAAGCGCGACAAACTCGTCTCCACTCACATCTTTCAGATAACGGATAAAGCCGCTCCGAACGCTGATACTCTCTTCACCACAGATCTTCTGAGCATTGAGAACTGCTGCTCGAACGTTTGGTGGTAGTTGTTGCAGACGTTCACTCGTCAGGTTCGACCATCCACCCTGCGGTGCGGATGAACTAAAGGCACCGGCGTCGGTGGATGCCGCAACTAAAGCAACTACGAAAAGAAGAACCCGTACGCTCATGGCCGTGTCCTCCGACTATTAAAGTTTCCCTCTTCTCAATCTGGTACGCGGCTGTCTCACTTAGATATTAATCCAATAGTCTTCGCCTACCAAGCTCGTCTTCAAATTTGCGCGACGTAAGATGTTGCGACGCAGCCAGACTGCTTCGGCGTGCCGCGTGTTAGATGTGCAGTAGAATCGTGCCGGGCATCGGCAAAGCTGCTGCCACAGAAAGGCCGATGACTATGCTGTCATCCGCAGTTTCGATGACATCGCACCGGACCTCAGTCGAATGATCGTTCAACATTCCTATGATGAGATGTTCGCGCGGAGCGGCATCGATATGAAGTTGCGTGAACTCACCGCTTGCCTGGCGCTGGCGGCCGCTGGCCCTGCCACGACAGAGATCCCCTTCACGTGCACATCAACGCCGCTTTGAACGCTGGCGCGACACAGGAAGAGATTTGGAAACGCTGGTGAACCTCACCTCACCGCTTACAGCGGGCACCCGACAACCCAGCAGGCGGTTTGTTCTTAGTCGAATCCTTCTGCCTGGCGACGTCCAAGATTGGTAGAACAGGAAGAAGCCTTTGACATCAACCTTGACTGGCTCATCCACGTGCCCTTGTCGACGAAGCGACGAACACCGGCTCGCCCACAGATGAAGCGGATCTCGATTGCGATTGAAAAACAGCGGGCGTCGAAAGCCCTTCGAATTCCAAGATTGAAGTCGAAGCGCCAGGCCTTCAGAAGGGCTGGCTGCGATACCAGGTCCATGGATGACAGCGGAGCGATCCCTTCCAATCGCAGTAGCCCAAGCCAATGCGGCAACAGCCGAACGACTTCTGCGAGCAATGGGAGAATTCGTAATCGCGGCCGCTGGCTGGAGCGAGAGGATTCGAACCCGCGCATTCCTGATCGAACTTGTCTCCAAACCGCTTCTCTCAAAATCGAGAATCGCAAGGAATTAAATCCTCGATTTGCATGGTGGTGCCTCGGCCAAACAGCATCATCGCCTTTGATGCGAATACTGGTCTCTACCGTGCCCACCACGCAAAAAGACCCGCCGTTGGCGGGCCTTTTTCTTGGTGAGTAACGCTAACATTATCGGCGAATAAAGCTTGCAACGGTGGCGCTTGCGGCGGCACACATCGCGACGATCAGGAATACAATCGACGTCTCGCCGCGTGTATCCATGAAATGCCCGATGATCGGTTCACCCAGCCCCGCGAACAGATACGCGCAGAAGTTCATGATGCCGGTCGCTGTGCCTGCTCGCTTGTGTCCCACCAGATCGGGACACAAAGCCCAGAACGACGACTGGGGGCCATAGACGAAGAAGCCGCACAGGAAGAGGACCGCCAATCCTTGGTACACCGCTGTGGTCGGGATGGTGTACATATAAAGCGCCGTGATCGCAGCAAACACCATATAGAGCACGATCGCGGACGAGCGGCGCGAGTTGAAGAACTTGTCTGAAACCCAGCCATTGGTGAAAGCGCCGAAGGCCATTCCGACAGGAAGCGCAATGCTGATCCATCGAGGGTCGATGACCGCTGTATCCGTTGCCTTGGTCCAGTTGGCGCCAAGAAAGTGTACCGGCACCCAAACCAAAAGCCCGTACCTGGCAGCATTCTGAAACCCGATGGCAAGACCGGCAACCAGAAGCCGCCAGTTGGACAGAACCGCCTTGTATCTGGACAGCGAGCTTTCAGAATCGTCGACTGGTGCTGTCGCCGCTTCGTCCACCGCGTCGTCATGAGGCGATACGAAACCCATATCTTCCGGTTTCTCGCGCGCGATCAGATAGAACGCAATTCCGCCGACCAGCAAAAGCACAACGGGAATTCGGAAAATCCAGCGCCAATCGAGATGGAAGTAACCAACAACAATCAACGACGTGACGAACGAGAGGACCGAAGCGAGGCCGGCTGCGAACGTGTACATGCCGTACACCTTGCCCCGCTCGTGACGCCCCCACCAATTCGATAGAAGGCGGCTGCCCGGCGCCCATCCCATCGCCTGGAAGTATCCGTTGACTCCCCAGAACGCCGTCAGGCTGACTATGCCTGTGGAAAAGCTGGTCGCCCAGTTCATGATAAATGACAAAATGGCGCCGGCGCTCATCACGCGGCGGCCGCCGAATTTATCACCGAGGTTGCCGTTGATGGCCTGACCGATCGCGTAACACCACAACAATGCGGCGCTGGCCCACCCCAATGCCGCTTTGCTTACGCCAAACTCGGCCTGAATGCCCGGGATCGCAAAGCCAAAGGTTTGCCGACCGGTATAGAAAAAAAGATAACAGAACATGGCCGCCAGCAACATGCGCCACTGCGCTCGCCGGAAGCTGGTCGCCAATTCTGGATTTGTCGTCCCAATGGAGCCTATGCTCACTGGGCTTTGCATAACGGACATTGAAGCCTCCCTGTGTTTATCCCGGATATCGGACGGCCCTTCTTTTGGAGCCGTTCCTGATTCATGCGATTGAGTGCGCGGTTGCGGCCGGAACGATCCGGGCGCCTATCGTCAGGCGGGCCACGGAAGCGAGTAGGTCTTCACATTCGTGAAGCTCTTCATCGCTTCCTGCACGCCTTCCTTGTATCCAAGCCCCGAATCCTTGATCCCGCCGAACGGCGACATCTCGATGCGATATCCAGGAACTTCCCAGACGTTCACGGTGCCAACGTCGAGTTCGTTCACAAACCGCGTGATGTAGTCGAGGCGGTTCGTGCAAACGCCCGACGACAGACCGAACGCCGTGGAGTTGGAAATCCGGATCACGCTCTCGATATCGTTCGGGACTCTGATGATCGGGATCACCGGACCGAATGTTTCCTGCATCACCAATTCGGACGTGTACGGGACGTGATCGACAACCGTCGGCGGGAACAGAGCGCCCTTACGATCATCTCCGTGAAGCAACCGCGCACCGTCTTTCACTGCATCGTTGACACGGCGCTCAAACTCCATGGCAGCTTTCTCGTGGATCACGGTACCGACATCGACTGTAGGATCCATTGGATCACCACACTTGAGCGTCTTCGCTTTCTTCAACACGAATTCAGAAAACTCGTCAGCAACCGCTTCCACGCAAAGAATGCGTTTGACTGCGGTACAGCGCTGTCCTGAATTCTTGGTGGCGCCCAAAACAGCTAATTCCGCCGCCTTCTCGAGGTCGGCATCTTCCATGACGATCAGCGGATCGTTGCCGCCGAGTTCGAGAACGAGGCGTTTGTAGCCAGCATTCGCAGCGATATGTTTTCCGACGCGGACCGAGCCGGTGAACGTGATCAGATCCGCATCCGGGTTGGTGATCATGGCATCCCCCATGGAGTGGGGATTTCCGGTCACGATCGAGAGCATCTCCGGCGGCAGCCCGGCTTCGTAGAGAACGTCGGCTAACGCAAGAGCGGTCAGCGGCGTCAGTTCGGTGGGCTTCAATACGATCCGGTTGTTGGTTGCGATCGCCGGCGCGATCTTGTGACTCACCATATTCAGCGGATGATTGAAGGGCGTGATCGCGGAGATGGTCCCCAGCAAGGGCGTGCGTATGGTGAAGATCTTGCGCGACTTGCCCTGGGGGCTGATATCGCACGAGAACACTTCGCTATCGTCTTTGATGGTCAGTTGCCCGGCGAAGGAATACACGTCGTAAGCGCGGCCAGCTTCGTACAGCGAGTCTTTCCAGCACAGGCCGGATTCAGCGGTAATTAGTCGCGCAAAATCTTCCTTGCGGCTTGCAAGAATGTCAGCGGTCCTGAGCAGGATTTGCTGACGCTCGTAGCGAGTGAGCTTGGATTTAAAGGCCTTTGCCTTCGCGAAGGCATCCCGCACATGCTCGGGGCGCGCGGCAGGAACCGTGCCGACAAGCTTGTTGGTGTAGGGATTGAAAACCTCGACGCGTTCATCGGTATCCACCAATGATCCTGCGATCCGCATCTGTTCGTGACGAACGGCTTGCGCCTGAATGTTCATTGAAAGCTCCTGTCGGGCTAACGCCGGATCACTGAATGCGGTTGAGGGCCACGTCGAAGACGTCGAAGTTCCGCAAGACGTGACCGGGCGGAATAACGATCTTGCCGTTCGCTATCAGAGGAACGCGTTCTTCCGTAAGACCTCCGTGCGATCGCAGCGGTTCGGTCAATCCCGAAAGATCGTGGCGATCACGGCTGGTCCCGAGCACCTTGTGCCGCGACGAGATCACGACGATGTCGCCAACCCGATCGGCGGGCAGTTCGAAGCGATCGCAGGCAGCCTTGCGGGTCATCGCCAGTTCGACGCCCGGGGTACTCTTCAGCTTCGCGATGAGAGCTTCGACGTCGCTCCCTTCTGGCGTATAAATGGTCGCGAACGAACCCAGCGATCCGTGATGCGCCACATAGGGATCGGTGATCGGCAAGATCACGCGCGCCTGCCCCTTGCCCAGCCATTCGTCGAATAGGTCCTGCAGAAACAGCACATCGGGCTGGCCTCCCGGAATAAACTTGTCGTTCATGCCGTGGTCGGCGGTGGCGACGATGTTGCAACCCAGCGCGTCCAGCTTCGCCAGATAGCCGTCGATCATTCCGTAAAAATCATTGGCGATCTTCGTGCCGGGACCAACCTTGTGCTGGATGTAATCGGTCGTCGACAGGTACATCAGGTCGGGACGATAGCGCTCGACCAGCTTCACGCCAGCAGCGAAGACAAACTCGGACAGATCGGCGGAGTAGACTTCCGGCAAGGGCAATCCGACGAAATTGAGAACGTCGTCGATCCCGTTGTCCTTGATCGTCGCCTGGTCCGCCTTTTCTGACGAAAAAGCGAAGGCGCGGCCGGTCGAATAGTCCAGCCCATGCGACAGCAGGGTGCGTAGCTTGTCCTTGGCGGTCACGGCCGCGACCGTGTAGCCCGCGTCGTGAACGCCCGAGAGAATCGTCGGGGCGCGCAGGAACTTCGGATCGTTCATCATCACTTCGACGCCGTTGGCGGTGTCATAGAAGAAATTGCCGGCGATCCCGTGCACCGATGGCGGCCGCCCCGTGATGATCGACAGATTGTTCGGATTGGTGAAACTCGGGATCACGCTGTTGGCGTGAACGTGCGCGCCTTCCTTCATGAATCGTGCGAAGGTCGGCGCAACGCCGGCCTCGATGGCCTTCTCGATATATCCGGGCTCGGATCCGTCGAGGCAGATGACGACAGTCGGCCGCGTGGGCGGATTGTAGTTGCGGCCATTGACGACGATTGGCTTTCCGTTGGTTTTCATGATCGCTCTCCCGTGAGCCACGATCGCGCGAAGATTCGCGTAACCGGGCTAATTGTCCTGTGTTCAAGCCGATATGGCCGCCGGCAGACGCGTCGTCTGCGATGCCTCAATCAACCGGTCTGCCGAGCCGAGGAAATTCCTTCCGCGCTCGCCCTGAAGCGAATCCTCTATGAGGAGACGCCATTCCTGACGGTCGATCTTGTACGAAGCGGGATTGCTGGAGATTCCGAGCAGCCCGAGGAAGTCTTCCAGCTCGTCGGCGCCCCGCAGCAGATCGGGACCAAAAATCTGTTTCAGGCTGTCTTCACAGAGGCCCCCGGCGCCGTGAACGCTTCGCAGCACCATCGGCAGCGAGAATGAACATGCGATTCCGTGCTGAACGCCGTGCCGCAACGTGATCGGGTAAGACAACGAATGAGCGATCGCAGTTTTTGTGTTCGAGAATGCCAGGCCCGCGAACAAGGCGGCCATCGCCACCTGCTCACGCAATTCAATATTGCCGAGATCCTTCACAAGCCGCGGCAGCGCATTCAGAATATTGCGCGCGGCGAAGACAGCATGATTGGCGGATACCGGATTGTTATTGATGTTCCACAGGCTCTCCAGCGAATGGGACAACGCATCGAGGCCAGTGCTGATCGTCAGCAATAACGGCTTGCCCAGCATCAAACGCGGGTCGACAACCGCGTGAGTCGGATAAAGGTTCGGCCTGGCGAGAGAGTATTTCTTGCCATTCGCCTCGTCCCAGACAGTGCCCCAGCAAGTCACTTCGCTGCCGGTGCCAGCCGTCGTCGGAACGGCAATAATCGGGGTCGCTGAAAGCTGTTCTGCACCCTTCTGCTCTTCGAGGAACAACTTCACCTTCCCGAAGTCGCCGCTGGCGGCTGCAAACACCTTGGCTGAATCGATGACAGAACCGCCGCCGAGAGCCACGATCACTTCCGGCTGCAATTGCAGTTGGGCAAAGCGCCTGGTTTGCTCGCTGAGCAACTGGTAGTCGGGATTGGGCGCCACATCCCGAATGGTCAGAACGGGTGCGCCCGCATCCTTCACCAGTCCGCTCACAAGCGCGTCGAAGAATGGCTCACCATATGTGACCACGGCATATCGTCGCTTTCCGATCAGCCCGGACAGCTTGGCAAAGCTATCGACGCCGAATTCAATCTGAACGGGGTTTGCGTATTTCCACACCATCGCGTTTCTCCCTTTCGAGCGATGGTAGGCAGCTCCATACTATTGACAAATTCATATTAACGATGAGAACTATTGATTATGTCAATAGTATTCAGTCAGATCCGGGCCTTCCACGCTGTTGCCGAGCACGGCGGCTTTACCGCAGCTTCACGCGTCTTGAACGTCGGCCAGCCCACCCTGACCATTCAGGTCAAGGAGCTTGAAGAGAGTTACGGCGTCGAACTTCTGATCCGCAAATCGAGACGGATCGAGTTAACGGAGGCCGGCACCGCGCTCTTTGAAGTTACGCGGGGCATCATGAAATTCTGCGACGAGGCCCACGAGTTGCTGGCCGCGCATGGCCAATCGACAAAAGGACATCTCCGCCTCGCAACGGTAGGCCCCTTTCATGCGACCGAGATTCTGGCGGCCTTCAACCGCGATCATCCGGGCGTGCAGATTTCGACGCTGCTTGGGAATTCCGAACGCACGCTGCGCCATATCATTGACTTCGAAGCGGAGGTCGCAATCCTCGCAGAAGTCCCGGACGACCCGCGCGTGACGATGATCCCCTATCGAACGCACCGCGTGGTTGTGTTCGTGAACGGAGATCATCCCTGGTTCAGCCGAAAGTCAGTAAAGCTGCACGAACTTGCGGATCAACGATTTGTCTTGCGCGAACGTGGTTCGACCACGCGACGCGCTTTTGAGGCGGCGATGCAAGAGGAAGGACTTAAGATTAACCCGGTTTTCGAGATTGAAAGCCGCGAAGGTGTTTGGAAGGCAGTCGAGCGGGGCCTCGGCATCAGCGTGGTAGCCGACTTTGAATTCGTTCCGCACCCGAACTTGCGCGCACTGGAGATCCAGGGGCGTGCCATCAGAACACAGTACAGCATCGCCTATCACAAGGACCGCGCGCACTCGCCAATCATAAAGGCCTTCATTGATACCGTCAGTGAGATGAAAGCCGGCTTTGCTAAGAGATCCGCGGGACAACGAAGCATCTCTTCCTCGCGCAAAAGGTAACCGTGACTGCGCGCCCTACCGCGCAGTGGTTTTATTCTCCGGTCTCTGAGGCGAGTCTCCCAAAAAAAGGGAGTTTTATTGAGATCGGCTGGAGACTTTCGAGAGTATTTGGCTGAGAAGTTCGAACATCGGTCTCTGGAGACTTGCGGCCAATGAAAAGAGCCCGCTGTTAGCGGGCCTTTCTGCCTCTAAAAATAATATTCTCTAAAATCCGCACTGGCTGGCTGGCGATGCAGTGCAGATCACACTTTGGAGCGCGCCGCGTATCCAGAGTGAACTCCTCAAGCTCGGTATTGAGGTCGCTCAATCAAGCGTCATCGCTGCCATGGACTTGTTCATTGTCCCGACTATCCCCCTGGCCCAAAATATCCGTCAATCTGGCAGGATGACTGTAACCGCTGGACTTTAACTTGGCCGGCAGACCACCCCGGTGTGGCAGAGCAGTGGCCCCTCTCTGCAAGCATCTTTCTGTACCGCGGTCGTCCTCAGACGGTCAGAGGAGCGTTATGACAAGTGGTTAAGAGCCAACGCGTCTCTGCTTTGAGCCAGACTTGGGAGGTAATTGCTCGAATATCCCGCACCTCCCATGTCGTTCCTAGAATAAGTTTCTGCGTAAGCACGCCGATCATTACCGCCACATTGCCATAGATGCGGATGTCAAGCAGACCTCGGGTCAGGTCACGAAAGAGATACTTGTTGCGAACCCCTTCTAGATAGCCCGATTTGTTATCGATCCGTCCTGGCAAGTGCACGTGAATAAGATCATCAGCGAGCATTGTTGCGAGGACGTCAACATCTCCTTCCATTATGGCTGCACAGCGCAGTCGCTCAGCAAACTGAAGATCCGCGATCACCGCCGGCGTTTCTGTTCCCTTGTGCCGTTCGACGGATACTGCCATTTCCTACATTAGCTCCATCCGGTTAGCGTTACAGAACGCATGCCCTGTTGACTCAATAGATCGAACGTTCACTCAACACTCAGGCGCCTTCCTTAACTGCGCTACGCCAAGGACCGCGGATACTTCGATCCACCGCTCAATTCCGCCTTGCAGCAAAATCACCGATGCTACTGATAAGCTTTCTGCCATTTTCTTATCAGTTAGCTGACTAACGCATTTTCAGCATTCTCTATCAATCAACTGGCCCGCTAAGAATTTTGGGTCGGCACTTTACTCGGCAGCGTCTAAATCACTTATGAATTTCTTTTGCCTCACGCCGTAGCCAAATCTTGCATCTTGCTCTGTCGCTGTTAGCGACCTCTCTCCTGCAGGACCGAATCCGCCGCCGCCCGGCGTCTGCACGCGAATGACATCACCAGAACGCATTTCAATGTCTTGGTCTTTAGACAAATGCACTGGGACGATTTTTCTACCCGATTGAACGATTTCAATGCGGTTCGGCTGACCTGAATCGCCTCCGAGAATTCCTGGCGGGCCTACCCTGCCGTGGTCCATTACAAACGATGCGCGCGCCTCTCCGCGACGCAATTCTACTGCATACCTCACACCAAACCCACCACGTTGACGGCCAGCGCCGGCAGACCCCTCCGCAATAGAGAACTCTTTGAAAAGCACGGGAAAGCGCTGCTCTAGAATTTCGATCGGCGGCGTTTTAGCGATGCCAATGGTCGAACAGCCATTAGATATGCCGTCAAGTTCGGCAGAACCGCCGTATCCGCCGCCGGTCACAATGTACATGACGAAACCATTACCAGTTTCTGGATCGACGCCCCCAATCGCCAGATTACCACTCGTGCCCGCCGGCGCGGCGAACAGGCGATCGGGCAGCGCTTCGGCGAGAGCCAGGAAAACCGCCTCGGCAATACGCTGGCTCACTTCGGCTGCGCATCCAGACACCGGCCGCGGATATTTCGCATCCAGAAACGTATCAACTGGAACGGGGATATTGAGAGGTTCAAATGTCCCGGAGTTGATAGGCACTTCCGGAAAGATGTGTTTGATCGCCAGATAGATCGCAGACTTCGTTGTTGCGATGACGCTGTTCATCGGGCCGCGGCAAGGGGGGCTTGATTTTGAGAGGTCAAATTCAAGACCCTCGCCGTGCTTCCGGATGATCAGATTGATCTCTAGCGGAGCATCAATGACACCATCCGAATCCACGATCGTGGTGCTGCGATATTCGCCATCAGGAATTGTCGCAATCTTTGCGCGCATTTGCTGAGAGGCACCTTGCTTGAGAAGGTCAATTGCCTGTTCGACGGTGTCGGCTCCATACCGATCAAGGAGCGCAGTTAAACGCCGCTCGCCGATTTCGAGAGCAGCGGCCTGTGCCCTGATGTCGCCAATGCGCTGATCGGCGATGCGAATGTTCGAGAGGATAATCGATAGAATTTCGTCATCGATAACACCCTTTTTGAAAAGCTTGACCGGCGGCAGCCGTAAACCCTCCTGCTCTACTTCGGTCGCTTTCGCAGAAAATCCGCCCGGCACCATACCGCCGGTATCCGGCCAGTGCCCCGTGTTCGAAAGCCACGCGAACAGCTGCCCCTTATAGAAGAACGGTTTGACGAACTTGACGTCCATCAGGTGGGTGCCGCCGAGGTACGGATCGTTGAGAATGAAGATGTCGCCATCGTCGACCGTCTTGGCGCGATCAATCACCGCGCGCGTGGAGAACTGCATCGTTCCGACAAAGATCGGCAGGCCCAACTCGCCCTGGGCGATCAGTTCACCGGTGGAGCGGTGATAAATTCCGTCCGAACGATCCAGACCTTCCGCAATCACCGGGCTGAAAGCCGCGCGGACGAAGGCCATGTCCATCTCGTTGCAGACCTGCTGCAAGCCGTTTTGAATAACCGAAAGAGTGACCGGGTCGATGGTTTTCACGTTAGTTTCCTTCAGCAATTTGCAGAATGACGTTTCCGAGACGATCGACATGAACATGGTCGCCGGGATGCACGACCGTGGTCGCATCCAATTGCTCCAAAATCGCAGGGCCCTCGAATCCACTGTCGAGCGGAAGCCGATCGCGGTCGTAGACCGGAGTTTGGAACCAGCCACCGTCAAACCAGACACGCCTTGTGCTTAATTGCGCATCGACAACTGTCTTCTCCGTCTTCCGGGATGTCAGTGCATCCACAGGAAATGGCTTTCGTTTGCCGATGACCGCCGTGTGAAGATTTACCAGAACGGGCTTGATCTCCGGCAAGGCGACCCTGAAGCGATTCCAGTAGGCCTTGGCGAACGCGTCGTGGAGTTCGCCGATCTTCACGTTCCTGCCCGAGATTGCGACATTCAGGATGTGTGTCTGCCCCTGGAATTGCATGTCCGCGGTATGGAAGATGTGAACACTCTCGATCTCCACGTTTTCCTGCTGGACGATCCGCTGTCCTTCTTCGATATGAGCGTCGAGAATCCCAAGCACATCCGCTTCGTTCAGCAACGAAAGCGGCTTGTTGACGGTGCGCACGAAGTCATGGCGCAGATCGGCGACAAGACATCCAAGGGCATTTGTCAAACCCGGGCGCGCAGGGATCAGAACCTTGGGAATTCCAAGCTCGCGCGCGAGCGCCGCAGCATGCAAAGGCCCCGCTCCTCCGAATGCCAGCAGAACGAAATCGCGCGGATCGTGACCACGTGAGAGCGAGACGAGGCGAATGGCGCCGGCCATCTTGTCATTGGCAACCCGCACGACCGCGGCCGCGGATTCTTCGCCGCTCAGATTCAAGGGACCGCCTACTTGAGTCTTAAGCGCATCGGTGACGGATTCCAGTGTGGTTGATTTCTCAACACCGAGAAGACGCTCGGGATTGAGACGACCCAGCACGAGATTGGCGTCAGTTATCGTCGGCTCGACGCCACCGCGTCCGAAACAGATTGGTCCAGGTATGGCGCCCGCGCTCTTGGGGCCGATCTGGAGCAGGCCAGCCTCGTTGACGTGAGCGATCGACCCTCCTCCCGCTCCGACGGTATGAACATCCACCATCGGAACGTGGATCGGCATCGCATATTCAATTTCAAGTTCGGATGAGACGAGCGGCACGCCATCCTGAATCAGGGCCACATCAGTCGATGTCCCGCCCATGTCGTAGGTCACGACATTTGGATAGCCGGCAGCCGTCGCCGTGCTGGCGGCGGCAATCACACCTGACGCGGGGCCAGACATGACGGTGTGAACCGCCGCATGCGTCACAATGGAAGAAGACGCCGTCCCACCGTTGCCCTGCATCACCAGCAACTGACGCTTCAGTCCGCGAGCCTTCAGTTCCGTTTGCAGCTTGTCGAGATAACGATCAAGAATCGGCTGAACGGACCCGTTCACTGCAGCCGTTACGCCGCGCTCGTACTCGCGGCACTCGGCAATGATCTGATGCCCGGCCGTAACATATTCATTGGGCCAGATCGATCTGATGATCTCGACGGCCTTCAGCTCATGTTCCGGGTTGGCGTAGGAGTGCAGGAAATGCACGACGACCGACTCAGCGCCCAGCTCAAGAAGCTTCTTCGCAACGGCTTTTAGCTCGTCTTCGGCAAGCGGCTCGACGACGTTGCCCGACGCATCCATGCGCTCGGTGACTTCATGGCGAAGATCGCGAGGAATGACGGGAACGAATGTCCCGATAAGTCCATAAGGATTTGGCCGGGTGCGACGGCCAAGCTCAAGGACATCGCGAAATCCTCTTGTGGTGATCAGCCCGCATTTTGCCAGCTTGCGCTCAAGCAAGGCATTGGTCGTCGCAGTCGTGCCGTGAATGAAGAGATCGATACCGTCCGCGCTCCGACCCGTCTTCTCGAAAGCAGCGAGTACACCGTGCGCCTGGTTGGCGGTTGTGGTCGGAACTTTCGCCAACTGCAATCCGCCGTTGGCAGGATCATGCAGAATGAGGTCCGTGAATGTTCCACCAACGTCGCAACCGACAATGACCGATCCCATGAGAATACCATCATCCCTGTTTCGTTCGTACTCGAACGTTTATTATGCATTTTCTGTGCCGGATGCTGAGTTGGCGCGAGCAACGAACGCAAGTTCGCTCATGCTGACGCTTTGCTCGCAGTACCGGTGTTTGATTGCGATGGGTCCGACTCCAAATGAATCGGAGCCGGACAAACCAACATCGATTTAGTGTTCGAGATCGGCGGGCTCGTATGCCTTCACCTCATCCGCTTTCAGATTCATGCGGCCAGCGTAAACCGGCCTGCCGCCCGTCGTCGGCCCCGGATACTGCAGGAAGATGATCTTGCCGCCGGTTTCCGTTTTCATTTCGTATTCGAAATGCGGATCGGGCATGAAGGCGAAGGTGCCAGGCTTGTACAATTTGTCGCCAAACTGGAATTCGCCTTCCAAAATGTACCAGACCTGCGCGAAGTCATGCTTGTGCAGCGGAAAGCTCGCGCCCGGCTCATAGTTGAGAATGCCGGCGTTCGGCTCGGTGGGGCGCTCCGGAGTCGGGTGGAACAGAAATTTGGTCTTGTTTTTGAACCGACCCATTTCCCATTCCATTTCGCTGACATGCTTAAATTCTGGCGCATAGTGCGCCGTAGTTTCGTTGGTCATCCTTATTCTCCCGGCAGGGGTTTTACATCCAAGATTTTTATTATTGTATCCAAGATATATGATGTCAAGGGGCTTTGGTTTTCAACCTGTCTGTAAAGCCTGGGATAATTCCATTGGGTTCGCGAGTTATTCCGCACGGAAAGCCAAGGATCGCTTGCCTATCCGCCACACACCGACTACGCAAAACTGACCGATTCACAGAAAGCGGTTGAAGCCTTGAAAGTCGCAGCATCTCCGAAACTGATCGAGGAACTCGCCAATAAAATTCAGGCGAAGATCGTTGCCGGCGAATACCCGCCCGGCACACGCCTGAAACAGGAGTTGCTGGCACAGGAATTCGACGTAAGCCGCACGCCGATCAGGGAAGCGCTGTCGCGACTTGAAGCGAAGGGGATCGTCAGTCAGGCGCAGCGCCGCAGCGCTGTTGTTCGCGCGCCGTCAAGCCGCGAAATCAGCGAGATGTATCAGGTGCGAGCCGAACTCGAAGGTCTCGCCGCTCAGCTATCTGCGCGATGGATCACCGATCAGCAACTCGCCGAACTGAGAATTGCCCACGATGAATTTGTCAGCGCCGTGAAGGAGCTGCGCAGTGACCGCAACGGCGACACACGCGCATCTCGAGTTAATCCAGACTGGTTTCAGGAGGCTTCGCAACGCTGGATCGACATGAACGCCAAGTTTCACAAGACCATCTGCGAATCTTCCAACAACCGATATCTCGCCCGCACGATCCAGGAAGTCACCTCAGGCTACGCGCGCAGCGTGATGCTGTCGTCGGCGCTGAGCATGAACAGTTTCCGGATCGAATCGAACATCACACAGCACGAGAAGATCCTTAAAGCGCTGGAAGACCGCGAACCTGCGCGCGCGCGGCGTGCGATGGTCGACCATATTCTGGAGGCCGGCGAATTCGTTATTGCGTCATTTGCAAATCAACCGGCTGAGGATTGAGATCGAGGCTCTCGCCTGCTCCGATCGCCGGCTCGATTATTTCGAGACGGACACGAGTCTCGCCATAGGCCGCCATTTCACCGAAGTTCGACATAATATCCTCCGTCAGGACGTTTGCGCCACCGCCGCGCTTCATCCAGGTGCCGACCGGCATGATGACCATTCCTGGACCGACGCGCGGATCAACCAGAACTTCGACCTGCAACTCGCCAACGCTCGATCGCAGCCGCGCGATTTGTCCATTTTTGATACCTGCCTCTTGCGCAACTTCCAGACCGATACGAACCGAAGCTGTTTTCGGATGCTCGGTTTCGAGCATTTGGGACAACAGCCACTTCTTGCTGAAATTCGTAACGAATGTCAGCGGGAAGTCCGGATTGGAACGCGGCGCAATCTCGACTTCACCAATGAATTCATAACGTCCGGATCGGGTCGGAAACTTTTTGTCAGCGAACGGCACCAGCGGCGCGACCGGACAGCGTATCGGGCCCTCAAGCAGCGCGTCGACCGACACACCTCGCTCCTGCATCGGCGCTAGAATCCGTTTCAGCCATTCACGCGGCGATCCGGCCATCTCCTCGCCGAAGCCGAGACGTTCTGCAAGTTGCTGAAAAATCCAGAGATCGGACCTGGATTCGCCAACGGGCTCTATCGCGGGATTGACGCCGCCAAGAATGTTGTGCCCCCAGGAGACAAGCGCATCCTCCTCCTCGAGGAACGTCGTTGTCGGCAAAAACACATGCGCAAAATCGGTCGTGTCGGTCAGGAAACTGTCGACTACGACGATAAACTCCAGCCGTTTGAGGGCTTCGGCCACGAGATTCGAATTCGGCGATTGATTGACCGGGTTTCCTCCGTTTACGAACATCATCCGGACAGGCGGGTCGGTTGCGTCCATGAGACCCCGGCCAAGCAAAGGCTCGGGAATGGTGCGATGAAACTCAGCGCGGTCCGCCGCTTCGATACGCTTGTCGAACAGCCGCTGGGTATCGAAACCATGCGTGACTCCCCCACCAGCGACACCGATCTGACCGCATATCGCTGCCAATGCATCAACACACCGAAATATTTCGGCGCTGCTTTTGTATTTGTTAAGCCCCCAGCCCAGCAGGATCGATGAAGGCCTAGTTGTCGCGTATTCTCGGGCAATCAACAGCATGTCAGATATGGCCACACCACACTGGACGCTCAAATCCTCTAACGAATGCTTCTCCAGAAGAGAACGAAACTCGGAAAATCCGTGGGTATGCTTTTCTATGAAGTCCTTGTCTTCGAGGCCTTCCGAGAAAATTATCTTGGCAAGCGCCAAGGCGAAGGCGGCATCCGTGGCAACGCGAGGCTGGATGTGCTGATCGCAGATTGTCGCCGACTCGCTTTTCACGGGATCAACGAGAACCACCCTACCGCCCCTCTCTCGCACCCTCTTTAACAGCGGGACAAGGTGAAGATTTGTCGCCAACGGATTGCGGCCCCAAAGCAGAACAAGCTTGCTGTTGACGGTATCGGATGGATCATGCCCAAGCCTCACGCCAAAATCGAGTTTCTGTCCCGCGCGTGCCGCTCCGCTGCAAAGCGAGCCGCTTGCCGTCGTCACGCCGCCTAAGAGATTCCAGAAGCGATGCCCGAGTTTCTTTGTGACGCCCCACGAACCGGTCCGCTGATAATGCATCATGGATAGCGGACCCGACATCGCTTTCAACGTTCGGATCTTTTGCGCGACCAGATCCAGCGCTTCGTCCCAGCTTATGCGTATCCAGGGAGAATTGGTTGCGTTGTCTGCCCTTCGCAGCGGATAGAGTTGACGCTCTGCGCTATAGACGCGACGGGGAAATCTGTAGGTCTTGGCGCAGAGATAGCCGTTCGTGAATTCATGATCGGGGTGACCTTCGAGTTTGATCACCCGGCCGTTCTCAACGTGCGCGATGACACCGCAACCATCCGGGCAGTCGAGGGTGCATGACGTGTAGATCTTCTCAACCATGGGTCTGTTATCCGATCTAGGTCCGGCCTCGCGCATAACGAAGGGCAGCATGCCCGTGGCAAAGGCCGGCGGGGATGATCCGCCTCCCAGCGCGGCCGCTTCGTTTCTTAAGAATCAGAAACACACGCAGCAGGCGGATCCGACTCAAAATACTGTATCCAAGATTATTTGTCTTGCATTCAAAATTATCATTCTGGTAATCTTTTGTGCAGCCAAGCAATACGAAACAGGCAACCAAGAACAAGCCGCCAACGGTCCTTGCCTGTAGCTGGCAGTTGAAATGATTGAATTAAATACCCGTCAGACCTTTTGGGGAGGGTCGCGCGGGGACTGGCACAGGTTTTGCGAACCTGACGTTGTCATTCCCTCAAGGAGAAATTAAAAATGAGTGCAGCATCATCAGCGAGCGTCCAGCGCCAGCCCGTACGGGCGGCAACCGCCGCGTTCGCCGGCACCACTATCGAGTGGTACGACTTCTTTGTTTACAGCACGGCCTCGGCCCTGATCTTTCCGCAGCTCTTTTTCCCGAACAGCGATCCGAGTGTTGGACTGTTGGCGTCATTTGCAACATTCGCTGTCGGGTTCTTTGCAAGACCATTCGGCGGTTTTCTGTTCGGTCATCTTGGCGATCGCTTTGGAAGAAAGCGCTCTCTGATCGCGACGCTGCTTTTGATGGGAACGGCCACGACGGCCATCGGCCTTCTCCCGACCTATTCGCAGATCGGCATTTGGGCGCCAATTCTGCTGGTCTTGTGTCGCATTCTACAAGGTGTCTCCGTCGGTGGAGAGTGGGGCGGCGCGGTTCTCATGGCAGGTGAACACGCACCAAAAGAGCAGCGCACATGGTACGCGTCATTTGCCCAACTCGGTAGTCCTGCAGCTGTTCTTCTGTCGATGGGAGTATTTGCGATCGTCACGCGCATGTCCGGCGATAGCTTCGCCGTTTGGGGGTGGAGAATTCCGTTCCTTCTCAGCTTTGTCCTGCTGATCATCGGCATGATGATTCGCCTCGGCGTCAATGAATCCCCAGAGTTCGCCGAAGCCACCGAACGCAAAACGCTATCGCGCTTTCCAATCATTGAGGCGTTCCGCAGCGCTACCAAACCCATCATTTTCACGCTGCTGGCGTTCACGATCGGCACTGCCGGATTCTATTTCACCAATACCTTTCTCATCGCCTACACCACAAGGACTCTGGGCCTCGACCGCTCGCTGATCCTGGAGTGCCTTGCAATGGTCGCAGTCGTTCAGTTCGTCGGGCAATTGATCGCAGCTAAGATCGCCGAGAGAATTGGTGACAGCAAATTCTTGCTGGCCGCATCTGCTCTCGCGATGCTAGCGCCTTATCCGATGTTCTTGTTGGTAGAACTGAAGAGTCAGTCCAGCATCATCGCAGGTGTATCGATCGCTACGCTTTGCGCTTCGGGCTTCTATGCAGTCATCGCAGGATACGCGAGCAAAGTCTTCCCGGTCGAGGTCCGCTATACTTCCATCTCCGCCGCCTATCAATTGGGAGGCGCCATCTTCGGTGGATTCACGCCTATGATCGGCGTCGTCTTGACTAGTAATTATCCCGGGCAATGGTGGCCCCTTGCAATTTTCTATAGCGTATTGGCCGGCATTTCCTTTGTCGGAGTGTTGCTACTTTCTTATGCTGGGTTTGCAGCGAGACATGGTGGAGCGAACACTGAACCAGTTATCCCCGCTAAGGCGATAGTTACTAGTTAGTGCAAACGTACGACAATATCGGGACCAAACGTTGCACAGTGAATGTGAAAGAATACAGGGACTCGGCAGATTTTCATCTGCCAAGTCATGCTGAGCAGCACTACTGACAAGCTTTCCTCAATTTCATTATCAGTTGGCGCTGACCTAGATGGCAAGGTAACGCCGCACACTCTGCGACACACCGCTGCGACATGGCTTATGCAGGCAGGCGCCGACAAATGGGAGGCGGCGGGTTTTCTTGGCATGACGGTAGATTTGCTCGATCGCGTGTACGGTCACCATCACCCGCTGCACCTTCAACGCGCGGCGCGTGCCATCGGTTATCGGCCCGGAAATGAATCATTGGGCGAAACATTGGGCCGAGACCGGAGGCCTCGCACATCATCACGACAAGCTATTGAAAACGTTGGTGGGCCCGGCAGGACTCGAACCTGCAACCAGACCGTTATGAGCGAGCCTATCAACCAAGACGACCATGATAAATCAACGAGTTAGCGGATATTCGACCACGTTTGTTTCTATCTATAGCGGTCGTTTCATTGGCGAAACATTGGCCGAGGTTTGCGGTTCGAATCTTTACAATCTCAACGGTGAAGAAATCCCGTCACACGCTTCCTCGTCTCTTCGCTCTCCATGAGAGTCCCTCCGATCTCGGCTTGAGCACCGTGCGGCTGTTCCTGAACGGCAACGCGGATGCAACTCTTTGCAATCCCATGTTCAGGAGCGCAAGGTATTCGGGGCGTGATGATTTTCTTTACGGCGTTCAACTACGCTCAACTCAACGCTCACAATGGAGCTGCGGGCGGCGGCGCGACTCACCTAGCGGCAGCGACCGGGTATCAGAGCCCAAAGGTCTGGCCCAGACCAGCTGCGCGTGGAGTGCCGCGGCATCTGCTGCTGGCCACCCGACAAGGTCCTGCCAAGAGCGTCCTCCGTTCTCTGCGATCTGGTGTTTCTTACACCAGCGCTGAAGTGCTGCGGGGTCCGATGGATCAACGAGATGCCCTTCCATCGGAGCATTGAGGCGATGATCTTGATCATCCGTCGAGTAGGCAAGACCATTGCCGACGCTTGTCCTTGGCTCAATAACCGTGATCTCGATCGCGACCGGGCTGGCACGGACGAGCTGAACAGCGGCGCTGGCGCCCGTGAATCCGCCACCAACGATGGTAACACGCGTGACTATGGCATTTGAACCCATGAAGAGCTTCCTTCAACTAAGAAACGATTGCGTGAACTGAATAGACTCTTCCGTGAAACGCGTTTGCGAAATTCAATGCTGGTTCTTATGATATCACCAACGCACCTCGGCTTTGGCTAATGCTCGCGAGATAACCTCCGTCGCACACCTTCAGGTCAATAGTTGTTATCCTTCAGTTCCAATACTCGTTCTTCAAACTCTGTCGATCCAGATCCAGCGCGCCGATCTCAAGCGCGGCAGCGGAAGCATGTCTCATGCGAGACGCGCTCGCCTGTCCTGAATAATTATTCAGGGCCATATCTATACCTATGGGAGCTGAAGGCCCACGGCCCGCAAACATCCTCAAGCGCATGCAAAGCTGTGAGATAGCCAGGCATCTTGTCGGCGTTTGCTGTGTTCGTCGTGTCTCACCCGGGCCGATGTAACTCCGCAATAGCCCCTATCGAGCAACCAACACGAACACCTAGCGCTCGTCCGACAGCAAACCGGATACATTTCATATCCCGTTTCACTTGCAGAGAAGAGACTTGATGCCGAGACGATCCAGCAGGTTGGCGTCGCGTTCGGTCTGCGGATTCTTCGTGGTCAGCAGCACGTCGCCGATGAAGATCGAGTTCGCACCGGCGACGAAGCACAGCGCCTGCAATTCATCGGTCATGTACT